>NZ_JBFAQX010000007.1:0-79447 GCF_040678995.1 Amycolatopsis sp. NPDC049253 | reverse complement strand
CGTTGGTCGCTGTTGCAGCGTCGCCGGGAGCGCTTTCGGTTCCCGCCGATGCCACGGTCGCGGCCCCGACCCGAGCACTCCCGGTCCCCGCCGGCGCGACGGCCCCGGCCCGTGCCGCGCCGATGCCGCCCGTTCCGATGCGGTGCGCAGGGCCGAGTAGATCGCTCGTCACCGTGTACCAGACGGCGCGCGTGTGCAGGCTTTGTTCCGGCAGGTCCAGCGGGGTGTGGTCCAGCACCTCACCCGACGGGCGGCGACGCAGGTAGCCGACGACCTGCGACGTCACCGCCACCTCGCCCAGGCACACCGTGACGCCGCCGTGGGTGCACTGTTCCTGCGTGGACAGCACGGAGATGTCCACGACCTCCCGCGGCGACGTGTGCCAGTCCGGGTCCTCGGCGTGCACGAGGGCGAGGCCGGTCTCGAGGTCGAGCTCGTCGACGACGTACGACGAGCCCTGGTGCAGGTACACCGCACCCGGGTGCACGGCGTAGCAAGCCGACCCCGGGTCGACGGTGCCGAGCATGCGGCCGGAATCCGCCTCCACCACCGCAATCTGGTCGCCGCCGGAGCCGCGGATGCCGACCTCGGCGTGGGGGCGTTCGCGAGCGGTCCAGTACCAGCCGCTGGACCGGCGGCGCAGCAGCTTCTCCTCCGCCAGGTCCGCGAGTACGGCGCGCGCCGCCGGGCCGCCGAACGTGTCCAGCTCCGGTTCCGTCAGTGGCAGCTCCGCCACGGCGCACGCGAGCTGCGGCCCGAGCACGTACGGGTTCGTCGGGTCGAGTACGGCCGTCTCCACCGGACGCTCCAGCAACGCCGCCGGGTGGTGCACGAGGTAGGTGTCGAGCGGATCGTCGCGCGCCACGAACACGACCAGCGCCTCGTCGCCCGAGCGCCCGGCGCGCCCGGCCTGTTGCCAGAACGACGCGAGCGTGCCCGGGTAGCCGGCGAGCACCACGGCGTCGAGGCCCGCGATGTCGACGCCGAGCTCCAGCGCGTTGGTGGTCGCCACCCCCAGCAACCGGCCGGACAGCAACGCGGCCTCCAACGCCCGACGCTCCTCCGGTAAGAAGCCGGATCGGTACGCCGCAACGGTTTCCGCCAATGCCGGGTCCACTTCGGACAAAAGACGCCGCGCGCCCAACGCCGTGAGCTCCGCCCCGCGGCGCGAGCGCACGAAAGCCAGCGAACGCGCGCCCTCCACCACGAGGTCCGTGAGGATCCGCGCGGTCTCCACACCCGCCGAACGCCGCACCGGCGCGCCGTTCTCGCCCGTCAGCTCGTCGAGTAGCGGGGGCTCCCACAACGCGACCGTCCGCGCGCCCCGCGGCGAAGCGTCCTCGGTGACCGCCGCGCACGGCAGCCCGGTCAGCCGCGAAGCGAACTCCGCCGGCGAAGCCGTGGTCGCCGAGGCCAGCACGAACACCGGCGACGCCCCGTAGTGCGCGGCCACCCGCCGCAGCCGGCGTAGCAGCAGGGCGACGTGCGAACCGAACACGCCGCGGTAGCTGTGGCACTCGTCGACCACCACGTAGGCCAGGTTCTTGAAAAACCGGGTCCACCGCGAATGCGAGGACAGGATCCCGCGGTGGAGCATGTCCGGGTTCGTGAACACCCAGTTCGCGTGCGCGCGCACCCAGTCGCGCTCGGTCATCGGGGTGTCACCGTCGTAGGACGCGGCCCGCACCGCGGGGATGTCCAAAGAGGACACCGAACGCAGCTGGTCAGCGCCCAGCGCCTTGGTCGGCGAGAGGTACAACGCGGTCGCCGCCGAGCCCGTGGCCAGTGCGGACAGCACCGGCAACTGGTACGCCAACGACTTCCCCGAAGCCGTGCCCGTCGACACCACCACATGGGACCCGGCGTGAGCCAGCGAAGCCGCCTCCACCTGGTGTTTCCAGGGCATCTCCAGGCCGGAACCCGCGAACGCCGACACGACCGACGGCGCGGCCCACTCCGGCCACGCCGCGAAACCGGCTGCCCGCGCGGGAAGCTCGGCCACGTGCGTGACCGGGTTCTCACTCACCGGGAGCCCTGCCGTGACCCGGCTCAACAGCCTCCGTCCTCGCTCGACCACGTGCCGAAGCTTCGCACAGGGCACCGATAGAACCGCGGCGAGATCGATCAAGTGAGCAATCACACAAGGTCACGGAACGTGCTGTCACCGGGACGCGTTGCACGGCCGCTGAGCACTACCAATACACTCCCGCAATCCACACCCTCTGTGGCGATCGTCATGTGAGACGTGCATTGCCCGCACGGCTAGCGTGTCGCTCGGTACAGATCCCATGCCAGTGCAGGCACGCCGGGTACGACGAGTCCGCATTGGCCAACGGCGTTCCCAGGAGGACGAATGTCCCGGCAGTTCCTCGCGGAGGGCGGTCTCACGCTCTCCGGGGGTGGCTACACCATCGTCGGTGTGGTCGCCGTGGTCGCCCTTGCCGCACTCGCCATCGGTTACGTGCTGCTCAGGGAGGTGCTGGCCGCGGGCCAGGGCACCGCCAAGATGCAGGACATCGCCAAGGCGGTGCAGGAAGGTGCGGCCGCATACCTGAAGCGGCAGCGCAACACCCTCGCCATCTTCGGCGTAATCGTGTTCCTGCTGCTGTTCGCGCTCCCCGCCGACGACTGGAACGAGCGCATCGGCCGCTCGATCTTCTTCCTCGTCGGCGCGGTGTTCTCGTTCACCATCGGCTACCTCGGCATGTGGCTCGCGACGCAGGCGAACCTGCGCGTGGCGGCCGCGGCGCGTGAAGAAGGCGGCCGCGAGATCGCGATGCGCGTGGCGTTCCGCACCGGCGGCGTGGTCGGCATGATCACCGTCGGCCTCGGCCTGTTCGGTGCCGCGATCGTCGTGCTCGTCTACACGGGCCAGGCCCCGAAGGTGTTGGAGGGCTTCGGGTTCGGCGCCGCGTTGATCGCGATGTTCATGCGTGTCGGCGGCGGCATCTTCACGAAGGCCGCCGACGTCGGCGCGGACCTGGTCGGCAAGGTCGAGCAGGGCATCCCCGAGGACGACCCGCGCAACGCGGCGACGATCGCCGACAACGTCGGTGACAACGTCGGCGACTGCGCCGGCATGGCGGCGGACCTCTTCGAGTCCTACGCGGTCATGCTGGTCGCCGCGCTGATCCTGGGCAGCTCCGCCTTCGGTTCCAGCGGCCTGATCTTCCCGCTCATCGTGCCCGCCATCGGTGTCATCACCGCCGTCATCGGCGTGTACATCACGAAGGCGCGTGCGGGCGAGGGCGGTCTCGTCACGATCAACCGCTCGTTCTACATCTCCGCGGTGATCTCCGCGGTGCTGTCGGCCGTCGCGGCGTTCGTGTACCTGCCGAGCAGCTTCTCCGACTTCGGTGCGGAGTTCGCCGGCAACAGCGGCAACCCGGCGGTCATCGCGACCGTCGCCGTGATCATCGGCATCGTGCTCGCCGCGATCATCCTGAAGCTCACGGGTTACTACACCGGCACCGAGCACAAGCCGGTGCAGGACGTCGCCAAGACGTCGGAAACCGGTGCCGCCACGGTGATCCTCTCCGGCATCTCGGTCGGGTTCGAGTCCGCCGTGTACACCGCGCTCGTGATCGGTGCCGCCGTGTTCGGCGCGTTCCTGCTGGGTGGCGGTGTCGCGCTGTTCGCCGTCGCGCTCGCCGGTACCGGCCTGCTGACCACGGTCGGCGTCATCGTCGCGATGGACACCTTCGGCCCGGTCTCCGACAACGCGCAGGGCATCGCCGAGATGTCGGGCGACGTCGACGAGAAGGCCGCGCAGATCCTGACCGAGCTGGACGCGGTGGGCAACACCACCAAGGCCATCACCAAGGGCATCGCGATCGCCACCGCGGTCCTCGCGGCCACGGCGCTGTTCGGGTCCTATTCGGACGCGATCACGAAGGCCGTGGGCGGTACGGGCGAGTTCATCGCCAACGTCGTGAACCCGTCGACGCTGGTCGGCGTGATCGTCGGCGCGGCCGTGGTGTTCCTGTTCTCGGGCCTGGCCGTCAACGCGGTTTCGCGTGCGGCCGGCGCGGTGGTGCAGGAAGTGCGCCGCCAGTTCCGCGAGATCGCCGGGATCATGGAGGGCACCACGCGGCCCGAGTACGGCAAGGTCGTGGACATCGTCACGCGCGACTCGCTGCGTGAGCTCGCCACGCCGGGTCTGCTCGCGGTGTTCGCCCCGATCGCCGTCGGCTTCGGCCTCGGCACGGGCGCGCTCGCCGGCTACCTGGCCGGTGCGATCGCCACCGGCACCCTGATGGCGATCTTCCTCGCCAACTCCGGTGGTGCCTGGGACAACGCCAAGAAGCTCGTCGAAGACGGCAACCACGGCGGCAAGGGCTCCGACGCGCACGAGGCCACCATCATCGGTGACACCGTGGGTGACCCGTTCAAGGACACCGCGGGCCCGGCCATCAACCCGCTGATCAAGGTGATGAACCTGGTCTCCGTGCTGATCGCGCCGGCGGTCGTCAGCCTGACGCTGGGCGGCGGCGCCGACACCACGTGGCGCATCGTGATCGCGGTCGTCGCGCTGGCGGTCATCGTCGCGGCGGTCGTCGTGTCCAAGCGACGCGGCACGGTCATCGAGAACACTCCGGCGGAGGCGAAAGCCTGATCCGCCGTTCGAACACCGTCCGGGGCCCGGCGCGCTGCTCGCGTGCCGGGTCCCGGCGTGTCGGGAATTCCTCCCGCACTCCGGCGGGTGACTTGCGAATGATTCTCGGGTCGGTACGGTCGGGGGCACCTGGACGTCGACGGGCAGGAGGTGTCGCGGTGCGGCCGCGGTCGACCGTTCTAGCCGCGCTGGTCACGGCACTCGGTGTCGGCCTTGCCGCCTGCGGGCAGCAGCCGCCGGTGTCGCAGACCCACAGCGGTGGGCAGGCGGACACCTCCAGCCAGGCCGATCCGGCCGCGAGATGGGCGGACGGCTACTGCTCGGCGGTCACCCACCTCGTCCGCACGCTCGCGAACCTGCCCGAGATCGACCCCAGCTCGCCGGAACAGGCTTCCCGCACGTCGAGCCGGCTCCTGTCGTCCGTCGTCGACGGCATCGACCAGACCGTTGACGGCCTCGACCGCGTCGGCCCGCCGCCACTACCCGGCGACGACCAGGCCCGCAGCGACCTGCTCAAACAGTTCGCCTCCGTCCGCGCGCGCGCCGACACGGTCCGTGAACGCCTCGACACGGCCACCGACGCCTCCACCACCAAAACCGCCCTCGGCGACGCCCGGGCAACCCTCGA
This sequence comes from Amycolatopsis sp. NPDC049253, assembly GCF_040678995.1. Taxonomy (NCBI): domain Bacteria; kingdom Bacillati; phylum Actinomycetota; class Actinomycetes; order Pseudonocardiales; family Pseudonocardiaceae; genus Amycolatopsis; species Amycolatopsis sp. NPDC049253. The sequence goes on along the minus strand of NZ_JBFAQX010000007.1, from coordinate 74,204 downwards.
CGACGTCGCCGCCCTCAACGTCCTCCAAGGCCTCAACGCGACGCCGGAACTCTCGGCCGCGGGGAAGCGGGCGCCGGACTGCCAGCAGCTGGTGGTGCCACCGGCGCCGCGCTGACACGCTCGGCGACGAGCGTCGGCTGATTCGCGGGTGGTGATTTGGTTGGACGACAGTCGCTGCCACGGGCGGGTCGGGTAGCTCACGCCTGCTGCGGGCGAACTGAGGCGTCGCCCGGCGTCGGCCCTGTCTGGACGTGCTGCGCGAGAAGTGATTGGTCACGGTCGCGCGGACGAGGTTGCCGGCGCTCGGCTGGTGCGCGGGTGGCGGTGAGTTGGTGGAGCGTCGGCCGCTGCCACCGATGGGGCGGGTCGGGTAGCTCGCGCATGCTGTCGGCGAACTGAGGCGTCGCCCGGCGTCGGCCCTGTCTGGACGTGCTGCGCGAGCCGTGTCCGACCGCGGTCGCGCGGACGACGTAGCCGGCGCTCGGCTGGTGTGCGGGTGGCGGTGAGGTGCTTCGACGTCGGCCGCTGCCACCGGCTGGTCGGGGCGAGCAGCTCGCGCCTGCCTCCCGTGAGCTGCGGTGATGCCCGGTGCCCACCCTGTCCTGAGGTGCTGCGCGAGACCTGACCCGTGCGAGCGCGCCGCGCTGACTAGCTCTCCGAATCAAGTTCGCGAGTCAGCCGGATGAGGTAGGCGGCGAAGCGTTGGCGGTCGGTGGCCGACCAGGTGGCGGTGAGGTCGTTGAAGGTTCTGCGCTGCCATTGGTGCGAGGCGTTGAGCAGTTCGCGCCCGCTGTCGGTGAGTTGCAGTGACGCGCGGCGCCGGTCGTGGTCCGAGGTGGCGCGGGTGAGGTAGCCGGCGGTGGTCGCGTCGCGGACCATGCGGCTGGCGCCGGAGTGGTCGAGGCCGAGGTGGTGCGCGACGGTCGCGACGGTCACCTCGTCGGTGTGCTCGCTCCCCGTGTCGACAGCCTCGACCGCGAGGATGTGCTGCACGTGGCGCATCTCGCCCGTGAGCTCGGCCGACGTGCGCAGGGTCCAGCGTCGGGACCAGTGTCTGACCAGGCGGAACAACGCGGGCCCGGCTTCGGTGAGGGGTGGCATCACGGGCTCCACCCTACCGTGACTGTGTGCGATCCGCATGCATAACGTGTGCGATATGCATATACTCCCTCGTAGTCGCGACGCTGCGTTCGCCGCGCTCGTGCTGGGGCTGCTGATGGCTTCGCTCGACACCAGCGTGGTGGTCGCGGCGTTGCCGTCCATCGGCGCCGACCTGGGCGATCCCGGCTCGGTGGGTGGGGTGACGGCGGCGTACCTGCTGGCGGTCGCGGTCGCCACGCCGGTGCACGGCAGCCTCGGCGACCGGTGGGGGTGGCGGCGCATGTTCGTCGGCTCGGTCACAGCGTTCGCCGTCGGGTCGGCGGCGGGTGCCCTGGCGCCGGATCTGGCCGCGTTGATCGCGTTTCGCGCGGTGCAGGGGCTGGGCGGGAGCGGGCTGATCGTGGCCGCGGTGGCAGCCATGGCGGAGCTGTTCGACCGGGACGAACTGGTGCGGCGGCAAGGCTGGCTGACGGCGGTGTTCGCGCTGTCGTCGATCGGCGGTGCTCCGCTGGGCGGCGTGCTGGCGGCCGTCGCGGGCTGGTGGTCGATCTTCCTGATCAATCTGCCGGTCTGTGTTGTGGCTGTAGTTCTCGGGGTGCGTTCGGTGCCGGGCAAGCGGCGCTCGGGCCGAATCCGGTTCGACTGGATGGGCGCGGTTCCGGTCGCGGTCGCCGGGGGTTGTGTCGTCGTGCTCGGCAGCAGTGCGACGCCTGGGTGGGCACCCGTGCTCGTGGTCGTCGGGCTGGTCGCGGCGGTCGCCTTCGTGCTGGTCGAACGGCGGGCGGCCGCGCCACTGGTCCCGCCGCGGCTGTTCGCCGACGCCCGCCTCGCGCGGGCCGTCGCCGTCACCTTCCTGACCGGCGTGGCGTTGTTCGGCAGCTTCACCTACGTGCCACTGGCCATCGGCGCCGCCAGTCCCACGGCCACGGGCCTCCTGCTCCTGCCGATGAGTGTCGGCCAAGTGCTGGCGACCACCGGGTTCGCGCTGCTCGCCCGCCGCCGGCCGCGCGTCACGGCCTGGGGCCGGTTCGGGCTGGTCCTCGGCGTGGCCGGACTCCTGGCCACTGCGGCACTCCCGCTCCTCCAGCCGGGCCCGACCCGGTTGGTCGCCGTGGTCGTGGGGCTCGCGTGCAGCGGCGCCCTCGGGTTGTCGATGCAGGCCTACACGTTGCTGGCGCAGTCGTGGGCACCCCAGGACATCCTCGGCGCCGGGATGGCCACCCTCACCTTCGCGCGCCAGATCGGCGGCTCGCTCGGGATCGCCGTCTTCGGCCTGCTCACGCTGTCTGCGGTGTTCCTCGTGGCCGCCGTCGCGCTGCTCGTGGCCGTGGTCTTCGCGCCCCGGGCGGCCGACGACCGCGTGCCGGCATGATCGCTCGATCGGCGAAAATCCGCCGCCTGACCCTCGCGTCCGATCGAACTTGTGTTCTATCATGATCCGCGTGGATCGGACGATCTCGCTGTTCTCTGCGGAGGCGAGCGGCCCGGGGCTTGCGGACCTGGCCGGCCTGCTGTGCTGCCAAGGACAGATCACCGGCTTCGGGCGCACGGCGGCGCGGCTGTCCGTGAACGTCGACGAGCAGTGGCGCGCCCGGGTGCTGGCGCGCGAGTGCCGCCGGCGTGGGGCCGACGCGCAGGTGGCGGTGCGGGACTGCGGGCGGCCGCAGGTGCGCACGTCGTTCCGGGTCGACCTCCTGCCGCTGTCCGTGCAGTGGCTGCGCCAGGGCTGCTCGGGTCCGTCCGAAGACGATTCGGGCAAAGCGCTGCCCGAAGGCTTCCGGCTGAGCGGCGCGATGCTGCGCATGTGGGCCCTGGCCGCGGGCCGGCCGGGGCCGTCGGGCTACCTGCTCGGCATGGACCCGCTGGCGCCGCACATGCACGACGGTCTGCTGGCCGCGCTGGCGCCGCTGGGTGTCCACGCGCGGTTGCTGGGGCCGAAGGCCGAGGAGCCCGCCGCGCGGCTGACCGGGCGGCGCAAGCTCGACGGGCTGCTGGAGCTCATCGGCGAGGCGCCCGCGGGCGCGGAGGCCGCGTGGCCCGAGCTGCCCGAACTCCGTGAGGACACCCGGCCCGAACGCACCGAAGGGGACTCACGCCGCGGCGGAGGCGGCGGGAGTCCCCTTCAGTATTTGCTGGGCGACGTCCTGGAGGCCGTCGGCTAGGGCTGTAGTGCTACGGCTGTGTCACTGGGGCTTGGGCAGCGTGCAACCAGCCCGGTTGAGGTCGATCTCGCTCGCCGTCGTCAGGCAGGCGGGAATACCGAACGTCTCCTCGCCGTACTTGGTCCCGGGATGCACGGTCACGTTCCCGGACCCGTCGACCTCGCACGGGTTGTCGAGCGTGCAGCGCTGGCCGTCGTCGTTCGACGTGTTGTTCACGCCGATGACCTTGCCGGTCGCGGTCTCGACGATCGGGGAGCCGGACGTGCCGCCGATGGTCTTGCACTCGGGTGTGTAGCGGATCGAGTCCTTCCAGACCCAGCCGTTTTCGTGCAGCTCGTGCACGAACCCGTCGATCGAGCAGGAGTAGATGGTCTTCCAGTAGCCCGAGACGACGTCGATGTGCGTGCCCGCGGTCGGGTGCGCCGAGACGAGCTCGAGCGGCGAGACGTGGTACTTCTGCTTGATCGCCGCGTACGTCGTGTCGAGCTGGTAGAGGGACACGTCGGTGTCGGTCATGGTCGCGTACACGACCTTTTTGGCCTTCAACGTCCCGAGTGAACTTTTGCCGTCCGACGACAGCAGGCTGAAGGTGCGAGTGGACCGCTGACCGACGATGACCTCGCCGGGATCGGGGAAACCCGACTCCAGGCAGTGACCGTTGGAAAGTACGAGCGCGGGCGCCGTGTCCGGCGTGCCGGCCGGTTTGACGACCGAGCCGGAGCAGTTGGACAGCGCCACAGTGCCGGAGAACGTGGTGGTCGCGGCGCTCGCTTCGGGGGCGGTGACCAGGGCGAACGCGGCCACGGCCGCGAGCACGCCACCCAGCAGGCGTCGGGTCATGGTGGTTCCTTTCGGCTCGACGAGGTAGTAAGTGAAGCGGTGCCAACGTCGGGTCCACCACCGTCGAACGGAGGGTATCGGCGTGATCACGAGATACCCTGCACGGCACGTGTCCGGAATCACGTGCTAGGTGTGGAGAGGAAACATCGCCGAGGTCACAGGCGATCCGACGGGCAGGGGCCCGGCGGCGTGTCAGGCCACCTAGCCGCTGCGCGGCCGGTGCGGGCGTGCACACTGGCAGGTCGAAGACGCGGGCGCAGCACCCCTCGTCGAGGGGTAAAAGGAGTGCCGCCGCCATCGAGGGCGATGGCGCGGGGATGAGTGGAGAGCAGGGCAGCGTGGCAGGAGCACGGACCAAGAAGGACGGCACCGGGACGAACGGCGCCGGGACTCGGCGGCTGGTGATCGTCGAGTCGCCTACGAAGGCCCGCAAGATCGCCCCCTACCTCGGCGGCAACTACGTCGTCGAGTCCTCCGTCGGGCACATCCGCGACCTTCCGCGCGGCGCGGCCGACGTGCCGGCCCAGTACAAGGGCGAGTCGTGGGCGCGCCTCGGCGTGGACATCGACAACGACTTCAAGCCGCTCTACATCGTCACGCCGGACAAGAAGTCCAAGGTCACCGAGCTCAAGGGCCTGCTCAAGGACGTCGACGAGCTCTACCTCGCCACGGACCCCGACCGCGAGGGCGAAGCCATCGCGTGGCACCTGCTCGAGACGCTCAAGCCCAAGGTGCCCGTGCGCCGCATGGTGTTCCACGAGGTCACCGAGCAGGCGATCCGCGCGGCCGCCGACGCGACCCGCGAGCTCGACGTCGATCTCGTCGATGCGCAGGAGACCCGCCGCATCCTCGACCGCCTCTACGGCTACGAGGTCTCGCCGGTGCTGTGGAAGAAGGTCATGCCGAAGCTCTCGGCGGGCCGCGTGCAGTCCGTGGCGACGCGGATCGTGGTCGAGCGTGAGCGGGAGCGCATGCGCTTCACCTCGGCGTCCTACTGGGACATCTCCGCGACGATGGACGCCGGCGAAGACGCTTCGCCGCAGACCTTCCCGGCCCGCCTGGTCGGCGTCGACGGCGCCCGCCTGGCCACCGGCCGCGACTTCGACTCCGACGGTCAGCTCAAGGGCACGGCCAAGGAGATCCGTGTGCTCGGCGAGGCCGAGGCGCGGGCCCTGACGCAGGCGCTGGCCAACCGCGACTTCACCGTGTCCAGCGTCGAGGAGAAGCCGTACACGCGGAAGCCGTACGCGCCCTTCATGACCTCGACGCTGCAGCAGGAAGCGGGCCGCAAGCTGCGCTTCACGTCCGAGCGCACGATGCGGATCGCGCAGAAGCTGTACGAAAACGGCTACATCACCTACATGCGTACCGACTCGACCACGCTGTCGGAGTCGGCGATCTCGGCCGCCCGCAGCCAGGCGACGCAGCTGTACGGCAAGGAGTACGTGTCGCCTTCGCCGCGGCAGTACACGCGCAAGGTGAAGAACGCGCAGGAAGCCCACGAGGCGATCCGCCCGTCCGGCGAGGTGTTCCGCACGCCGGGCCAGGTCGCGGGCGAGCTGGACTCCGACGAGTTCCGCATGTACGAGATGATCTGGCAGCGCACGATCGCGTCGCAGATGGCCGACGCGAAGGGCACCACGATGTCGGTGCGCATCGTCGGCACCGCGACCTCGGGCGAGGAGTGCACCTTCGCCGCTTCGGGCCGCACGATCACCTTCGCCGGCTTCCTGAAGGCCTACGTCGAGGCCGTCGACACCGAGGCCGGTGGCGAGGCCGACGACAAGCAGAGCCGCCTGCCGGTGCTGGTGAAGGACCAGGGGCTGACCGCGTCCGAGCTGTCGGCCGACGGCCACACCACCTCGCCGCCCGCGCGCTACTCCGAGCCGAGCCTCGTGAGCAAGCTGGAAGAGCTGGGCATCGGCCGCCCGTCGACGTACGCGTCGATCATCAAGACCATCCAGGACCGCGGCTACGTGTGGAAGAAGGGCTCCGCCCTGGTGCCCTCGTGGGTCGCGTTCGCCGTGATCGGCCTGATGGAGCGGCACTTCGAGCGCCTGGTGGACTACAACTTCACCGCCGGTCTCGAGGACGAGCTCGACCGCATCGCCAACGGCGACGAGCAGCGCGTGGAGTGGCTCCAGAAGTTCTACTTCGGCGGGGACTTCGGCGTGGAGGGCTCGGTCGGGCGGCTCGGCGGGCTCAAGAAGCTGGTCGACGGCAGCGTCGAGGGCATCGACGCGCGCGAGATCAACTCGATCCCGCTGTTCAACGACGCCGACGGGCACAAGGTCGTCGTGCGCGTGGGCCGCTACGGGCCGTACCTCGAGCGCGAGGTCGACGGCCAGTCGCAGCGCGCCAACCTGCCCGAGGACCTGCCGCCGGACGAGCTGACCTCGGAGATCGCGGAGAAGCTCTTCGCGACGCCGCAGGAAGGCCGTCAGCTGGGCGTCGACCCGGTGAGCGGGCACGAGATCGTGGCGAAGGAAGGCCGCTTCGGCCCGTACGTCACGGAGGTGCTGCCCGAGCCCGAGCCGCTGCCCGAGGGTGCGACGGCCGCGCAGAAGAAGGCCGCCAAGGCGAAGCAGCCGAAGCCGCGTACGGGCTCGCTGTTCAAATCGATGGCCATCGACACGATGACGCTCGAAGACGCGCTGAAGCTGCTGTCGCTGCCGCGCGTGGTGGGCAAGGACCCGGAGTCGGGTGACGAGATCACCGCGCAGAACGGGCGCTACGGGCCGTACCTGAAGAAGGGCACGGACTCGCGCTCGATCCAGACCGAGGACCAGCTGTTCTCGATCACGCTGGAAGAGGCGCTGAAGATCTACTCGGAGCCGAAGCAGCGGGGACGGTCGGCCACGGCGAAGCCGCCGCTCAAGGAGCTCGGCGACGACCCGGTGTCGGGCAAGCCGATGGTGGTCAAGGACGGTCGCTTCGGCCCGTACGTCACCGACGGCGAGTACAACGCGACGCTGCGGAAGTCCGACAGCATCGAGGAGCTGACGGCCGAGCGTGGCGCGGAGCTGCTCGCGGAGAAGCGGGCGAAGGGCCCGGCCCCGAAGCGCCGCACCACGACGACGCGCAAGGCGCCGGCGAAGTCCACGGCGGCGAAGTCGGCTTCGGCCACGAAGTCGGCCGCCGCGGCGAAGACGACGACAGCCAAGAAGGCGCCCGCGAAGAAGGCGAGCACCGCGAAGGCCAAGTAGCAGGCGGAGTTTCCGTCGGGGCCACCCGAGACTTTCGGGTGGCCCCTTCTTCGCGTCTGGGGGACAGTTTCGATGCAGGAGACGCGGCGTGCGCGGGCGGCCGTTTCGGTGGTGTTCGCGGTGTGCGGGGCGGCGTTCGCCACGTGGGCCGCGCGGATCCCGGCGGCGCAGGCGCACGCGGGCCTGAGCGCCCGACAGCTGGCGATCGGCCTGTTCGGCCTCGCGGCCGGATCCGTGGTGGCGCTCGTGGCGGCCGGGCCGGTGCTCACGAAGATCGGCAGCCGGCGGGGCGTCGTCGTCGGTGCCACGGTGCTGTGCGCGGGCCTGCCGCTGGCCGCGCTGGCGTCGAACCTGATCGCTTTCGTGGGTGCGCTCGTGGTGCTCGGCGTGGGCAACAGCCTGCTCGACGTGTCGATGAACGCCCACGCCGCGCGCGTCGAGGAGGCGTACGGCCGGCCGATCTTCGCGGGGTTCCACGCGTTCTGGAACATCGGCGGGCTGCTGGGTTCCGGCGTCGGCGCGCTGCTGGAGCGCGTGCCGATCGGGGTGCACTTCACCGTGACGGGCGTGGTGCTGCTGGTGGTCGCGCTCGCGGCGTCGACGCGCTTCCTGCCGGGCGCCGACCGCGGCCAGGGTGACGCGGCGTTCGCGCTGCCGGGCAAGGCGCTGATCCCGCTCGGCGTGATCGCGTTCTGCGGCTTCGTGGCCGAGGGGACGGTGAACGACTGGAGTGCGGTTTACCTGCGGGACGTCACGGCCGCGTCGGCGGCTCTGGCGTCGCTGGGGTACTTCGCGTTCTCGATCACGATGATCGCGGTGCGCGTGGTGGCCGACCGGCTGGTGGAGCGGTTCGGGGTGGTGCCCTTCATGCGAGTGGCGACCTTGGTGACCCTGGCCGGGTTCTTGCTGGTGGTGGCCGTGCCGGTGCCCGGGTTCGCGGTCGCCGGGTTCGCCGTGGTGGGGCTCGGGGTGTCCGGCATGGTGCCGCTGGCCTGGAGCGCGGCCGGCCGCAAGCAGCCGTTCGCGCCGGGCCGGGCGATCGCGGCCGTGGCGGCGTGTGGCTACTTCGGCTTTCTCGTCGGGCCGGTCCTCATCGGCGCCCTGGCCGGCGGCATCGGGCTGCACTGGACTTTGGGCGTGGTCGGGGCGCTGGTGGTGTCGGTGTACTTCCTGGCTCCGACCATGCGGGCGGCCCCGGTTCCGGCCCGCTGACCGACCGTTCGGCGCACGGTCGCGGCGAGTCGAACAAAAGTTCGAAAAATTGTCGGTGCCAGGGTGTTCAATACAGGGGTGAGTTCAGCGACCGCAGTCTTCGACGTCATCGACGAAGTCATCGCGCCGCTCCGGGCCGAGGTACCGGAGCGGCCGTCGGTGATGGAGTTCTACGACCCGCAGTTCACGGTGCCGCCGGTGCTGGAGGGGGTGGGCGGTCCCGGTGGTTCCGGGCCGCCTGGCTGGGGGCCCGGTGACTCGGGTTACCGGGATCTGGGGGACGGGGAGGACGCGGGGCGTGCTCGCGCGGAGTCCGAGGACGGTTCGGGGGCTCGGGACGTCTCGGGTTCGGGCGAGTCCGAGGTGCGGCGCGACTCGGGAGCTTCCGGGGCTGACGGCGAGCCGGGCTGGTCGGCGGCTTCGGGGTCGTCGGGTTCTTCGGGTTCTTCGGAGCCGGAGGAGCTGAGCCTGGCCGACCAGGTGCGGCAGTCGTTCGGGCCCACGCTGGTGCCGGGGTTGATCGAGGAGATCGAGCAGTACACGCGGTTCGTGGCGGGCATGTCGGAGCTCGGCCTGGTTCCGGAGGGCGAGGTGACGCCGGAGGCCGTGGGGCTCTACCGCGTGCTGCGGGGTGGTTTCATCCGCGGCGTGGTGACCGGCGTCTTCCCGGCGCGTCCGGAGCCGTGGGAGGTGCGCTTCTTCGGCGACGAGGACTACACCACGGTGATGAGCAAGCTGGGCCGTCGCGCGCGGCTGCGGTCCGGCCTGCTCAGCGCCCTGCCGGGCTGGGTGTTCGACGGGCTGCCCGACCGTCCGCCGGGGCCGGGGCCGGCCGTCCGCATCGAGACCGACCGCAGTGGCCTCGTGCCGCGCGCCGCGTGGGGCTCGCTCGACGTCATCCGTGCCGCGGTCGCCCGCCCGCGCCTCGGCACGGTGCTCGTCGACCTGGCCGTCCGCGACGCCGTCCTCGCCGAGTACCCGCACGGCGCCTTCGGCCTCGTCGACAACGACCAGGGCCGCTACCAGTTCCGCGCCGCCCCCCGCCCCGACGGCGGCTGGCTCATGACCTGGCAGCCCGCCACCCGCAGCACGGCGGAAGCGTGGATCGTCGAAGCGGTGCGCAACCATGCCTGAACCGAGCCGTCGAACGCCTTCGTGCCCGTCCGCACCGCCGGCCACCGGCCACGATCGATTACGAAGAGTGCCCGATCTCGTGACCGGGATCACCCGTGGACGTCGCTTTCGGCGGTCGACCGGGGTGGCCGTGGCCTGCACACTGCTGCGGGACCGTCCGGTCGGCGGCGTGGGCGCGAGTGGTTCTGCGCCCATTGGGCGGATGCGGGAGCCGGTAGTGTCGCCGACACTGGAAGGCGAGGACATTCCGTAGTGAGGTGGTCACCATGAGCACGAGCGGTGGGGCTCCTTTCTTCCATGCCCCCCAAGGCACTCAAGGCGTCCCCGGCGCCCCGCAACCGGAGCGCGACGGGACGCTGGACGGCAGCGTCGGCGGGGAGCGGTTCGCCGATCCGCTCGCCGGGCTGGTGACGGCGGCCGAGGCGGCGCCCGCGGCGTCGGCGGACGAGGCGCGGCCGTTGCCGACCGCGCGGCCCGTGCAGCACGACCCCGAGGCCGTGAAGCGGATGGTCGAGGCCGCGCTGCGGGAGGAGGCCGCGCGCACGCCGCAGCCGATCCAGCCGGCCGAGGAGAAGCCCGACGGGGTGCCGCTCGGACTGCTGCCGCGGCAGCGGACGTGGCCCACGCGCGCGCCACAGCTGCTCAAGCGGGTGCCGCGGCCGCGGCCGAAGGCGAAAGCCGAGGTCGCCGACGACGACATCGAGGCCGAGCTAGCCGAACGGCAGGCCAAAAAGCGCAGTCTGCCGACCATCGGGATGCCGAACCTGGGCCGTCCGTCGACGAGCGCGGCGGGCGTGATCCTCGCGGTCGTGCTGCTCATCGTGTTCGTCGTGATCGCGCTGTACATGGTGTCGAGCCTGGTCAGCAGTGTGACGGGCCTGTTCAGCTGACGTCACTCCACCACCGCCACACCCGGGCCGGTGCCGTGTCCGGATCGGCGATCGGGCTACCCTGACGACACGGTCGGGGGATCCGAAACGGGGTTTCCCGACGCCGCCGTGACGAGTGGGGTGGGCGTATCAGCGAAGGCGTGCGGTCGGTACCCGGCGCCGGATCGGGTGGCTCGGCGAGTGCCGAGGCGTCCACGATCCACCGCGTTCGTCGGGTGCTGGCGATCAGACCATTCCGTCGGCTGTGGGGCGTCACGTACCTGTGCAGTGTCGCCGACTGGCTGAACCTGCTGGCTCTCACGAGCCTGAGCACGAAGCTGCTCAACAACTACACCGCGCAGAACTTCGCGTTCGTCGGCGTGGTGCTCACGAACCTGCTGCCCGGCTTGCTGTTCGCGCCGATCGGCGGCATCCTCGCCGACCGTTTCGACCGCCGCAAGGTGATGGTGGTCTGCGACTTCCTGCGCTGCGGCTTCCTGCTGTCGATCGCGATCGTCGGCGCGCCGTGGTGGCTGTTCGTCGCGAACTTCCTGGTCGGCTGCTGCTCGATCATGTGGATCCCGTCGAAGGACGCGGCGGTGCCCAACCTGCTGCGCCGCCCGGACCAGGTCGAGACGGCCAACCAGCTCGGCATGGTGATGACCTACGGCCTCGCCGTGATCACCGCCGCCGGAGCCAACGCCCTGATCCTGGGCGCGAACACGACGTTCCACCTGTTCCAAGGGGCGACGGCCGACCTCTACATCGCGAAGATCGTCGTCGTCATCAACGGCCTGCTGTACCTGACCAGCGGCATCCTCATCGCCACCCGGATTCCCGAGCTTTCGCTGCGCGACGTCCACAAGCTGCCCGACCAGAAGGTCAAGAAGGCCGACGAAGAGAAGTTCGGCTTCGGCGACATGGTGCGCGACGGCCTGCGCTTCGTGAAGAGCACGCCCTTGGTGCGCGGACTGCTGATCGGCGCGTTCGGCGCGTTCGCCGCGGGCGGGGCGGTGGTGGCCTCGGCCAAGCCGTACTCGTCGTCGCTGCTCGCGGGTGACGCGGCGTTCAACCTGCTGGTGCTCGCCGTGTTCCTCGGCCTCGCCACCGGGATGGCCCTCGCGCCCAAGCTCGCGCGGCGGCTGCCGCACGACCGGCTGTTCGGCATCTCGATCGTCGTGGCCGGGCTGTCGCTGGTGATCATCGCGCTGTCGCCGCACCTCGCGATCTCGGTGATCGCCGTGGCGCTCACCGGCTTCTGCGCCGGCATCGCGTTCCTCACCGGCGTCACGATCATCGGCTCGCGCGTGGAAGACGCGATCCGCGGCCGGGTCAACGCGATCTACCAGTCGATGCTGAAGATCGTGCTGTTCGGCTCGACGATCGTCACGCCGGCGTTGATCGGTCTGGTCCGCCCGCACCAGATCAACGTGTGGGGCAGCCCCGTCACCATCGACGGCACGCGGCCGGTGATGATCGGCGGCGGCGTGCTCGCGATGCTGCTCGGCGTGATCGCCTACCGGCAGATGGACGATCGCCGCAGCGAGAAGATCCTCACCGACCTGCGCAACGCCCTGCGCCGCGCACCCCGGCGCGTCAACGGGTTCCTCATCGCGCTCGAAGGCACCACGGCCATCAACACGGCCAGCCAGGCCGCGCGCCTCGCGCGTTGGCTCGGCACCGGCACCCGGCCCGTGGTGCTGGCCGCCGACCCCGCGCTCGACGAGCGGCGGTTCCGTTCGCTGATCTCCGACGCGTCGCTCACGGGCGCGCGGGCCCAGGCGCTCGTCGCCGCCGCCGTGCGTGCGGAGCTGGTCGAACGCGAGATCCAGCCGGCGCTCGACGCCGGGTCCGTGGTGGTGATGGAGCGTTTTGTCGACTCGCCGCTCGCCCACCTGTGCACGGTCGCGGGCCTCGACGCGGGTGAGCTCGAGGGCCTGGCCGACTGGGCGACGGGCAAGCTGCGCCCCGACCTCACGGTGCTCCTCGACGCGGAACCGGGCCAGCGCGACCAGAACTCGTCGGTGTCGGTCAACGACCAGTGGCGCGTGCAGCACCTGCTCGCCGAGATGGCCGCGGCCGATCCGGACCGGTACGTGGTCGTCGACGCCGACGGCACCGACGACGAGGTCGCCGCGCGCGTCCGCACGGCCGTGCTGGCGGTGTTCGTCGGCCGCCTGTCCGGGCTGGCGCCTTCGGAGCCGGCCGAGCGTCCGGAGCTGGACCACCGCATCCACGCCGTGGCGACGGCCGACGTCGTCGAAGGTGCCGTCGCGGAGGCCGAGCTCGCGCCCGCGCAGGAAGTGTCCGAAGTGGACGCCAAGTGACCGGGCCGATCGGCGTCTGGGCCGAGCTCGTGGGTCAGGAGCCGGCGGTCGAAACGCTGTCGACGGCTTCGTCGGCGGCCGCGAAGATCGTGGCGGGGGAGCCAGTGCCGCCGGGCGCGATGACGCACGCGTGGCTGATCACGGGCCCGCCGGGGTCCGGCCGTTCGGTCGCGGCGCGCACGTTCGCCGCCGCGTTGCAGTGCAGCACCGGCACGGGCTGCGGCGCGTGCCCCGGCTGCCGCACGACGATGGCGGGGACGCACGCCGACGTCCGGCTCGTGGTGCCCGAAGGCCTGTCGATCTCGGTCGCGGAGATGCGCGCGCTGGTCCAGGCCGCCGCGCGGCGCCCGACCACAGGCGAGTGGCAGGTCGTGATCATCGAGGACGCCGACCGGCTCACGGAAGGCGCGTCGAACGCGCTGCTCAAGGCCGTCGAGGAGCCGCCGGAGCGCACGGTGTTCCTGCTGTGCGCGCCTTCGGACCACCCGGACGACGTGTCGGTGACCATCCGCTCGCGCTGCCGTCTGGTGACGCTGCGGACACCGCCGCCCGAGGCCATCGCGCAGGTGCTGGTGGCGCGCGACGGCGTCGATCCCGAACTCGCACAGTGGGCCGCGTCGGTCTGCGGCGGCCACGTCGGCCGCGCGCGCCGGCTCGCCACGGACGACTCCGCGCGCCAGCGCCGCGCCACCGTGCTGCGGATCCCGACGGGCCTGCGCCGGCCCGCCGACGTCTTCACCAGTGCCGATCAGCTGATCAGCGCCGCGGAGGCCGACGCCGGCGAGGAGAGCAAGGCCCGCGACGAGAACGAACGCTCCGAGCTGCGCACCGCCATGGGCGGCGACGGCATCGGCAAGGGCGTCGCGGGCGCCAAACGCGCGGCCGAGGCCGCCGTGAAGCAGCTCGAAAAACGCCAGAAGTCCCGCGCGACGCGCACCCAGCGCGACACGCTCGACCTCGCGCTCGTCGACCTCGCCGGCTTCTACCGCGACGTCCTCGTCACCACCACCCACTCCGGCGCGACCCTCAACCACCCGGACCACGCCGACGACATCCGCGCCGCCGCCGCGGCCTGGACGCCGGAATCGACGCTGCGCCGCCTGGAAGCCGTCCTCGAATGCCGTGAGGCGATCGAGCTGAACGTCAAGCCGCGCATCGCCGTGGAGGCCATGGTGACGACGCTGCGCCAGGGCTGAGCGCACCGACGGCAACGGCCCGGCCACCACGAAGGTGACCGGGCCGTTTCCCGTGGCGGATCAGTCGCGGGGGTGCGGTGACGGCTTGCGCGGAGCGTCGTCGGAGTGCAGCTTCACCGGCGCGGCAAGGCGGCGACGGTTCGGGAACGCCGCGACCATCACGACGCCGAGCAGCAGCATCGCCGTACCCGCCCAGAAGAGCGGCACGGTGTCGTACGCCGTGCCCGTGTACGCGAGGTTCTTGACCGGTCCCTTGGGTGCCTGGCCGCCGGCCGCGGGCGGGGCCGTGGTGGCCGTGCCGCAGACGACGCCGCCGGTGGGGGCGTAGGCGCGCGCGACCTGTTCGCCCAGGGACAGCTGCGCCAGGGACGACGGGAGGTTGTCGCCGGCGCCCGCGGGGAGCAGGGTCTTCAGGTTCTTCGTCGGAAGCACCTGGAGGTCGAACAGCCGCGCCGAGGCGCCGAGCTGGTAGCCCTTGTACGGCGTGGTCGCGACGGAGCCCTGCTGGTCCAGACCGGCGATCGACAGCCGCAGGACGCCGAGGTCGAGGACGGTGCCCGCGGTGTCGCCGACCTGCTGGATGCCCTTCGTCAGCGTGGACACGAGGCCGCCGACCACGGGGATCGAGTTGAGCTGCCCGAACTTGTCGCTCAGGCCCGCGAGCGGCAGGCCGATCGGGATGTCCTTGGTCGGGTGCGCCGCGTCGAGCGTGTACAGCGTCTTGCCGCCGGCCTCGATGGTCAGCACGGGCGCGGTGTAGTCGACCTTCGAGGTCTTCTCGTCGCCGGTCGAGGTGACGGTGAGCGTCGGCTGGCTGGTGACCTTGATCGACAGCTCCAGCGGCGTGCCCTTGAGGATGTCGATGTCGGCGGCCTGCAGCGTCGAGATCGACTGCACCGCCTTGTTCTTCGACCCCGGGATGTCCACGAGCTTCACCTGCGAACGCGACGACAGCGTGTTCGGCAGGCTCAGCAGCGAACCGGTGCCGTCGGCCGCGGTCTGGCCGCCGCCCGACAGCAGGCCGCCGAGGCTCTGCAGGCCCTTGGCCGGGTCGAAGCCCTGCGCGAGCTGCGTGCCCTGCGGCAGGTTCAGTCCACCCTGGCCCAGCAGCGGGATCTGCGGCAGCGACGGGATCACGTTCAGCAGCGAAAGGCTCGCCACCGACGTGCTCGCGTCGGCGATCGTGTCCACGCACGGGCCCAGCGAGTCACTCCAGCGGGCGTGCGCGGTGCCGTTCAGGACGCCGATGTCGAGCAGCGGGTTCGACGGCGCGTTGAGCCCACCGGACAGCGGCTTCGGGTTGTCCGGCAGCGCGGTCTGCACCACGGAGCCCGGGGTCTGCGGCGCCTGGCCTCCCACGGCCACGCCGAACGGCGACGCCTGCGCGATCGACTTCTCGTAGGCCAGGTACGCCTCGGAGTTCGCCGACGCGCTCGACAGGCCCATCCCGGCTTCCAGCGCCGACTGCTTCGGCAGCGTCTGCCCGAAGCCCGGCAGGATCGTCGACGTCGGCACGGAGTTCGGCAGCAGGCGCAGCACGCCCAGCGCCGTGCCCGCGTCACCCACCGCGTGGCCGAGCGGCTGCGGCCCGATCGGCGCGGACGCCGGGGGCTGCGTCGGGTTCGCCGGCTGCGGGATCGGCGTCGTCGGGATCTCCTGCGCGCTCGCCGGCGCGGCGATGAGCAGCAGCAACGCCGCTGCCGCGGGCAGGGCCACCGCGCGGGGCAGTCTTCGCCGCATGTGCCGAGTCCTCCAGGTAGGCCGGTCGGGGAGTGAGACCGAGGTCATAGGACCCTAACGACGCGGCCCCCGCAAGGTGACGCCAACGGCCTCCGCTACACTTGTTCCCGTCGGACGGCACCAGCCACCCGACATGCCGCCTTAGCTCAGTCGGCCAGAGCGATTCACTCGTAATGAATAGGTCGGGGGTTCGATTCCCCCAGGCGGCTCCCCAGGTCAGGGCCCATCCGAGACACCTCGGATGGGCCCTGATTCGTGTGGTGGGTGCCTGATTGGGTCTTTGTCTCTTGATCGCCAAGTTCACCCGTTAAGGGGACACCTGATCTCTGGCGAGCGCCCCACCGGATCGCAGGAGGGGCTGCCGGTGGTGCTGTTCCTGCACGGCGGAGTGTGGGGTCGCGGGCGATTTCGACAACCACCGCTGCCTCACGCGTGACCTGGTGCTGTGACGGGGTACACCGTAGTGTTCGTGGAGTACACCGCGATCCCGGACGCTGTGTTCCCGACGCAGCTTGAAGAGTGCTTCGCCGCGCCGGCGTGGGCCACGCACGAAGGTGCTTCGCAGCGGCTGGACACGTCGCGGCTCGCGGTGGCGGGCAACAGCGTCGGCGACAACCACAACGCCGCGCTCACGACGTACACGCGCGACCACGACGGGCCACCGATCAAGGCCCAGCTGCTGATGCACCCCCGCCACCGAGGCGCGCGTCGACACCTCGTCCTACGCCGAGTTCCCCGATGACCGAGGTGGGCGCACTGCCGGTAGAGGTGACGAGCTTCGTCGGTCGCGGCGAAGAGCTGCGGGCGACGCGGAAGGTGCTCGCCGCGGCCCGCCTGGTTACGCGCACCGGCGGCGTCGGTAAGACGCGGCTCGCGCTGCGGGCCGCCGCCGAGGTGCGCAGCTCCCTCGCCGACGGGGTGTGACTCGTCGACCTCGCCGCGTTGCGTGATCCTGCTCGCGCAGACGATCGGAGCGGCGCGCTGCGTCTGGGCGACACCGGCGGCGATCCCTCCGCACGGCTCCTCGAGTTCCTGTGCGACAAGCAGCTCCTGCTCGACAACTGTGAGCACCTCGGCCAGGCGCTCGCCGTGCTGGTGCACGAGCTGCTCGTGGCCGTGCCGGGCCTGCGCGTGCTCACCACGAGCCGGCAGGTGCTCGGGCTCGACGGCGAACACGTGCTCCCGGTGCCGCCGCTGGCCGTGCCGCCGGTGCGTGACCCCGCGGGCGCGTCGGCGCTCGACGTCGTGAAGCTGTCCACCGATCGCGCGGCCGCCGTTTCCGCCGGCTTCACCGTCCACAGTGGAAACTGGCCGCAGGTGGTGCAGATCTGCCGCCGGCTGGGGGGTTCCCGCTCGCCGTCGAGCCGGCGGCGGACGCGCGCCGGGCCGGCTGACTCGGCCATCCGGCCCGCGCCTACGGGCCGGAAAGCCGATGCCGGTCGTCCGGGGCCTGGATTGACTCGGTGGCATGAACGAAATGGGGAAAACCGCGAGCTGGTTCGCGGCGATCGCGGCGGCACTGGCGACCGTCACCGCGTGTGCGCCGGACGGGCCGGAGCACGTCAAGAACGTCGCCTACGACAGCGGCGCCATCGGCAAGGCCGACGCCGACGCACGCCTGCCGTCCTGGATTCCCGCCGACGCGACGGCCGTCACGGAGGCCATCCGCACCACCGGGTCCGAACGGATCCTGCGCTACACCCCGGGCGCTTCGGGCCTGCCCGCGACGTGCGTGAAGGGTCCCGCGTCGGCGACCCGCGCGACTCTGACGGCCGACTGGTGGCCCGCCGGCCAGGAGCACCGCACCGACCGCGTCTGCGACACCGACTGGTACGTCATCGCCGACGAGGGCCTGATCTACGCGTACCGGCCGGAGACGCGCGACCAGCGTCGCTGAAAAACGAGCGCGCGAAAAAGACGGATCGGGCTGCCGAGGCGTGATGCCCGGCAGCCCGATCCGTGGAGTCCGAAGTGGTCAGTCCTCCGGCGGGGTCAGCTCGATCACCGTGGCGGTGGCTTCGCCGCGCGGGGTGCGGTAACTGATCTTGTCGCCGGCCTTGGCGCCGA
Organism: Amycolatopsis sp. NPDC049253; assembly: GCF_040678995.1. Taxonomy (NCBI): domain Bacteria; kingdom Bacillati; phylum Actinomycetota; class Actinomycetes; order Pseudonocardiales; family Pseudonocardiaceae; genus Amycolatopsis; species Amycolatopsis sp. NPDC049253. The sequence goes on along the minus strand of NZ_JBFAQX010000007.1, from coordinate 56,350 downwards.
CCAGGGCGAGGCCCAGCGGGCTGTCCGACGTCACCGAGTCGAGGTCCTCGCCCGGGAGGGTGACGACGTTGAGCACTTCCTCGTCACCGTCGGCGAAGCGCAGGGAGACGCGCGTGCCGTCGGGGAGCAGGTTGCTGTTGTACGCGCCGTGCTCGAGCTTCGCGGCGACGTCGGAGATCTGGCGCTCCAGCCGCGCGGCGGCCTCGGCCCGGTCGATCACGTCGGCCTGGTCGGCCGCGTCCCCCGTGCGTTCCTGCTCGCCGGGCTGCGGTGCGAGCGCCGCCCGTTGCGCGCGCAGGTCGGCTATTTCCTTCTCCAGCTGGCGGCGCGCCGCCTCGCTGAGCCCCTTGTCCCCTGAGATCACCATGCCGGGCATTGTCCGCTGTGCGGACCGGGGTGGCCAATCCGCTTTTTCACCCGAGAGGGCACGGTGGGACGTCTGCCCTAGGATTCGGGCCTGTCGTCCTGAATAACGTAACGAGGATCACCGTGACCGCCGTACCCGGCCGAAGCGCGCAGCTGTCGCCCAACCAGCTGCAGAAGCAGGAGCAGATCGTCGAGGCCGCACGGGTCGTGCTCGCCAGAGACGGGCTCGCCGGGTGCACAGTACGCGCGATCGCCGACGCGGGTCCGCTCACGAAGAGCGCGATCCACTACTACTTCGCCGACATCGACGTGCTCATCGACCGCGCGATGGCCGCCCACATCACCACGTTCGCCACGGATCTGCGTGCTGTGGGGGAGAAGTTCGCCGACCCGCGCGAGCGCTTGTTCGAGGTGACCAAGGCGTACCTGGCGGAGTTCGCGGAGCGGCCCAACGGCGCGTTCCTGTGGTTCGAGTACTGGATCGCCGCCGGGCGCGCGCAGCACCCGCAGGCGATCGACGCGATGCTGACGTCGATCACGGAGCTGTTCGCGGAGCTGCTGGCGCCGCTCGACGTCGACGACCCGCGGGCGCGCGCCCGGGCGTTGCTGAGCTACCTGCTCGGCGCGGTGGTGCAGCAGCGGGTGCGGCCGCGGCCGTTCGAAAGCCTGCGCGGCGACGTCGAGGCGCTCTGCTTCGCGGGTTATCGCTGACGCCGCTTAGGGTGCTGGCATGCCTCTGTTCTCCTTCGAAGGCGCCAGCCCGCAGGTCCACCCGGACGCCTGGATCGCCCCCACCGCCACCTTGATCGGCGACGTGACCGTCGAGAAGGACGCTTCGGTCTGGTACGGCGCCGTGATCCGCGCCGACTTCGGGCCGATCATCATCCGCGAGGGCGCGAACGTGCAGGACAACTCCGTGATCCACTGCGGCGGGACGCCCACGGAGATCGGCAAGAACGTGACCGTGGGGCACCAGTGCCTCGTGCACGACTGCGTCATCGGCGAGCAGGCGCTGATCGGGAACGGGTCCACCGTGCTCGACAAGTCCGTGATCGGCGCGCGGTCGCTGATCGCCGCGGGGTCCACCGTGACGCCCGGCACGAAGGTACCCGAGGAAGTGATCGCGATGGGCAGCCCGGCCAAGAAGTTCGTGCCGCTCACCGACTCGGCGCGGATGTGGGTGGAGCACAACGCCGGGATCTACCAGGACCTCGCGCGACGGCACCGGGAGGGCTCCAAGCCGGTCTGACGTGCACTAAACTCCGGCACGCAGCTGCGACTGGCGCCATCAGAGGTGGAGCACCACCGGGAAGCGACGACGAGGCCGGCACCGCGCGCCTGGGTGCCCGGCCGGTTTAGAGCCGGAGACGTGATGACACACCAGCCCGCCCTTACCACGCTCGCCGCCGCCGACCCGCAGATCGCCGGGCTCGTCGAGGACGAAGCGAGGCGCCAGCACGACAAGATCCGCCTGATCGCGTCGGAGAACTACGTCTCGCGCGCGGTGCTCGAGGCCACCGGCACCGTGCTGACCAACAAGTACTCCGAGGGCTACGCCGGCAAGCGTTACTACGAGGGCCAGCAGTTCATCGACCCCATCGAGACCCTGGCGATCGAGCGCGCGAAGGCCGTGTTCGGCGTCGATCACGCCAACGTGCAGCCGTACTCCGGCTCCCCGGCCAACCTCGCCGCGTACCTGGCCTTCGCGCAGCCCGGCGACACCGTGCTCGGCATGGCCCTGCCCGACGGTGGCCACCTGACCCACGGCTGGTCCGTGTCCGCGACGGGCAAGTGGTTCAACCCGGTGCGCTACGGCGTGCGCAAGGAAACCGGCCGCGTCGACTTCGACCAGGTGCGCGACCTGGCGCTGGAGCACCGCCCGAAGCTGATCTTCGCCGGCGGCACGGCCATCCCGCGCACCATCGACTTCCCGCGCTTCGCGGAGATCGCGCGCGAAGTGGACGCCGTGCTGGTGGCCGACATCGCCCACATCGCCGGCCTCATCGCGGGCGGCGCGCATCCGTCGCCGGTCGGCCACGCCCAGGTCATCACGACCACCACGCACAAGACCCTGCGCGGCCCGCGCGGCGCGATGATCATGTCGGACGCCGAGCACGCCAAGGCGATCGACAAGGCCGTGTTCCCCGGTCTGCAGGGCGGCCCCCACAACCACACGACGGCGGCCATCGCCGTGGCGCTGGGGGAGGCTGCGCAGCCGTCGTTCGCCACCTACGCGCAGACGATCGTGGCGAACGCCAAGGCCCTCGCCGCGGCGTTGCTCGACCGCGGCTACGACCTCGTCTCCGGCGGCACGGACAACCACCTGCTGCTGATCGACCTGACGAACAAGAACGTGGCCGGCAAGCCCGCCGCCCAGGCTCTGGACCGCGCGGGGATCGAGCTGAACTACAACACGGTGCCGTTCGACCCGCGCAAGCCCTTCGACCCGTCGGGCATCCGCCTGGGCACCTCCGCCATCACGACGCGCGGGTTGCTGCCGGAGCACCAGGTGCAGGTTGCCGAGTGGATCGACCGCACGGTGGTCGCGGCGGCCGCTTCTTCGCCCGAGGCGGAGCTGGACGGGATTGCCGCTGAGATCCGGGAGTTCCTGGCGCCGTTCCCGATTCCGGGTTACGTCGCCTGACGCTGCTTTTGTCTGACCGAAGGGTCCCCTCGCGCGTGGTGGGTGGTGCGGGGGGACCTTTTGCGCTGTGGGTGTGGCGTGAGGGGACCGTTCGCGCTGGGGCGGGGTGGCGAGGGGACCACTTGCGCTGTGCTCGCGGTGCCAGTGGGTGTTTGGTGCGATGTCTGTGTCGCGAGGGGACCGCTTGTGCTGCGGGGTTGATGCGAGGGCTTGGTACCCTGCCCTGCCCTGCCGGGGTGCGGTGCCGGGTGGCGAGGGGATCGTTCGCGCCGCGGACCTGGTGCGACGGGGCCTCTCGTGCACTGTCGGCGGGGTGAGGGACCGTTCGTGGTTGTGGGTTCGGCGCGAGGGGGCCTCTGGATGCCGTGCCGGTGCTGGGCCGGGACCTTTGGCGCTGGGGCGCGTATAGGCGACTGTTGTGCGGAGGCGGGGGTGCGAGGGGACCACTCGAACATCCGGCCAGACGCGTGACCTTTCGCGCCGCGCGCCTGGCGCGAGAGGGCCTTTCGCGCTCCGCGCTTGCGCGAGGGCGCCCTTCGCGCAGGGGGGATTGGCCGTCAGGGGCTGGTGGTCCGTGCCGGAGATGCCAGTGGGACCTTCGTGGTGCCAGCGGCGGTGTGATCGGTCCCTTCGCGTCGCCGACATGGCGCGAGGGGTGCTTTCGTGCGGGTGCTCCTGACTGAGTTGACCGGTCGCGCGGGCGTGTGAGAGGTCCGGTCGTCTCGGGGTGGGTGGTCGCAGGGGTCCACTCGTGGTGAGGTGCCGGTGCGGGCCGAGGTGCGGGTGCGGGTGCGGGGGGATCGTCGGCGCTGTGTTGGTGGGGCAGGGTGACCGGTCGTGCCGTGTCCGCGTCGCGAGGGGACCGGTCGTGCTGCGCGGGTGGTGTGAGGGGACCGGTCGTGCCGTGTCGGTGTCGCGGGGGGACCGTTCGCGCTTGGGCGTGGCGTGAGGGGACCTTTCGCGTGGCGAACGGACCCGCCGGCGCCAAACCACAGGAGCCGGAAGGGCTGAGCGGCTCGGCACGGTCCGCGCGAGGATGATCCGATGCCAGCTTTGTTTCTGCCGACCGAGCTCGTCGTGCGGTATCGCGCCGTCGATCGGGAGGTGGTGGGGTCCGCGTTGGTGGATACGCCGCGCCATCTCGATGAGCTGACCGGGGACATCGCGCGGCGCGGGGTTTTGGTGCCGTTGAGGCTGGGGTGCAACGAGGAGTTCGGCGTTCTCGACGGCAACCATCGCATCGCCGTGGCGATGCGGCTGGGGCTTGCCGAGGTGCCCGTCGACCTCGTCGGGGAGCCGCGGAGCCCTCGTCCGGGTCACGCCCAGCCCATGCGTGAGGCCGACTTCGCCCTGCTCAAGGGCCACCTCTGACTCGCTGCGATCAGCGTCACACCTTATTTACTTGCCTTATACAAGCTTCCGCGGAACAGTTGCACCCTGAAAGTAGTTGATGGATACAAGCAACTGCTCGACCGGACTTGAGGGAGTACCAAGATGACCGCCACCATCACCGCGGAAGGGGGCACCGGCAAGCTGTCGCACCGGCAGATCCTCACCGTGCTGTCCGGGCTGATGCTCGGCATGTTCCTGGCCGCGCTGGACCAGACCATCGTGTCGTCGGCGATGAAGACGATCGCCGACGAGCTGCATGGCCAGAGCCTGCAGGCGTGGGCCACCACCGCGTACCTGATCACCGCGACGCTCTCGACGCCGCTCTACGGCAAGCTGTCCGACCTGTTCGGGCGCAAACCCATGTACATCACGGCGATCTCGCTGTTCCTCGCCGGCTCTCTGGCCAGCGGGTTCGCGAGCTCGATGTACGAGCTGGCCGCGTTCCGCGCGTTCCAGGGCCTCGGCGCCGGTGGGCTGATGTCGCTCGCGCTGGCGATCATCACCGACATCACGGCGCCGCGGGAGCGGAGCAAGTACCAGGGTTACTTCATGGCGGTGTTCGGCATCTCGAGCGTGGCGGGACCGGTCGTCGGCGGGTTCTTCGCGGGGCTGGACTCCTTCGCGGGCGTCACGGGCTGGCGCTGGGTCTTCCTGGTCAACGTCCCGATCGCCCTGGCCGCGCTGGTCGTGGTGAGCAAGGTGCTGAACCTCCCGCACACCCGCGTGCAGCAGCGCGTGGACTTCCTCGGCGCCGGCGCGCTGACGCTGGGGCTGGTGCCGCTGCTGATCGTCGCCGAGCAGGGGCGTGAGTGGGGCTGGAGTTCGCCCGCGTCGCTCGGGATGTACGCGATCGGGCTCGTCGGTGTCGTCCTGTTCGTGTTGCAGGAACGCCGGATGGGCGACGCGGCCCTGCTGCCGCTGCGGTTCTTCCGCCGGCCGGTGTTCCGGGTGGCCACGCTCGTCACGGTGATCCAGGGCGCGGGCATGTTCGGCGCGATGATGTCGCTGCCGCTGTACCTGCAGATCGTGAAGGGCGCGACGCCGACGCAGGCGGGCCTGCAGATGCTGCCGCTCACCCTCGGGATCATGGTCGCGAGCCTCGGCTCCGGCGCGGTGATCTCGCGGACCGGTCGCTACAAGGTCTTCGCGGTGGCGGGACTCGGGCTGATGGCGGCGGCGCTGTTCGGGCTGTCGACGATCGGCGCGGCGACGCCGCTGAGCGTCGTGATGGCGATCGCGTTCGTGATCGGCCTGGGCCTGGGCGCCTCGATGCAGACGCTGCAGCTCGCCGCCACCAACGACGTCGCCCCGCAGGACATCGGCGTCGCGACCTCGTCGGCCACGTTCTTCCGCCAGATCGGCGGCACGGCGGGGACCGCGGTGTTCCTCTCGATCCTGTTCGGCACGGTCGGTGACCGGATCGCGGCGGCGGTGCGCTCGGCGATGGCGACCCCGTCGTACGTCGAGGCGCTCGCCCGGCACCCGGAGTTCGCGCAACAGATGGCGAACGGTGGCGTGGACGTGAACGACACCTCGTTCCTCGCCCACCTCGACCCGGTGCTGGCCCGCCCGATCCTCGACGGGTTCGCCGGCTCGATGAGCACGGTGTTCCTGGTCGGCGGGATCGTGCTGACGGTCGGGTTCGCCCTGGTCTGGCTGCTCAAGGAGAAGCCGCTTTCGGACAAGTCGGCCATGGAGCAGAGGTCGGAGCAGGAAGCGCTCGCGCTGGCGCACTGAGACAGGTCAACGAAAGGGCCGTTCACCCCAGCCCAGGGTGAACGGCCCTTTCGCGCGTTCTCAGTGAGACGTCGGTGGCTCTCAGTGAGCTGAGCCCTCGACCTCTTCCTTGGCCAACCGGTCCTGCTCACGCTCGTACGACCGCGAAATCTCGGCCTCGGCCTCCGCGCGGCCCACCCACGACGAGCCCTCGACGCTCTTGCCCGGCTCGAGGTCCTTGTAGACCTCGAAGAAGTGCTGGATCTCGAGCTTGTGGAACTCGTTGAGGTGGTGGATGTCGCGCAGGTGCTCCAGGCGCGGGTCGTTGGTCGGGATGGCCAGCACCTTGTCGTCCGGACCCTTTTCGTCGGTCATGCGGAACATGCCGATGGCGCGGCAGCGGATCAGGCATCCCGGGAACGTCGGCTCCTGCACCAGCACGAGCACGTCGAGCGGGTCGCCGTCCTGGCCGAGCGTGTCGTCGATGAAGCCGTAGTCCGCCGGGTACTGCGTCGCCGTGAACAGGGTCCGGTCCAGCTTGATGCGACCGGTCTTGTGGTCGACCTCGTACTTGTTGCGCTCCCCCTTGGGGATTTCGATCGTGACGTCGAACTCCACGGCCGTCCTCGCTGCTTCTCGAATCTCGGTATCCCACACGTCGTGGGCGGCAACCGTAATCACCTCATTGACGTCACTAGTGTGGACTACGCGCTGCCGCCGGGTCCCGTGGATGTCGGCTAGGCAGCATGTGACCTTGGCCCCTTCCGGGCAGGTGAGAAGGAGTGGTGGGTGCCGGACAACGACCAGCCGATGTGGCCCGAGGGTGACGAGGACACGTCGTCGCGCGGCGGTGGGGCGACGGCGCGCTTCCCCATCCCCAAGCCCGGCCAGACCGTCACGGACCGGCTCGCCGTGCCGAACGTCACACCTCCCGCGGGTTCTTCACCCGGCTCCGGCGAGCGCCCGCCGGGGTCGTGGTTCAAGCCGAACGTGCCGCCTGAGCTGATCCCGGGGCTGAACACTCCGGTCGAGCCCCGACTGGGCGGCGACCGGGATGGACAGGCGGGGCCGCTGCCCCAGCAGGGCCAGCCGGGGCAGCAGGGGCACCAGGGGCAGCAGGGACAGTCGGACCGGCCGAGTCAGTCGGGGCAGGCGAGTCAGCAGGGCCAGCCGGGGCAGTCCGGTCAGATGCGGCAGCCGGGACAGCCGCGGCAGGACCTCGCCGACCGGCTCGGGCCGCGGCCGGGCGAGCAGCCGCGGGCGCAGCCGTCCCAGCGCCAGCAGTCCCTGAACCAGCAGGCACCCGGGCAGCAGTCGCAGGGCGAGCGAAGCCAGGCCCAGCAGGGTCAGGGCCTGTTCGGCCAGCAGGGTCAGGGCGGCCAGTCCCAGCAGGGTCGGCAGTCGGAGCAGGGACCGGGCCGGCAGCAGCCCGCCAACGCGATGTGGGGCCAACAGCCAGGTCAGCCGCAGCAACAGCAAGGCGCGTCCCAGCAGGGTCGGCAGCAGGGCACGAGTCAGCAGAGCCAGCAGCAAGGTCAGGGACACCAAGGCGAGCAGCAAGGCCCTTGGTCGCAGCGGCTGCAGCTGGATCGCCCCGAGGGCCAACGGCCGCAGGGTCAGCAAGGCCCCCAGCAGGATCGCCCGGAGGGCCAGTGGCAGCAGGGCCAGCCGGGGCAGCAGCCGGACCGCCCGGAGGGCCGGGGGCCGCAGGGGCAGCAGGATCGCCCGGAGGGCCAGCGGCAGCAGGATCAGCCGGGGCAGCAAGGCCAGCAGGGCTCGCAGCAGGACCGTTCGGAAGGCCAGTGGCAGCTGGGTCAGCCTTGGCAGCAGCCGGACCGCTCGGAAGGCCAGAGGTCACAGGCGCAGCAGGGCCCCCAGCAGGACCGCTCGGAAGGCCAGTGGCCGCAGGGGCAGAACCAGCAGGGGCAGGACCGCCCAGGCGGCCAGAGGTCGCAGTCCCAGAACCCATCGCCCCAGCCGCTCGACCTGTCGGAGGGCCGGCGGCCGCAAGAGCAGAACCAGCAAGGGCAGCAGCAGGACCGATCCGAAGGCCAGCGGCAGGGCCGGCAGAGCCAGGAGCAGTCCTCGTCGGAGCGGTCGCGGCAGACGCCGTCCGACCAGTCGACTCAGCAGCTTCGGGTTCCGCCGCCCGCCGTGCCCTGGGTGCCGGTGGAGCGGCCCGCGCGCCCGGGCGATGGTGACCAGATCCGTGGTGATCAGAACTACGGCGACCAGAACCGCAGCGAAGAGCCGCGCCGGGGCGGGTCGATGTTCGAGTCCGCGCCCGTCGAGCCGCCGGAGGAAGAGGCGGGCGACGACAGCGGAGCCGCGGGCAGTGACAGCGGCACCGAGTACATCGATGTGTCCAAATGGGACGTTTTCCGCACCGAACAGAAGCGTGAAGAACCCCGCCGCGAAGAAGCCCAGCGCCAGAACGCCGACTCCCCGCGTGACGAACGCTGGGACGTCTTCCACACCTCCCCGAGCGCCGACGAACCCGAAGGCCCCCGCGACGCACCCCAGTGGGACAGCCTCCAGAACCAGGGCGACAACCTCCGCGGCCTTCCCGAACCGCCGCGCGGCGCGGTCCCCTCGGCGTCGGGCATGCAGGCCCGCCCGGTGCGCATCGAGCCGTCGGGTGAGCAGTTCCCGGCCGAGGCGACCGTCGGCATCGAGCGTCCGGCCGAAGGCTTCGCCGGGGGCTACGACGATCAGGACCCGCCCAGTGGCGAGGCGCAGCGGGAAACCCCGCCGGAGGAGCCGAAAGCCAAGAAGGGCAAGAAGAAGTTCGTCGTTCTCGGCCTCGTCGTGGTGCTGGTGCTCGCGGCGGCCGGGGTCGCGTCCGCGATGCCGCAGGTGTCCAACCGGCTCGGCCTGCCGTGGGCGCCCAACGCGCCGAAGGGCGACAGCCCCGACCCCGCGTCCGTGACCCTCGCGCTGCACGGCCCGGAGACGTCGGGCCAGGGCCCCTCGGCGAACGGCGTGGCCTCGGCGCTGGCCGGACCTGCCGGTGCGTCGGCGCTTTCGCAGCTCAGCGGCAGCGTGATCGACCCCGCCAACGGCTCTGTCCTGTGGGACCACAGCTCGGCCACGCCGCTGACGCCGGCGTCGACCACGAAGATCCTCACGGTGTCGGCCGCGCTGCTGTCGATGGACCCGACGAAGCGGATCGTCACCAAGGTCGTGCAGGGCTCTTCGCCCGGCACGGTGATCATCGTCGGTGGCGGTGACCCGTCGCTCACCGCGCTGCCCATCGGCACCGACTCGCCGCTCTACCCCGGCGCGGCCCACGTGGACGACCTCGTCGCCCAGATCAAGAAGGCCGACCCGGACGTCCAGAAGGTGCAGGTCGACGTCAGCGCCTACTCCGGCCCCACCACCGCCCCGGGCTGGGAGCCCGGCGACGCGCCGTCGACCTACGGCGCGCCGATCGTGCCCGCGATGGCCGACGGCGGCCGCCTCAACCCGTCGGTCGACGAGACGCCGCGCTCGGGCAACCCGGCGACCACGCTCACCCAGCTCGTCGCCGACAAGCTCGGCGCGCAGGCCGCCGGCACCGCGAAGGCGCCGGCCGACGCGAAGGTCGTCGCGCAGGTGCAGTCGGCGCCGTTGCCGGATCTGGCGTACGCGCTGCTGCAGATCTCCGACAACGTCCTCGCCGACGCCCTCGGCCGCCAGGTCGCCATCACCGAGGGCGCCGAGGCGTCGTTCTCCGGCGCGGCCGCGTCGGTGAAGAAGGTGCTGGCCGACCACGGGTTCGACGTCACGGGCCTGCAGCTGTCCGACACGAGCGGCCTGTCCAACCAGAACAAGGTGCCCGCGCGGCTGCTCGCGCAGGTGCTCGCCGAGGCCGCGGCGCCGGACGGCAAGAACCCGGACACCCCGAAGCTGCGCCCGCTGCTCGCGGGCCTGCCCGTGGCCGGCAGCCCCGCCGGCACGCTCGCCACCCGCTACGCCACGCCGAACTCGGCCGCGGGCAAGGGCTGGGTCCGCGCCAAGACGGGCACGCTCACCGGCGTCAACACCCTCGCCGGCTACGTGCTCGACAGCGACAACCGCGTGCTCGCGTTCGCGTTCATGTCCAACGGCTCGGAGAAGAACCCGGGCCAGGCCGCGCTCGACGTGCTGGCCACCACCCTGCGGAAGTGTGGCTGCAACTAGGCGAAATCGGATGCGGATTCAGTCGGGCAAAGTGCCCTCGTGCAGGTAGCGTCGGACAGGTGAGCCAGGAAACCGAGACCCGTCGGCGGCCGATGGTCGACTGGGACCTCGCGGCGTCCACCGGAGCGCGGTTGGTGCGCGGTGGTCCGCAGGTGCCGAAGGAAGAGGCCGCGCGCGCGGTCACCGACCTGCGTGACCTCACGGCCGAGGCCGAGGGCCATGTGCGGGAGCTGACGGGTCTGGGCAAGGACCTGCCGCTGCTGCCGGGCACGGTCGTCGACCGGCCCGGCTGGGTGCGCTCCGCCGCGTCGGGGCTCGAAGCGCTCACGGGCCGCGCGCTGCCCGAGGCGCAGGGCGGTCCGCTCGGGCCGATCCTGGCGTCGGGCGCGGGCGTGCAGACGGGGCTCGTCCTGTCCTTCCTCGCTTCGCGCGTGCTCGGCCAGTACGACCCGTTCGGCGGCCCCGAACGCGAAGGGCAGCTGCTGCTCGTCGCGCCCAACGTCGTCGCCGCGGAGCGCGCGATGAAGGTGCACGCGCCCGATTTCCGGCTGTGGGTGTGCCTGCACGAATGCACGCACCGCCTGCAGTTCACGGCCGTGCGGTGGCTGCGCGACTACTTCGCCGACGAGGTCGAACGCCTCGTCACCGGCATCGCGGGCCACTCCGCCGACGGCCTGTCCGACCTCGTCGGCCGCCTGCCCGAGGCGCTCAAGCAGCGCGGCAAGGGCATCGGCATCGCGGAACTGCTGCAGTCGCCTTCGGAACGCGCGATCTTCGACCGGCTGCTCGCCCTGTCGACGCTGCTCGAAGGCCACGCCGACTACGTGATGGACGCCGTCGGGCCGCGGGTCGTGCCCACCGTCGAGGTGATCCGCTCGCGCTTCAGCGCCCGTCGCCAGGGTGGCGGTGTCTTCGACCGCATGCTGCGCGCGTTGCTCGGGCTCGACGCGAAGATCCGCCAGTACGAAGAAGGCGCGAAGTTCACCAAGCACGTGGTGGACGCCGTCGGCATGGAGGGGTTCAACGCGGTCTGGCGCTCGCCGAACACGCTGCCGACCCGGGCCGAGATCAGCGATCCCGCGGCCTGGGTGCGGCGCCTGCACGGGTGAGCGCGCTCGCGGCGGTCCGCCGGGCCGTGCGGGAGTTCCTCGCGACGCTGGAACCCCCGCCGCAGGTGTGCGTCGCTGTGTCCGGCGGGGCGGATTCCCTTGCCCTGGCGGAAGCCATGGCGTACGTCGCGCGCCACCGGAAGCTGCGTACGCGCGCCCTGATCGTCGATCACGGGCTCCAGGACGGCTCCGCCGAAGTCGCCGCGCGAGCCGCCGTGGCCGTGAAGGAGCTCGGTGTGGACGAGGCGGAGATCCTCACCGTCGACGTCACGGGCAAGGGCGGCCCCGAAGCCGCCGCGCGCACCGCGAGGTACCGCGCGCTGCGCGAAGCGCTGCCCGACGGCGAAGGACTCGTGCTCCTCGGCCACACCCTCGACGACCAAGCCGAAACGGTGCTGCTGGGCCTGGGCCGCGGCTCCGGACCGCGGTCGCTCGCCGGCATGCGCCCGCTCGACCCGCCGTGGGGCCGGCCGTTGCTGGGCGTCACGCGCGAGCAGACCCGTGGCGCCTGCGCCGAGCTCGGCGTCGAACCCTGGCAGGACCCGCACAACGCCGATTCGCGCTTCACCCGCGTCCGCCTTCGCGCCGAAGTGCTGCCGCTGCTGGAAGACGTGCTCGCCGGCGGCGTCGCGGCCGCGTTGGCCCGAACGGCCGCACAGCTGCGTGACGACACCGAGGCGTTGGACACAGTCGCGGACAGGATTCTCACCCGCGCGGGCGGGCCCGAAGGGCTGGACGTGACGGTGCTCGAGACCGAGCCCGCGGCACTGCGCAGACGGGTTCTCCGCAGGTGGCTGCTGGGCTCGGGCGTGCGGGAACTCACCGACGCGCACCTGCGCTCGGTCGACGCGCTCGTGGCCCGCTGGCGCGGCCAGGGCGGCGTCTGGCTGCCGGGCAACTTGGAGGCGCGCCGGTGCCGTGGCAGGCTCTCGCTGTCCGGACCCGAACCCACCACCCGAGGGGAATGACCGTGTACGAGGGCGAGATCGCCTCCGTGCTCATCACCGAGCAGCAGATCAAGGACAAGATCGCGGAGCTGGCGGCCAAGATCGCCGCGGACTACCCCGAAAACGGCCAGGGTGACCTCCTCCTGGTGGGCGTGCTCAAGGGCGCCGTGATGTTCATGACCGACTTCGCCCGCGCTCTGCCGGTGCCGACGCAGCTGGAGTTCATGGCCGTGTCGTCCTACGGCTCCTCGACCTCGTCGTCGGGTGTGGTGCGCATCCTCAAGGACCTCGACCGCGACATCGCGGGCCGCGATGTGCTGATCGTCGAGGACATCGTCGACTCGGGGCTCACGCTCTCGTGGCTGCTGAAGAACCTCGCCAGCCGCAACCCCGCGTCGCTCGAGGTCGTCTCGCTGCTGCGCAAGCCGGAGGCCGTGAAGGTCGACGTGCCGGTGAAGTACATCGGCTTCGACATCCCCAACGAGTTCGTGGTCGGGTACGGCCTCGACTACGCCGAGCGCTACCGCGACCTGCCCTACATCGGCACGCTGGACCCGCACGTCTACACGTCCTGAAAGCCCGGCGATGAACCTCCCGCGGCTGTCGAACGTGTCAAGGTCGGTAACGCGCCGGCGGTGTTGCGGCGATCACACACAGCGGGGAACCTGGGGTTCGCCGATCGCGTCATAGGTGCCGACCTGGTGCGTTAACCTATGCGAAGACCTACTGCCAAGCGAGCGGGGAGCTCGCGCGGGGGAACGGAGAGAGGGCAATGGGCAACAGCAGCTTGGCCGATGCCAACGCGTTCAAGAGCGCCGCTGTCAACGGCCAGGTCGGCATCGACCCGGACGCCGCGCAGACCGCGCTCAACAAGATCCGCACGGGCAAAGACGCGGTCGAAGCCCTGCTCAACAGCGCGGGCTCGCTCGCTCAGCCGCCGAAGCTCGGCGCCAACCCCGTCGGGCAGGCGATGGCCGAGAAGTTCGTCCAGCGCGCCGACGGCGGTGGCGACTCCTACTCCGCGGCCCTGCAGAACCTGCTGAGCCAGTACGAGGCGGCGGAGCAGGGCATCCTCACGGCGATGGCGCGCTACCACGAGTTCGACCAGTCCGCGGCCGACCCGTTCCGCAAGGCCTGACGAGGGGGATCACGAAGTCATGGCTGGAAACCAGGACAGCAGCAACTACGGCCAGCAGCCGCCGGCGCAGAACGTGCCCGCCAGCGGGTCCGCGGTGCAGCTCGGCGACAACTCGGTCTCGCAGAACATCGTCGACTCCGCGCGCGGTCGCGCCGGCGGGTTCGAGATGGGCGGCGACCGTGCGATCGCCAACCCGCCCAACTGGAACGCGCAGGAGAGCCACCAGCTCTACAACGGCGCGGTCACCGACAACGACCCGGGCACGGCCGAGGCCACCGGGCAGCAGTGGACCAAGCACGGCACCGAGCTGAAGACGGCGTCGGACGACCTGTACAACGCGGTCGCCGAGCTCGGCAACGCGTGGGTCGGCGAAGGTGCCGCGGGCGCGCAGGGCGCGCTCGTGTCCATCGCCAACTCGGGCACGCAGGCCTCCGATGCCGCCCACACGATGGCCGACCGCCTCGCGAAGCAGGCCGCGGCCGCCGCCGAGGTCAAGAAGATGCCGGCGCCGCTCGACTACGACCCGAAGCAGGCCATGTCCGCGGCGCTCGCCGGCGGTCCCGCCGCGCTCGCCGCCGACCAGAAGGCCCAGGCCGACGCCGCCAACGACGTCAAGGCCCAGCAGGTCGCGTTCTTCAACGCCTACACGCAGTCGATGAAAGAGGTCGACAACACGACTCCGAGCTTCGGCCCGGACTCGCTCGGCATGAAGCCCACGCCCACGCACTTCAACGGCAACGACTTCGGCAACGTCGGCACCATCTCGGCGCCGGTCGGCGCCGGTGCCCTCGCCGCCGGCAGCTACGCCGTCGGCCGTGGTGGCACGGGCTACACGGGCCACGCCGGCAGCAGCGCGGCCTCGGGGACGTCCGGTGCGGGTGGCCCGCTGGTCACCGGCAACTCGGGCACCTACGGCACGTCCGGTTTCGACGGCGGCATGGCCGCCTCGGCGGGCACCGGCGCGGGTGCCGCGCCCGCCCCGGCTCCGGCCGCGCCGGCCGTGTCCGCCGGTGGCGGTGGCGGCGGTGGTGGTGCCGCTTCGGCGCTCGGCCTGAGCGCGCTGGGCGGCGGTGCCGGCTTCGCCGGCGGCAAGCTCGGCCAGGGCTCGCGCAGTGGCGCGCGCAAGAACGAAGAGAGCACGTCGGCGGCCGCCGAGCACCAGGGTGCCCAGAGCGCCGCGCCCGTGCAGCAGCAGGGCGTGGTCTCGGCCGGCGGCACGATCGGTGGCCAGACCCCGCCCGGCATGAACCCGATGGGCGGCGGCATGGGTGGTGGCATGGGCGCCCACGGCGGCCAGGGCCAGGAGGACCAGGAGCACACCCACGCGTCCTTCCTCATCGAGCCGGACCCGGACGACGCCTTCGGCGCCAACGAGGCCACGCCTCCGCCGGTGATCGGTGCCTGGTCGGACGACGACGACAACTGACGTACTTCCCGCGGGCGCGTGGCCTTCCCGGCCGCGCGCCCGCGTCTGTCTCGGACACGGCGCAGCACCGCCGAAACTGTCTTGAACACAACGTCCTGAACACAAGGTGTGACACGGGGTTTGGGGGTTTGGTCGATGCCGAACGCGGAGCTGCTCACCCCGCTCGAGGTGGACTTCCTGTGGGAGTCGGCCGCGCTGGGTGAGCTGCCCTACCCGCTGCGGATCCGTTCGCACGGCGCCACCGTCGACGAGCGCGACGCACTGCGCGCGCGCACGCTCGGCGGCCTGGCCCAGCGGGGTCTCGCCGACGGCCGCGGCCGGCCCGCGCCGCACGTCGCGGAGTACTTCGGCATCCTCGCCGCGCCCGACACGAGCCTCGACACGGTGCAGCTGCTCGACCCAGGCGCCGAACCGCTGCTGGCCGTCGCCGGCCTCGTCGGCGAGCAGGGCCTGCTGGCCGTACAGGACCAGCGCGGTTTGCACCTGCAGCCGTGCCCGGCCGACGGCTTGGCCACCGCCATCGTCTCGCTCCTGCCGGGCGCACCGCGCGGCACGGAGAAGTCGATCACGGTGCCGCTGGAGCAGCTCGTGGGCAGCTCCGGTGTCGACTTCATGCAGCGGCGCGGCAACCAGGTCGACGCTTCGGGCCGCGCGAGCGTGGACGAGGACCGCAAGGCACTGGCCCGTCTGCACGCCCAGCCCCGGCTGCGCGGCGGGCAGATCGGCGCCAACGCGCGCAACCGCCTCGGCGGGCGCAGCCGGTCGCCGGTGCTCAGCTGGTTCGACACCGAGACCGGCCGCTACTTCACACAGGCCACGCGCGGTCGCGACGGCCGCGACTGGATCACCATCGCGCCGGCCGACGCCGCGACCCTGCGGCACCGTCTCGGCGAGATGATGGCCGGCGCGGCGGGGCAGGAGAGCGCGGCCGCGTTCTGAGGAGCTGCTGGTAGTTCAGCACTTCAGGCCGTTCCTGCCCAGGGCACGCTCGCGCTACGTTGAGCAAGAGATCGATCCTGGAGGGTGAGCACCACCGCATGCACCAAGAGTTCTTCTCGCCGTTGGCGTTCGACTTCCTCTGGGAGTCCGCGGGGCTCGGTGAGCTGCCCTACCCGCTGCGCGTGCGCTCGCACGGTGCCACGGAAGACGAGCGCGTATCGCTGCGGCACCGGGTCGACGTCGAGCTCAAGGCGCGGGGCGTCCGCGACGCGCGCGGCCGGCTCGAACCGCCTGTCGACGAGTGGCTGAACCTGCTCGCCCGCGCGCCGATCTCGCTCGACGCGCTGCACATCCCCGAGTTCCAGGCCCACCCCGTCGCGCTGCTCGCGGCGGGCGACGGGCGGGCCGCCGGCGTGGTGGCCATCCAGGACGCCGACGGCATCTGGCTGCGCGAAACCCCGGCCGACGGCCTGGTTTCCACGATCGTCGACCTGCTGCCCGGCGGCCGCCGCGGCAGCGAGGCGTCCGTCACACTCCCGCTGGACGAGGCGTTGCACACACGTCCGATCCGCGTGCCCGTCGCGGCCGGCGACCTGGGCGGGGCGGAGGAGAAGGGGCGGCGGGCGAAGCGCCAGTCGCTGAGCGAGCGCGCGACCGTCGACCCGCGGGAGACGTACGCACTCATCTCCGGCCAGCCGCGGCTGCGCGGCGGTCAGCTGGCCGCGAACAGCCGTACCCAGCTCGGAGCCCGGCAGCGGTCCCGCGTGCTGGGCTGGTTCGACACCGCCACGGGCCGTTACCTCAGCTTGTCGCGGGCGGGATCCGACGGCCGCGAATGGGTGACGGTGGCCCCCGCGGACTCGATGACGCTGCGAACGCGACTCGGTGAGATGGTGGCTTCAGTGGCCGCCGACACACGCTAGGGTGACGCGAACCGGCTGATCCGGGAACCCTCGTGGCGTATTGCCCGTTGACCTGCGTGAGGCTCACAAGGGTCGATCGTCCGGACGGGCGGTACCCTGGTGGGACTGGCCCGGGCAACACGGGTTGTCAAGATCGTGATGGCGGGTATCACAGGAGCCGCCCAACCAGGGAGGGTCGAGGCCGCAAGGGCCGAGTCGTATGAACCGGAAGAGCGTGCTCAGGAACCCACTGCTGTGGATCGTCGCAGGGTTGCTGGCGTTGTTCGCCTACAACACGATCTTCGACAGCGATCGTGGCTACACCCAGGCTCCGATCTCCGTGGCGAACGCACAGATCGATGCGGGCCACGTCAAGGAAGCCAGCATCGAGGACAAGGAACAGCAGGTCAAGCTGTCCTTGTCCCAGAAGATCGACGTCAACGGCACCCAGACCGACCAGATCGTCGCGCAGTACCCGGCGAACGCGGCTCAGGACATCTACAACGAGCTGAACTCCGCGAGGTTCGACAAGCAGCCGGTCAAGTTCGACACCAAGGTCACCCAGCAGAGCATCCTGACGCAGATCCTCATCTTCGCCATCCCGCTGGCCCTCGTCCTGGGCCTGCTCATGTGGATGATGAACAACGCGCAGGGCGGCGGCAACCGCGTCCTCAACTTCGGCAAGTCCAAGGCCAAGCAGCTGAACAAGGACATGCCGAAGACGACGTTCGGTGACGTGGCGGGCGCGGACGAAGCTGTCGAAGAGCTGTACGAGATCAAGGACTTCCTGCAGAACCCGGCGCGCTACCAGGCACTCGGAGCGAAGATCCCGAAGGGCGTGCTGCTCTACGGGCCGCCCGGTACCGGTAAGACGCTGCTCGCGCGGGCCGTCGCCGGCGAGGCGGGCGTGCCGTTCTACACGATCTCCGGTTCCGACTTCGTCGAGATGTTCGTCGGTGTGGGTGCTTCCCGCGTCCGCGACCTGTTCGAGCAGGCCAAGCAGAACGCGCCCTGCATCATCTTCGTCGACGAGATCGACGCGGTGGGCCGCCAGCGCGGTGCCGGCCTCGGCGGCGGGCACGACGAGCGCGAGCAGACGCTGAACCAGCTCCTCGTCGAGATGGACGGCTTCGACGCCCGCGGCGGCATCATCCTGATCGCGGCCACCAACCGGCCCGACATCCTCGACCCGGCGCTGCTGCGCCCGGGCCGGTTCGACCGCCAGATCCCCGTGTCGGCGCCGGACCTGCGCGGCCGCAAGGCGATCCTCGAGGTGCACGCCAAGGGCAAGCCGATCGCGCAGGGCGTGGACCTCACGAGCCTGGCCAAGCGCACCGTCGGCATGTCGGGTGCGGACCTGGCCAACGTGCTGAACGAGGCCGCGCTGCTCACCGCCCGCCAGAACGGGCACGTGATCACCGACATCGCGCTCGAGGAGTCGGTCGACCGCGTGGTCGGCGGCCCGGCGCGCAAGAGCCGGATCATCTCCGAGAAGGAGAAGAAGATCACGGCCTACCACGAGGGCGGGCACGCGCTCGCCGCGTGGGCGATGCCGGACATCGAGCCCGTGTACAAGCTCACGATCCTCCCGCGCGGGCGCACCGGCGGTCACGCCCTGCTCGTGCCGGAGGATGACAAGCAGCTGATGACCCGGTCGGAGATGATCGGCCGCCTGGTGTTCGCGATGGGCGGCCGCACGGCGGAGGAGCTCGTGTTCCACGAGCCCACCACCGGAGCCTCCTCCGACATCGAGCAGGCCACGAAGATCGCCCGCTCCATGGTCACCGAGTACGGCATGAGCGCGCGGCTCGGCGCCGTGAAGTACGGCCAGGAGCAGGGCGACCCGTTCCTGGGCCGCTCCGCGGGCCGGCAGGCCGACTACTCGCTCGAGGTGGCGCACGAGATCGACGAGGAGGTGCGCAAGCTCATCGAGACGGCGCACACCGAGGCGTGGCACGTGCTCAACACCTACCGCGACGTGCTCGACAACCTGGTGCTGGAGCTGCTCGAGAAGGAGACGCTGCAGCGCAAGGACCTCGAGCGGATCTTCGCGACCGTCGAGAAGCGCCCGCACATCACTGTCTTCAACGAGTTCGGCGAGCGCACCCCGTCGGACAAGCCGCCCATCAAGACCCCGGGCGAGCTGGCGATGGAGCGCGGCGAGCCGTGGCCGCCGCCGGAGAAGGAGAAGCCGGTCCTGCAGCCGGAGCCGACGCCCGTCGGCACCGCCGCGGGCGCGGGTGACCTCCCCGGTGGCCCGCCGTACGCACCGCCGACGCCGCCGGACCCGAACGCCAACCCGTACGCCCCGCCACCCAACGGCGGCCGTCCGAACGGTGGGCCGAACGGCACCGGGCGCTGGCCTCAGTCGTATGGTGGTCAGCAGCCGGGCGGTCCGGCAGGGGGCTACTACCCGGGTGGCCCGAGCGGTACGCAGAGCGGTCCGCCCAACTACGGGGCGCCTCCGGGCTGGACCCCGGCGACGTCCCCCGGCAGCCAGCCGTGGCGCCCAGCCGAAGACCGTCCGCGTGAGCAGGGCTGGTTCGCCGACGGCGCGAACGGCCAGCAGCCGGACGAGGGGCAGCAGCGGCGTGACGTGGACGGACCAGACAAGCACTAGCAACGACGGCCTCCGCCCGGTCCCGGTCTTCGACCAGGACCGGGCGGAGCGCGCTGTCCGGGAACTCCTGCTGGCCTGCGGCGAGGACCCCGACCGCGACGGCCTGCGTGACACGCCGGCCCGCGTGGCCCGCGCCTACCGCGAGATGTTCGGCGGGCTGTATCTCGACCCGGACGAAGTGCTCGCGAAGACGTTCGACGAATCGCACGAGGAGCTCGTGCTCGTCACGGACATCCCGATGTACTCGAACTGCGAGCACCACCTGCTGCCGTTCCACGGCGTGGCCCACGTCGGATACATCCCCAACGCCAACGGCAAGGTCACCGGGCTGTCCAAGCTCGCCCGGCTCGTCGACCTCTACGCGAAGCGGCCGCAGGTCCAGGAGCGCCTGACGTCGCAGGTCGCCGACGCGCTGGACCGCAAGCTGGAGCCGCGCGGCGTCATCGTGGTGATGGAGGCCGAGCACCTCTGCATGTCGATGCGCGGGATCCGCAAGCCGGGCTCGCTGACGGTGACGTCGGCGGTGCGGGGGCTGATGAGGACCTCGGCGACGTCACGCGCGGAGGCGATCGAGCTGATCAAGGGGCGGCGTCCGTGATCTCGGGCCTGCCCCGGCCCGGACGGTGCGCCGTGATGGGCGTGCTGAACGTGACGCCCGATTCGTTCTCCGACGGCGGCCGCTACCTCGACCTCGACCAGGCGCTGGAGCACGCGCGCGACATGTGGGCGCGCGGGGCGGACCTCATCGACGTCGGCGGCGAGTCGACGCGCCCGGGGGCATTGCGCGTGGACGCGGAGACCGAGGCCGCGCGGGTGCTGCCCGTGATCCGGCAGCTGGCGTCCGAAGGCGTCGCGCTGTCCGTGGACACGACGCGGGCTTCCGTCGCGGAGGCGGCCGTCGAGGCGGGGGCGCGGGTGATCAACGACGTGTCCGGCGGGCTCGCCGACCCGAACATGGGGCGCGTCGCCGCGCAGTGCCGCGTGCCGTGGGTCCTGATGCACTGGCGGGGCCACAGCAAGGACATGACCAAGCTCGCGACGTACACCGACGTCGTGGCCGAGGTGCGCAGCGAGCTTCAGTCCAGAGTGGACGATGCGCTCGCCGCCGGTGTGGACGAAAGCGCGATCGTGCTCGACCCCGGGCTCGGGTTCGCGAAGCACGCCGAGCACGACTGGGCGCTGCTGCACGGCCTGGATTCAGTGCTGTCACTGGGTTTCCCGGTGCTCGTCGGAGCTTCGCGCAAACGGTTCCTCGGGCGGCTGCTGGCCGAAAAGGATGGTGAGCCGCGGCCGCCGGACGGGCGCGAGAACGCCACCGCCGCGATTTCCGCCCTGGCCGCCGCGGCCGGGGCGTGGGGAGTGCGCGTGCACGAGGTGGGCGCGTCGCTCGACGCGGTCGCCGTCGCGGCCGCGTGGCGGAAGGGGCGGGCCGATGGCTGATCGCATCACGTTGACCGGGCTGCGGGTGTTCGGCCGCCACGGCGTGTTCGAGCACGAGAAGCGCGACGGGCAGGAGTTCGTCGTCGACGTCACCGCGTGGCTGGACCTCGGGCCGGCCGCCGCGTCCGACGACCTGACCAAGACGCTGCACTACGGCGAGCTCGCCGAGCTGGCCGCCGGGATCGTGGCGGGCGAGCCGTACGACCTCATCGAGAGCGTCGCGGGCAAGATCGCCGACGAGGTCATGCGCGACTCGCGGCTCAGCGCCGTCGAGGTCACGGTGCACAAGCCGTCCGCGCCGATCCCGCTGACGTTCGACGACGTCGCGGTCACCGTCCGGCGCGAGCGGTGAGCCGCGCCGTCCTCTCGCTCGGCTCCAACCTCGGTGACCGGCTGGCGTACCTGCGCCTCGCGCTGGACACCGTCGGGCCGGCGCTGGTGGCCGTATCGAGCGTGTACGAGACGAAGCCGTGGGGCGTCGAGGACCAGCCCGACTTCCTCAACGCCGTGTGCCTCGTCGACGACCCCGCGCGTGACCACTGGGCCTGGCTCGCCACGGCCCAGGCCGCGGAGCAGGCGGCCGGCCGCGTCCGCGAGCTGCGCTGGGGCCCGCGGACGCTGGACGTCGACGTGGTGACCGTCGACGCCGTGACGTCCGACGACCCCCGCCTGCTCCTGCCGCACCCCGGCACGCCGGACCGCGCGAGCGTGCTGATCCCGTGGCTGGAAATCGAGCCGGACGCGGTCCTGCTCGGCCACGGCCCCGTCGCGGATCTCCTGCGGGCCCGGCCGGAGGAGGACACGGCGGGTGTCGTCCTCCGGCCGGACCTGCGGCTTCGGTGACTCGGCGCCGTTCACCGGCCGTTCACCGATTCGGCGGTAACGCACTCACGAGCGCACACACTCAGGCACGCAGCGCCGCCAGGATGAAGCCGACCTCGGGCTGGGCGCTCGGGATCGGCGGCCAGCCGTTGATGATCGCCAGTAACTGCCAGTAACGCTCGGCCCGCGCGTCGCCGCCGGCCGCGAACTTGTCGGCCAGGGCGCGGCGGAACGCGGGGTCCGCCGGGTCGTCGTCCGGGCCGGCCGAGGCGACCGCGATGGCCGTGGCCAGGGCGCGGCCCTCCGGCGAGTCCACGTCCAGGCCCGCGTCGAGGGCGGCGCGGGCGTCGGCGGACCAGGCGATCCAGCGGTCGCGCTGGGCCTGCGTGACCTCGGTGGACGCGCCGGCGTCGCGGTCGGCTGCGTGGCGTTCGCTCATGCCGCGGATCAGGCGGCGGAACTCCGGGTCCTGCACGAGCTCGGCGAACTCCAGCCAGGCCTCCAGCTGCTCGGGCGACGGGTCGTCCGGCAGCTCGGGCTTGGCCGAGCCCATGCGCTCGTAGAACTCGGGGTCCACGTCGAGGCCCTCGGTCATCTCGGCCCAGAACTCGTCGACGAGGCGCTTGCGCTCTTCGTCGGACATCTGTGCGAGGCGGTTCATCAGCTTCACTTCCTCCAGTTCGGAATCGCGTTTCGCCACCGCCCGCAGCACGGCCCGGCGCAGCCGGAGCCTGCGGATCTGCTCGTCGAGGGCCTCGACGTGGCGCACGGCCAGGTCGCGCACCGACGACTCGCGCTCCAGGGCGCGAGCGACGTCGGCGAGGCCCAGCCCCAGCTCACGCAGCGTCCGCACCAGCTCCAGCCGGGCGAGCGCGTGCGCGTCGTACAGCCGGTAGCCGGCGTCGGTGCGCTCCGTGGGCGGGAGCAGGCCCTCGTCGGAGTAGAAGCGGATGGTCTTGACCGGCAGTCCCGTCCGCCGGGACAGCTCGCCGATCGTGAAGACCGCGGTGGCACCCACACGACGCATGGTGGAGTCTCCAGTCACTGGAGGGTCAAGTCCTCTCGGTACGGTAGACCCCATGCACTTCACCCGGCCCCGTGAGCTGGTGGTGGCCGGGGTCCTCGGCCTCGTCCTGGTCTACGTCGTCTTCCAGCTCGCCTACGGTGACCTGCCCCGACTCCCGACACTGGCAGGAGTCACGTTCGCTGTACTCGCTGTGATCGAGGCGATCATGGCTTACACGATCAGGTCGAGAATCAAGGCCGGACGGGTGACGGCGTCGATCGGTATTGCACGCTCAGTAGCGCTCGCGAAGGCGTCCTCGTTGGCCGGATCCTTCATGACAGGGGGTTGGCTGGCGGCGTTCGCGTATGTTTTTCCCCGACGTGACGAACTCGTCGCCAGCGTCTTCGACACCCGTGCCGCGGTGGTCGGCGCGGTGTGCTCCGCAATGCTCGTAGCTGCGGCTTTGTGGCTCGAGTACTCCTGCCGGACCCCTCCCGGCGACGAGCGGCAGGACAACCGTCCGACGACCGGTTAACGACCAGATCCTGCCGCTCGAAGTACCGACTAGGTCTCGTTCGGATCACTAGACGGTACGGTGTCTGTCATGACCGGCGTGGGTGACGACTCGCGCGGCCGCCTTCTGGGCAGGCCGTGGCTCGTCGTCGGATTCGTCCTCGCCATCGGAGCCACTCTCGCACTGGTGCTCAGCGACGACCTCCGGTTCCTCCGGCTGGGAATCGTCGCAGCCCTTTGGGCCGCCTTGATCGGCGCCTTCCTCGCCGTGAGGTATCGCAAGCACGCGGCGCACAGCGAGGACGCGGTCGCCGAGGCGCAGGCGGTATACGAACTGGAACTGGAACGCGAGATCGCGGCTCGGCGTGAGTACGAGCTGGAGATCGAAGCCGAGACGAGGGAGGCCGCGGAGGCCAAGTCGCGCGAGGAGCTCGACGCGTTGCGCGCCGAGGTGTCGGCGCTGCGCGAGAGCTTGCAGTCGCTGTTCGGCGGCGAGGTGCTGCTGGAACGCGTCGCGCTCACCGCGCAGGCCACGCGCATGCGCTCGCTCAACGACGACCAGCGGCTCGTGTCGGCCGGCTCGGAGTCCAAGAACGGCAACGGCAAGAAGCCCGCGCAGCTGATGGCGCCGAAGAAGCCGGTGGTCGAGGTCAGCAACGACCGGCCCACCGAGCTGATGGACCGCGTGCTCGACACCCCCGGCACCGACCGGCGGCGCAAGCCGGCCAACGGCTCGGGCCAGCCGGGTCAGCACGGTCCCGGCCAGGGCCAGGGTCCGAACGGCAAGCCGCCCGCTTCGCTGAACACCCAGCGCACGCAGCAGCTCGCACGGCCGAAGCAGAACCGGCCGAAGCCGGCTCCGCAGCCGGCGTCCCAGCCCGAGCCCGAATCGGCCGCCGCGCGCGCCGTGAAGGCCGCCGAGCTGCGCGCCGAAGCCGCGCGTCGTCAGGCCGCCGCGGCCGAGTCGCAGCCGACGCGCACCGTCGCGCCGGTCGCGAAGCCCGAGTCGCTCGAGGAAACGCGCCAGGTGCCGCGGGCCGAGGTGTCGCGCCCGGGCATGCGCCGGGTGGAGCCGCCCGTTTCGCGTGCCGAGGCGTCACGGCCGGAGCTGCGTCGCGTCGAGCCGCCGGTGTCGCGGGCCGAGGCGTCGCGACCCGACCTGAACCGTGTCGAGCCCCCGGTCTCGCACGCCGAGGTGTCCCGGCCTGACCTGCCCCGCGTGAGCCGCCAGGACCCGCCGACCGGTGAGTCCACGGCCGCCTGGAAGCCGGCGTGGGACGCGTCCGCCGACTTCGGCGAGCGCCGCCGCTCCTCCGGCGACACCCCGCCGAAGCCCCGCGAGGCCACCGCTTCGCGCACCGACCTCCCGCCCGTGCCGGAGGCTCCGGAGCCCTCGCCCGCGGAACCGGGCCAGCGCAAGCCTTCGCGCCTGGAGCAGTTCTCGCGCACGGACCTGTCGCCCCTGGCCGACTCCGCGCCCTCGACGCGGCACGGCGCTCACTCGAACCCGGGTGAGGAACCCGAGGAGCCGGTCAACCCGACCTTGCCGGAGTCGGTCCGCAGCACCGTCGCCAAGACCTCCGGCGGCCGCCGCCGTCGCTCCGACGACGAGCCTGCCGAAACGCCCGGCAGCGGCCGCCGCCGTCGCCCTGACGGTGAGCCACCCGCGTGGGAAGGCATGGTCACCGAGCGGGCTTCGCAGAGCCGTCGCAACGTGCCTCCCGTGGACGCCCCGGAGGACACCCCGTCCCGTGGCCGCCGCTCCGCCGAAGCCGCTCCCGCGAGCGGCTCCCACGCGGCGGGCCGGTCGGTCACGGAACTCCTGGCCGCCAACGGCGCGGCCGAATCGGCGCCGCGCCGTCGTCGTCGAGCAGAGGACTGAAGCTCCCGGAAAAGCGGAAACCCCCGGTCTGATGGCCGGGGGTTTTGCTTTT
Organism: Amycolatopsis sp. NPDC049253; assembly: GCF_040678995.1. Lineage (NCBI taxonomy): Bacteria > Bacillati > Actinomycetota > Actinomycetes > Pseudonocardiales > Pseudonocardiaceae > Amycolatopsis > Amycolatopsis sp. NPDC049253. Next base: position 31,275 of record NZ_JBFAQX010000007.1, on the reverse strand, counting down.
CCACGGTGGCAGGTGATCATCGATTCTCGGCCGGACTCGCCAGGCGCGACAAGAAATGCGCGGCCTCAAAGAGCCACAGCCAGCACCACACACCTCACCCCCGTATGGTGACCGCTCGTGAACGGAACCCTCCCCACCACGAAGGGCTCAGCGGCGAGACCCGGTGCTCGCCTTCCGCGTCGGGTCACGGTGTTGTTGCCCGTGGTCGGGTTGATCGTCGTGGCGTTGTGCGGCCTGTTCCTGTTCGGGCTGGCCACGGCGCGCGTCGGCGTGGGGGCGGTGGCGATCGGGGTGCTGGCGGCACTCGTGCCGGTCGCGGTGGTGGTCGCGGGATTCCTGTGGGTGGACCGGTGGGAGCCGGAGCCCGCGAAGTTGCTGTTGCTGGCCTTCGCGTGGGGCGCGTGCATCGCGACGATCACCGCGCTGGTCATCAACAGTGGCGCCGAGGCCGTGGGCGACATCCTGCTCGGCAGCGGGAACGGCTCCAAGATCAGCGCGCTCATCTCCGCTCCGCTGGTGGAAGAAGCGGCGAAGGACGCCTTCGTGCTGCTCATCTTCTGGCGCCGCAGCGCGGAGTTCGACGGGGTGGTCGACGGAATCGTCTACGCGGGGTTCTCGGCGGCCGGCTTCGCGTTCACGGAGAACATCTACTACTTCGGCCGCGCGTTCGCCGAGTACGGCTTCGGCAACGGCGCCAACGCGGGCGTGCTCGCCGCGTTTTTCCTGCGTGGCGTGCTGTCGCCGTTCACGCATCCGTTGTTCGCCGTGATGGCGGGCATCGGTTTCGGAGTGGCGGCGCGCACGCGGCAGCGGTGGCTGCGGGTCGTCGCGCCGCTGGCCGGGTATCTCGCGGGCGTTTGCCTCCACGCGCTGTGGAACAGCGCGGCCACGCTCGGCGGCTCGAAGGCGTTCCTCACCGTGTACTTCCTGATCATGGTGCCGTTGTTCATCGGCGTGGTCTACGTGATCGTGCTGCAACGACGGCGCGAACAACGGATCGTGGCGGCCGCGTTGCCGAGAATGGTGGCCGACCGGTGGATCGCGAAGTCGGAGGTCAGCCTGCTGGCGAGTCTCTCGGGCCGCCGCGCGTGGCGCAGACAGGCCCGACGCGAGTCCGGCAGGGCGGCGGCGCGGGCGGTCGGGCTGTACCAGGCGAGCGTTTCCGAGCTGGCGTTCCTGGGGCGCAACAGGATCCGCAGCGAAGAGGACCAGCAGCGTCAGGACGAGCTGCTGCGCACCTTGAAAGCAGCGCGCGCCGACGCCGTGCGCCTCGCCACCACGGGCGAGCCGCGATGATCGTCATCCCCCCGGCGGGGTAGCTCGATCGAGCCGAAAAACCCGTGCTCAGCGGGGGTGTGGCGGCCCTCCGCCGCACAGATCCCCGAGGCGCGATTAAATTACTTCCGCGATTGAACGACCGGGTGAAGCTCGTCACCAGAGCTCCGCGATCCGGACGCGACGGGGCTACTCTCGCGCCGTCGTCTGGTACCCGCGCCGGAAGAGCGGGACTGGAACGAGCCAAGGAGTTTCGAGCCATGAGCGTCCACAGGCGCACGCCATGAACCGACCGGCCCGCCTCGCGGTGGGCGTGGTCTCGGCCGGCCGGGTGGGCAGTGTTCTCGGCGCCGCACTGGCCAGGGCCGGCCACACGGTCGTCGCCGCCTCCGGCCTTTCGGTCGAGTCGCTGGCGCGGGCCGAACGCCTGCTGCCCGACGTCCCCCTGCTGCCGCCCGACGAGGTCGTCCGCCGCGCCGACCTGGTGCTGCTCGCGCTGCCCGACGACGCGCTGGAAGGCATGGTCCGCGGGCTCGTCGCGACGGAGTCGCTGCGGCCCGGCCAGATCGTCGTCCACACCTCCGGTGCCCACGGCGTCGACGTGCTGAAGCCGGCCGCCGAGGCCGGCGCGCTGGCGCTCGCGCTGCACCCCGTGCTCACGTTCACGGGCCGTGCCGAAGACCTGGAACGTCTCAGCACCGCCAGCATCGGCGTCACCGCGGCGCCCGACGACGAGGTGGCCTGGAACGTCGGCGAGGCGCTGGCCGTGGAGATGGGTGCCGAGCCGGTGCGCATCCCGGAGGCCGCCCGCGCGCTGTACCACGCGGCGCTCTCGCACGGCGCCAACCACCTGATGACGCTCGTCGCCGACTGCACGGAGCTGCTGCGCGAAGCCGGAATCGGGCATTCGGAACGACTCGTCGCACCACTGCTGTCGGCCGCACTGGATAATGTGCTGCGCCACGGCGACCGCGCCCTCACCGGCCCGGTGGCACGTGGTGATCTCGGCACCGTCCGCAAGCACCTCACCGTGCTCTCGGACTCGGAACCGGCGATCGCCCCGGCCTACCGGGCACTGGCCCGGCGCACAGCCGAGCGGTCCCACGCCGCCGGCCTGCTCGACGCGGCGACCGCCGCCGAGCTGACCGACCTCCTCGACGACCCCGCCGAAGGGCAGACCCCGTGACCACACCGAAGTTCCAGCGCGCCACGCTCAACGCGTACCAGCCGCCCGAGCACATCAGCCAGGTGACGCGCGCGCTGCGCAGCGTCGGCCACAAGGTGGCGCTCGTGCCCACGATGGGCGCGCTGCACGCCGGCCACCGCGAGCTGATGCGCCGCGCGAAGCGCCTGCCGAACACGATCGTGGCCGCGTCGATCTTCGTGAACCCGCTGCAGTTCGGCGCGGGCGAGGACTTCGAGGCGTACCCGCGGCGCATGGAGGAGGACCTCGCGACGCTGGGCGAAGCCGGCGTCGAGCTGGCCTTCACGCCGAAGGCGAGCGACCTGTACTCCGAGAACGCGATGGTCACCGTGCACCCCGGCCCGCTCGGCGACGAGCTGGAGGGCGCCGCCCGGCCCGGGCACTTCACCGGGGTGCTCACGGTCGTCGCGAAGCTGTTCAACCTGCTGCGCCCGGACTACGCCTTCTTCGGGGAGAAGGACTACCAGCAGCTGGTGCTGATCAAGAAGATGGTGGCCGACCTGAACATCGACACCCGCGTGATCGGGGTGCCGACGGTCCGCGAGCGCGACGGGCTCGCGCTGTCTTCCCGCAACGTGTACCTCACGCCGGAGCAGCGGGAGGACGCCGTGGTGCTTTCCGCGGCGCTGACCGCGGGGGCGCACGTCGGCCGTGACGGGGCCGAAGCGGTGCTGGACATGGCTCGCCGGACGCTCGCCGAGCGTCCGCAGGTGGAGGTGGACTACCTGGAGCTGAGGGGAACCGATCTCGGGCCGGCGCCCGTCGACGGTGAGGCACGGCTGTTGATCGCCGCCCGGGTGGGGAGCACCCGGCTGATCGACAACGTGGGAGTGCTGCTCGGACGGGCTGTGGACCATCCGAGCGTGGATCCGGACGCAGGGGAATAGGGAGAGTCCACGATGTACCGCACGATGCTGAAGTCGAAGATCCACCGGGCGACCGTGACGCAGGCGGATCTGCACTACGTGGGGTCGGTGACCGTCGACGAGGACCTGATGGAGGCCGCCGACCTCCTGCCGGGCGAACAGGTGTCCATTGTGGACGTCACGAACGGGGCCCGGCTCGAGACCTACGTGATCAAGGGCGAGCGCGGCAGCGGCGTGCTCGGCATCAACGGCGCCGCGGCGCACCTGGTGCACCCCGGTGACCTCGTCATCCTCATCTCCTACGGCCAGATGGACAGCGTGGAGGCGCTGAACTACGAGCCGCGGGTGATCTTCGTCGACGAGGACAACCAGATCGTCGAGCGCGGGACCGACCCGGCCCACGCGCCGGAGGGGTCGGGGCTGCTGAGCGGCACCGTCACCCTGCCGGAGGAGGACACGATCGCCTTCCCGGTGGCCGAAACCGCCGACGCGCGCCGGCTCGACGCGTTGCTGCACGCGGAAAGCTGAGCTCCCAACCCACCGAGTCGGCGGCGAAACCGGGCCGCAGTAAAGGAAGTCCGCGTTGCTGCTCACCGTCGACGTCGGCAACACCAACATCGTCCTCGGCCTGTACGAGGGACAGCGGCTCGTCGGCGACTGGCGCATGCGCACCGACGCGCGCATGACCGCCGACGAGCTCGCGCTCACCATGCGCGGCCTGCTCGGCCCGCACGCCGACGCGATCACCGGCATCAGCGCACTGTCCACAGTGCCCGCCGTGCTGCGTGAACTGCGGGTGATGCTCGGGCGTTACTACCCGCGGCTGCCGAAGATCGTGGTGGAGCCCGGCGTGCGCACCGGCGTGCCGCTCCTTGTGGACAACCCCAAGGAGGTGGGCGCCGACCGGCTCGTGAACACGCTCGCCGCCCACCACCTGCACGCCACCGCGTGCGTGGTGGTCGACTTCGGCACGTCCACGAACGTCGACGCCATCTCCGCCAAGGGCGAGTTCCTCGGCGGCGCGTTCGCCCCCGGCATCGACATCTCCGTGGACGCCCTCGCGGCTCGCGCCGCCGCGTTGCGCAAGGTGGAGCTCGTGCGGCCGCGGTCGGTGATCGGGAAGAACACCGTGGAATGCCTGCAGTCCGGTATTCTCTACGGCTTCGCGGGCCAGGTCGACGGCCTCGTCAAACGCATCGTGCGCGAGCTGCGGAGCGAGGAAACCGAGCCGGTCGCGGTGATCGCGACCGGCGGCCTCGCGCCGTTGGTGATCGGCGAATCGGAGACGATCAAGGAACACGTCCCCGATCTGACGTTGCTGGGATTGCGGTTGGTGTACGAACGCAATGTGCGCTAGTTCGACGGCGCCAGGAATTCTTCCCAGGTGCGGGTGCCGGTTTCCGCGTCGAGATTGAGGTTGTCGCCCGCGCGGTAGGCGCGGCCGGCCTTGCCCGGCAGCCGGACGGGCAGCTTGGGCCGGCGCTTTCCGTTGGCCCGCAGGTAATCCTCCACGAGCTCACGCAGGGGGTAGACCTTCGGGCCCGCCAGGTCGGCGACGCGGCCGGCAGGCGCGCCGAGGGTCAGTCCGGCGAGGCGGGCCGCGACGTCGCGGGCGTCCACCGGCTGGAACCGCATGCCGCCCGGCAAGGGGACGACGGGCAGTTTCGCGGCGGCGCGCACCGCGTCGAGGCAGAAGCCGTGGAACTGGGCGGCGCGCAGGATCGTCCACGGCAGACCCGAGGCGATCACGGTCTTCTCCGCCTCGAACTTGCGCGTGAAGTAGCCCAGCGGCACGCGGTCGGCGGCGATCACCGAGATGAACACGAAATGGCCGACGCCCGCGCGTTCAGCGGCGTTCACCAGGTTCGCGGTGGCCACGTCGTCGCCCTTCGGGCCGCCGGCCAGGTGCAGCACCACGTCCACGCCGTCGACCGCGGCTTCCAGCCCTTCGCCGCTGAGCAGGTCGCAGGTGACGTGGTCGGCGGAGTCGGCGGGTGCGTGGCGGCTCAGAATGCGCAGCTTCGCGTCCCGCAGCAGCGGGGTCACGAGGGTGCCGAGCGTGCCGGTGCCGCCGGTGACGAGGATCGTGCTCATTTCTTCCTCCGTTCCGGTCACCTGACCGGGATTGTCGGTGTGTACTTCGGTGAACCCGCGCGACGGAGGAATGTGACACGTGGACGAAAAGGCCTGGTTGGCGCAGCAGTTCGAGGAGAACCGGCCGCGGCTGCGCTCGGTCGCGTACCGGATGCTGGGCTCGCTGAGCGAAGCCGAGGACGCCGTGCAGGAAGCCTGGCTGCGGCTCGACGGCGTGGACTCGCGCGAGATCGAGAGCCTGCCCGCCTGGCTCACCACGGTCGTCTCGCGCCAGTGCCTCAACCAGCTGCGCACGCGCGAACGCCGGCGGGAGGACTCGCTCGACGCGCAGGTCTTCGAACGCGGTGACGACTTCGACCTCGAAGCGGAAGCGCAGCTCGCCGACTCGGTCGGGCTCGCGCTGCTGGTCGTGCTCGACTCGCTGGGGCCGGCCGAGCGCATCGCGTTCGTGCTGCACGACATGTTCGCCGTGCCGTTCGAGGACATCGCCGTGATGCTCGACCGCACCCCGGCGGCCGTGCGCCAGATCGCCAGCCGAGCCCGGCGCCGGGTCCGGGGCGAACAGCCGACGGCCGACGTCGAGCGCAGCCGCCGGGCCGTCGAGGCCTACCTGGCGGCGGCGCGCGGCGGCGACTTCGAGGCGCTGCTGCAGCTGCTCGACCCCGACGTGGTGCTCCAGGCCGACGCCGCCGTCTCGGGAGCTCCGGCGCCCGTCGTGCTGCGGGGCGTCCGCAGCGTGAGCAAGGGCGCGCTGCTCGCTTCGGAACGGGCGCGGGACACGCAGGTGGCGCTGGTCGACGGCGCGCCCGCCCTCGTGCTCGCGCCGCGCGGCCGCCTCGAGGTCGTGCTCACGTTCACCTTCGACGGCGACCGCATCACGGCCATCGACGTCGTCGGCGACCCCGAGCGGCTGCGTGCGTTGGAGATTTCAGTCTTCTAGTGCAGCACCTTCAACCCCACGACCCCGGCGACGATCAGGATCAGGCACGCGATGCGGCCGATCGTCGCGGGGTCGTGGAGGGCGAAGATGCCGTAGACGGCGGTCTCCACAGCGCCGATGCCGACCCACACCGCGTAACCGGTGCCGAGGGCCGCCCAGGCGGTTTCGAGGACACCCGCGACGACAAGAACGAGCCAAGCCACGATCAGAACCTTCCGCAGTGAGGTGGAGATCCACTGCGCCGTCTTGTCCTGACCGGGTACGACGCGGTGTCTTCGGCCCCGGCTCCGCCGGGGCGCGCGATCTCGCGTCGTGGTTCAGCTCTTGCGCGCGCGGAACACCGTTGTCACCAGCGGGTAGTCGAATTCGCCCGCACCCGCGTCCGGCACCGCCAGGAGGAACTCACGAGCGGCAGCCAGGGCCGCGTCGCGTTCGGCCGGGTCGGCGACCAGGAAGTTGGAGTGCGTGGCGACGGTCGCGAGCAGCGTGTCGATCGTGCGGCGGTGCGTGTGCGGGAACTCGCGGTCTTCGAACGGCTCGAAGCCGGTGGCCGACAGGCCCTCGTTCTCGTCGCGGAACACGCGGCTCACACCCGTGCGCACGATCTTCGCGAACTCGACCACCCACTGCACCGTCAGATCGTCGTGGTTCCACAGCGCCACGACGACCCCGCCCGGGCGCAGGACGCGGTGGATCTCCGCGAACGCGGGCTCCAGATCGAACCAGTGCAGCGCCTGCCCGATGAACACCGCGTCGACGGACTCGTCGGCCAGCGGGATGTCCTCGGCCTTGCCCGTGAGCGCCGTGGTGTCCGGCAGGAGCTTGGACAGCTGGGCGAGCATGCCCTCGTCGGGCTCCACCGCGGTCACGGTGAGGCCGAGGTCGACCAGCCCCTGCGTGAGCTTTCCGGTGCCGGCGGCGAGGTCGAGCACGTCGCGCGCGTCGTGGGTGGCGCCGGCGAGCCCCCATTCCACGGCGGCCTGCGGGTAGTCGGGCCGGTGCTCGGCGTAGGCGGCGGCGTGGCCGCCGAACGACGAGGCGCGGCGGGCGTGGAGTTCCTGGTCATACGTGGGATCGGTCACGAGAACCGAGACTAATACGGGAAAAGGCCGCGCCGGTGCCTCGAAGGGTAATCCGGTTGGCGTCGCCGACCAGCGGGTTCGTACGCTATGGGCCATGACCGAATTCCCCGCGCCCGACGCGCTGCCCGAAGACGACCTGCCCGAACAGATGCGGGTGCGCCGGGACAAGCGCGACCGGATAATCGCGGAGGGTGTCGATCCTTACCCCGTAGAGGTTCCCCGCACCCACTCGCTTGCCGAGATCCGGGCCGCGCACACAGATCTCGCCCCCGACACCACCACTGGTCAGACGGTCGGCGTCACCGGCCGGGTGATGTTTCTGCGCAATACGGGCAAACTGTGTTTCGCCACTCTTCGTGAGGGTGACGGCACGGAACTGCAGGCGATGCTCAGTCTCGCGAAGGTCGGTGCGGAGTCGCTCGCGTCGTGGAAGAGCGATGTCGATCTCGGTGACCACGTATTCGTCTCCGGCGAGGTGATCACTTCCAAGCGCGGTGAGCTTTCCGTGATGGCCGACAAGTGGCAGCTCACGTCGAAGGCGCTGCGGCCGCTGCCCAACACGCACTCCGACCTTGCCGAGGAAACGCGAATCCGGCAGCGTTATGTCGACTTGATTCTGCGCGATCGGGCCCGCGATGTCGTGCGTACTCGCGCCGGCGTGGTGCGCTCGCTGCGCGAGTCGTTCCACCGGCGTGGATTCACCGAGGTGGAGACGCCGATGCTGCAGACGCTGCACGGCGGCGCCGCGGCCAGGCCATTCGTGACGCATTCGAATGCGTTCGACCTCGAGCTGTACCTGCGGATCGCGCCGGAGCTCTACCTCAAGCGCTGCGTGGTCGGCGGGATCGAGAAGGTTTTCGAGATCAACCGCAACTTCCGCAACGAGGGCAGCGACTCCTCGCACTCGCCTGAGTTCGCGATGCTGGAGTACTACGAGGCCTACGCCACGTACGACACGAATGCCGTGATGACCCGCGAACTCATCCAGGAGGCCGCGGAGAACGTGCTGGGCACCCAGGTCGTCACCCTCGTCGACGGATCGGAGTACGACCTTTCCGGCGAATGGACGACGCTCGGCATGTACGAGTCGCTGTCGGAGGCATTGGGCGAAGAAGTATCACCCGAGACTCCCGCCGAGCGGTTGCACAAGATCGCCGCGGCGCGCGAGATCGAGGTGGACCCGAAGCTCGGCCACGGCAAACTTGTCGAAGAACTGTGGGAACACCTCGTCGGCGACGATCTCTCCGCACCCACATTTGTGCGTGATTTTCCCCTTGAGACATCCCCGCTGACCAGGCAACACCGGAGCCGGGCCGGGGTCGCGGAGAAGTGGGACCTCTACGTGCGCGGTTTCGAACTCGCCACGGGTTACTCCGAGCTGGTGGATCCGGTCGTGGAGCGGCAGCGCCTCACCGAACAGTCCCTCCTGGCGGCACAGGGTGATAGTGAGGCCATGCGTCTCGACGAGGATTTCCTTCGCGCCCTGGAGTACGGAATGCCGCCGAGCGGTGGCGTCGGAATGGGGATCGACCGGCTGCTCATGGCGCTGACCGGTCTCGGTATCCGGGAGACGATCCTCTTCCCCCTCGTACGGCCGGAATAACCCACCCGTCGGTAGGAACCGGCCGGGTTTATCTCAAACGAGATTTGCATGCGGCCGGATGAGCGGGTATTAATGTGAGTGACAAAGACTTCTGTCCCGGGGCTCGCCCCGTAACCAGATCATTCGCGTAAGCCCCGCAGGAGGAATCAGATGGCACAGAAGGTGCTCGTCTCCCTGGTTGACGACCTCGACGGCAGTGAGGCCGAAGAGACCGTCGAGTTCGGTTTGGACGGTGTGACCTACCAGATCGACCTGTCCTCGGAAAACGCCGAAGAGCTGCGCGACGCACTGGCCCAGTACGTGGAGCACGCCCGTCGTGCCGGTGGCCGCAAGCGCGCCGCGTTGCGCCCGGTCGCGGGTGCGAAGGCCTCGGCTCGCCCGGCCACGGTCGACCGCGAGCAGAACCAGGCCATTCGCGCCTGGGCGCGCAAGAACGGTTTCGCGGTTTCCGACCGGGGACGGATCCCGTCGGAGGTCGTGGAGGCCTACCACCAGAAGAACTGAGGGGCACAACGAGGAGGCGGCCGCCGGGATATTTTCCGGCGGCCGTTTTGCTTGTCCGGTTTCTGTCCGGTCGCTTGTGCCGGGTCGGCTTGTGTTCACCGCGGCGCAGTGTTCAAGAACGCTCGTTCTGCGTCGGCACGGCGGGCCGAACGGGCGAACTCGCCGGGCGAGGTTCTGGTCACCGCGCGGAAATCACGGTGAAGTGCGGTTGATCGCGATAGCCGAGCCGCGTGGCCAGGTCCGCGAAATCGGGACGACCGGCGTCGGCGAGGTTGCGCGCGGCGTCGTTCAGGCGGTATATCCGGATCGCCCACTTGGGCGTGCAGCCGGCGTGTTCTTGGAGAGCCGCTGAAGCGCACGTGCGGACAAGCCGGCACTCGCGGCGAGTTGATCGACGCACGTGATTTCCGCATCCTCCGCGATTGTTTCCACCGCCGCGGCGGCCGTCCGCGCGGCGGGCGGAAGAGCCGAGTGCTTTGCGATCGGCAAGTTGTCGATTGCAGTGATCATTTCCTGATCGTCACTCGCATTTCGCGCCGATTCGGCCGCTTCGGTGCCGCCGCTGCCGAAGACGTCCCCCCAGCGGTGCGGATCGGCGCGCGACGATTCGCGTGGGCGCGCCGAGGAACGGGCGCAAGCGCCCCGGCCGGAACCGCACCCACCTCTCCCGTCGGCGAGCGAACGGGCTGCGGCTCGGCCGGGCACATCGCACGTACTGGGGAGGACGGTCAAGTGCGCCTGCGATGTCCGGCCGGTCTGCTCTCGAGGTCATCGCCACGCAGCGAACCACTGAAAGCTCCCGAGGGGGCCGTCCCCGAGTCCATTCAATCGGCGATCACCGGCAGAAACCCCGGCCAGGCGTTTCGGGGGCGTGGTGTCCACAACTCGGCGTGGATGTGGACAACGCAGGTGTGGCGAGGTCATGGCGCATCGGGTGGGCGAAATGAGCGCGAATCGCGCGTGGCGGTGAGGGCGGATTCGGCCGGGTGGCGCGGCGTCGGCGGTCCGGATGAGGAGGCGGGCCGACATCGGGGCAAGTCGGTCCTGGAGGCTGGCGCCGCGGCGGCGCGTTCTGCGCAGCGGAACCGGTCACTGCGCAGGTGATGTGGGCCAGGCCACGGCTGGACCGGGTGAGTCGTGTCCGTATCGCTGACGCGCGTTGGCGCGGCCGAGCCGGCCTTACCCGCGCCGGCCCGCGCGACTCGCGCCCGCCGGCGCCGGGCCGCGGCCGTGGCTGAGTCGAGCCGGCCGGTGGAGCCACTTGGGGCCACCCGACCCCGGCCGAGTGGGCTTACCGCGCGCAAACCGCGACCAGCCCGACCTCGTCCTCTCCCTACCGCGAGCAGGCGCGCGGGCATTCCGCGCACTCGGCCTCGCCCGGCAGCAGGTAGGAGAAGCAGCAGCTCTCCCGCCGGCGTTCCCAGGCGCGGTGCCCTTCGGCGTCCACGGCCATGCGCAAGGTGGAGGCGGAGGTCAGCGGGCGGTACCGGTCGTCCAGCACCAACGCGGCGTCGGCGACCCCGGCGCCTTCCGCGTCCGGTGTCCCGCCGCGTCGGCCGGCCCACCACAGCGAGTTGTCCAGCGCGTCGGTGGCCGCGGCCCACAACATGCGGCGGCCCAGCCGGCTACTGGGCGCGTACGCGCGGACGAAGCGTGTGGCGTGCGCCACGAACTGGGCGCGCAGCACGCCGGCCAGTGCGCGTTCGTCGGCCACGACCGTGGCCTCGGGTCGCGCGGAGCCGGGGTCGGTGGGCAGGCAGCAGAAGCTGTCGCCCAGCACGGCCATGCCCTCGGGGTGCGGACGGTCGTCGCCGAGGCCGAAGGCGAGCTGCTCGGGTTTGAGCGACGGCACGCGGCGTTCGTGGTGCAGCAGCAGCGCGCCGACGTACGCGGGCACGTGCAGGTACCACGACATCACGTAACTCGCGGCCGTGCGCTCGGGTGCGGCGCCGTGGTTGTGGAGAAGCCACTTTTCCAGCCGTTCACGCCATTCGGTGAAAAGCTCGGGGTGTTCGAGCAGCTCGGCGCAGTGGAACCACCCGGTCGGGACGTCTCGCCGCAGCTCACCGCGCTCGTGCAGCCCCCCGACTCGCACGAGCGAACTGGCGAGGCCGTCGCCGACGCCGGTGCAGCCTCTGGAAGACCGCTGCTGGTTCACCGCGGCCCTCCTCACCGGCCGAACTGATTAGGCGTGCCTAACCTTACAGAGGTTTCGCGGTTGCGCCAATCGGGTGCCCACCTGGTGGAAACGGCCAGCTCCCGGATGTGTTCGCGCTGAGCGGACAGGGGGGTGCGAGCGGAATCCGAACGCGGGCCCGTACGTTCGACAAGAGGTAAAAGTGCAGGGCAACCGGATGTTGGATGGTGACCGGAGCGGTCACCGGCCGGGTGCCAAAAGGCCACCGCAAGCCGTAGTGGTACGCAAGCGCGACCGCTTGGCTACTACAGTGGTCTCACGGTGCTGTCCGTCGCGGGTGAAATCCGTGGCGGGAACGGGCCGCCGACGCAGCAGTCGAGGGAGTGCGCATGTTTGAGAGGTTCACCGACCGCGCGAGGCGGGTGGTCGTCCTGGCCCAAGAAGAGGCCCGGATGCTCAACCACAACTACATCGGCACCGAGCACATCCTCCTGGGTCTGATCCACGAGGGTGAGGGTGTCGCCGCCAAGGCGCTCGAGTCGCTGGGCATTGCCCTCGAGGGAGTGCGCCAGCAGGTCGAAGAGATCATCGGCCAGGGTCAGCAGGCGCCGAGCGGGCACATCCCGTTCACGCCTCGGGCCAAGAAGGTGCTTGAGCTGTCGCTGCGCGAAGCGCTGCAGCTCGGCCACAACTACATCGGTACCGAGCACATCCTGCTCGGCCTGATCCGCGAGGGTGAGGGCGTCGCCGCACAGGTGCTCGTCAAGCTCGGCGCGGACCTCAACCGGGTGCGCCAGCAGGTGCTGCAGCTTCTCTCGGGTTACCAGACCGGCGAGAAGTCCACCGAGAGCGGCTCGGGCCGCGGCGAGGGCACCCCGTCGTCGTCGCTGGTGCTCGACCAGTTCGGTCGCAACATGACCGTGCTCGCCCGCGAGGGCAAGCTCGACCCGGTCATCGGGCGCGGCAAGGAGATCGAGCGGGTCATGCAGGTGCTGTCCCGCCGCACCAAGAACAACCCGGTGCTCATCGGCGAGCCGGGCGTCGGCAAGACCGCCGTCGTCGAGGGCCTGGCGCAGAGCATCGTCAAGGGCGAGGTGCCCGAGACGCTCAAGGACAAGCAGCTCTACACGCTGGACCTGGGCTCCCTGGTCGCCGGCTCCCGCTACCGCGGTGACTTCGAAGAGCGCCTGAAGAAGGTGCTCAAGGAGATCAAGACCCGCGGCGACATCATCCTGTTCATCGACGAGCTCCACACGCTCGTCGGCGCAGGTGCCGCCGAGGGTGCCATCGACGCGGCTTCGATCCTGAAGCCGATGCTGGCCCGCGGTGAGCTGCAGACGATCGGTGCGACCACGCTCGAGGAGTACCGCAAGTACATCGAGAAGGACGCCGCGCTGGAGCGCCGCTTCCAGCCGATCCAGGTCGGCGAGCCGTCGCTCGAGCACACCATCGAGATCCTCAAGGGCCTGCGCGACCGGTACGAGGCGCACCACCGCGTCTCGATCACCGACTCGGCGCTGGTCGCGGCCGCCACGCTGGCCGACCGCTACATCAACGACCGGTTCCTGCCGGACAAGGCCATCGACCTCATCGACGAGGCCGGCGCCCGCATGCGCATCCGCCGCATGACCGCGCCGCCGGACCTGCGCGAGTTCGACGAGAAGATCGCCGACGTCCGCCGCGACAAGGAGTCCGCGATCGACGCGCAGGACTTCGAGCGGGCCGCCCGCCTGCGTGACGAGGAGAAGACCCTCCTCGGCCAGAAGGGCGAGCGCGAGAAGCAGTGGAAGGACGGCGACCTCGACGTCGTCGCCGAGGTGGACGACGAGCAGATCGCGGAGGTGCTGGCCAACTGGACCGGCATCCCGGTGTTCAAGCTCACCGAGGAGGAGACCACCCGGCTGCTGCGCATGGAGGAAGAGCTCCACAAGCGCATCATCGGCCAGGAGGACGCGGTCAAGGCCGTCTCCCAGGCGATCCGCCGTACGCGCGCCGGTCTGAAGGACCCGAAGCGCCCGTCGGGCTCGTTCATCTTCGCCGGCCCGTCCGGTGTCGGTAAGACCGAGCTGTCGAAGGCGCTGGCCTCGTTCCTGTTCGGCGAGGACGACGCGCTCATCCAGATCGACATGGGTGAGTTCCACGACCGCTACACCGCTTCGCGGCTGTTCGGTGCCCCTCCGGGCTACGTCGGCTACGAAGAGGGCGGGCAGCTGACCGAGAAGGTGCGGCGCAAGCCGTTCTCGGTGGTGCTCTTCGACGAGATCGAGAAGGCGCACCAGGAGATCTACAACACCCTCCTGCAGGTGCTCGAAGACGGCCGCCTCACCGACGGCCAGGGTCGCACGGTCGACTTCAAGAACACGGTCCTGATCTTCACCTCGAACCTGGGCACCTCGGACATCTCGAAGTCCGTGAGCCTCGGCTTCTCTTCCGGAGCGGACGTCACGAACCGCTACGAGAAGATGAAGCAGAAGGTCAACGAGGAAATGAAGAAGCATTTCCGGCCTGAGTTCCTGAACCGTATCGACGACATCATCGTGTTCCACCAGCTCACGCAGGAACAGATCATCCAGATGGTCGACCTGATGATCGGGCGCGTGGAGACGCAGCTCAAGGCGAAGGACATGGAGCTCGAGCTCACCGCCAAGGCCAAGGCTCTGCTGGCCAAGCGTGGCTTCGACCCCGTGCTCGGCGCCCGGCCGCTGCGTCGCACGATCCAGCGCGAGATCGAGGACCAGCTGTCGGAGAAGATCCTGTTCGGCGAGGTCGAGCCCGGCCAGATCATCCTGGTCGACGTCGAGGGCTGGAGCGGCAACCCCGAGGACCGCGACGACGAAGCGCACTTCACCTTCCGCGGTGAGCGGCGCCCGTCCTCGGTTCCGGACGCGCCGCCGGTCAGCATCGGCGCCTCGGAGCACGACACCGAGAACGACTGATCGCATGACGAGCTGAGAAGGGCGGTTCCCCACGGGGAGCCGCCCTTCTCCGTATTGTCGAGTCCATGGGGGACTCACGGCTCACGGACCACCTGCGCGTGGCCACGGCGTTGGCGCTGCTGAGCGACCGGCAGCTGACCGAACGGCTCGCGGCCGCCGAGGTGGTGTCCGAAGGCATCGGCGGCACGGGCGCGCGGCTCGACGTCGACGGCATTCCGGTGTTCGCGAAACGGGTGCCGCTGACGGAGCTCGAACTCCGGCATCCGCACTCCACAGCCAATCTCCACGACCTGCCCGTGTTCTGCCACTACGGCCTCGGCTCGCCGGAGGGCTCGGCGTGGCGGGAGCTGGCGCTGCACGTCATGGCCACCGGCTGGGTGCTCGGCGGTGAGTGCGAGTACTTCCCGCTGCTGCACCACTGGCGCGTGCTGCCGCTGCGAGCCAACCGGGTTCCCGATCGCCCGCTCGAAGAGGACGTCGAGTACTGGGGCGGTTCAGCCGCCGTACGCCGGCGGCTGGAGGAGCTGGAGGCGGCCGAGGCGAGCGTGGTGCTGTTCTGCGAGTACTTCCCGACGACGCTGCACGCCTGGCTGCCCTCGCACCTCGACCAGGCGGAGCACGTGGAACAGCAGGTGTTCGAGACGGCCGCTTTCCTTCGCGCACAAGGCGTGCTGCACTTCGACACCCACTTCGGCAACTTCCTCACCGACGGCGAGCGGGTCTACCTGACCGACTTCGGCCTCGCCTTCGCCACGAGGTTCGACCTGGGTGCCGAGGAACGCGCGTTCGCCGAGGCGAATGTCGCGCACGATGAGGCGTATCTGGCCATGCACCTGACGCAGTGGCTGGTCACGGAGGTCTGCGGCACCTGGGACCGGGCCGAGCGCGTCGCCGCGGTCCGCCGCGCGGCCGCCGGGGAGCTGCCGCTGCCGGAACCCGTGGCGTCGGTGGTCGCGCGGCACGCGAAGACGGCCGTGGAGTTCACCGACTTCTACGACCGGCTTCGCGCGGACCGCGAGGCGCCGTTCCCGAGCCTCAGTTCAATGTTCCGGCGCTGACGGCGAGGTCGTCCGCGGTGGTCAGCGCGGTCGTGATCACGGCGTCCAGCGCTTCCGCCGACTGCTGCACGGCGAGCGCCGGCCGGTCCGCCCCGACCTGCTCCGGCGCCGACGGCACGTGGACGAATCCGCCTCGCAGGGAAGGGAACTCGTGGGCGAGCAAATGCATCAGGCCGTAGAAGACCTGGTTGCACACATAGGTTCCCGCCGTGTGCGACACCGCCGCCGGCACACCCTTCGCCTGGATCGCCGCCACCGCCGCCTTGACCGGCAACGTGGTGAAGTACGCCGCCGGGCCGTCCGCGATCACCGGCACGTCGACGGGCTGGTCGCCGGCGTTGTCGGGAATCCGCGCGTCGATCAGGTTGATCGCCACCCGCTCCGGCGTGACCGCGCTGCGCCCGCCCGCTTCTCCCGCACACACCACCAGACTCGGCCGGTGCTGCTCGATCGCCGCGCGCAAGGCCGTCAGCGACGCGCCGAACTCCACCGGCAGCTGCACCGCGACCACGTCGTCCCGCCGCGCGGCCACCAGCTGTGCCGCCTGCCACGACGGGTTCGTCGCCGACCCACCGAACGGCGCGAACCCCGTGAGCAACACCGTCATGCCGAATCTCCCTCCGAACGCCGTGAAGGCCTCCCCGGGCAGGCCGGGGAGGCCTTCACGAAACGGTACAGAAATCACGCGGCGGGCTTGAGGTCCCCCGGGTAGAGGTACTGGTCGGACGGCTTGCCGGAGCCGTAGATCCAGGCGTCGAAGAAGCCCTGCAGATCCTTGTGCGACACGGATTCGCAGTACTTCTGGAACTCCTGCATGCTCGCGTTGCCGTTGCGGTGCAACGAGTTCCACGTCTTGAGCACCTTGTCGAACGCGGCCTCGCCCATGTACTTGCTCAGGGCGTGCAGCGCGACCGGGCCCTTGGAGTACACGTAGGTGAACTCGTTGCCCGGGCCCATGTCGTAGAGCTTGCCGTTCCAGAACCGGTCGGACGCCGTGGCGACCTGCTGCCGGTACTGGTCGTCGAGGTTCACGCCGTTCTTGGCCTCGTCCCACAGCCATTCGGCGTAGGAGGCGAAGCACTCGTTGAGGCAGACGTCCTTCCAGTGGTCCACGGCCACGGTGTCGCCGTACCACTGGTGGGCGTTCTCGTGCACGATCGTGTCGACGTTGCCCGCGCGGCCGGAGTAGATCGGCCGGCTCAGGGTCTCCAGCGAGAACCCGATGGGCTCGGCCAGGTAGATGCCGCCGGCGGCGTCCACGGGGTACTTGCCGAACTTCGACTCCAGGAAGTCGAGGATCTCCGGCAGCCGCGCGTCGGCCTGCTTGGTCGAATCGGGCGTGCCGGGCGCGAACGCGCTGACGATCGGCGTGCCGTCCTTGCGCTTGCGCTTGTCGAACGTCCACTTGTCGATGGCGACCGTGGTCATGTACGGCGCGGCGGGCGTGGTCTCGGCCCACGTGTGCGTGGTGCCCTTCGCCGTCTTGTGCGTGCCCAGCTCACGGCCGTTCGCGATCACGCCCCAGTCGTTCGGGACGGTGATGGCGAGGTGGAAGGTCGCCTTGTCGCGCGGGGTGTCGTTCACCGGGTACCACGTGCTGGCCGACTTCGGCTCGCCGGCGACGAAGGCGCCGCCGGTCTTGGCGTACTGCCAGCCGTTGTTGCCCAGCGACGGGTCGCTGATCGGGGCGGGCACGCCGTGGTAGGTGATCACGGTGCGGAACGGCAGGCCGCGCAGCAGCGGGAGCAGCGGCGTGATCGTGAGCTCGTGGTCGCCGCTGCGGGTGAACTTGGCCTTGAGGCCGTTGACCTTCACCGAGTCGACGGTGAGGCCGTTGAGGTCGAGGTTGAACGAGCTCAGCGTCTGGGTGGCCCGTGCGCTGATCGTCTGCACGCCGGTCAGCTGGTGGCTGTCCGGCGCGTAGGTCACGGCGAGGTCGTAGTCGGCGACGTCGTAGCCGCCGTTGCCGTCCTGCGGGTAGTAGCTGTCGCCGGCTCCGTCGGCACCCGGTGTGCCCCAGCCGTACCCGTCCTGCCCCGCGGAGGCGATGCCGCCGCCCAGGCTCAGCGCGGCCAGCGTGGCGACGACCGTTACTGCCGGGCGACGCCAGCGGTGCTGCAGTCTCATGAACGCTCCTGTCTGCTGCTCGGGAAACCGTTTGCAACGTATCGCCGCGAAGGGCTGTTGATGGCGACTGATGGTGTTTTGTCCTGAAAGTCCACACTTACGTCGGTTCCCCGGCGGCCGTTCGGACCCGCCCTCAGCATCCGTCTGGAAAGCTGGTGGCATGCGCGTGGCGCTGCTGGGTCCGCTGCGGGCGGCCTGCGAGGACGGCACCCCGGTGGACATCGGCGGTGCGCGTCTTCGCATGCTCTTGGCCCGCCTCGCGCTCGACGCCGGCCGCGCGGTGCCGGCCGAGGTGCTCATCGACGGCCTGTGGGGCACCGAGCCGCCCGCCGACGCCGCCAACGCGCTGCAGTCGCTGGTCTCGCGCCTGCGCCGCGCGCTGCGGCCGGCCGGGGCCGAGCTCGAGTCCGGCGCGGGTGGCTACCGGCTCGCGCTGACCGCGGACGCCGTGGACGCGCACCGGTTCGAACGACTCGCCGCCGAGGGCCGCCGGGAGCTTTCGGCGGGCCGCGACTCGCGTGCGGCCGAGCTGCTGCGCACTGCTCTGGACCTCTGGCACGGCGCCGCGCTGGCGGACGTGCTCGACGCGCCGTTCGCCGCCGCGCCCGCGACCCGGCTGGAGGAGCTGCGCACGGAGGCCGCCGAGGACCGCTTCGACGCCGAGCTGCGCCTGGGCCGCCAAGCCGACGTGCTCGCCGATCTCACCGCGGCCGCCGAGGCCCACCCGTTGCGTGAGCGGCTCGCCGGTCTGCGCATCCGGGCGTTGTGCTCGGTCGGCCGTCAGGCGGACGCGCTCGCCGCGTACAGCGCGATCCGCGCGACGCTGGCCGACGAGCTGGGCGTGGACCCGTCGGCCGAGCTGCAGGAGATCCACCTGCAGGCCCTGCGTGGTGAGCTCGCGCCCGCCGCGCCGGTCACCGACCGGCTGCCGGTGCGCCTCACGAGCTTCGTCGGCCGCGGCGACGAGCTGAAGCAGCTGTCCGAGCTGCTCGACGGCTCCCGGCTCGTCACGCTCGTCGGCCCGGGTGGCGCGGGCAAGACGCGCCTGGCGACCGAGGCTGCGGCGCGCCACCCCGCGCACGGGCCCGGGCGGGTCTGGTTCGTGCCACTCGCCGGCGTCCGCGACGCCGACGACGTGCTGGGCGCGCTGCTCACCGCGCTGGAGATCCGCGACCTGCGCGCGAGCGAGGCCGAGGTGCGCCGGCGGCCGACGGATCTGATCGAGCACGCCGTCGAGGCCCTCGCCGGCAGCGAAGCCCTGCTGGTGCTGGACAACTGCGAGCACATCATCGAGGTCGCCGCGCAGCTGGCCGACGATCTGCTGCGCCGCCTGCCCGCGCTGCGCATCCTGGCCACCAGCCGCGAGCCGCTCGCGATCACCGGCGAGGCCCTGTGCCCGCTCGGCCCGCTGCCCGTGCCTGCCGAGACCACGCCGCCGGGCGAGGTGGGCGCGCTCGACTCGGCGCGGCTGTTCCTCGACCGGGCCATCGCCGTGCGCCCCGACTTCACGCTCAATGAATCCACAGTGGACGCCGTGACGCAGATCTGCCGCCGGCTCGACGGCATGCCGCTGGCGCTGGAGCTGGCCGCGGCGCGCCTGCGGTCGATGCCGGTCGCGAGCATCGCCGAACGCCTCGACGACCGCTTCCGCCTGCTCACCTCCGGCAGCCGCACGGCCCTGCCCCGGCAACGGACCCTGCGGGCCGTCGTCGAATGGAGCTGGGACCTGCTCACCGACGCGGAGCTCGCACTGGCGCGGCGGCTCGCCGTGTTCGCCGCGACGTTCGACGAGGAAGCCGTGACAGCCGTCTGCGCCGACGAGGACCTGCTGCGCGCCGAAGACGTGGTGTACGTGCTGGGCTCGCTGGTCGAGAAATCCATTGTGGACACCGTTGGCGGCCGGTACCGCATGCTGGAGACACTGCGGGTGTACGCCACCGAGCGGCTCACGGCCTCGGGGGAGACCGAGCGGTTGCGCGCGGCCATGGTGCGCTACTTCGTCGACCTCGTCGAACGCACCGAGCCGCTCCTGCGCACCCGCGATCAGCTCACTGCGATCGAGGTCTTCGAGAACGACAACGACAACCTCACCGCCACCCTGCGCTCCGCCATCGAGTCGGAGGACGTCGATTCCTCCGCCCGCCTGCTCTACGGCATGTTCTGGTACCTGTCGATCCTGGGCCAGGGTGAACGCGCCGAGCGGTTCGTGGTCGACGTGCTGGCCTTCGGCGACCGCCTCGCACCCGACGTCGCGGCAGCCCTGCGGCTGAGCCAGATGATGATGCACATGATGACCGGGCCGCAGGCGATGGCGGGCGCTGCTGACCTGATCGAGGAGTGCGTGCGCACCGGCGCCGCCAACGGCAACCCGTGGCTCTCGCTCGCACTGCCGATGGTCGCCTTCCTCAGCGGTCACCGGGAACTGGCGCGGCGCGAAATCAAGCGCGCGATCGGCGGCGGGGACCCCTGGAGCCGCGCTGCCGCGCACTGGGCCGAGAGCTTCGTGCTCGCCGACGAGGGCGACCTGGACGGCTCCGCCCGAGCCCGCGAGGAAGCCCACGCCGGCTTCCTCGCGATCGGCGACCGCTGGGGCCTGGCGATGACGTTCAGCTTCCGCGCCATGAGCCTGTCTCAGCGCGGTGACCACGCCGGGGCGATCGCGGCGTACACCGAAGGACTGCGGCTGGCCCTGGAGCTGCGCTCGCAGGATGACGTCGTCCAGCAGTGGTGGCGTCTGGCCGTGGAGCGGTCGCGCGGTGGTGACCGCGACGGCGCCTGGCGGGAGCTGACGGCGGCCGAACGGTACGCGGAGAACAGCGGCAAACGAGAGCTGAGCCTGATCCTCCTGTTCGGCCGGCTCGAACTGCTCATCCGCGAGGGCCGGCTGGCCGAGGCCCGCACCGTCGGCGAGGCGATCCTGCGCGGACGGGACGACTGGCCCTTCCCGGGCAGCTTCGAGGACGAGTGGTTCGGCATGGTCCACGCCAGGATCGCGTTGGCGGAAGGAAAACCGGACGAGGCGCTGCCACACGCGGTGGCTGCCGTCCGGTCGGTCAGCGAGCGGATGGACATGCCCGATCTGGCCCAGCTCGCGGAGGTCGTCGCCCAGATCCGCTACGCGCAGGGCCGGCTCGAGACGGCGGCGCGCGTGCTCGCGCTGAGTGCCTTGATCCGCGGCGAGTTCGACCTCGGCAACCCGGAGGTGCTCGAGCTGATCGACGGGCTGCGGGAACGGCTGGGCGAGGACCGGTACGAGAAGCTCGTGGCGGCCACCCGGGCGCTGGACCGGGCCGACGGAATCGCCTGGCTCAGCGAGGAAATCGGCAGCTGACGAGCTCGGTCCCCTCCATCACCCCCGCGGTGAAGGGGACCGAGTGCCCCCATGTTCCTTTGTGGTCCTTTTGCGACAGTCGCTCAGACGCGGCGGCGGTAGGCCCAGGTCGCGAGCGGGAAGAACACCACCACGGCCCCGACCATCCACGCCAGCGCTCCGCCGAGCGGCCCGGCGACCGCGCCGCCGTTCATCAAGCCCCGCAACGCGTTGGCCATCAGGCTGACCGGGCTGATGTCCGCCCAGGACCGCAGCCACCCCGGCATCGTCGCGGTGGAGACGAACACGTTGCTGCCGAACGTGAGCGGCATGATGAACACGAACATCAGGCCCTGCGCGGCACCCGGCGACTTCATCAGCATCCCGACGAACACCGAGCCCCAGCAGAAGCACAACCCGAACGCGAGCACCAGCAGGATCGCGGCCAGGAACTGCATCGGGCCGGTCTCGATGCGGTAGCCCATCACCATAGCGACGACCATCAGCACGGCCAGGCACACGACGTAACGCACGAGGTCCGCCAGCACCGCGCCGACCAACGGCGCCGAGCGCGCGATCGGCATGCTGCGGAACCGGTCGAACACGCCCTTGGTGACGTCGGTGTTCAGCTGCACGCCCACGGTCAGGCTGGCCTGCAGGATGTTCATCACGACCAGGCCGGGGACCAGGCTCTGCAGGTAGTTCGAGATGGACCCGCCCAGCGCGTTGCCGAACAGGTAGGTGAACATCAGCAGGAAGATGATCGGCATCAGCGTCACATCGGCCAGTTGCTCAGGGTTCTTGCGGATCTTCAGGATTCCGCGCCAGGCCAGGGAAAGCGCGTGCTGCGTGCCTTTAACCGGGCTGATGCGGCGGGGCGGATCGAGCGCGAGCGTGGTGGTCACGCGAGGCTCCCTTCGAGCTGGGCGTCCGGAGTGGACGGTTCGGCGGAATGGCCGGTCAGTGCCAGGAACACCTCGTCGAGGCTCGGCAGTCGCAGCGCGAGCTCGTCGGAGGTGATGCCGGCCTCGTCGAGCTTGCGCACGAGCGTGGACAGCAGGACCGGGTCGGACACCGGCGCGGTGAGCAGGCCCGTGTCCTCGTCGCGCGTCGGCCGGACGCCGGTGACCTCGCCCAGGATGCGGGCCACGGCGTCGAGGTCGGTGAGTGACGTCGGGCGCACCTGCAGCGTCTGGCCGCCCACGCGGCGCTTGAGCTCGTCGGCGCGGCCGTCGGCGACGACGTGGCCGTGGTCGAACACGGTGATCTTGTCGGCCAGCTGGTCGGCTTCCTCCAGGTACTGCGTGGTGAGCAGCACCGTCGCGCCGTCGGCGACGAGGCCGCGGACCACGGCCCACACCTCGTTGCGGGCGTGCGGGTCGAGCCCGGTGGTGGGCTCGTCGAGGTAGAGCACCTCGGGCCGCCCGACGAGGCTCGCCGCGAGGTCGATCCGCCGGCGCATGCCGCCGGAGTAGGTGCGGATCGGGCGCTTGGCGGCGTCGGACAGCTCGAAGCGGTCCAGCAGCTCCTTCGCCCGGGCCTTGGCGTCGGCGCGCGACAGGTCGAGCAGCCGGCCGATCAGCACCAGGTTCTCGATGCCGTTGAGGTCCTCGTCGACCGACGCGTACTGGCCCGTGAGCCCGATCAGCGAACGCACCCGCACCGGGTCCTGCACCACGTCGAAGCCCCCGACCGTGGCGTGCCCGGCGTCGGGCTTGATGAGCGTGGCCAGGATGCGCACCGCCGTGGTCTTGCCCGCGCCGTTGGGCCCGAGCACCCCCACCACCTTGCCGAACGGGACCTCAAGATCCACCCCGTCCAGCGCCTTCGTCTCCCCGAACTGCTTGACCAGGCCCTCGGCCTTGATCGCAAACGACATGTGGTCCTCCTCCTGCTGTCGCCCTCCGAGCAACACAGTGGACGGCCGGCCTGTCAGGGCGCGCACAGCACGCTGACAGCGCCTGTCGCGGACCTGTCCTCCGCTGTCAGGAGTTGCGGAGGTGTTGTGGAGGTGCGGTGTCCGGGGCGCGCTCGCCCGGCCGGAGTCGGCATACTCGGCCCATGGTGATCAACGTCCAGGTGCGGGCGCGGCCACGGAACCGGCTGGTCACGGGCGTCTTGCTGCTGTTCGGCGTGCCCCTGGTGGCGGTCGCGGCGCTGCGCACGGTCGGGTACGACGGTGGCTGGTACACGCTGGTGCTGCTCGCGCTCACTCCGTACGCGGTCGTGTACGGAGCGCTGCTAGGCGGTGTTTCGCTGGTGCTGCGGCGGTGGTGGACCGGCGGAATCGCGCTGGCGCTGGCGATCCTGCTGGCCGTGTTCGTGGCGCCGCGCGTGATGGCCGACGAGCAACCGGCCGTGGCGGGCAAGTCGCTGCGTGTGATGTCGGCGAATCTGTACCTCGGTCACGCCGACGCCGCCACGATCGTGAAGCTGGTGCGCGACAACCGGGTCGACGTGCTGAACCTCGTGGAGATGACCTCGGCGGAAGTGTCCGCTTTGGACAAGGCGGGACTGTTCGGGCTGCTGCCGTACCGGGTGCTGCACGCGGCGCCGGGCGCGGACGGGTCGGGCATCGTGTCGCGCTACCCGCTCACCGAGGAGAACTACACGGGCGACTCCACCGCGAAGCAGCCCAGCGCGGAGGCCGACCTCGGCGGCGGCACGGTGGTGGAGCTCGTCGCCGTGCACCCGGAGTCGCCCGACACCGGCGTCGATCAGTGGGAGCGCGAGACGAAGGACCTTTCGCGCGCCGCCGGTGAGCACGGCCTGCGCATCCTGGCCGGCGACTTCAACGCGACCCTCGACCACGCCGCCCTGGCCACCGTGCTGTCGCGCGGCTACCACGACGCCGCCGACGAACGCGGCGACGGCCTGCAGCCGACGTGGCCCGCTGATGCCACGCCGCTGGTTACGCTGGACCACGTGCTGGTGGACAAGCGTGCGGCCGTCGAGGACTACCGGGTGTTCGACGTGCCCGGAACCGACCACCGTGCGGTTTACGCCGAGGTGCGGTTGCCGTGACGGTCTCGCTGCGTCCGGTCTCGGGCCCGGACGAATACCCGGAGCTGCTGGCGATCTGGCGCAGTGCGGTCGAGGCGACTCATGATTTCCTGACCGCCGACGATGTCTCGTTCTACGCTGAGCGGGTGCCGGGGTACTTCCCGCAGGTGGAGCTGACGGTGGCCACTGTGGACGGTGCTGCCGCCGGGTTTTCCGGGATCGCTTCCGGGAGCTTGGAAATGCTGTTCGTGCGCGCCGATCACCGTGGTTCGGGGGTTGGGTCCGCGCTTCTGCGAGCGGCTCTGGCGGAGTTTCCTTCGCTGACGCTGGACGTGAACGAGCAGAACCCGCAAGCGCTCGGCTTCTACCTGCACCACGGGTTCGTGATCGCCGGTCGCTCGGCGACGGACTCCGAGGGCAGGCCCTTCCCGTTGCTGCACCTCAGGCGAGCTTGAGCAACGTCTCCAGCGCGCCGGCCGCGATCGACACGCCGCGGCCGTGGCGGATCCGCGGCTCGCGCGGGTTGATGCGCACGAGCGCGCCCGTCGCGGCGCTGGCCAGCTCGGCGTAGCGGCGGACGGTCGGCACGGCCTGGCCCGCGCCGAGTTCGACCACGGTGAGGTCGCGCTGGTCGCGGCGCCACGCGGTGAGCTCGTCGAGCTGGGCCTGGCTGCGCGCCGGGACCCACTCGAAGTCGCCGAACATCAGGATGTTGGGCCGGGCGAGGCCGCCGCAGCCAGGGCAGCTCGGCAATGGCGGGCGGGCGCGCATCGTCGTGTCGTCGAGGTCGACGTGGACGTCGGTGGCCGGCCAGATGTCGTCCGTGCAGCCGTCGAGGCACTGCAGGTGATGGATGGACCCGTGGGCCTCGGCGACGTGGCCGAAGCCCGCGACCTGGAACTGGCCGTCCACATTGGACGTGAAGACGCGGACGCCGCCGGGCTTCTTCTCGCCCCATTCGCGCAGCAGCTCGAAACCCCGGTGTGGCACCGTCTTCCGGTACAGGTCGAGTCGGTGGCCGTAGAAGCCCCAGGCCAGCTCGGGGTCGTCGGCGAAGTGGCGCGGGTCGGCCAGCTCCTCGAAGCTGAGGCCGAGCCCGGCGTACGGCGGGTACGCGCGCCAGAAGCCTTCGTCGCCGCGAAAATCGGGCAGGCCGGAGTCGACGCCCATCCCGGCGCCGGCGCACACGAGCAGCGCGCCGGCACCGTGGATCAGTTCGGCCGCGCGGGCGAGGTCGTCACTCACCCGGCTTCGAAGCCTGGACGACCTCGAACTCGAGCAGGCTCGCACCGGACGACACCGGCTTCGCGCGCTCGCCCGCGTGGGCCTCGCGCGCCGGGCCGGCCGCCCACGCCTGGTAGTGCTCCTCCGACTCCCACTTCGTGTAGACGAAGTAGCGCGTCTCGCCGGAAACCGGGCGGAGGAGCTCGAAGCCGAGGAACCCGGCCTGGCTGTCGACGGCGTGCAGCCGCGCGGCGAACCGCTTCTCCAGCTCGGGGCCGGCGCCTTCGGGGACCTCGATCGCGTTGATCTTCACCACTGCCATGCCTCCAGCCTACTTCCGTCTGCCGTCCGAGAAAGTGGTAGTAACTGTCAAATAGTTGTGACTATCATGTTGGGGTAGACATTCGTGAACGGGGGCACACCATGCGGGTTCTGATCTCGGGGGCGAGCATCGCCGGTCCGGCGCTGGCGTTCTGGCTGCACCGCTACGGCATCGAGGCGACGCTGGTCGAGCGCGCGCCCGCGCCGCGGCCGGGCGGGCAGGCCGTGGACCTGCGCGGCGTGGGGAAAGTCGCCGCGGAGCGGATGGGCCTGCTGGAGAACATCCGCGCCGCCTGCACCGACACCGGCGGCCTGTCCCTCGTCGACGGCAGCGGGCGGCGCCGCGCCACCCTCACCGTCGACCAGTTCGGCGGTGACGGCCCGATCGCGGAAATCGAAATCCTCCGCGGCGACATCGCTCGCGTCCTGCGGGAGGCCACGCAGTGCGAGTACCGCTACGGCGATCGAGTCGTCGCTGTGGCCGAGCGGTCCGACGGCGTCCACGTCACGTTCGAATCCGGCGCCCCGCGGGTCTTCGACGCGATGATCGGCGCCGATGGCCTCCACTCCGGCGTCCGATCGCTGCTTTTCGGTGACGTGCCGTTGCAGCACCTGGGCCGCTACCTGGCGTTCTGGACCGCGCGCAACCACCTGGGCCTGGAGAACTGGTCGCTGGTGCACAACGCGCCGGGGCGCAGCATCGGCGTCCGCACGATCAACTCGAACCAGGCTTTCATGGCCTTCGCGTCGTTCCACTCCGAGGACCTGCACCACGACTACCGGGACATCGCCTGGCAGAAGTCGTTGGTGCGCTCGCGGCTGTCCGGCCTGGGCTGGGAGACGGCGGAACTGGTGTCCCAGATCGAGGACGCCGCCGACTTCTACTTCGACTCCGTCAGCCAGGTCCACCTCCCGTCGTGGTCTCGCGGCCGTGTCGGCTTGCTCGGTGACGCCGCCTTCTGCGCCTCACCCTCGTCGGGCCAGGGCACCAGCCTGGCCCTCGTCGGCGCCTACGTCCTGGCCGGCGAACTCGCGGCCGCGCCGGATGTCCCGTCGGCCCTGGCCGCGTACGAGAACCGCCTCCGCCCATGGGTCTCGGCCAACCAGAAGATGGGCCGCACCAACGCCCGCGCCGGCTCTCCCTCGAGCGCCCTCGGCGTCCGCCTCCAGCAGCTCGGCATGCGCCTCCTGCCGCACCTGCCGGAGCGCCTGCTGTTCGGCTCGATGCTCGCGGTGCTCAACGGCTTCGAGCTGCCGGACTACTCGCGGTACCTGACGTCGGTGGCCTGACTGGGCGATTCGTGTCACTCTGGGGTGCATGGGGGAAGATCACGAAGCACTCGCACGCGACCTGCAGCGCATCATCAAAGCCACGGCCGACGCGGTCGGGTCGCCGCAGGCCAACGAGCTGATCGACCGCGTCACCGGGCACCTCGGGGTACCGCTGACGCAGGCGCTGGTGGTGACGCGCAACTACGAGGACTGGGAGCACGCCAACATCCAGGCGGGCGTCGACGCGTACCTGGCCGAGCACGGCGTGCAGACGGACTGGTTCGGGATCGCCGGCGGGCAGCGCGGCCACGAGGACCTGGTGGGCATGCTGTTCGCCGCGCGGAACCACCAGCTGTACGAGCTGGGGGCGGTCGACTACACGACCGCGACGATCGGGCCCGACGCGGCGGCGGAGGTCGTGCAGCTGGGGCTGGTGGGGACGGCGTCGCCCGACGGGACGCCGGTGATCATCGGCGTGCGGGGCACGAACCAGCAGTACGGGCAGATGTACTGCCGCCTGGAGGTGATCGCCGGGGAGCGCGCCGCGACGACGGCCACGCGCGATCGCATCGAGCAGCTGATCGCGGAGCACGACGTGTTGCGCGGCCACGTGCTGGCGTTCGGCGTGAGCGAGCACCGCGGCAACGAGCTGCTCACCTTCCTGCCCCGGCCCGCGATCGGGCCGGAGGAGGTGGTGCTGCCCGAAGGCGTGCTCGACGCGGTCGAACGGCACACGCTGGGCATCGCGGAGCACGGCGAACGCCTGCTGGCGGCCGGCCAGCACCTCAAGCGTGGTGTGCTGCTGCACGGCCCGCCCGGCACCGGGAAGACGCACACCGTCCGCTACCTCATGGGACGGCTGCCCGGCAGTACGGTCATCATCCTCACCGGCTCGGCGATGCGGTTCGTCTCGAAGGCCGCCACGCTCGCGCGCCGGCTGCAGCCCAGCGTCGTCGTGCTGGAGGACGTCGACCTCATCGCCGAGGACCGCGACCACTCCCGCGGCGGCACGCCGCTGCTGTTCAGCCTGCTCGACGCCATGGACGGCGTCGGCGGAGACGCCGACGTCACGTTCCTCCTCACCACCAACCGCGCGGGTGACCTGGAGAAGGCGCTGGCCGACCGGCCGGGCCGCGTGGACCTCGCCGTCGAGATCCCGCTGCCCGACGCCGCCGGCCGCACCGCGTTGCTCGAGCTGTACTCCCGCGGCCTGAAGGTGACGGCCGACCTCGCGCCGATCGTCGAAGCCACCGAAGGCGTCACGGCGTCCTTCGTGAAGGAACTCCTCCGCCGCGCGGCGCTGCGCAGCCTCGCCGCTGATCCGGACGGAGAAGTGGTGGTCGGCGACGCCGAGCTGGGCGGCGCACTGGCCGAGATGACGGACGCGCGCAATGCGCTGACCAGGTCACTCCTGGGTGCCTCGGCTCAGGGCCGGAGCGTGCCCGGGTAGAGGTCCGCGTCCGACGGGAGCTTCGCCGTGCGGAACCAGTCGTCCAGGAAGGGCGTCAGGTCCTGGCCGGCCAGGCGGTTCACCAGTTTCGTGAAGTCGGCCCACGTGGCGTTGGCGTGGCGGTGCTCGGCGGGCCAGTCGCGCAGCAGGGTGGAGAACGGGCCGTCGCCCATGCGGCGGCGCAGGGCGTGCAGGGCGAGGATGCCCTTGTCGTACACAGCCTCGAACTCGTGGCCGGGGCCCGGGTCGACGAGCTTGCGGTTCCAGAAGTCCGTGCTGGCGTGGGTGATCTCGAGTGCCGCGCGGTAGCGGTCGTCGAGGTTCTGGCCCTCGCGTTCGGACCAGAGCCACTGCGCGTACGACGCGAAGCACTCGTTGAGGCAGACGTCCGACCACGAGTCGAGCGACACGGAGTCGCCGAACCACTGGTGGGCGTTCTCGTGCACGAGGGTGAGGACGTCGGCCCACTTCGCGTACGTCGGGCGCGTCTGCGTCTCCAGCGAGAAGTGGATGTCCTCCGCGAGATAGATGCCGCCGGCGGCGCTTTGCGGGTACGGGCCGAACTTGCTGCTCAGGAAGGCCAGGATGTCCGGCAGCCGGTCGCCGCTGACCTCGAGCGACTCGGCGCCCGGCGCGTAGGCCGACACGACGGGCGTGCCGTCGGGTAGTGAAGTGCGCTTCACCGTGAACTTGTCGATCGCGATCGTTGTGAGGTAGCTGGCGACGGGGTTCGGCTCGGTCCACGTGGTGGTGGTCTTGCCGCCGGCCGAAGAACTGCTCTGCTCACGGCCGCCTGCGATCACCGTCCAGCCGTCCGGTACGTGCGCGGTCACGCTGAACGTCGCCTTGTCGCGCGGGGTTTCGTTCACCGGGTACCAGAACGCCGCCGAATGCGGCTCGCCCACCATGAACGCGCCGCCGTCGGCCGAGCGGCTCCAGCCGGTCTCACTGCCTCCGTCGTGCTCGGTCTTCGACGGGTCGCCGGAGTACCGCACGCGGGTGCGATACGTCGTGCCCGCGCGCAAGGGCTGCGGTGGCGTGATCACCAGCTCGAAGTCCTTCTCCCGGCTGAACTTCGCGGGTTTCCCGTCGACCTCGACCGACGCCACGTCGAGCCCCCGCAGGTCCAGGTTGAACCGGCTGAGGTCCTGCGTGGCCTTCGCGGTCACGGTCGTGTCGCCGTCGAGGTGGCCGCTCGCGGGGTCGTAGCCGACGTCGACGTGGTAGTCGAGCGCGTCGTAACCGCCGTTGCCGTCCTCGGGGTAATACGGATCGCCCGCGCCGCTCGCCCCAGCGGACGGATGCAGCGGTGCGGTGTCCGGATTGTCCGCACTGCACGCGGACAGCGCGAGCACACCGGCGAGGGCGACGGCGAAGGTTCGGTGGCTGCGCATCACTTCACCCTAGGTGCTCGGATGTGATTGGCTACCGGACGAACCAGCGGGAGGTACGGTGCGACCTGGGCTGATCCACTTCGGCGGCGACGACACCACGGGCGTGTCGGTGCTCCTGCTGCACGGCTTGATGGGCCGCGCCCGCACGTGGTGGCCCGTCGCCCAATGGCTCAAGCCCTACGGCTCCGTCCACGCCCTCGACGCCCGCGGTCACGGGCGCGCGCCGCACACCGGCCCGTGGACCACCGAGCAGTTCGCCGAAGACATCGCCGAAGTGCTCGCCGAGCTCGGCCCGTCCGTGCTGATCGGTCACTCCATGGGCGGCCTCCACGCCTGGGCCACGGCGGCGAAATACCCCGAGCTCGTCCGCGGAGTCGTCAGCGAGGACTTCGCACCCGATCAGCGCGGCCGCACCGTCGAGACCTGGCGCGGCTACTTCGACAGCTGGCCGGTGCCGTTCGAATCCCTCGCCCACGTCCGCGAATTCTTCGGCACGGCGGGGGACTACTTCACCGAATGCGTCGAGGAACGCGAAGACGGCTACCACCTGATCGCGAACCTGGAGGACCTCTACGAGATCGCCGCCGAATGGGGCCGCCGCGACTACTGGTCCTTTGTGGACGCGATCCGATGCCCGCTGCTGATCGTCGAAGGCGAACACACCGCCATGCCCGAAGGCCGGCAAGCGCAAGTCGCCGCGCGGGTGCCGGGCGCGAAACACCTCGTCGTCCCCGGCTCCGCGCACCTGCCCCACGCCGAGGCGCCGCAGATCTACCGCGGCGCCGTGGAGGCGTTCCTCTCCGGATTTTCCGGCTTGCCCGGCTGACCACTTTTCGCGGGTAGAAATGGCGGTCGCTCGCTGTCGATCACCAATAGTACGTTTGGGTGACTAATCGATGGCGGGGAAGGTCACGATGGGACAGCTCGACGGCAAGACCGCTGTGGTGACCGGCGATTCGACGGGAATCGGGTTGGCCACGGCCCGTCGATTCGCGGAAGAAGGGCCCACGTTTACGTCACGGGCCGGAGGCAGGAGCAGCTCGACGCCGCCGTCGCGGCCATCGGCGCGCAAGCGACCGGGGTGCAAGGGGACATTGCCGAGCAGGCCGACCTCGACCGGCTCTACGAGAAGATCGCCGCGGACGGCCGTCGTATCGACGTGTTGTTCGCGAACGCCGGCGTCGGCGAGATCGTGCCCCTCGCGGAGATGACGGAAAGCACCTTGACTACATCCTTGACGTGAACGTCAAGGGAACTGTCTTCACTGTCAAGAAAGCGCTGCCACTGCTGAACGACAACGCGGCCGTGAGCCTCACCGCGTCGATCTCGACAGTCGAGGGTATTGAGGGCTTAGAGCGTGTCTCAGTAGGGGTTTGGCTCGTCTTGGTGGATGATCTTGGGTTGTGGATGATCTGTCTCGGCGGCTGGT
Organism: Amycolatopsis sp. NPDC049253; assembly: GCF_040678995.1. Classification (NCBI taxonomy): domain Bacteria; kingdom Bacillati; phylum Actinomycetota; class Actinomycetes; order Pseudonocardiales; family Pseudonocardiaceae; genus Amycolatopsis; species Amycolatopsis sp. NPDC049253. The sequence goes on along the minus strand of NZ_JBFAQX010000007.1, from coordinate 46 downwards.
GCCGGATGAGTTGTGGGCGCTCGCGGAGCCGCTGATTCCGGAGCAC
>NZ_JBFAQX010000006.1:280952-417651 GCF_040678995.1 Amycolatopsis sp. NPDC049253 | reverse complement strand
TCGTTTCCTGGTGCTCATCGGTTCGAGCCTTCCCGCCCACAACGTGGGCCGCAAGACTCACACTCACCCTGGACCAAGCCAACGGGGTCACGTCAGTCAGACAAGCCCCACATGTCACCGGCTGCGAGACCCTGCAGCCCGTGTAGGGTCCCACGGTTGACGTCGCAATCTCACGGACTTTGTCATTCGAATGTCGTAAACGACATACTCGTGAGATTCAGCGCGGTGCAAGTTGATGTTAGCCGTTCCGGCAGGTTGATGCCCGTCAGCTCCTTCTCTCGCGTTGGCCTGAGATGACGGTGAGCTCGGCGCGGGCGAGGTGGCCTTCGATGCAGCAGTGCGGGCCTTCCACTCGATCACCCGCAGCTCGTCGGCCACCAACCGAGGACGACGAATCACTTACAAGCCAAGATCATCACCCAGTCACAGCCGATCACCACGCTTTCACGCAAGCGACCAGCATCCGCATCCCGGCCTTGGCGCTGCGCATCTCCCTCCGCGCGGCGATCGCTTTGGTGCGGCGGCCGTGCGGATCAGGCTGGAGCATATGGGGTCGCCGCCCGGCCGGCCTCGTGGTCGCCGCCATTGTGCTGATGGTTCCGCGGTTTCGACCGACTGGACGTATGTCTTCCAGCAGTGACCACTGCCAGTATTCGACCGTATCCGAGAGGTAACTCTACCGTGCTGGGAGTGCGCCCTCGGTCGGCGGTGTTGCATGCTGCCGCCGGGGCCAAGAATTACTGGGGTGAAACAAATATCGAGGCAGAGGAGCCGCCAGAACATGTCCACACGGGTCGTCAATGTGCGGGACCCCCTGATGCCCAGAACCCAGGCCTCGTACCCGCATGAGAACCCATGGGATGCGGTGTGGCCGCTCGCGGAGGGACGTACCGCCTGCGTCTTTTACGGTTCGCCGGATCGAGAGCACGTCAGACGACCGGTGATCCCCGCCGATGGATTCGGGGTGGGGAAGGCCTTTTCGTACGCGCTCTTCAACGACCGGGAGGACGTCTTCGTCTCCGCGTTGCGGGAGAACGGCTTCGATCCAGTCCTCCTCGGCTACGACGAACGGTCCGCGTCCATTCTGGACAATGCCAAGGCCGAGCCATGAGCAGCGAGCGTTTCGCCACTGTACTCAGGGCTCATGTCGAGACCTGGCGGCCGTACACCCTGGCTTTTCCCGGCCTGGTGGGGCTGGCCGGGGCTGCCATCGGAGAACCCCGCCACAGTGTCGCGACGGCCGTGGGTGGTCCCCTGCTTGCCTGGCTTGGCGCCCACTATCTCGGGGACTACCTCGACCGGCATCTGGACGCTCTGGCCAAGCCACAAAGACCCATCCCCTCAGGCCGGCTCACCCCTCGAGCCGCACTGGTGTGCGCAGTCGCCTGCTTCGCTGGTTTTTGGCTGGTCTCGCTGCTGACTGCCCTGCCGCTGGCCTGGCCGGCGGCGGGAATCACCCTCGGTGTCGTCGTGTACAGCGGCGCTTTCAAGGCACGTGGCCTTGCGGGCAATCTGGTGCGTGGCCTCCTCACCGCGATGGCCTTCGTTTACGGAACGATGACCTCCGTCGGTGCCGCACTGTGGCAGATCATCTTTTTCGCCGCGATGTTCTGGGCCCACGACGCCGCCACCAACCTCATCGGAGCGCTGCGGGATGTCGACGGCGACAGGGCCGGCGGCTACCACACACTTCCCGTCCGCAGAGGTACCTCAGCGGCTCTCCGGGTGGCGGCCTTCCTCTACTGTTTCGCCATCGTTGCGGCCATCGCCGCGGCGATCGGAACACGCGACGGTCTGAGTATCTATGCGCTGCTTCTCGGGGCCGCCAGCTGCCTGGGGGTACACGCCCTGGACATCATCTGGTTCGCTCCGCGCCCCCTTCCCGCGCCGACAGCCTTGCGAGCGCACGAGGTCTTCGTCATCGAACGCATCCTCATCACGGCGGCCACAATCTCCTTGGGGCTCGGTCCGTGGATCACGGCGGCCCTGCTCACCCCGATCGTGATCGTCAGCTTCCTGCTCCAAAAGCTCCTGAGACATCAACATGAGATCGCCCCACCAGACTCCTCAGTCAGCGCCGTCGCGCCGTAGATCACTTCCACCCGATCGGCGCCCACCCCCGAGCCAGGTAGCCAGACCCTGGCCAATATCCGCAAGGCAGTCGGATATCTCATGCGAGGACGATGGATGAACGCCACGGTCGGGCAATCCACACATCGACCGAGGTTTTCCTTTCTGCATCGCTACGCCAGGCGCTCCAGTACGCACTCGGCCGGAAAGCGCCAGTTTCCGTCGGAATGGCCCACGGTTACGCACAGGCGACTGGTAACCCAGGGCTGGTCCACCTCCACACCAGCCCAGCGTCCGCGCGATAGACGTCATCCTCAGATCCAGGGCCTCCACGAGGCCTCGAGGTCCCGCACGTCGACCACACGGCGCTGACCCAACTCACACCGAATAACCGCGCGCCAGATTGCAGCCCCAACCCCATTCACTGCCCGCTGCACAAGGCTGCGCGCCCGCTCGGCCGAACTCATCGAGACACCGACCTGGCACATAACGGTACCCGCGAGGAGAAACAAGTGACACCGACCATCTGCCCGGGCAACACTAGCAACGATCCCAGCCACCTCATCAACTTCGTAGACAAGAACTGCGTTCCCTACACCGGCTTCGAACTCGTCTTGTTCGTGTCCGGATGCCTCCTCTGGGTATTTGCCTACGGACTGCTCATCCGCAACAGCCACCGCAAAAAATACATCGAACTACCCGCCATCGCGATCTGCAGCGACCTCGCCTGGGAAATCACCTGGGCAGCCTTCTACACCACAGACATGGGCCTGATACCCGCCATCATCTACAAGATCTGGCTGTTCCTCGACCTGTTCATCTTCTGGCTCCTGCTCAGGCACGGACGAAAGCAGACCGGCAACCCGGTCTTCAAACGGATTTTCACCCCGCTGTGCTTTATCGCCGTCCCGATCTTCACAGTGATCTACAGTTCATTCGTCCACGGTGGATACGACACCCCAGTCGGAGCCACCTCCGCCTACATGGCACAGCAATTCATCAGCGTTTTCTGCATCCTGCTCCTGCTGGGCTCCACCACCGCCGAGAACTTCTCGACACACTTTGCATGGCTCCGAAGCCTCGGCACCGCCCTGGTCGCCGTGTTCTTCTTCTTTCACTACACCGAAAACTACTTCTTGAACACACTGGGGACTTTGTCCATCATCCTTGACAGCATATTCCTCTACCTCCTCTGGAAAGCCCGAAAGGCGCATAAACGAGGTATCAGCCCGTCGACATTTTTGAGCCAGCGAGTCGGCTAGCCGACCGCGTCGTGAGCCCGACAGTAACTCCGCATAATAGCCAAACGCCGGATTGCACTGGCCGCGCCATCGAAACTAATAATGACGCGAGCCCGACTCCTTCGTCGCCATATTCGCCCAAAAACAGATGGGAGATCTCCTATGGCCCTCGACCGAACACACCGAACACTGGTCGCGGCCGTGCTTCACGGCCCTCGCCTCCTCGACTCGCCCGAATCTCGGGTTCGCATGATTGTTGTGTCCATCTTCGATCTAGCAGGGTCGAATCCTGGCGCAATTCAGGAACGACTAATCCCCGATGTCGCTCAGGCTATCCGTGAGACACTTCCTACCGACCTGAGGTTTGAAATATTTGCCCATGCTCAGGCAGCAGCGATAATTGGAGGCGCAATGGCCTGGCTGAGCACCGAGCCGCAGGTCGAGCAGCGCCTCGTGGTCGAACTCATCGCTGAAACGCTGTCCACCGGCATTAGAACTGCGTCCACGATCAGCTAGCAACCTTGTGCATGCACGAGCCTTCCAGCCACCTTTCGGCAGGGGCGGATGTACAGGTCGTTGACGAACGAATCGTCATACCCGATGACCGCCATACACCTGGACACAGTCGGGTTAAAATTCGCAAACTCGATGGAGTCACGGAAGCATGAGAATCGTCACTGCTGGTGAACATCATCAAAAAGATCCCTCCCGCATCTCCTCACTGGAGCCAGGAAGCGGTCTGCGGAGTACAAATTCTTTAGCGGAACGCCAATATGACACCCTGTTAGCATCACGCTACCCGATGGGATTACCAGAACCAACGTTCGGATTCCATCTGGTGGCTGCGGTTCACGAAGCTCGGGTGACCCGTTGCGCGAAACGTGGGAAGAACGCACACGGACGCGTGATCACCGCCGCGATGTCAGAATTCCGGGGCCAACCAGACCTATCCTTTCTAGGACCTGGGCCCGTTGTGACCGTGCGACGCGATGTGAGCTCCCGTGTGATACCCGCGCTGCCATGCACTACCCGGGTGCCGTTGATTCCTTGTCGTCCTCGTGAGCTTGAGGACCTGTTCGTACAGGAGGGCAGCCATGCCAAGTTCATCATCGACCGCCGTGCCGGTCATCCCTGCCCTCTGGGCACCGTTTCCCTCGGCGATCAACCCTGGCCAAGAACGTGCCGCCCGAGAGAACGTCGACTGGCTCGACCACCACCGGATCTGCGCGAGCCCTCGGGAGCGAGCACGGATGCGGGCGAGCTGCCCAGAGGGGCTCGCCGCGCGCGGCTATCCCGTCGCCGACCCGGAACGACTCCGCTGGGCCACCGACTTCGTATCGCTGCTGTTCGCCATCGACGATTCGTACTGCGACGAGGGCCCGCTCGTGAAACACCCCGCGGACCTGTGCCGAATCATGACCCAGCTCCAGTGGGTCGTGAACACACCGCACGCCCACACCACCGGCCTCACGCCCATCGCGTCCGGGTTGCGCGACCTCCGCCTCCGGCTCGACGAGCTGGCCCACCCCGTACAGGTCGCACGCTGGGTCGCCACCATGCGCACGTACCTGCTGACCCAGACCTTGTTGGCTCACAATCGATCGGCCGGCGTGGTGCCCTCGCTGAACGACTACCTCCTGGTCCGAACCGAATCCGGAGGGATCAAACCGTTCACGGCCATCCACGACGTCATCGGCGGCTACGTGCTCCCCGAGCGTGACTGGACCAGCTCCGCTGCCTGGGTCTACGCCGAAGCGTTCAGCCTCATCATCTGCGCCGAAAACGACCTGGTCTCCTACCACAAGGAAGCTGTGGCCGGCACGAGTGATCGGCAAAACTTCGTCGACATCGTGATGGCTGAGCGCGGGTGTGCCGTCGAGGAAGCCGTGGCGGAGGTGGTGCTCTTACACGACCGGACCATGCGCCTGTACCTCACCCTGAGGACCCAGATCGAGGCACTTGCCGGCACCGAACTGCGGCGTTGGCTCAGCACCAGCGACGCGTGGCTGCGAGGCCAACACGAATGGTCCCTGGAAGCCCGCCGATACACGGGCCACAACAGCGCCGCCGGTCTGCCCACCACGCTAGCCGACACGCCGACCGCGGACTCCGACCTGAACCAACCGTATCCCGCCGAGCCCATCTCCTGGTGGTGGGACCTGCTCGACGCCTTACCTCTTCCGCCCCACGCGAATCCGCGATGCTAAGAGCGCGCAGAAGTGGTTTGGCGTAGCGGTCGTATCTGGTGGGAATGGCGTGTGGCGCCTGAAGAGCGCACCGCTGTTGAACGGCCTGTATGGCACGTACGCGATGTCTTGGCGCTGGCAACGGTCCTTCACTGTCTGGTCCGGGGTCACAGCGTCTCGATAAGTCTGCACCGCAGCGATGGGGTCAGGTTCGAACATCTCCGCCTGGATTGTTGCTGATGTGACGTAGCACGGCGAGGAGATGGCCGTGCGCGGCGACGAGATCGGAACGGGCCGCGTCATCGCGCATTTCCACCGCCAGTTGCTGGGCTTGGCCGAGGAGCACGGAAACGCGCGGCTCGTGGGCATCGAGAAACGGGCGGGCGCGGGCGGTCGTGTGGGCGAGCACGGTCATCATGATCGGGATCTCGGCGGTACTCGGGGAAACGGCGAGGATCGCAGCGAGCACCTTGATCTGCGCGGCCAGAACCCGCAAGAGCTCGTGGCTGGGTCCGTCGGCGTCGCGCAGAACGTGGTGGTCAGTGCACACGTGAAGCCCTTCTCTCTGGCAACGTCGCAGGAGAAACGTGACCTCTCGCGGACAGTAACGGTGGCGCAGTGATCATGCGCAGTACACGGGGGTGGTTGCAGCTGCTCCTCCCTGGCGACGGCGTGAGGGCAACAAACGCGTCTCCTTGCCCCCGACGAATAAGGGGGACGCGCAGGCACGCCCCGTCAGCTGTGGCTGGTGACCTTGCCTGATCCTTCGGCGGGGAAACGCCTGGCGAACGCCGACATGACACTGCGGACGGTGGAACCACCCGGGCGGGTGAGGTGCGGCAGGCAGCCGACCGATGGTTCCCGGCGGTGGGTCCCTCAGGCGGGTGGTTCGGTGTGGCAAGCGGAGGATTCGGCGTAATGGCGGTGATCGCGCGCGGTTCACTCGTGGTGAGGGCTCTACCAGGTCCACCGCCCCGACCCGACGATCGACGTGGAGGAGACCCTGTCGGCCCTGTCCGACCTGATCCACAGCGGCAAGGTGCGGGCGATCGGTGCGTCGTCCTTCCCGGCCTCGGAGATCGTCGAGGCGCAGTGGGTCGCCGAGCGGCGCGGTCTCGAACGCTTCCGGACCGAGCAGCCGCCGTACTCGATCGTCAACCGGAGCATCGAACGCGAGGTCCTGCCGGTCTGCCGGCGCTACGGGATGGGCACGCTGGTCTGGAGCCCGCTGGGCCAGGGCCTGCTCACCGGCCGATTCCGCAAGGGCCACCAGATCGACACCCACCGGTCCGGCGCCATGCCGCAGCACTTCGGCGACGAGCGCAAGCTCGACGTGGTCGAACAGCTCATCCCGCTCGCCGAGAAGGCCGGCCTGCCGATGACCCACCTCGCGATGGCGTTCGCGATCGCCCACCCGGGCGTCACCTCGGCGATCATCGGGCCGCGCACCATGGAACAGCTCGACGACCTGCTGGCCAGCGCCGACGTCACCCTGGACGACGAGGTCCTCGACCGGATCGACGAGATCGCTCCGCCCGGTACCGACGCCGGCCCCAACGACGTCGCCTACACGCCGCCGGCCGTCTCGAGCGTGAGCCTGCGCCGCCGGCCGGTCGCCGAGCGCTCCGCCGCCTGAACGAGGCGGGTCCAGCGGAAGTCCGGCCTGCCGGTGACTCGGTGCCCGGCGAACAAGAGGTGCTGGCGCCCTCGGCGGCCGGCGCGGAGTCCTTCCGGCCCCCCGAGAAAGACCAGAACGAGCGGCCGGCCTGGACGAATTTTCGATGGGTTTGTGCCACAGTTCGTACGACAAGATCAACAGCCCCACTCATGCCCCGCAATCGCCGCCACCGTCCAAAGACGACCGGCAAGACTGCAGGAGACTTGAGCTCGAAGGCGCAACGCGGCTGGTGAGGGCAGACAACGCCCGACGACGCTCACCCGTCGCCGATTCGGACCGAAAAGCGACCCAGTGCTGGTTCGAACCCCGGCCGGCTGGCCTTCGGGCGATGCGAGCTGAAGCCGTCCCGTTCCTCCTCGTGAGAGCGATGGACGGGGCAGAGACCATGCCCGGCGAATTTGTGATGATCGGGGACTCGGCGGCCGACGTCGAAGCCGCGCGATCAGACGGCACGAAGGTGATCGCATTCGCCCACTGGCCTGGGAAGTGTCAACAGTTCGCGGACCTCTCGCCGGACGGCATCGTTGACCGCCGAACGAGCCCCGACGGTTGTCTTGAGCCAGATGACGCTTGCCCGACGTGGTCAGACGAGGAGTGACATTTCCTAGGTTGACTGTGACGTTGAGCGTCAGCCGGGTTCGGCCTGGGTGTGCAGCCAGGCGTGCCAGAACGTGGGCAGGTCGGTGTAGGTGGCCTCGCTGTCCTGTCCGATCCAGGACCAGCGGGCGACCCGGTGGTCGTTGGGGTCGGTGTGAACACAGAAGCAGGTTCCAGCGCCGTCGTCGCCGAAGGCGAGCAGGGCACGAGGGAGCGTCGTCGACTGCCAGGCTTGCGTGTTCTCGGTGGCCAGACGCCGGCAAGACCAGGCGCATTCCCACTGTCCGGTGAGGTCTTCGAAGCCGTCGCTGAACGCCAGCAGATCCCGGAGCTGCGGCGGCACCGCAGTCCCCAACGCCCGATCGAGTACCGCTAGTCGGCCGGCGGATGCACCAGACCTGAGGCGCAGGTTGTGCGGTTCCGGCTTGAGCACGCTTGTCCAGTCGATCACCGTGCGATCGCGTCATGCCCGCAATCTCCGCCCGTAGGCCTTGTGCCGCTTGACATCCTTGCGGCTGAGCCTCAGCCCTCCGGGCACGGGGAGGGCTTCAGCGCGAGGGTGCCCAGCCCGCGGTCAACGCGCGGGCAAGTTCGGGCTCGAAGACGCCGGCGCGGCTGTGGGGAGCGATGCCGCAGGCGCCGTCGGATGCGCCTGGTGTGGTGAGCCAGAGGTTCTGTGCCTTGCTGGGGTCTGGGCTGAGGGTGATGTTCGGGCCGATGCGGGCGCCGGTGGGGTTGCAGTCGGTGGTCGTGGTGCCACCGTTGTGGCTGGTGTCGACGAGGTAGAGCAGGTCGTTGCGGCCGGTTGTGGCTTGCAGGCCGGAGCGGATGGTCTTGGCGGTGGCGGCGATGGCGGGATCGGGCGTGTATCCGCCGATGTTGAGGGTGAAGCCAAGGGTGTCGCGGATGTCGGAGGCGGTGAGCAGGGACACCGCGTTCTGCGGGGTGGCGATGTCGGTGGCGTCGAGCAGGAGGAGCGTGCTGGGGGCTGCGAGGGCGCGGACACCGTCGGCGAGGATGGCGGCGCGGGTGGCTGGGCAGGCGCTCCCGCCCCTGATGACGACCAGTGCGGGGGCGCCGGAAATCCCGCGCGCGAGGGCGTCGAACCAGCGGTGCCGGACCTCGGGCGTGCAAGCGCCGGAGCTGTCGCTTTCCGCGAGGAGGACCGGCGTGGCGTGGTTTGCTGCGGCGGACTGGACGTATCGGCTGGTCTCGGCGGCGACCTGGTCGGTCGCGACGTTGATCGGGTGGCCGACGACGTGGCCGGCAATCCGGGTTCGAACGAGGGTCGCAGCGGGATCCGAAGGTGCGGCTGTCCGCAACCAGGCGGCTGCCGGATTCTCCGGGTCGGTGTAGAACCTGGTCTCGCTCAGCAGCGGCTTCGGGTTGGAGGTGATCGTCGGATCGTGGGTGCCGGCGGGTGCCGCGCAAGCTGCCAGCAGCACAACGGTGAGGAGCACCGTCCACAAACCGGCGGGACGACTGAGCCGGGTCGTGGCCACTTTGCCTTCGCGCTCGGTTCTGCTCGAGTCCGGTTTGGACGCTTGGCGAGCGGCGACGCGTGGTTCGTGTTTGTCCACTGTGGCCTCGGAATGGGCGAGGAATCGTTGTACGGCCTGGACTACATCGGGCCGCGACTGGCGAAGACTCGCGTGAAGGTGTCCAGAAGCTTGCGCGGCCCCGAGATCTTCACCAGGCCGCACTTGATGGCCTGCACCAGCTCCAGGTAGGACGGCAGTTCTTCGGGCTGGAGGGTGATCACGAGGTCCGCGCCGGCGGGGGTGGGGCCGGTGCCGGCGTCGAGTTTGCCGTCGGTGAGGGTGGCGTGGACGACGAAGTCGGGGGTGTGGATTTCCCAGGACGCCGTGATGTCGGTGGCGGCGGAGGGGTCGAAGGCGGCGCGCAGGGACATGGCGAGGGACTCGGGCGTGACGATATCGCCGGGGCGGGGCTCGCCGAGCTGGGTGGTGCCCCAGCGGCCCAGGGCGTGGATCGCGGGTTCGAGCTCGTGGCCGAGCGGGGTGAGGGCGTAGACGACGCCGCGGCGGGGGGACGGGGCGATCTGGCGTTCGACGATGCCGGACTGTTCGAACTCTTTCAGCCGCGTGGCCAGCACGTTGGACGGGATGCCGGGCAGGCCGTCGAGGAGATCGGTGTAGCGGCGCGGGTGGATGGCCAGGTCGCGGATGATCAGCAGCCCCCATCGTTCGCCGACGAGCTCAAGGGCTCGCGCGAGGCCGCAGTACTGCCCGAAATCGCGCCGTTTCATGTGTTAAGTGTAGCACCGTCCCTGGATGAGACTGAGATTCTGGGAATGCATCATGCTTGCAAAAATGAAGTAAGGGGGTTAGCGTCCTCGGCGTGGCCGCGAAGGGGCCACGGAACTGAAGGGGACCAACGATGACTGCTCTGCAGAACGCGACAGTGTGCGTGACGGGCGCGAACGGCGGGCTCGGGTCCGCGTTCGTCCGGGCCGCGCTGGATCGGGGCGCGGCCCGGGTATGCGGCGGCCCGCAAGGCGAAGGAGTGGGGTGACGAGCGGGTCGTGACCGTCGACCTGGATCTGACCGACCGGGGCTCGATCGCGCGAGCCGCGGGCAAGCTCGGTGACACCACGATTCTCGTCAACAACGCGGCGATCTTCCCGCACAACGAGCTGTTGACCGCCCCGATCGAGGAGATCGAGGAGGTGTTCGAGGCGAACCTGCTGGGTCCGCTCGTCCTGACCCGCGAGCTGGCGCCGGCGCTGCGCACGGCCAAGGGTGCGCTGCTCAACGTGGGGTCGGTGCTGAGCTGGTTTGCCATCGGCAAGGCGCACAGCGTTTCCAAGGCCGGCCAGTGGATGGCCACGAACGCCCTGCGGCTCGAGCTCGCACCCGCCGGCGTGCAGGTCCTCGGCGCGTACTTCGGCCCGACCGACACCCCGATGCAGGCCGGCAACGACACCAGCGGCATGAACAAGCCGGCCGGCGTCGTCAGCGCGATTTTCGACGCCCTCGAAGCGGGCGAGCACGAGGTCCTCGTCGACGAGATGACGAAAAAGGTCCACGCCGGACTCGCGGCCGACGTCACCGCCCTCTATCCGGCGCTGGCCGGGGCCTGACAATGTCCACTTCGGACAGAAGAGTGCTCGTCACGGGAGCGACCGGCGGCACTGGAGGGGCCGCCGTCCGCGAGGCCTTGGCGCTGGGACTGACCGTGCGGGCGATGGTGCGCACGCTCGACGACCGCGCGCGGGCGCTGACCGACGAGGGGGCGGAGGTCGTCGTCGGTGACTTCCAGGACGTCACCACGCTGCGGCCGGCGCTCGAGGGCACGAACGCCGCGTATTTCGTCCACCCGATGCGGCCGGGCCTGATCCAGGCGACGGTCAACTTCGCCCAGGCGGTGAAGGAAACCGGCGGTCCGACCGTCCTCAACCTCTCGCAGCGCAACACCGGCCGTGAGTCCACGGGGATCTCGACGCGGGAGACGTTCCTGTCGCAGGAGGTGTTCACCTGGTCCGGGGTGGACGTCGTCCACCTGCGCCCGACGATGTTCCTCGAATGGTTCCGCTACCCGTGGATCCTGCCGAACCTGCGCAAGGGAAAGCTGCGCATGCCCGCGGGTGCGGGCACGTCGTCGATCGTCGGCACCGAGGACGTGGGACGCGCGATCGCCGCGCTGCTGAAGGAGCCGGGAGTCCACATCGGCCGGACGATCCCGCTGTCCGGTCCGGCCGAACTCGGCCAGGCGCAGATGGCGGCCGAGCTGTCCGCCGCGCTGGGCCGGGAGATCGTCTACGAGGACGGTGACCTGGACGAGTTCGTGGCCGCGATCGCCGCGTTCGGCGTGCCCGGGTACCTGGTCGGGTCGATTCGCGGAATCATGATCGACTACCGGGCCGGACGGCTCGGCGGCGCCGACGACACCATTGAAAAGCTCACCGGGCGGCGGCCGATGTCCGTCGCCGAGTTCGCCCGCAAACACGCCGCCCTGCTGAACGGAGCCGAGTGATGACCGAAGTCGTGGACACTTTCGTCGAGCGGAACCGGAAGTTCGCCGAGACACGGTTCGATCCGACGCTGATCATGCGGCCGAGCCTGATGACGAGCGTCATCAGCTGTTTCGACCCGCGGGTCGACCCCGCCGTCGTGCTCGGTGCGGAGCCGGGGGAGATCGGGGTGCTGCGCAACGTCGGCGGACGGGTCACGCCGGACACGATCGAGCAGCTGGTGATGTTGCAGCACGTGGCCGCGGCCGCGGGGGCGGGTCCCGGAGGGTGGAACGTCGTCGTGCTGCAGCACACGGGCTGTGGCATCAACCTGATCCAGAACCGGCCCGACCTGCTGGCTCCGTACTTCGAGGTGCCCGAGGCGGAGCTGCCCGACGTCGCGGATCCACGGGCGGCGGTGGCTCGGGACGTCGCGTTGCTGCGGGCCGAGCCGCGCTTGCCCGGATATCGGGTGTCGGGTCTTGTTTACGACGTCGGTACCGGTTTGGTGGAAACCGTCGCCGGGCCGTAGGTGACCATCCACTGTGGACCGGCTGGAGCCGGCTCGTTGACAAACGAGGGGTCCGTTGTCAACGAGCCGGCAGCTCGGTCAGCAGGCTCGCCGTACTACTTCTTGGCGGCGGCGACCTTCTTGCGCGCCGGGCGCTTGCGGGCCGGCGCGGCGGGCTTGGCGGCTTCGAGCTCGGCCTGCTCGTAGGCGCTCACGACGTCGGACGGGATGCGGCCGCGCTCGGAGATCTGGTAGCCGTTTTCATTGGCCCACGCGCGGATCGTGCGCGAACGCTCGCGGTCGGCCGGGGTGGCCGCCGTCGGCTGCCCCGCGGCGACGCGCACCTTGCGGCCGCCGGTCTTGCGGGCCGCACCGATGTAGCGCGCGAGCTCATCGCGCAGGGCGGCCGCGTTGTCGTCGGACAGGTCGATCTCGTAGCTGACACCGTCGAGTCCGAAGGGGACTGTCTGGGTGGCCGGGCTGCCGTCGATGTCGTCCAGCATTTCGACGAGAACCTTCTGGGCCATGAGTGCTCCTTGAAATTGGCGTGCATGCTGACCGTGACCAGGCGCACGAATGTGGCGATCGATTGGGATCGTAGCATCGAATGGCCGGGGAAATGCAGGTGGCGAAACTGTCGGGGAAACTCCCGGTGCGGTCGTGACGGTGTCGCCGGGGTCGGGAAACGTCGACCGAAGGTAACCGGAAGGTCTCGAACCGCTCCGTCGTGCCGGAGTACCTGCCGACGCGAAGCTGTCCATTGTGGGGTCAGTCTCGGCGTAGCGGGCCGGGTTTGCCACGCCGCAGCGCGGCCGGCCGTCGAGTTGTGGAGTGCACGAGCGCGCGCATTACCGGCACGGCAACAGGTTTCCGCCGAGATTGCCGTCTCAGCCGGACCCGACCAGTGCGCACGCCATTCCGAGGCTCATGCCTGTGCGCGACAACGCGCGGGTCGGGTCCGTGCGCCACGACGGGATCGAGTGAGCGGCATCGAGGAGGAACCACGCGGCCGCGGCGAACGCTACGGGTGTCCACCAGCCGTGACCCATGGCGGGCATGGTGAGCCACGGACCGTGGTCGTCCGCGGAGTGCGGCATGGCGGTGAGCATGAACAGCATCGTCGCGGCGGGGGCGAGGTGGTGCGGGCGCCGGGTCGTGAGGGACCAGCCGAGGGTGAGCAGGAGCACGGCCTGCCAGCCGGCGGCGGGATGGGGGCGCCGACCGGGGAGGTCATGGCGATCATCGCGGCGCAGAGGACGAGTTCGGCCACGGAGTCGGCACGGGTCGGCGACCGGAGCGGCGGTGGGGCGTGGGCGGGTAGCGACGAGTTGATGGCGTTGGCGGGCAACGATGAACCCGCGGCGAGCGGCGCCTGAGGACGGTGGACCTCCTTCGGCGAGACATCCACCGGAGAGAGACCGGCGTCACGTCGAAGGTGTGCGAGCGGAGCCCACGCCGATGCGGCGAACGCGGCCGTCAGCAGCCAGGACACGGACGCCGGCACGAGAGGACTCCTTCCGCCGAAGCGAGTACCCGGTAGACCACGCACAGTGGCGATTCGTGACAACCGGCGGGAAATGCCCCCGGACGAGGCAGGAATTGTCGAAAACGCAAGGGCAGACCCGTTGCCCTTCAGGCCCCCGGTCCGTGACCTGCGTCTCAAGAGCGCGCGACGTAAGGCAGCCGACGTGAGCAGGCCACCTGGTGTTCGTGTTGGCTCAAACAGCCGTGAATAGCGTCCGGGGCGCTGAAGAATTCTCCCTGGAAACCTGAATGGGGTAGACCATGCGCGAAAACCAGGTGGGCCCGAACCGACGGTCCTTCCTGCGCAACGCGGGACTCGCCGGCGTCGGCGCCACGGCGCTGGGTGCGCTCGGCGTGGCGCCGGCCGAGGCCGACACCGCGAACACCGCAAGCAGAGGCAGCGGCAGATGGAACCCGGACGGCGAGAGCCTCCAGTTCACCGTCGCCGTGATGCCGGACACCCAGTACCTCTACTGGGGCAGCCAGAACAGCATCAACCCAGAGCCGCAGGAAGCCTCGTTCCGGTACGTGATCGAGAACAGCGGCACCCCGAACAACAACATCGTGTTCATGGCGCACCTCGGTGACGTGACGCAGGACGCCGACGTCACGTCCTTCCAGGCGGTCGACAAGACGTTCAAGATCCTCGACAAGGCGAACGTCGCTTACAGCGTGCTCGCCGGCAACCACGACGTGTCCGGTGACGACACGCGCGGCACCACGCCGTACCTGCAGGCGATGGGCCCGCAGCGGTTCAAGGGCCAGAAGTCGTTCCTCAGCTCGGACGCGAGCGGTTACAACACCGCCCACACGTTCCACGCGGCCGGGCGCGACTGGCTGCTGCTGGCCATGGACTGGCGGACGTCGGCGGCCGGGTTCGCGTGGGCGAACCAGGTCATCAAGGCGCACCCGAAGATGCCGGTGATCCTCACCTGCCACGAGATCGTCGCGCCGACCTACGGCGACGAGGTGTACCCGTACGAGTCGGGCGACCCCGAGAACAACGCCGAGATCACCGACTACGGCCAGACCGTGTGGGACTCGCTGATCAAGGACAACGACCAGATCTTCCTCACGCTCAACGGCCACTACTGGCCCTCGGGCCGCATCACGAAGAAGAACACGGCCGGCAACGACGTGCACCTGCACATCACGAACTACCAGAACCGCTACATGAGCGGTGGCGGCATGCTGCGCCTGTACCACTTCGACCTCGAGCGCAACACCATCGACGTCGAGACGATCTCGCCGTGGATCCTGGAGAAGGACCCGGCGAAGCGCAACCGCCTCGAGGTCATGGAGTCGCGGCTGACCACGGCCGTCGACCGGTTCTCGATGCCGTTCGACTTCGAGCAGCGCTTCTCCGGCTTCATCCCGGTGAAGACGCGCGCGGCTCGTGCGGCCAACAAGGTCCTGCTGCCCGGCACGCTCGCGTACTGGCGCTTCGACGGCAACCACGCCGCGTCCGGCAGCCCGGTCACCACGACCCAGAAGGTCAAGGACCTGTCCGGCAACGGCAACGACCTCACGCTGGCCTCGGTGCCCGGCACGGTCCCCGGTGCGCTGACCTGGTCCGACGACCACCACCCGGACCAGCCGGGCCACGCCAGCCTGCGGTTCGTCGGCGGCAAGAACCCGCTGCACGGCGCGTACCTCACCACGGCGGCGAAGGCGGCGCTGAACGCCGAGACGTTCAAGCAGGGCTACACGATCGAGACGTTCGTGAAGATCCCGCGCGACTGGGACGGCGGCAACAACGGCAACATGCCGGTGCTGGTCCGCCGCGGCGCGGCCGGCGACGCGGGCAAGCACGGCAAGAACACCGACCCCAAGGAGCCGGTGGCCCAGCTCATGACCACGAACAACGGTCGTGAGCTGCAGTTCAACTGCTACCCGCTCAGCCAGACCTACCCGACCACCAACTGGAGCCACGGCATGCCCGAGGAGCAGTGGTGGCACCTGGCCGTGGTCAACGACGGTCACCACACCAAGGCGTACATCGAAAGCTCGCTGGTGGCCGACAACCCGTTCACCGACTCGGTCGGCATCGCCACGCTCGGCCTCACCTGGCTGCTCGGCGGTCACGAGTACGGCGGCGCGATCGACAACGTGTTCCACGGCTGGATCGGTGACGTCCGCATCGTGAACCGGGCGCTGCGCCTGGACGAGTTCATGACCCACTGATCCACCGGCAGCGGGTGGTCATCGGCGCCCGCCCGCTGCCGTCCTCGGTCAGGAAGTCCTTGCGGCGGCGAGGAAAGCGCGGATCAGGGCCTGGTCCTTGACGCCGCGGGCGGACTCGACGCCGCTGGAGACGTCCACTCCCCACGGCCGCACGGTGGCGACGGCCTCGGCCACGTTGTCCGGGGTGAGGCCGCCGGCCAGGAGCCAGTCGCCGTCGGGGGTCTCGGCCGACCAGTCCCAGGTCTCGCCCGAGCCCGCGGAGGGGGAGTCGAGCAGGAGCAGGTCCTCGCCGTATTCGCCCACGGCCGGGACCTCTTCGGAGCGCAGTGACGTGGCCCGGATCAGCCGCACGGGCAGATCGCGCAACGCCGCGAAATCGGCCTGCGAGTACCCCGAACCGTGCAGCTGGACGGCCCGGATCCCGGTCTTGGCCACGGCTTCGCGGACCTGCGCCACGGCCACGCCCTTGAACACGCCGACCGTGAGCACTTCGCCGGGCACGCCCGCCACGAGCCGCGCGGCCTCGGCCCGGGTGACCTGCCGCGGGCTCTCGCACAGCACGAAGCCCACGGCGTCGGCTCCCGCCTCGACGGCGCACGTCACGTCGGCCGCTGTCTTCAGGCCGCAGATCTTCACGAACACACCCCGACCCTAACCTCCGCCGACCGGTGACGAGCGGGCATCACGCGCGCACCGGCATCACCGGCGTGCCGGTTCGGACGCCCGGGCGGCGGTGCGGATGTGATGATGATTCGACTTCCGCCCGACGAAGGAGCTCGCACGATGGCCACGGGTCCGCTCGGCAAGGCCCACCCCGGTGGATACGACGACGGCCGGCAGCTGTACGGGATGACCGCCGCGTCGATCCGGCGCTGGCGCTGGAAGCGGGCCGCCGCGGTCGCCGGGACCGGTTCGGCCAGGTACGCGAAGATCGGCGACTCCATCAGCGCCGGCCAGGGACTCCAACCCGCCACGCAGTCGCCGCCGGTGGTGATGGGCGGCCTGCTGGCGGCGCGGGGCTTCCCGGTGCGGGGCGCGTCGGTGATCCTGAACCCGCGGACGATGACGGCGGATTCGCGGCTGACGTTCACCGGGTCCTGGTCCGAGTTCGCGCCGGGCGTGCTGACCACGTTCGCTTCGTGCGCGACGAGCGGCGGCTCCGTCACCCTCACCGCGTTCGTCGCGGCGGCCGGTGACTACCTGGCTCGCGTCATCACCACGCAGGACTCGCGCGAGTGCACGATCGCGATCGACGGTGGCGAGCCTGGCCCGGTCCGGCTCAGCGGTGCGGCCGGCCTGGCGACACACCTCGTCGCGCTCCCCAAGCTGGCCGCCGGACGGCACACCGTCACGGTCACCGTGGCGGGCGAGTCCGGTGAACTGCGGGTCGGCAGCATCGGGATCGAAGCGGCCGACGGCATCACGATCGGCGACTTCGGCATCTCGATGTCGACGACCGCGGACTGGGTCGCGGGTGGTGCGGCGTATTCGGCGCTGAACCACGTGGTGGCCTGGTCGCCGGATCTCGCCCTGATCGCGTTGATGACGAACGACGCCAACGAGCAGACGGCCGTCGCGCCGGACCGGTACGCGGCCAACCTCGACACGATGGTGTCCGCGCTGGAGAACACCTGCGACGTCGTCCTCGAGGCACAGATCCCCGGCGATCCGGCGTGGGTCGACTTGTCCCCGTACCGCGACGCCGTGTACGACGTGGCGAACGCCCACGGCGTGCCGGTGCTCGACCTCTTCGACCGCTGGGGCAGCCACGCCGCCGCGGCCGGCGCGGGGTTGATGAACGACGCCTTCCACCCGAACGCGGCCGGTGCGGCGGACATCGCCGCGGCGGAGTTCGCCGTCGTCTCCGCCTGAGGGACGCGACCGGGTCGGCGGCGTCGACCTGCCCGCCGCCTCGCCGAGCGCGTGCGGTCGCGCGAGGATCGACGACATCCTTGGCAGGCTGGGGGCATGGTGTCCTTCGACGATCAAGAACTGACTGCCGCCGTTCGCGACGCCGACTCCCCGGACTGGGCCGTTCGCGCATCGGCCGGTCGGCGGCTCGCGGCATCGGACAAGATCGACGGAATCACCAACGTCCTCCACAGTCTCCTCTTGGATCTCCGAGACTCCGCGGTCACCCAGGAGACCGCGGAGGCCTTGCTCGCACGCAAGGACACCGCCGGCCTGCGCTGCGTGCTGCTGGCCAGCAGCCGAGCTGTCGAGTTCTCGACCAGAGATGAGCTCGTGGCCGCTCTGGACTGCAACCCCGAGTGGATGGCGACCGCAGGCGCGGATCGGCTGATCCACCAGCTGCACGAGCTCGCCGCCGATGACGACGCCGGCGTCCGCGACGAGGCTCAGGAAATCCTCTCGCATCTGCGGCCGCGCAAGGAACAGGCCCTGGATTCGGACGACGACCAGCTCTGATCCGACACAACACACAGCCGAGTCCTCATTCGCCGGTCCGTCACTGGCGGGGCCAGCGCGACCCGCAAGCGAGGGCCGGTTCACACCGGAAGCCCCTTCGTTCGCGGTGTGCTCGGACAAGGAGTTCTGCGAGCGCGCAGGCCGTTTTCCCGGCCGAGAACCGCCGGGTCGGTTCCGCGAAGAACGCCACCGCCGTCCTGGTCCTCGGGTCCGCTGGACAACGGCGGGCCGGAATGTTGTCCTGAGGGGCAACGCACCGGGAGGCGGCATGACAGCAGCGCAGCTCGCGACCGGCCTCGCCGGCGTCTCGCAGCGCGTGCTCGCGGCCAGCGGTGATCCCGACGAGGTCACGCAGGCGTTGCGCCCGCACCGGCTCGTGGTGCGTTCGCGGCAGGCGCGGGTTTCGACCCGGTTGGAGCATCTGTCGGCGGGATCGATGTTCGGCGCGCGCGTTCGCTACTCGGGTGTCTCGGCGGGCTACCAGATCGGCGCGGTCGCCGGTGGCGCGCTGGCGCCCATCATCGCGACGTCGTTGTTCGCCGAGTTCCGGACGGCCAACGCGATCGCGTTGTACCTGGCGCCGATGGCGGCGGTGTCGTTCGTGGCGGTGTTCCTGGTGACGGAGTCCGTCCGCCGCAAGAAGGCCGTCGCCACCAGGCTCGCCGCCCCGGTGGACCGACGAGGTGCCGCCGGGCGGCGCGGCACGCCCGCGCCGCCCGCCGGGCCTCAGCTCAGGCGCACCAGGGCACTGCCCTCGGCGGTCTGCTCGCCGAGCTGGTTGCGCGCGGACAACGCGATCAGCACGTCACCGTTGTCCCGCACCTCGGTCACCTTGCCGCCGCACCAGACGGTGTCGCCGAAGATGTCGGGACGACGCAGGCGCACGGAGAACTCCCGCAGCGATCCGGCGTCACCCATCCAGTTCAGCACGGGGTGCGCCATCCAGCCGCACTTCTGCGGGCCGTTGTTGTACGCGCCGGGCATGCCGATCTCCTTGGCCACCTCGGGGTCCTGGTGCCCGAGGCTGGGCAGCACGCGCTCGCTGAAGTACGTGGGGTCGTAGTTGTTCGGCAGCCGCTCCGGCTCCTCGACGGCCCACGTGCGGTACAGCCACGAGATCTCGCCCGCCTTGTAGCCGGGTGAGCCGATGCAGCCGGCGTAGTACGCCGTCATGGTGATCTGGTCGATCGGGCCCTTCACGACCTCGGGCACCACGTCACCGACCTGCACCTCGGCCGGGGTGCGCGGTTCGGTGCCTCGCCGTGCCTCGGTCGTCGCCCAGCGGCGGATCTCCTCCAGCTCCTCGTCGCGGTAGACGTGCTTGTCGCGGGCCTGGTACGACAGCCCGCCGGAAGCCGCGGCGCGCGGCACGCGGAACGTGCTGGCCAGCGCCTCGGCCAGCAGCACCCCGTCGCTCTCGCGGCGGTACTCCGTGTGCACGCGCTGGATGGCGAACCGATCCGCGTGGCGGCCGCTGTGGACGGTCACCTTTCCCAGCCGTGCCTTGGGCAGGATCCGGTCACCGCGGTGGATCGTCTCGTGGAACACCCACTCCGTGCCCGCGTAGATCGGCTGCACGCCGGGGAAACCGAGGCCGACGGCGCCGTCGTAGCTGGAGTACAGGAACGTCGGCGGGGCGATCACGCCACCGTGCGGGCTCGCCGCCGCGTACTGCTCGTCGTGGAACAGCGGGTTGTGGTCACCGAGACCCCACGCGTAGTGGCGGATGGTGTCCAGCGTCGCTTCGTTGTTCCACGGCTCGACGCGGATCTCCTGACCTTCGAGCGCTGCCGCCTCCGACAGCATCTCGTCGGTGATCTCGGTGCTGAACTCAAGACGCGTGCTGGCCATTGGTGCTCGCCCCCTCTTCCTCGAAGTCGTTCTCCCAGGCCGCCCACAGCTTGTAGCCGACCTTGCCCCAGCCCGACACGCCCAGCACGAGGAACGCGATCTGCAGCGACTCGCGCAGCTGCTCGGCGGTCAGCCCGGCGCGCTTGGCCGCGCGCAGGTGGTTGACGGCACCGCCGGCGTTGCTCACGGCCAGGTCGAACATGACCAGCAGCAGCTCCTTCATCGCGAGCGAGAGCCCGTCGGCGTGCTGGGTGTAGATCCGCTCGCGGATGTCGGTGTAGTCGCCGGCGAACCCCTCGTCCATCGCGAACATCGTCGAGATGGCGGGCGGGATGTTGCCCAGCGACTCCTGGTAGTGCTGCAACCTGTCTTGTGCGGTCATGCGCTTCCCTTCACCCTTCATTTCCGCCCGATCGCGTCGATCGCGCGGACCCCGTCCGCCAGCACGAGCACGGGGTTGAGCTCCACAAAGGACACCGGCTGGTCGGCCAGCGCCGTGAACAAGGTGGTGATCGCGGTGCCGAGGGCTGCGACGTCGCTCGCCGCCTGGCCGCGGTAGCCGGACAGGAGCACACCGAGCCGGGACTCCCGCAGCGTCGCCAGCCGTTGCTCCGGCGACCAGCCGTGCCAGAGCACGACCTGGTCGTCGAGCAGCTCGGCGTTGACCCCTCCCGGGCGGAGCACGGCGGACAGGCCGTACTCCGGGTCGCGCACCACGGCCACCAGCACTTCCTGCCCCGCGCCGACCCCTTGCTGCACCACGACGTCGTCGCCGTGCTCGGCGCACACCTTCGCGACCCGCTCGTACGCCGCCGTCAGCTCGTCCTCGCCGCGCACCACCGCGACGGCGCCGAGCTCGGACCGGTGCGCGATCGTCTGCCCGGCCGCCTTGACCGCCACGGGGTAGCCCCACCGTCCGGCCGCCTCCGCCGCGGCGTCCCGATCAGGTGTGGAAACCCAAGGCGCCCAAGGGAAACCCGCGGGCAGCAAGGCGGCGATGTTCGGCAGGCCGAGGTAGCCCGTCAGGTCTTCGGCGGGTTCGGCCGCGGCTTGAGCACCCGCGTCTCCCGCCAGCAGGCCCAGTGCTTGCACCGCGCGTTCCGGGGTCGGCACCACGGCCACCCGCGCCGCAGCGAGCCGCGCGAGGAGCGCTTCGGGGATGGGGTCGTCTTCGCTGAGGTGGCTCAGCACGACGGGACTCGCGGTGGGGGACCTCGCGGTGAGGACTTCGGTCAGCACCTCCCGGTCGTGCGCGAGGCTCGACTCGACGGCCACGACGACGTCCGATTCCGGCGCTTCGGACAGCGTGGCCACCGTCCGCGAGAAGGTCTCGGTTTCACCGAGGAACGGCACGTCCATGGGGTTGTGCAGCTCGACCCGGTCGGCCAGCACCTCCCGCAGCTGCAGCCGCGTCGCCGCGCCCAGCTCCGGCAGCGACAACGCCGGCGCCTGCTGCACCCGGTCGGCCAGCACCACCGCCCCCGCCCCCGACACCGACGCGGCGGCGATCCGCGGCCGCGCGGGCAGCTCGCCGACCACCTGCGCGGTCACCAGGCAGTCGGCCAGCTCGGCGATCCCCGGCACCCGCACGAACCCGGCCTGCTTCAGCACCGCGTGGGAGATGTCGCTGGACCCGACCACCCGCCCGGTGTGCCCGCCCGCGGCGAGCTGCCCGAGGTCGCTGTCGGCGATCTTGACCAGGAACACCCGTTTCCCGGTCCGCGCGATCGCTTCGGTCGCGGCGGGCAGCCAGTCGAGATCCGTGATGGCTTCGAGGAACAGCCCGACCGTGCGCACGTCGTCGCGGGCCAGCACACCGACGAGCAGTTCGAGCGCACCGACGTCGAACTCGTCCCCGGTGCTGAACCAGTGCGCGATGCCGCCGCCGCGGCGCAGGATCGACATGAGCAGCCCGTTGCCGCTCGCGCCGCTCTGCGTGATCATCGCGACCGAACCCGCGCGCGCCGGGCCGCGGCCCAGCACGCTCGAGAAGTTCAGGTGCGCACCGGAAACCACGCTCATCGTGCCCACGCAGTTGGGGCCGATCACGCGCAGCCGCCGGTCGGGCGAGGCCAGGAACCGGTTGAGCTCCTGGCGCGGCGCGCTGTCCGGGCGTTCGAAGCCGCTGCCGATCACGACGGCGACCCGCACGCCGCGGCTGTCGAGGTCGTGCAGCGCGCTCGGCACCTGGTCGGCGGGCAGGTTCACGATGGCGGCCTCGGCCGCGTCGACGGGGATGTCGAGCACGGCCGGCACCGCCGGGTACCCGCCGACGACGGAGTGGCGCGGGTTGACGACGAACACGTCACCCGTGAACCCGTAGCGGCTGAGGTAGGCCAGCGGCCGGCCCGCGGGCTTGGCCGGATCGGCCGACGCGCCGACGACGACCACGCTGCGGGGAGCGGTGACGAGGTCGACGAGCGCACCCCCGGTGGCGAGCTCCGCCATCACGCGGCCCCGGTCACGGTGCCGGTCCACGCGCGCCGCAGCACGCCCAGCACCGCACTGGCGTCGCGCACTCGCTTGGGGTTGAAGAACAACCCCCGGTCCTGCATGACTTCCTCGGCCACCCGCTCCAGGTCGGCCTCGGCGAGGCCGGTGTCCGCGAGCGTCCGGGGCACACCCGCGCGCTGCTGCACGGCCGCGGCCAGCACCGCCGCGCTCCCCGTCTCCCCGAGCCCTTCGCCGAGAGCGCGGGCCAGGATCGCCTGTTTGGCCTCGGTGTGGTCGTGGTTGTACTCCAGGACGTACGGCAGCATCACGGAGTTCGCGACCCCGTGCGGCACGCCGTACGCGGCGCCGAGCACGTGGCAGACGGCGTGGTGCAGGCCGACCCGCGCGTTGCTGATCACCAGGCCGCCGATGGCCGCGGCGGTCAGCGCGTCCTCCAGCAGGTCGACGGGCAGCGGTCCGGTCGCGCCGCCGATGCGCGGCAGCGTCTCGGCGAACCGCCGGGCGCCTTCGGCCGCCAGCGCGTCCGTGAACGGCGACGCGGACTTGGAGTACAGGGCCTCGGCGCAGTGGGCGAGCCCGTTCATGCCGGTGGTCAGGAGCAGCTCGGCCGGCACGTCGGTGAACAGCTCGGGGTCGTACACCACCACGCGCGAGGCGACCTTCTGGTCCCAGAACACCCGTTTGATGCCACGCGCGTCCGTCGCGCCGCCGCCGGGCGTGACCTCGGCGCCCGACAACGTCGTCGGGATCGTGAGCACGGGGATCTTCGGCTGGTTGAGCTGCACGTGCTTCAACACGTCGGGCGGGGTGAACGTGCTGCACCTGGCCTCGAGCGGAAACCCTTCGGCCAGCAGGATGGAAAGCGCTTTCGCGGTGTCGCTCACGCTGCCGCCGCCGACGGCCACCAGCGCGTCGGGCGGGTCGTCGCGCAGCTGCCGCGCCATCGCCTCGGTGTCGGTGATCGGCGCGTGCGGCGCGATCTTGCCGAACTCGTGCCGGACGTCGAAGCCGCGCAACGCTTCGCGCGTCGCCTGCCCGGCGGCCGACGCGAGTGAACGCGGGCTGCCCACGAGGCACACCGAACGGGCGGACAGAGCGGTGAGCTCGTCCGGCACCGTCGCGATCGTGCCGGCCCCCACGGTGAGCACCTGCCTTGCCTGGTCGTAACGGAACACGCGGTTCAGCTCCTTTCCCCGGGCCGGTCGGTCCGGAAACGCGCCAGTGCGGCTTCGTCGATCTCGAACCCGAAGCCGGGTTCGGTTGGCACCCGCAGCACGCCGTCCCGGATTTCGGGCGGGTTGACCACGAGGTCGCCGTCGAGGTTGAGCAGATACGCCAGCTCGGCCGGGTGCTGCGCGGTCACGGGGCTGGCGGCGGCGAACGCGGCGCTGGTGTACGTGCCGATCGCCGAGTCGCCCTGGCTGCCCACGATCGCCTGCGCGCCGACGGCCGCGCAGAACTCACGGATCCGCGTCGACGCGCGAATCCCCGTACGGGCCAGCTTGATGCTGATCATCGTGCAGCGCCGGGCCAGGATCTCGGTGGCGACCTCCCGCGGCGTCGTGCAGCTCTCGTCGCCGAGCACGGGCACGGTCGACTTGGCGACCACGTCGGCGCGCCCGAGCACGTCCTCGGCCGGGCACGGCTCCTCGATCCACGCGAGCCGGTGGTCCTTGGTGGACTCCAGGAAGGTCATCGCGTCGGCCGCCGAGTAGCCGTGGTTGGCGTCCACGTAGATCAACGCGTCGGGGTGCTCTTGCCGCAGCTGCGCGACCAGCCGCACGTCGCGGTCGAGGTCCAGGCCGACCTTGACCTTGTAGCTGGTGATGCCGTGCTCCGCACGCAGGGCCGCGGTCTCGGCCACGACCTCGTCGATCGTGCCCGCGCCGAGGATCGCCGTGCAGCGGACCTCCGGTGCGTAGCCGCCGAGCAGGTCGTGGCAGGACACACCGAGTGTTTTGCCGAGTGCGTCGAACATCGCCAGCTCGACAGCGCCGCGGGCGGTCGGGTTGCCGGCGAGGTGGCGCAGCCGGTGGCCGAGCTCTTCGGTGCCGAGCAGGTCGAGCGACTGCGCGGCGGGGGCGATCATCGTGTCGATCACGTGCGCGATCGACACGGTGGTCTCGCCGTAGATCATCGGCCGGGGGATCGCCTCGGCCAGGCCCACCACGCCGTCGGCCGTGCGGACGCGCACGAGCAGGTGCTCGGCGTGGGTCAGCCGGCCTGTCGCGAACTTCACCTCGTGTTTCAGCGGGATCCGGAACGGGATGACGTCGATCGAGGAGATCTTGCTGGTTGTCACCTGTCGCACACCTCCGGGGGAGTTATCACAGGAACGCGTTCTCGATGACCGAGCGGGTGAGCACCGCGGCGGCCGGGCCTCGTTCGACCTCACGGCCGAGGTTGAGCACCAGCACGTCGTCGCACAGCTCCCGCACGACCGTGAGGCTTTGCTCGGCGATGACCACGGCCATGTCCGTGATGCGCG
Source organism: Amycolatopsis sp. NPDC049253 (assembly GCF_040678995.1). Lineage (NCBI taxonomy): Bacteria > Bacillati > Actinomycetota > Actinomycetes > Pseudonocardiales > Pseudonocardiaceae > Amycolatopsis > Amycolatopsis sp. NPDC049253. Next base: position 392,467 of record NZ_JBFAQX010000006.1, on the reverse strand, counting down.
CGAGCCGGGTCAGCGACTCGACGAGCCCGCTGACCGCGATGGGGGACAGGCCAAGGGAGGGTTCGTCGAGCAGCAGCACCTTCGGCTGGGACACCACCGCCCGCGCGACGGCCAGTGATTGCTGCTGGCCACCGGAAAGCCGGCCGGCCGCGCGGCGGCGCAGGTCGCGCAGCACGGGGAAGAGCTCGTACGCGAACTCGGTCCGCTCCGCGCGCTTCGCCCGGCCGCGCACACGCAGGCACCCCGCGTGCAGATGTTCTTCGACGGTCAGCTCGCCGAAGAGCTCCCGCGACTCGGGCACGAACGCCAGCCCACGGCGGGCCCGGTCCCACGCCGGCACGCCGGTGAGGTCCTCGTCGCCGAGCCGGATGGTTCCGGCGTGCGGGGTGACCACGCCGGACAGGGCCTTGAGCAGCGTGCTCTTGCCCGCGCCGTTGGCACCGACGATGCCGAGGTACCCACCCGCCGCGACCTCGAAGCCGAGGTCGTGCACGACCGGGATCCGCCCGTATCCGGCGTGGATTCCCTGCGCGGAGAACGTCATCGCAGTGCTCCTTCGGCTCCGGGGCCGATGTACGCGGCCAGCACGTCCGGTCGCCGCAGCACCTCTTCGGGGCCGCCGTCGGCAAGGATCTCGCCCTCGGCGAGCACCACCGTGCGGTCGGCGACGCGCCGGACGAAGCCCATGTCGTGCTCGACGAAGATCACCGTGGCGCCCGCGGACCGGACGTAGTCGAGCACGCGGTCGGCGACCATTTCCTTGTCCTCCACGGGCATTCCGGCGCTGATCTCGTCGAGCAGCAGGAGCTCCGGCCGGCTCATCAACGCGCGGCCGAGGTCCACGAGCCGCCGTTCGGGCGCCGAGAGCAGGTCGACGTTCACCGCGGCCTGGTGCTCGATCTTCAGCTGCGCGAGCACTTCGTGGGCCCGGTCGACAAGTCGCTTCTCGTCGGCGAGGAAACCGCGACCGCGCAGCACGGCGCCCAGGAATCGGCCGCGACCGGAGAACGCACCGGTGGCCAGCTGGTCCAGCACCGGCAGTCCGGCCACGAGCCGCGAGTCCTGGAACGTGCGCCCGATGCCGAGCCCCGCGCGGCGCCACGCACCCACGCGAGTCAGGTCGGCCGAGCCGCGCGTGGTCCGCAGGGTGATCGCGCCGCCGGTCACCGGGACCAGGCCGCTGATCGCGTTGAACAGCGTGGTCTTGCCCGCGCCGTTGGGGCCGACGAGGCCGGTGACCGAGCCGCGCGCCACGGAGAAGCTCACGCCACCCACCGCGACCAGGCCGCCGAAGCGGACGAGCACGGAGTCGAGGTCGAGGATCGGGTCAGCCACGGCTACCGCCCGACGAACGCAGGTTCACCAGTGACCGGAGCCCACCGGGCCGCAGCACAAGGATCACGAACAACAGCGCCGCGTTGAGGTAGCTGCCGAAGCTGCCGCTGCTGGGCAGGAACTGCTGCACCACCACCATGATCAGCACACCCGCGGCGGTGCCCCACACACTGCCGACGCCACCGATCACGATCATCGTGAGCAGCAGCAACGTCAGTTCGAGCGTGAAGTTCGTCGGCGTGATGAACGTGAGGACCGCGCCCAGCAGCACGCCGCCGAGCCCGCCGAGCAGGCTGCTGAACGCGAACGCCAGCATCCGCGTGAGCGGCACGTTCACGCCCATCGTCGCGGCCGCCTTCTCATCGGTGCGCACGAGGGCGAACGCGCGGCCGATCTTCGAGCGCGTCATGCGCTGCACCACGATCAGCGCGACGGCCGCGAACACCACGGCGACGAGGTAGGCCCGATCGCCGCCGAGGTCGACGAGGATCCCGTTGTCGCCTTGCGTTGGCGGCCACAGCTGGATCGCGAGCAGGGCGGCCTGCGAAAACGCGAGCGTGAGCAGAGCCAGGTACAGATCGCGGGTGCGGATGATGGCGACGCCGATGATCGTGCCCGCCACGGTGGCCGCGACCGCACCGACGATCAGCCCGCCGACCGGACCGAAGCGAGGCTCCGAAACCGCGTAACCGTAGGCCCCGAGTGCCATGAAAGCGTTCTGGCAGAAGGCGAACTGGCCGGCCTGCCCGAGCACGACCGTGTAGCCGAGCGCGGACACCAGGTACGCGGCGAAGAGGCCGACCACGGTCTGGATGTAGGCGCCGCCGACGTCGGCCCACACCGCGACGACCACCGCGACGAGCACGACCCCGGCCGTGGTCCACAGTGAACCGACGTAGCGCTTCTCGCCGGCCGGCGACGTGACCGTGCTGGGTGTCGGCACCCGCAGCCGGCCGAGCCACTTCTCCACCGGCAGCGCGGAATCGCGGACGGCGGCCCGCACGCGGCGGGGGACGTTGACAGTGGTCATGCGCGTGCTCCGAACAGTCCGGTGGGCCGCGTCAGCAGGATCACGAGCATCACGCCGAGCGAGACGAAGGCGCTGTAGCTCGCCCCGATCGACCCCGACACGACCGCCTGCACGACCCCGATCAGCACGCCGCCGACGGCGGCACCCGGCAGGCTGCCGAACCCACCGAGGACCACGGCGGCGAAGCTGTCGAACGTGTACTGCTGCCCGAGGTCCGGGGACAGCAGGTAGGTCGGGAAGATCAGCGCGCCGCTCAGCGCCGCGAGGCCGCCGCCGACGCACCACGCCAGCGTGGAGACCCGCGCCGGGTTCACGCCGACGACCGTGGCGCCGAGGCGGTTGCTCGCGACCAGCCGCATCCGCAGCCCGGCCGACGTGCCGCGCAGCACCAGCGTGAGCCCGGCGACGAGCACGAGGCTCACCACCATGAGCACCACGTCGCTCGCCGACCAGCCGAGCCCCGGCACGATCGGCGAGCGGCCCGCGTACGGTGTCATCGTCTTGGCCTCGGCCCCGAACGACGACAGGAACAACCCGCCGGCGACCTCGGTGACCGCGATCAGCACGATGATCTGGGCGAGCAGGCTCGCGCCACGCAGCGGGCGCAACGCGATCTGGTCCACGACCACACCCGACGCGACGCCCGCGGCGACGGCGCCGAACATGACCACCCACGCGGGGAACCCGTGCGAGCCGAGTTCCCACGCGACGTAGCCGCCGAGCACCATCTGGCTGCCGTTGGCGAAGTTGACCACACCGGTGGCGCGGTAGACGAGCGTGAAACCGAGTGAGACGAGGGCTAGGGCGAATCCGTTGACGATTCCGGTGCCGAAAGTGGCGGTGGTGACCATCGATCAGTCCTCACTGGGGCAAGGTCAGTTCGCGGTGAGCTGGTTCTGGGTCGTGTCGCTGCCGAAGAACGAGACCTTGCCGCCGGAGATCCCGTAGAAGTTGGTGCAGGAGTTGCCCTTGTGCGAGGTCGTGGAGAACGCGATGGGGCACGGCAGCTCGGGCGTGGAGAACGGCTTCATCGTCTCCAGGCCGGTGACCAGCCCTTCGGGCGTGGTGTCCTTGGCGTTGCGCAGCCCGGCGATGAACGCCTTGGCCGCCGCGTAGGCCTGCACGGTCCACACGATCGGCTCGGTGGTGGGGTGCTCGGCCTTCCACGCCTTCATGAAGTCGGCCGTGCACGGGTTCCCGACGGGGCACGCCAGCGGGGTCAGCGCGTAGTACCGCACCTTCGGATCCGACTTCGCGAGCTGGTCCAGCGAGGTGTTGGAGCCGGCGAACGTGACCAGCGGCAGGTAGGTGGCCTGGTGGATCTCGGCGTTGATCACCGCGGCCATCGGCGGCGCGGTGATGCCGAGCAGCACGGCGTCGACGCCGGCGTCCTTCAGGCCCTGCACCTGGCTGGTGGCGTCGGTGGCGTTGGCGGCGATCTTCTCGGTGGCGTCCACGGTGAGGCCGTACTTCGCGAGCGCGGCCTTGGCGCCGGACAACGCGGCGTCGCCGTACGCGTCGGATTCCACCATCATGCCGACCTTCTTGGCGCCCATGGAGTGCACGAGCTTCGCGATGCCGACGGCGACGTCGTCGGAGGAGAACGCCGGCGCGAACGTGTACTTGTTGAGCGGTTTCGTCAGCTGCGGGTTGATGCTGCCCGGGGTGTAGAACGGGGTTTTCGTGCTGCTCGCGACCTGCATGGTCGACAACGCGGTGGGCGTGAAGGCGGGTCCGTAGAGCACGGAGACCTTGTCCTGCGTGATGTACTTGCGCGCCACCGTGACCGCGGTCGCGGGGTCGCTCGCGTCGTCGGCGTAGAGCAGTTCGACGGAGTGGCCGTTGACGCCGTTCTTGGTCAGGTCGGCGAAGGCGAGCTTGGCGGAGTCCTGGTAGACCGCGTCGAACGCGGCGTCGGCCCCGGTGAGGCCGAACTGCACGCCGATCTTGATGCTGTCGCTGCTCGACCCGCTCGAGCCGCAGGCGGTGAGCACCGCGGCGGCGGTGGCGACGGCGGCCACCAGCGCGAGTTTTCGCGGCCGCCTGGGAAAAGTCATCATCATTCCTCCGCGTCATTGGTTCGGATGATTCGAGACGACGACGCCGACGGCGGGGACCAGATCCGCAGGAGGCGCACTGTGAGTGCAGATTTTTACTGTCAACTCAGTCCAGTGTCAAGGCTCACGCTGTTGATCTTTCTGCTGGTCAGCGGCATACCTCCTGCTCATGTGGGATGCAACGGTCGTTGCGAAATCGACATCCGGTGCGATTTTGATCTTGGTTTTGGCGGTCAAGGTTTTACTGGTTGAACTGAGGGTAAAACTTGTAGAGTGGCGTTTCACCGTCCGATCGAGTTCCGCCAACCCCGACCCCCGCCGGCGCAGGAGCGACACATGGCCTCACCCCCCGAGCAGTCCGACGAGCCGCGCAGCACTTCGGAGGGCGTGCACATCGGCGCGAAGCTGCGCGAATGGCGCCACGAGAGCCGGACGACGCTCACGGAGGTGTCCGAGGCGGTCGGGCTTTCCGTCGGCTACATCAGCCAGGTCGAGCGCGGGCGTGCGAACCCGTCGCTGGAAGCGTTGAAGCGGCTGGCCGACGTGCTCGGCCACACCGTCGGCGAGCTGTTCAGCAACGACGCGCCGCCCGCGAACCCGTTGCGGTACTCGGTTTCCAAGAGCGGGCAGCGCAAACGCATCCAGTACCCGGGCTCGGGGATCATGAACGAGCTGCTCAGCCCCGACCTGCAGCACCAGATGGAAGTGGTGTGGGTCGAGGCGCCCGTGGGCGCGACCAGCGGCGGGCACCCGCATTCGCACGTCGGCGAGGAGTGCGGCATCGTGCTGGCCGGGGTGATGATCTTCTGGATCGGCGACGACGAGGTGAAACTCGAAGCGGGCGACGCGATCTACCTCGACTCGACGGTGCCACACCGGTGGCACGTCGGGGAAGGCGAACCGCTCAAGGCGGTCTGGCTGATCACGCCGCCCACGTTCTGAGTTTAGTCTACTGTGGACTCACCGCTGGATTGACTTGACCTCCGTGAACTCCTCGACGCCGAGACGGCCGAACTCGCGGCCGTTGCCGGACTGCTTGTAGCCGCCGAAGGGGGCCAGGATGGTGAACTCGCCCTCGTTGAGATCGACCTGGCCGGTGCGCAGGCGGCGGGCGACGGCGAGCGCGCGGGCCGGTTCGCCGAAGACGGCGCCGGTGAGGCCGTAGACGCTGTTGTTGGCGATCGCGACCGCTTCGTCTTCGTCGGTGTAGGTCAGGACGCTGAGCACGGGGCCGAAGATTTCTTCCTGCGCCAGGGCGGAATCCGGGTGGACGTCGGCGAGGACGGTCGGGCGGAAGTAGGCGCCGTGTTCGAGCCCGGGGACGCGGCCGGGGCCGCCGAGGACGAGGGTCGCGCCTTGGCCGAGGCCGCGTTCGACGTGGTGGTTGACGCGGGTCCAGTGGGCTTCCGACGCGAGCGGGCCGAGGCGGGTGGTCTCCTCGCGGGGGTCGCCGAGGCGGTAGTCCTCGGCCGCTTTCGTGAGCAGGTCGAGGATTTCGTCGCGGCGGGTCGCGGGGACGATCATGCGGGACCAGGCGCCGCAGACCTGGCCGGAGTTGGTCCACGCGGTGGTGAGGGTGCGGTCGACGGCGAGCCGGAGGTCGGCGTCGTCGAGGACCACACTGGCGGACTTGCCGCCGAGTTCGAGGGCCACGCGTTTGACGGTTTCGGCCGCCAGCACGGAAATCCGCTTCCCGACCGCGGTGGAGCCGGTGAAGCTGACCATGTCGATGCCGGGGTGTTTCGCGATGGCTTCGCCGACGACCGGGCCGGTGCCGTAGACGAGGTTGACGACGCCGTCGGGGATCCCGGCCGCTTTCAGGGCCGCGGCGAGGATCGGCATCGACGTCGGGGCGAGCTCGGCGGGCTTGGCGACGACAGTGTTGCCGGCCAGCAGCGCTGGGGCGAGTTTCGTCATGACCTGCTGGAGCGGGAAGTTCCAGGGGGTGATCACGCCGACGACGCCGACGGGTTCGCGCACGACGAGGGAGTTGCCCACGGTTTCGGTCCAGGCGAAGCCGGCCGCCAGGTCCGCGGTCGAGTCGGCGACGAGCGGCGGCAGGCCCGCCTGGGCGGCGCGGGCGAGGCTGATCGGGGCGCCGATCTCGGCGGAGATGGCCTGGGCGAGGTCTTCGTTGCGTTCGCGGAGCTCGTGGGCGAGCGCCTTGAGCCTTTCGACGCGTTCTCGCGGGGAGGTGGCGGCCCAGGCGGGGAGGGCTTTCGTCGCCGCGGCCACCGCGCGGTCCACGTCCTCCGGGGTGCCGACCGGCATGCGGGCGACGACGGTGCCGTTCGCGGGGTTGACGACGTCGAGAGTGGTTTCGGCGGGGACGTCCTCGCCGTCGATCCAGTGCTTCATGGTTTCGACGGTGCCCGTGGTCGCGGGGCGTAGCCATGTTCGGAATGTCCGTGGCTGAGCGTGGCGTCCGGGCGGAGGATGGGGGCATGGACCGGCCCGAACTGGCGAAATTCCTGCGCGCGCGGCGAGAGGCGCTGCAGCCCGAGGACGTCGGCCTGCGCCGCGGCCCGCGCCGCCGCACCAGCGGCCTGCGGCGGGAGGAAGTGGCCGCGTTGAGCGGCGTCTCCAGCGACTACTACAGCCGCATCGAACAGCAGCGCGGCCCAGTGCCGTCGGAGCAGATCCTGGCCGCGATCGCGCACGGCCTGCACCTCACGCTGGCGGAACGTGACCACCTGTTCCGCCTCGCGGGCCACGGCACGCCCCAGCGCGCCGTCCGCGGCGACCACATCAACGCCGGCCTGATGCGTGTGTTCGACCGTCTGCAGGACACGCCGGCGCAGATCGAGAACGTGCTGGGGGAGACCCTGCGCCAGACGCCGCTCGCGGTGGCGTTGCTGGGTGACGAGACTTCATACACCGGGCTTTCGCGCGCTCGGGTGTTCCGCTGGTTCACGTCGGCTTCGGTCCGTGAGCGGTTGCCGGTCGAGGATCATCCCCACCACAGCCGCACCCTGGTCGCGCGCTTGGCCGAGGTGTTCGCCAAGACGGGCCGCTCCTCCCCGGCGGGTGTTTTGGTCGCCGAGTTGACTGCGCGCAGCCCGGAGTTCGCGGCTTTGTGGGCCGAGCACCCCGTGCTCGGCCCGTACTGCGAGCCGAAGCGGCTGCTGCACCCGGAGGTCGGCGCCATCGAGGTCCACGGCCAGACCCTGCTGGATCCCGACCAGTACCAGGCTTTGCTGATCTTCACGGCCGTGCCGGGCACGGAAAGCCACGAGAAGCTGCAACTGCTGTCGGTGATCGGGGCGCAGCAGCTTTGACGGGTCGCCGGCCGCTGGGGGTTGGCCCGCGCAATTCCCAAGCTCGACGGGGGACGGCGACCGGAGCCTGAGCTCGCTCGCCGGCGGTGGGAGCGCACTGCGCACCCGGGCGCGGTCGCGGGCTGGGGTCGTTCGCCGCCGCTGGGTGGGCGAAGCGCCGTGCCGGTGGCGGCTCGAACGTGAACGCGCCCCGGCCGCTTACGGGCGGGGCGCGTTCACGGTGCCGGAGGTGTCGGCCGGGTCAGTCCGTGCCCGACTCCATGGCGGCGCTGTCCAGGAGCTCGACGTCGTCGATCTTGCCGCGGGAGGCGATGGCCTCGGCGCCGCCCTCGGGCATGGCGCCGATGAGGCCCGTGGAGGCGGCCTGGGCAGCGCCGATCAGCGCCGGGTGGGAGCCGCTGCCGACCATGCCGAGGTTGGCGTACTGCTCGAGCTTCGCGCGGGAGTCGGCGATGTCGAGGTTGCGCATGGTCAGCTGGCCGATGCGGTCGACCGGGCCGAACGCGCTGTCCTCGGTGCGTTCCATCGACAGCTTGTCCGGGTGGTAGCTGAACGACGGCCCGGACGTGTCGAGGATCGAGTAGTCCTCGCCGCGCCGCAGGCGCAAGGTGACCTCGCCCGTGATGGCCGTGCCGACCCAGCGCTGCAGCGACTCGCGCAGCATCATGGCCTGCGGGTCGAGCCAGCGGCCCTCGTACATGAGCCGGCCGAGGCGGCGGCCTTCGTTGTGGTAGCTGGCGACCGTGTCCTCGTTGTGGACCGCGTTGACGAGCCGCTCGTACGCCGCGTGCAGCAGCGCCATACCCGGCGCCTCGTAGATGCCGCGGCTCTTGGCCTCGATGATGCGGTTCTCGATCTGGTCGGACATCCCGAGCCCGTGGCGGCCGCCGATCGCGTTGGCCTCCAGCACGAGGTCGACGGACGTCGCGAACTGCTTGCCGTTGATCGACACCGGCCGGCCCAGCTCGAAGCCGATGGTGACGTCTTCCGGCTCGATCTCGACGCTCGCGTCCCAGAACCGCACGCCCATGATCGGCTCGACGATCTCGATGCCGGTGTCGAGGTGCTCCAGCGACTTGGCCTCGTGGGTGGCGCCCCAGATGTTGGCGTCGGTGGAGTAGGCCTTCTCGGTGCTGTCGCGGTAGGGCAGCCCGTGGGCCACCAGCCACTCGGACATCTCCTTGCGGCCGCCGAGCTCCGTCACGAAGTCGGCATCGAGCCACGGCTTGTAGATGCGCAGGGCGGGGTTGGCGAGGAGGCCGTAGCGGTAGAACCGCTCGATGTCGTTGCCCTTGTAGGTGGAGCCGTCGCCCCAGATCTGGACGTCGTCTTCGAGCATCGCCCGCACCAGCAGCGTGCCGGTGACCGCCCGGCCGAGCGGCGTGGTGTTGAAGTAGCTGCGGCCGCCGGAGCGGATGTGGAACGCACCGCACGTCAGCGCCGCGAGCCCCTCCTCGACCAGCGCCTCCTTGCAGTCGACCAGCCGCCCGAGCTCCGCGCCGTACGTCGTCGCCCGCCCCGGCACCGACTCGATGTCGGGCTCGTCGTACTGCCCGATGTCGGCCGTGTAGGTGCACGGCACGGCGCCTTTGTCACGCATCCACGCCACCGCAACGGACGTGTCGAGGCCACCGGAAAACGCGATGCCGACCCGCTCGCCGACGGGAAGGGAAGTGAGCACCTTGGACATGGGTATGATTATGCATCAGGATGTATGACTGTGCATAGCCGGGGCGTCAAGTCGTGACGCAGATCGCTCCGGCCGCCCCCGCGGACCTGGCCCGACACGGAAGACGGGTGCCAGCCCCACGAAGAGGATGACACCCGTGGTTCGGGCGAATTCGCGGACATCCCACCGGCGGTTCGCGGAGGTCCGGGGGAAGGCGGGAGCGCGGCCCGGTCGGCAAGTCGACTCCCGCGCTCCTGATGTGCCCGGCCGCATTGCCGGACGGCGTCGAGGTCGGCGTCTCCCCTGCGCCACGGCCCTTCGAGCCGGGCTGGTCGGCAAATCGACTCCCGCGGCGCAACCGCGGCCCATCCGCGACCGAGGGCACCGACCGCCGAAAAGCGAAGACGGGTGCCACCCCACGAAGAGGATGACACCCGTCCTTCAGGACCGGCCCTCAGACCTCAGCCACGCGGATCGAACGGAATCCCGGCCGGCAGTGAAGCCGCCAGGAGGTCGTTGTACCGCGCGTCGTTGATCTTGATCGTCGCCGCGCCGAAGTCGGCGGACATCAGCTTGTCGCGCAGAGCGGTGGAGGGGTAGCCGTCGTAGCCGACGAGCGGGGGGTAGCGCCAGTTGTGGTAGTGGTTCTCCGGCGGTTCGTCGTTGTCGTTGGCCAGGCGGAAGAAGTGCGTGCCCAGGCCGTCCTTGTGGTAGACGACCTTCGGGTGCGTGCCGTCGAAGCGGACCTGCGAGCGCGGGTACGTGACCTGGCTGCTGTGCTGCGTGGTGGTCACGAACTCGACCTGGTTGCTCGCCTGGTTGATCCAGGAGATCACGTGCTCCCAGTCGTGGCGGTGGCCGCCGAGGCCGCTGCCGTCGACGGCCTGGTCCTTCTCGAAGTAGCTGGCGTAGACCACCGCGCACCAGCCGTTGTTGCACTTCGAGCGGGAGTAGGTCTGGGAGTTGTCGAGGTCGGACTGGTCGTGGCAGCTGCCGTTGACCGCGCCGGTGGTGTTGAGGCCGGGGGCGAGGGTGCCGTCCGGGCCGATGGCGGGGGTGGCGTAGCAGCCGTCGCCGTCGTAGTCGTACGCGGGCGAGAACGACTGGTCGTAGCCGCCGGCGTTCTGGGGGAGGTTGTGCGGGGGATCGGCGTACGCCGCGGCCGCCGGGATCACCAGCGCCAGCACGGTGGCGCCGAGCACCGCACCTAGCCGTTTGAAGGTTCGCATAAAGGTCGACCTTCCGAAGGGGGACAGGGCGTTGATCATGCTGGCGCACCAGGCCCCCGCGGAGAAGGAGTTGGACCCGAAAAGCCCGCGACGAAGGTGGGTCGCGGGCCTTTCGCGCCGGTGAACACTTACTCCGCGCGCAGCGATTCCACCCTCGTGACCTGGCGCAGCAGCGGAATCGTGCACGCCGTCACGACGAACACCGCCGCGACGGCCGCGCCCGCCATGCTCGCGATCAGGCCGCCGTCGAGCTTCAACGGGATGTCCGCCGCGCGCAGGATCGGCAACGTCAGCCCGGTCCCCGTGAGCGCCGCCAGCGCCACCCCGATCACCACGGGCAGTGCGGTCTGCGCGAACGAGCTGCGGGCCAGCACGCCCAGGGGAACACCCGAAGCGGCCAACGCGGCCAACGCCCGGCGCCGCTCGGTGATCTGCTCGACGGCCAGCATCAGCAGGCTCAGCGCCGCCACCGCGAGCACGAACAGCGACGCCGTGAGCAGCACCGCCCGGATCGTGCCCAGCACACCGGTCGGCGCGCTCGGGCGCTCGTCCGTGTCCACCTCGACGTGCCAGGTCAGGCTCGCGACGGCAGCCGCCACGCGGTCGGCCACGGCCGCGGGAGTCCCCGGGCCCTTGGCGTACACCGTGGTCAGCTCGGCCGGCAGCGGAAGACCGGAGACCGCTCCCTCGGTCACCAGCAGCGTGCCCTCCAGGCGCCGCCCGGCCGAGCTCACCGGCAGGCGCACCACATCGGCCGGGGCCGTCCACATCGGACCGCCGGTGTCCGAAGCGGACGCCGTGAGCCGCACGGGCCCCGTCGGCACCGGTGTGTCACCGACCGCGAAGACGTTTCCGTCCACACAGGACGGCAGCTGCGCCCGCAACGCCAGCGCGGCACACGATCCGACTTCCAGCTCGGTCCACTGGTCACCGGAGACCGCCGACGTGCGCCGGATCGTGCCCACCTGGGTCAGCCCGCCCACGCCCGACACCCGCCGCTGAACCTCGGCGGCCGCCGCCTGGTCCGCGAGCACGCTCACGTGCGCCGCGCCCGCCCACGACGGGTCCGTCTTGGCCTCGACCTCGTCCGCCGCGAGCAGGGAGTTGAGCACGACCTGCAGCAGGATGCTGCCGGCCACCACCACGACCAGCCCCGACACGACCCGGCTCGGTGTGCCGCTGTCGAGCTGCAGCCGGCGCACGGCGAGCTGCCACGCGGGCGACCCGCCGCGCAGCCGGCTCGCGATCCCCTCGACGATCCACGGCAGCAGCACGGTCACGCCCACCAGCAGGAACGCGGAACCGCCGGTGAGCGCGATCAGCACGTTGTCGCTGCTTTTTCCCGGCTCGGTCGCGTACGCCGTGCCGACGAGCAGCACACCCACGCCGGTGATCAGCCAGCGCCACCACATCCGCCGCCGCACCGGTTTCCCCTGGCGCACCACGCCGAGCGGCTCCACGATCGTCCGCCGCAGCCCGAACAGCGCCGCCCCGACGGCCAGCGCGGGCACGAGCACCACCACCAGCACCGCGAGCGGCCACGACGGCACGAAGTCCTCGCCGAACACGCGGTAGCCGAACAGGTCCAGCGACCCGAGCGACGGGCGCACCGCCAGAAACAGCGCGACGCCGAGCACCAGGCCGATCGTCGCGCCCAGCAGTGACTCCCCGGCCGCGACCCAGCGGATCTGCCGCGCGTCGACGCCGAGCAGCCGCAGCGCCGCCAGCCGCTGATCGCGTTGCGCCGCACCCATGCGCGACGCCGTGGTCACGAAGATCAGCAACGGCAGCAGCAGCGCGATCACCACCGGCAGCACCGCGACGAGCACCGACGTCGCCACCGCGATGCGCGGCGGCTCCCCGCCGCCGAAGCCGTAGACGGTCTCCACGTCCGGGTTCGCCTTCGCGTCGGTGACCGTGGTGCCGTACCAGGCGGTGATCTCGCCGGCGTCGACGAGCCCGGGCTTGCTGATCGTGCCCGCCGGCACCGCGGGCAGGCGGGCCCGCAGCCCGGCGCCGTCCGGTTCGGCGAGCAGGCGCGCGAGCTCGGGCGACACGACGAGCTCACCCGGTTTAGGCACCGCCCTCAGCCCGGGCGGCACCGGCGCGTGCGGCCCCGCGGCCGCGACCGAGTGCAGGTCCACGAACAGATTGCCCCGGATCGCCGACCACTTGACCACGTACAGCGGGTCGACGCCGGGCCGCGGCTGCGTGATCTCGGCGGTCGCGGCCGCACGGTCCTCCCGCGCGTCGACGACCGAGCTCACCGACGCCGCCGGCAGCAGCACGGCCACCACGAGCCCGATGCCCACCGCCGTCATCGTGAGGCGCAGCAGCGCCTGTCCCGACATCCGGCCGCCCCCGACGGCCAGCCGGAGGCCGAGAAGGAGGTTCGCGATCACTGCGCGAACTCCCGGTCCGCCACGCGCCCGTCGCGCACCACGATCTCGTGGTCCGAGTACGCGGCGACACGCGCTTCGTGCGTCACGAGGACGACGGCCGCGTCGGTCTGGCGCGCGGCCTCGGTGAACATGCGCATGACCTTCTCGCCGTTGAGCGAGTCGAGCGCGCCCGTCGGCTCGTCGGCGAAGACCACCTTCGGCTTGGTCACGAGCGCGCGGGCCACGGCGATGCGCTGCCCCTGCCCGCCCGAGACGTCGCCCGGGCGCTCGTCCGCGACGTCGGACACCTGCAGCCGTTCGAGCCACTCGCGCGCGACGCCCTCGGCCTTGCGTCGGCCGACCTTCGCCAGGCGCAGCGGCAGTGCGACGTTTTCCAGGCACGTCAGTTCGGGCACGAGCTGCCCGAACTGGAACACGAAGCCGAACTCCGTGCGCCGCAACGCACTGCGCTCGCGGTCGCTCATGGCGACGAGGTCGCGGCCGCCGTAGGTGATGGTGCCGGCGTCGGGGCGGACGATGCCCGCGAGGCAGTGCAGCAGCGTCGACTTACCGGAGCCCGACGGGCCCATGATCACGAGCACCTCCCCGGCCGCGACGGACACGCCGGCGCCGCGCAGTGCCTGTGTCGGGCCGAACGCCTTCTCCACGCCGTCGGCGACGAGCAGCGGTTCCCTCATGACCGCACCTCCCGGGCCAGCTCGTCGAGGCGCGCGGCCGTGAGCTCGAGCCAGCGCAGGTCGGCTTCGAGGTGGAACAGCGCGTGGTCGCAGATCAGCTGCGTCGCGAGGTCGCCCTGGCGCTTGCGGCGGGTGAGCTCGCGCATCACGTCGAGGTGCTTGGCGCGCTGTGAGTCCAGCACGGTTGTGGCGCTGCGTCCGGACAGCAGCGCGAGCACGACCTTGGTGTAGAGCGTGTTCTGCAGGTACGGCTCCGGGTTCTCCGGCGTCGCGAGCCAGTGTTCGACGTCGGTGATGCCGGCGTCGGTGATCGTGTAGCGCTTGCGCTCCGGCCCGTCGCCGGCCTCGACGCCGGCGACCTCGACGAGGCCGTTCTTCAGCAGGCGCGAGAGCGTGGCGTAGACCTGCCCGTAGGCGAGCGGCCGGTCTTGGCCGAACTGTTCGTCGTACGCGCGTTTCAGGTCGTACCCGTGCCGCGGTCCTGGCTCGAGCAAGGCGAGCAGGGTGGTCCCCACCGACATGTCTGGTCCCCTTCGGACGATCACTATACATCGCGACTATACATCGCGTGTATACGCAGGTGATCGAGGTGTGTCCGATTTGCTCAGTGGCGGTGCGTGAACGGCGTGGTGACGCCCAGGTGGACGACCCTTACGGTGGTGGGGACCACCGTGAGTGGCCATGTGAGCTGTGTGTATGCTTCCGCATCGCTTGACTGGGTGGATTCTCACCTGATTGGTGGCCGTCGTGATCGGGGTGTGTTTTCTCACGCGGCTCCGACTTTCTGGTTCGGGCTTGGATGGGAGAACAGATGCAGGTCAGGTCAGGTCTGGTGCGAGGCGGGATCGCGGCTGCCGCCGCGGCCGTCGCGCTGATGGCGGCAGCTCAGGGCGCCACCGCGGACACCGGTGCGAAGGCCGAGGACGGCGCGGCGCGTGGGCGCCTCGTCCCCGGCGCGTTCACCAACGGCTTCGGTGTCAACCTGAACGAAAACGGCAAGGACCACTACTACGACACGGTCCTGTTCGGCCTCAAGCTCTCCGACGGCAGCATGCTGAAGCTGTACTGCGTCGAGATCGAGACGAACATCGACGAGCAGCAGGACATGCTCGAGACGCCGTGGGACAAGTACCCGAACCCGGACTCGCCGTTCAACAAGAACAACGCGAAGATCAACTGGGTCCTGCACCACGGTTTCCCGACCGAGGACCTCAAGGGCATCGAAGCCGAGCTGAAGGGCGTCACGCTGCACGACGGCCTGTCGCAGGCCGAGGCGATCGCCGCGACGCAGGCCGCCGTCTGGCACTTCAGCGACGGCAAGGAGCTGGACCGCGACAAGCCCGTCCAGTACGGCAACGCGGACAACAGCGCCGACGTGCTCGCCCTGTACGACTACCTCACGGGCAGCGACAACGTCGGTATCGGCCAGCAGCCGAAGCCGACGCTGAGCATCACCCCGGCCTCGGCCAAGGGCGAAGCGGGTACCAAGATCGGCCCGTTCACCATCGCCACCACCGGTGACATCACCGACCTCACCACGCAGCTGCCCGACGGCGTCAAGCTCGCCGACGCCGACGGCAAGGCCGTGACGGAGGGCGAGGTCAAGGACGGCACCAAGCTGTACCTCGACGTCCCCAAGGACGCCAAGGCCGGCACGGCCGAGCTGGCGCTCAAGGCCGTCGGCCACCTCGACACCGGTCGTCTCTTCGTGGGCGAGAACTACGCCAAGCACCCGGCGCAGTCGCTGATCGTCGCGGAGTCGCAGAAGACCACGGTCGACACCTCGGCCACCGCCACCTGGGCCGAAGCCGGCGTCACCCCGCCGACCACCCCGGCGGCGCCGGCCACCCCGGCCGCCCCGGCGGCGGGCGGCTCGCAGCCCCTGGCGAACACCGGCGTGGACGCCTCGCTGCCCATCGGCATCGGCGCGGCCCTCGTCCTGGCCGGCGGCGCGATGCTGGTGCTGGTGCGCCGTCGTCGTAGCAACGCCTGATCTACCGCTGAACTCAACGAAGCGGGGCCGGTCCACTGTGGATCGGCCCCGCTTCCGTTTGTCGCGGGTCAGCCGACGACGACGCCGGTGATCACGCCTTCCGCCGCGGTCAGGCGCACCCGGTAACTCAGCCACGCGAGATGCTGGTCGTCAGTGGTCGGCGAGTCGATGAGGTAGCCGTGGCGGGTCAGTTCGAGCACGGCCTTGCGGATCGGCATCCCGACCACGTCTTCGGGGCGGAACTTCGGATCTGGCGGTGGTCCGCCGTCGCGGATGCCTTTGTGGCCCATGGGGCCACGGTACTCAGAGGTGATCCGCGGCCACGATGGCTTTTGTGAAGTCCGCAGGCGCTTCCTGGGGGACGTTGTGGCCGATGCCGGGCAGGACGCGGTGGGCGTAGGAGCCCGTGAACTGCTTGCGGTAGGCCGAGCCGTCGGCGGGGCCACGTGGTCCGGGTTCGTGAACGACTGGGCGGTGCGCTGGTAGGTCGCGTCGTCGAAGTGCCACTTCGGGGAGACGGTCTGCCAGATCAGCTTGTTGAACTCGTCGGTGTTGCGGGTGTAGCCGAGCACGCCGCGTTCGGTCGAGAAGTAGTACTGGTACCACCAGCCGAGCTCGGCGGCGGGCGGCAGCGGGTCGCGCTGGGTCTTCAGGTTGGTGATGAGGTAGCCGCTCACGAGCACCAGCGCCGTGCACCGCTGCGGCCACAGCGCGGCCACCGCGCCGGCGGTGCGGGAGCCCAGTCGAAGCCGCCGATCACGGCCCGGCCGATCTTCAGCGCGTCCATCAGCGCGACGACGTCGGCGGCGACGGCGGACTGCTGGGCGTTGCGGAACGTCGCTCCTGCGCGGAACGTCGTGGTCCCGTAGCCGCGCAGGTACGGCACGATCACGCGGTAGCCCTGCGCCGCCAGCGCGGGCGCGACGTCGACGTAGCTGTGGATGTCGTACGGCCACCCGTGCAGCGGGAGCACCACCGGTCCGTTCGCGGGGCCGGCTTCCGCGTAACCGATGTTCAGCACGCCGGCCCGCACCTGCTTCAGCGGGCCCAACGACGTGTGGCCGCCCATCGCGGCAGCCGGAGCAGCGGCCCCGACGACCGAGGCCGTCGCCACCCCGGCGGCGAGCACCTGCGCGGCGGTGATCGCCGCCTCGGCGGCATCGACGTCGGCGGGCGCGTACGGGGCCGGTCCCAGCTGCCGCCGAGACCCATGCAGCCGTACCACACCGCGGGCGCGGGGGCGATGATCGTGTCCACCCGCGCGAGTGTAATCAGCGGAGGAAGCGCAACGCGGCCCGAAGTTCCTTCGAGAACAGCTCCGGCCGCGCTCACACGGCGAGGTGGCCGCCGGTGCCGACCTGAGTGGACAGACCCGCCGGCGTGGGACCACCGTCGGCAAGGCCTCTCGCGATCTCCGGCGGCACGGTCGCGGGCACGTTCAGGTGAATGCCGGTGAGGTCCCGCGGCGGCACGTCGATGCGGAACCGGCGGATCGCGCTGGGCCTGGCCGGATGCTCGTGACGATCGTGTGACCACCCACGGAAAACGTCGGCAAAGCAACAGAAACCGCCATCTTTCCGTGGCGGGATTCGAGCGCTGGCCTCGGTGATCAAGAGCGGCCAGCCTCGGAACGGCCGTCCTGGCCGCATTCTTTCCCGCTATTACGAAGTTCTTGCCCGGCGCCGAGTCTCCCCGGCGCCGGGCAGGAGGACCTCAGATCAGCCTGAGCTGCGACAGATCCGCCGCGTACTTCCGGATCAGCTCCGCCGTCACGTGGGGGATGTCCTTGTCCGCGCCGATGCCGGCGTCCTGGACGGCCGAGCGGAAGTGGTCGGTCGGGATGCCGGCTCCGTCGACGGGGTCGGCGGGCGCGGAGAAGGCGTGCAGCAGCGGCAGCAAAGAGTGCTGCTTCTGCTTCTCCGGCAACCCGCGGATGGCCGTCTCGAAGCGGGCGAACCATTCGGCGTAGTCGTCGATGCGCTTGATCGGATACCCGGCCGCGACGAGCCAGTCGACGTAGGTGTCGAGGGAGACGCCGTCCTCGTGGGGGTTGAGGACGTTGTAGGTGCGGTAGCCCTCGGTCGCCTGGGTGCCCAGGGTGGTGATGGCCTCGGCGGTGAAGTCGGCGGGCAGGCCGTCGTAGTGGGCGGGCGCGGGCGAGCGGTAGAAGGAGCCCGGTGCGATGCCCGTGACGATGAGGCTGAGCAGCAGCCGCGTGAACATGTCCGGGACGTTGAGCTGGCCGGAGTACCGGCTGTGCGCCAGGATCATGTCGGAGCGGAACGTGGCGACGGGCAGGCCGAAGGCGTCGTTGGCCTCGCGCAGCAGCACCTCGCCGGCCCACTTGCTGGTGGCGTAGCCGTTGGCGTAACCGTCGTCGAGCACGCGGACGGGGCTCGTCACGCGGATGTCGGACACCTCGTCGGCCGAGGAAGCCTGGTCGGAGACCACGGCCACTGTGGACAGATAGGTGATCGGCTTCATCCGTGCGGTCAACGCCATCCGGATCAGCTCCGCGGTGCCCACCACGTTGGGGCCGAACAGCTGGTCGTACGGCAGCACGTGGTTCACCAGCGCGGCCGGGTGCACGATGAGGTCCACGGTGTCGGCCAGCCGCCGCCACGTCGCCTCGTCGAGGCCGAGGTCCGGCTCGCCGATGTCGCCCGCCAGCACCTCCAGGTGCTCGGCGGCCAGGTCGCGGAAGTGGCGCAGCAGCTTGGCGTCGCCGCTGTCGAACGCGTCCTCCAGCCGCTTGCGCGCGGCGTCGGCGGAGCTGCCGCGGACGATGCAGATGAGCCGGCCACCTGATTCGGCCAGCCGTTCCAGCCACTCCAGGCACAGGAAGCGGCCGAGGTAGCCGTTGGCGCCGGTCAGCAGCACCGTGCCGACGGTGCCCGTGGGGCGCGCCAGCGACGACGCGCCGTCGAGGGTGGTGGCGTCGAGGAACTTGTCGAGCGTGAGCGCGTCGGCGCGGGCCTCGGTGCTGTCCGTGCCGTGGACCGTGGCGAAAGAGGGCCGCTTGGCACCCGACTCGCGCGCGTCCTCGATGTACGACGCGAGCTTGCGCAGGTCGGTCGCCGGGCTGATGACGACGCCGACCGACACCTCGACGTCGAAGATCTCCCGCAGCAGGTTGGAGAACGTGAGCGCCGACAGCGAGTCGCCGCCCAGCTCCACGAAGTGCGCTTCGGGGCTCAGCTCGCCTGAAGACGCGCCGAGCAGGGCCTGCGCCGCCCGCACGACCGTGTCGAACACCGGCTGCGAACGCCCGACCTGCCGCAGTTCGCGCAGCTCGCTCGACTCCCGCTCGGCGATCTCGCGGTAGAGCTGTTCGAGCCGCTCGCCGTAGTGCTCCTTCAGCGCCGGCCGTGACAGCTTGCGGATTCCCGTGAGCAGCCCGTTCTCGGGGCTGAACGGCTCGTTCTCCACGAGGAAGTCACGCGGGATCTCGTACGAGTTGAGATCGGACTCCTTCGCGATGCTCTGCAGCGATTCGCTCAGCTGCACCTTGAGCTTTTCCGAGTCACCGAACGCTTCGAGCGCCTCCGGCGTCGGCACGATCACCGCGAGCAGGTACGCGCGTTCACTGCTGCCGTACAGGTAGATCTGCCGGATCGCCGGCGCGGCCGCGAACTCGGCCTCCAGTCGCGACACGGCCACGAACTCGCCCTGCGACAGCTTCAGCACGTTCTTGCGCCGGTCGAGGTAGAACAGCGTGTCCGGTGCGGTCTCGGCCATGATGTCGCCGGTGCGGTAGTAGCCGTCCTCGTCGAACACCTCGGCCGTGGCGTCGGGGCGCTTGTAGTACCCCGGCACCAGGCTGGTCGCCTTGACCAGCAGCTCTCCACGCGGGTGTGGGGAGTCCGTGGCGAAGTAGCCGAGCTCCGGGACGTCGTCGAGTTTGTAGTCGAGCACCGGCGGGCGGGTCGGCTTGTGGTCGAACAGCACGATGCCGGCCTCGGTCGATCCGTACCCGTCGTGCAGGTGGAGGCCGAGCACCGACTCGATGAAGGCCCGCATCTCGGCCGACAGGGGCGCGGAACCGGACGCGGCCCAGACCGTCCGCCCGCCGAGGAAGCTCGTGCGCAGGTCGTGCTTGACCTCGGCTTCCAGCTCGGCCGAGTAACCGGCGCCGAGGGCACGGCGGTCGAGCTCGCTCTGGTAGCGGTGGAAGATCATGTCGCAGATGCGCGGCACCATCACGATCTGGGTGGGGCGCGTTAGCGAGATGTCCTCGAACAAGGTGGACAGGTCGCTCTTCGCGGCGAAGTGGATGGTTCCGCCTTCGGCCAGGGTGGCGACGAGCAGGGCGCGGCCCATCACGTGGCTCAGCGGCATGAAGTTGAGATCCACCAACGGGAACTGGGGCCGTTCGGGGAAGAGCCCGTGCCACAGGTTGGCGATGAGCCGGTCGGTGTACATCGCGCCCTTGGGCGTGCCGGTGCTGCCCGAGGTGTAGATGAGCAGCGACAGGCGGTCCGGGTCCGCGTCGGCCACCGGCGCGGACGCCGCGGTGGCGCCGCGTTCCAGCACCGCACCCAGCGGCTCGACGACGATCGGGCGGTCGGCCGAGGCGAGCCGCGCCTGGGCGGCCTCGAACTTCTCGCGCTCGGCGTCGACCTCGGGGCGGTAGTCGAACACGACCAGGCGCCGCACGCTCGTGCTGTCGAGCACGAGGTCCACGGCGGTCTCAAGGTTGTCCACATTGGACGCCAGCAGCTTCGGCCCGGTCTCGGTGACGATCGGCTTGAGCGTGCCGGCCGTCGCGCCGGCCTGCAGCGGCACCGACACCACGCCGGCGCGGACGCCCGCGAGGTCGATGATCGCGTAGTCGGTGCTCGTGAAGCCGAGCGTGGCCACGAAATCACCCGCGACCACGGGGGCTTCGGTGTGGTGGGTCCACTCGCCCGCGATGGCGCACGCGCGCAGCCACGCTTCATGGTAGGTCACCGTGTCGAACCGCGGCAGCAGCCGGAGCGTGGTGCGGCCCGTCGCCGGGTCGGTCACCGCCTCCGTGGCGCGTTCGGCGAACGCGGCGCGCTCGGCGTACCCCGTCATCACCGTTTCGATCAGCTCGACCAGGGACAGCCCCGGTCGTCGGATCGCCTCGGCGATCCCGGCGTCGGGGACGGCGTCCCACAACCGCGGCTCAGCGGCCAGCAGCTCCTCGACGCGGTGCTCGGTACTGGTGATCTCGGTCGGCGGGGTCGCCAATGCTCAGCCCTCCCTGGGTCGGCGTTCGTCCAGCGGGAGGCGCCGTCGGCTCCTTTTGGGCTAGTTGTTTGCGTCCCCTAAGTTTACTGATCGTGGTCGGCCCGACACTTGACTGTGTTTGTGATCATGAACGCGTTGTCGCTGATTGATCACGCCTGGTAGGAAAACGGTCAGTGGGCAATAGGAGTCACACGTACCCCGAGATCTCCTGACACGGACGAACTTCGCAAACCGGATCAGAAGGGGTTTTCGTTGCACAGGAAGAAGTAGGCGTAGCGCTCGTCCAGGTCGTTCTTCGGGACGAGGTGGACCGCGAGTGGCCGCAGGCCGCAGCGGGTGGCGGTCTGCCAGAACGCGTCGATGCCGTATGTGGTCATCTCGGCCAGTCCGGTGCGATAGGCGCGGCGCCGGGGTCCGGTGCGCCACGAGCCGGGGTCGTACTTGATCTGGATCATCGCCAGGCCGTCGGGTGCCAGCAGCTGCCGGGCGATGTGCAGCAGGCGTTCCCCGTACTCCGGGGTGGGGATGAGCTCGAAGACGTAGCAGGAGAAGAAGACGTCGACCAGCCCGCCGACGGCGTCGAGCGCTCCTTCCGGATTCGCGACGTCGATCGCGATCGGCCGGAACGGGGTGTCGCAAGCGGCTTTCACCTGGCGTTCGCATTCCTGCAACGTTTCCGTCGCGATGTCGACGCCGACGAATTCTTCCGCACGCGGAGCGAAGTGGATCGCGTTCGCGCCGCCCCCGCAGCCCCATTCCAGAACGCGGTGCCACGGGCCGGTGAAGCCCGCCATCCGGGCGCCCGCGTCGAACAGGTCGAGGTGCTCGCGGCCGAGGCGCGACCACAGGTCGCTGCCTTGGAACACGGACGCGTCGCGCCAATGTGCGTTGGCCTGCCAGCGATCCCCGCTGGGCCGGTGCCAGTAGGTCTGCGAGTCGGCGGAGATCCGGGACTCCGGCTGACGGGCGCCGACGGTCGCGAGCACACGCTGTGCGAGCTCTTCGGCACTCGCGGCCACCCTTTTCGCGTTGGCCACGGAAACGTGGTTCAGCAGGTTCCGGAAGTTGGCCGGTTTCTGTCTCTCGGGCATGGCGGGCAACCTTTTTCGCCGTTGTTTCGGTTCACTCGCTCAGTCCGAAACCGTGGAGTCGGCGTTACCGAAGTGCCCGAAATAAAAGCGAACTACCAGAATGCCCGGAAACGAGTTATCAGGACGAAAAGGACTCAGTTCACGCAGGGGACGCCGTCGCCGGTGATCGGCGGCGGGGTCTGTGCGGGCGCGGGGCTCACGTACGCCGCCGGGTGCACCTGCGGCGCGCCGCCGGTGCTCGACGAGCCACTGGAGTCCTCGTAGTCCTTGCCCAGGAACACGCGGAAGTGGTCCTCGTCCAGCGAGGAGTCGGGGCTCACGGCGATCCCGCCGAGCGTCTTCGCGATCTGCGTCGCCTCGGTCTTCTGGCTGTGGCCGTAGAAGACGATCGACATCTTGCGCGTGGTCGCGTTGGCCACCGTGCCCTTGGTGTACCCGGCGGCCGCGAGCTTGTCGGCCACGCTCGCGGCCAGGCCGCTGGTGTCCGACGCGTTGCGCACGTCCACGGTGTACTGGCTCAGGCTCGAGTCACCCGGCGCGGCGGGCGCGTTCGACGAAGAAGCCGCCGGCGTGCCCAGCTGCTGGCGCACGAACTGCTGCACCTGGCCGGGATCCACCTCCACCGCGTCGCCGTCCGACGGCGTCTTGAGCGAGATGCTCACGACCGGCACGGTGACGAACTTCAGCGCGCCCGCGCTCATCCCGTGCAGCTGCTGCGCGAACCCGACGATGTCCCACCCGGAGTCGACCACCACGGCCTTCTTCACGGCCGTGATCAGGTTGTCCAGCTTGCCCGGGTCGGCGAGCGTGCCGGCCGACAGGATCGTCTTGGCCATGCTCGCCATGAACACCTGCTGGCGCTTGATGCGGTCGAGGTCGCCGTTGGGCAGCCCGTGGCGCTGGCGCACGAACTGCAGCGCCTTCGCCCCGCCGACGCTCTGCGGGCCCGCCGCGAAGTTCGCGCCCGAGTACGAGTCGTGCACGGCCTTGTTCAGGCACACCGGCACGCCGCCGACGGCCTCGCTCAGGTAGTAGAAGCCGGCGAGGTTCACGGCCGCGTAGTGCGTGATGGTGAGCCCGGTGAACTGCTGGACGGTATCGATCGCCGTCTTGGCGCCGGCCTGCGCGGAGTCCGTCTCCAGCTGTGCGCCGGACACACCCTGCGCGACCAGCTTGTTCTTCTCCGCGACGAGGCCGTAGGTGTACGCAGAGTTGATCTTGTGCTTGCCGTAGTCGCCGGCGATCTTCACGTACGAGTCACGCGGGATGGAGATCGCCGTCGCCTGGCCGCCACCCGCGGGGATGTGGATGACGATCATGGTGTCGGTCGTGTCACCGCCGTCGTCGGCGCCGCCCGCGTGCAGCTGCGAGAGCACGTCGGCGGGCAGCGGGTTGCCCTGCGCGTCGGTGCGCGTGTCCAGGCCGACCATGAGGATGTTCTGCTCGCCCAGCGGCGGCTGGTCGGTGCCGGTGATCACATCGGCCCTGGTCAGGCCGTCGGTGAGCGAGTGCAGGGTCGACCACGCGTAACCGGTGCCGCCCAGCACGAGCAGGGACACGACGACGAGCACGACTTGGGCCGCGCGCAGCGGACCGGAGGCCTTGGTGCGACGCATCAGGGCTCCTCTTCTGCAGGTTCTCCGGCATACCGGGGCCCGACGCCGTCCGGTGCTCGAAATGCCAACGGTAGCGGCCCCGTTTCCGGCCTCGGCCGGGGGGCGATTTCGGTCTCGCAACGGGAGTGGACAAGACCGGACAAAGGTCTGTACCGGTGATTATTCGCGGAGGCGCCCTCGGTCGGCGCAGAGTGTTCACGCGGACACGCGAAACGCCGCCGCGGGGACTCTGCGTCCCTCGCGGCGGCGATGGTCCGGCAAGTGCCGCTCAGCGGAGCAGCTGGGCCTTGACGTCCGTCTTCAGCACTTTGCCCACCTTCGACCGCGGAAGGTCGGGCCAGATCCGGACGACCTTCGGGGTTTTGACGCTGCCCAGGAGCTCCTTGACGACGGTGCGCAGCTCGTCCTCGGACACCGACCGTCCTCTGTGGAGCTGGACGACCGCGGTGACCTGTTCGCCCCATTTCTCGTGGGGCAGGCCGACCACGGCGCAGTCCTGCACGTCCGGGTGCGTCATCAGGGCCTGCTCGACTTCGGCCGAGTACACGTTGAAACCGCCCGTGATGATCATGTCCTTGGCACGGTCCACGATGTGGAGGTAACCCTCGTCGTCGAGGTAGCCGATGTCGCCGGTGTGGTGCCAGCCGTAGCGGCTGACGTCCTCGGTCGCGGCGGGGTTCTTGTAGTAGCCCGGCATCACGAGCGGCCCGCGCACCACGATCTCGCCGCGCGCGCCGGGCGGCAGCAGGGATCCGTTGTCGGACATGATGGCCACCCGCGTGAGCGGCGTGGGCCGGCCCGCGGAGGTGAAGCGTTCGCGGGCGAGGGAACCGTCGGCGTGGAAGTGCTCGGCCGGCGCCAGGGTCGAGATCATCATGGGTGCTTCGCTCTGGCCGAAGAGCTGGCCCAGCACCGGGCCGATCCGCGTGATCGCCTCTTCGAGCCGCGCCGCCGACATCGGGGCGGCGCCGTACCAGAGGCACTCCATCGAGCCGAAGTCCGTTGTGGACAGATCGGGATGGTCCAGCAGCAGGTAGATCAACGTCGGCGGCAGGAACGTGTGCGTGATGCGATGCCGTTGCACCAAGGCCAGGAACTCGCCCAGGTCGGGCTTCGGCATCACGACGATCTCGCCGCCGAGCGTCAGCACCGGGAAGCACAGCACGCCGGCCGCGTGCGTCAGCGGCGCCAACGCGAGGTACCGCGGCCGCGGAGAGAACGGGTAGCTCATGAGCGTGAGCGCCGACATCGTCTCGATGTTGTGCCCGGTCAGCACCACGCCCTTCGGCCGGCCCGTGGTGCCGCCCGTGCCGACGAGCAGCGCCACGTCGTCGGGCGGCGGCACGTCGAACGGCGCCGCGTCGAGCCCGTCGAGCCACTCCGGCAACGACACCGCGCCGGGCATCGAACCGTCCAGGCACACCACGGTCGTCACCGCCGGCAGGTCGGGCAGGATGCGGGAGACGAGCGGTGCGAACGACGACTGCACCAGCAAGCACGTGCAGTCGAACAGGTCGAGCAGCTCCCTGTTCTCGGCCGCCTCGTTGCGTGGGTTGACCGGGCACCAGATCGCCCCTGCGCGGCTGATGCCGAAGACGCAACCGAACGACACCGGGTCGTTCCCCGAGAGGATCGCGACCTTGTCGCCCGGCCGCACACCCGAGCGCGCCAGCGCCCGGGCGACCCGCCAGGACAGCTCCTGGACCTCGCCGTAGCTCAGGGAAACGCCGTCCCTCGTCAAGCACGGCGCCGAAGCGCCCAGCGAGGCGCCCTTGTCGAGGTAGTCGATCAACCGCACCGCTCGTCTCCCCGGCTCACGCGTGCACGGTCAGCACGGGGTTGGACACGAGCCCGAACGACCGCAGCACGCCGAGCAGCTCCCGGTGCCCGAACGCCTGGCACGCCGAGGCGAACCCGGCGCGTCGCGGCGGCTGCTGCAGCAGCGAGTACGCGGCGTACGCCTGCAACAGGCCCGTCTGCTTGTAGTTGCAGGTCCCGTGGATCACGCAGTGGGCGCGGCCCAGTGGGCCCGACGCGTGCACGGAGTCCAGCGACGTGTTCAGCCGCTGGTTCTCCCGCGGCGGCATCTCGTCGCGCACGGCGGCGGCCTGCTCGTGCAGCACCTTGAGCTTCTCGGCCTCCGGCAGGTCCTTCACCTGCTCCAGCACGGCGGCCACGATCATCGGCACGCCCTGCATCAGCGCGCGGTCGAACACGCCGCCGATGGCCTTCACGTTGGCCACACGCGGGTCGCGCTTGAACCACACCGGGTGCGAAGTCCCGCCCCACGGCAGCGCTAGGCCGGTTTCGTGGTGACCCGGCACGACGACGTCGTGCAGACCGCCGTCGGCCGGCCACTCCCGGTACTCGTTCTGCTCCAGGTAGTACGCCGACGAGAGTGCCGCGTTGACGAGGATGGTGCGGGTCGACGCGACGGTCGGGTAGCCCTTCCAGAACACCAGGATGTCGAGGGTGTCCAGGCCCGGCGTCTCCAGGCAGATGTTCGCGGCGATCTCGCCGGTCGTGTACATCTGGGCGACGCCCGGCGACAGCAGCAGGCCCTGGGCCGCCATGTCGGCGCCGTAGCGCTCCTCGGCCGAGATCAGCCAGTCCTGCTCCCCGGTCGTGTCGAGGTAGTGCGCCCCCGACGCGAGGCAGGCCTGCACGACCTCGTGGCCGTATTCGCTGAACGGGCCGACGGTGTTGCACACCACCGACGCGCCGGCGAACAGTTCGGTGAGCGGGCCGACCTCGTGGGCCACCTCCACCACCTCGTGGTCCACGGTGTCGAGGCCGGGGATGTGGTCGAGCGACTCCTGAAGCCGGGCCTTGTCGCGCCCCGCGGCGACGAAGGGCACGTTGTACTCACGCAGGTATTCGCAGATCAGGCGTCCGGTGTAGCCGGAAGCGCCGTAGACGACGACGGGCTTGCTCACGACGGTTGTCCTTTCGCAGAGGTCGCTGAAGTGAGAGGGGATCCGGTCACATGCCCATGCCGCCGTCGACGGGCAGCCCCGCGCCGGTGATGAAGCGGGCGGCGTCGGAGGCGAGGAACACCACGGCGTCGGCCATGTCGGCCACCTCGCCGAGCCGGCCCGCCGGCGTCTGCCCGACCACGGCACCGATCGCGTCCTCGACGCTCGGGAACAACCCGACCTCGACGACGTCGTTGGCCAGCTGGTTGCCCATCTGCGTGGGCACGAGGCCCGGGTACACGCAGTTCACGCGCACGCCGTAACCGAGCTTCCCGGCCTCCATCGCGGCCACGCGGGTGAGCCGGTCGACGGCCGACTTCGTGGCCGAGTAGCCCGCGATCCCGGGGAACGCGATGGTCGCGGCCACCGAGGAGATGTTCACGATCGAGCCGCCGTTGCCTGCCGCGCCGCCGGGGCGCATCGCGCGGAACGCGTGTTTCACGCCGAGCGCGGTGCCCAGCACGTTGACCTCGAGCATCTTGCGCACGTGGGCGGGGTCGAGGTCGGCGACGAGGCCGGTGATCTCCACGCCGGCGTTGTTCACCAGCACGTCGAGGCCGCCGTACTCGCCGACGACCGCGGCGACGGCCTGCTCCCACTCCGCGTCGTCGGTCACGTCGAGCCGGACGAACCCGGCCGTCGCGCCGGTCTGCTTGATGGAGTCGGCCGTCGCGCGGCCCAGCTCCTCCTGCACGTCGGCGACGACCACGGTGGCGCCGGCCTTCGCGAGCGCCTCGGCCATCCCGGCCCCCAGGCCCTGTGCCCCACCCGTCACCAGCGCGGTTCGCCCGCTGAGGTCGTAGGAAACCATCGACATCTCCTCCTTGAGACATGCGGCGTAGGTCACACCGTAGCCAAATTTGGACAGTCGTCAAGATTTTCTTGGACAGTCGTCAAGGAACTTCCGCGCCGGGTGCCGGGCCGCGCTAGACTCCCGGCGTGACGCAGGCAAAGGAGCGCATCTCGCGCCGGGGCGTGGACAAGTTCGCCCAGCGGCGCGAGCAGCTGGCGGAATCTGCGCTGCAGGCGCTCGCCGAGCTGGGCTACGCCCGCACGAGCCTGCGCGAGATCGCCCAGAAGTCGGATTTCTCCCACGGCGTGCTGCACTACTACTTCGCCGGCAAGGTCGAACTGCTCACCTACTCGGTGCGCAAGTTCGAAGAGGTCTGCGTGACGCGCTACGACGACGTGGTGGCCGAGGCGCACACGGCCGAGGAGCTCGACCGCGGCTTCGGCGCGGCCATGGCGGCCACGCTGCGCACCGACGCCGTGATGCACCGCCTCTGGTACGACCTGCGCAACCAGAGCCTGTTCGAGGAGTCCTTCCGCGCCGACGTGCTCGAGATCGACGACCGCAGGCAGGCCATGATCTGGCGCGTCGTCGAGCGCTACGCCGAGCTGGCCGGCACCGTGCCCCAGGTGTCCGAGGCGGTCGCGTACGCCACGTTCGACGGCCTTTTCCAGCAGTTCCTGCTCCGGCACCTGGCGGGGCGCGAGACCGCGGCCGACGAGCTGGGTGAGGCCGTGCCGCGCGTGCTCAAGCAACTGTTCTGCACGGCCTGACGGCACGGGTTTCCCGGCCGTGTGAGTGCGGCGGGCGATTCCAGCGAGCCGGGTTAGGATTCGCGACGTCGGTCGGGCAGGCAGGAGGGCGAGTGGTCGAGAAAGCGCGCTGCGCCGGAGGTGAGCGGTGACGGCGTCTTCAGCCGAGCTGCCGCCGGAGCCGCAGGAGGTGGTCGGCCCGCTCACGCGCGCGGCGATCTTCCTGGTGGTCCGCGTGAACCCCGGCGGGGAGTCCGTGGCGAAGGACCTGCTGGCCGATCTGGCCGGGTTGCAGCGTTCCGTCGGGTTCCGGTCGCTGGACGGCGGGCTCACGTGCGTGGCCGGCATCAGCTCGTCGGCGTGGGACCGGATCTACGGCTCGCCGAAGCCGGCCGAGCTGCACGACCTGCCCGTGTTCGCCGGTGACAAGCACACGAGCGTGACGACCAAGGCCGACCTGCTGTTCCACCTGCGGGCCGAGCGCATGGACCTGTGCTTCGAGCTCGAGTCGCTGATCATGGCGCGGCTCGAGGGCGTGGTCACGGTCGTCGACGAGGTGCAGGGCTTCCGCTACTTCGACGCGCGTGACGTGCTCGGGTTCGTCGATGGCACCGAGAACCCGACCGGCCGCGGCGCCGTCGAGGCCGTGCTGGTCGACGACGACGAGGCGTTCAACGGCGGCAGCTACGTGATCGTGCAGAAGTACCTGCACGACATGACGGCGTGGAACAAGCTCACCACCGAGCAGCAGGAGCTGGTGATCGGCCGGCGCAAACTGTCCGATGTGGAGCTGTCGGACGACGAGAAGCCCGCCGACTCCCACATCGCGCTCAACGTGATCGAAGACGAAGACGGCAACGAGCTCGAGATCCTGCGCGACAACATGCCCTTCGGGCGCCCCGCGTACGGCGAATTCGGCACGTACTTCATCGGCTACGCCAAGACGCCCTCGATCATCGAGACGATGCTGGAGAACATGTTCGTCGGCTCGCCGCCCGGCAACACCGACCGCATCCTCGACTTCTCGACGCCGCTCACGGGTGCGCTGTTCTACGTGCCCACGGCGGAGTTCCTGGAAGACCCGGCCGTCGCGAGCGACGCGTCGGACGAGTCCGAGTCCGAGCCCCCGTCACCCAAGCCTCCGGCAGCCAAGCCCGGCTCGCTGGGCATCGGCAGCCTGCGAAGGAGTCCCCGGTCATGAACAACCTGCATCGCGAACTCGCCCCGATCTCCGACGTCGCCTGGTCGGACCTCGAGGACGAGGCCCGGCGCACGTTCGCCGAGTTCGCGTCGGCGCGCAAGGTGGTCGACGTGGTCGTGGCCGACGACGCGACGCTCTCGGCGGTGGGCACCGGGCACATCGAGGGCGTCGAGAGCCCGCTGGCCGGGGTCACCACGCGGCTTCGCACGGCGCAGCGGATCGTGGACCTGAAGGTGCCCTTCACCGTCACGCGCGAGGCCGTCGACTCCGTGGAGTGGGGCGCGAAGGACCCGGACTGGCAGCCGGTGAAGGACGCCGCGCAGGCCATCGCGTACGCCGAGGACCGCATCGTGTTCGACGGCTTCGCGGGCGCCGGCATCGCGGGCATCCGTCCGGCGTCGTCACTGAGCCCGGTCGCGCTGCCCGGCGAGGCGAGCGCGTACCCCAAGGCGATCGGCGACGCGCTGGCGAAGCTGCGGTCGGCCGGCGTCGCGGGGCCGTACTCGGTCCTGCTGAGCAACGCCGCGTACACCGCCGCGATCGAGGCGGCCAGCCACGGTTACCCGGTGCTGGAGCACCTGAAGCAGATCGTGGACGGGGACCTGATCCTGACGCCGGCCATCGAGGGCGCGTGCGTGCTCACGACCCGCGGCGGCGACTACGAGCTGCACTTCGGGCAGGACCTGTCGATCGGCTACACGAGCCACGACGCCGACAGCGTGCAGCTGTACTTCCGCGAGACGTTGACGTTCCTGGTCAACACGGCCGAGGCCGCGGTCGGCCTGACTGCTTGACGGTGAACGGGGAAGCCGCCTTGCCCGGGCGGCTTCCCTGCCGCATCAGAGCTTTTCGGCCGCTTCGTACAGGTTCTTCGCGTCCGCGCCGAGCGGGGCGCCTTCGAGGCTGAGGGTCTTGGACTCGCCGGTGGTGTCGTCGTAGTCGAGCTCGCCGCGGCTGGTGACCGAGAAGATCTCGCCGGTGCCGGTCCAGCGGTTGAAGCCGGCGAACCACGGGCCGCCGCTCGACCCGCCGGCCATGTCGCACGTGGACATCCAGTGGTCGAACGCGGTCGGGTCCTGGTGCGTGGGCAGGTCGCACCACATCAATGCTTCCCCGAAGTACGCCTTCGAACCGGGGTAGCCGACGATCGCGGCCTGCGTGGTTCCCTTGTGGTCGAACGAAATCCGCTGCGTGTCCGCCACCTGGGCGACGTGGTGCCCCTGCTGCTGATCGAGCACGACCATGGCGACGTCGGGTTCGCTGCCCGTGGTGTAGGAGTGGCGGAAGGCGAGCGCACGCGTCGCGAACACCCCGTGCGGGCGGCGGCCCTGGTCGTAACCGGGCACGAACACGGAGTTCTTGATCGGGATCACCTGGTCCTCGCGGTTCAGCCCGCCGTACGCGCAGTGCCCGGCCGTCGCGAGGACGTCGCCACTCGTGCTCGGCACGGCGGTGGCGGTGCACCAGCTGTCCTGAGGCGCTTCGCCGGGCGAGACCTCGGTGAAGAAGAGCCGTCCGACGCCCTGCGGCCCCGGTCCGGCCCAGCGCTTCGCCACCTGCTCCACGCGGTCGATCGTGTCGGCCCCGGCGGCCTTCATCTTCTCGGGTGTCCAATACGCGAGCGCCGCCGCGCGGTCGGCGGCGCTGAAGGCGGTCACGTCGTTCTCGCCCGCGGCCGAGGCGGCGGTGGTCGCCGTGGCGGCGATAGCGGCGGTGGCCACCCCGGCCGCGAGGGTCACCAGGGTGCGGCGGATCGTCAAGATCGTCATGACCAGGAGACGGCCGGCGGCGTGGGCGGTTCCGACCCGGTCCGGCGAATTGCCCGGTCGTGCTACGCGGGGGTGCCGCCGAGGGCGTCGAGGACCTTCTCGCACGTCGCGGCGAAGCGGGCGGCTTCGGCGGGTGAGACGGCTTCGAAGAAGAGCTTGCGAACCTGCGCCACGTGGGCGGGGGCGGCGTCGACGATGGCCTCTTGGCCCGCGGCGGTGAGGCAGAACTCGGGGGAGCGTGCGTTGTCCGTGGGTTCGCGGCAGACGAGACCGCGGCGTTCCATGCGCTTGAGGTGGTGGGAGAGCCGGCTCTTCTCCCAATCGGTGGACTCGATGAGCTCATACGCGCGCATCCGCTCGTCCGGGGCCTCGGAGAGGGTGACCAGGATCGTGTAGTCGGCGCCGGAGAGGCCGAACTCGTCCTGCAGGTGGCGGGTGAGTGCGTGGTCGAGGCGCCGGCTCATCGCGAGGAAGGCGCGCCAGGCACGCTGCTCGCCGTCGCCGAGCCAGCGTGGTTCCGTCATGAAGGGCGATGGTACCGGGGCCGGTTTCGCACCAGCACCGGCAATGCGGCCAGCAACGCGAGGCCGCGCACGGCGCCCGCGACCGGGTACGGGACCCGCAGCCCGAAGGCCGCCGCGAGGAGACCTCCGGTCAGCGTGCCGAGGGGGATGAGGCCCCAGCCGAGGAGTTTGTAGACGCTGGTGACGCGCCCGAGCAGCGGCGCCGGGACGAGGTCCTGGCGGAGGCTGACGGTGACGACGTTCCACAGCGTGGTGACGAAACCGTTGAGGGCGAGGAAAACGCCGAGGACCGCGGCGTTCGGGCTGAGGCCGATGGCGGCGAAGACCGCGGCGTTCGCGGCGAGGCTGGTGACGAGTGCGCTGAGCGGCCCGATCCGCGCCACGATCCGGGCGTTGACCAGACCCCCGGCGACGCTGCCGACGGCCGCGGCCGCGAGCAGCACGCCGTAGCCGCCGGGGCTGACGTGGAGGACCTCGGTGGCGAGGAGGACGAGGGTCGCGGTGGCGAGCTGGCCGCAGAAGGTGTTGACGCCCAGCAGGATCGCCAGCGCGCGCAGCAGCCGGTGGTGCGCGAGCCAGCGGAGCCCTTCGGCGATCCGGGCTTTCTGCTTGGCTTGGTGCGTGCGGCGAGGCAGCTTCGCGACGAGTGCGGCGGAGGCGGCGAAGGAAACCGCGTCGAGCCCGAACGGGAGCGCCGCGGTGAGCGCGAACAACGCGCTGCCCAGCGGCGGACCGGCGAACTGGACACCCACCGTCTTGGCGACCTGAAGGGAACCGTTGGCGTGGGGCAGCAACGGTTTCGGGACGACGTCGGGCAGGAACGCCTGTGCCGCGGTGCCGAACACGACGTCGCCAGCGCCGAGGGCGACGGCGGTGAGAACCAGCAGCACGATCGTCGCCTGGTGGCCGGCGACGAGCACCGCCACGGCACCGGCGACCGCCGCCTGCGCGAGCTGGGCGCGCGTCATGAGCCGGACGCGGTCGTGCCGGTCGGCCCAGGCACCCGCGGGCAAGGTGAGCAGCAGCCACGGCACGTACTCGGCCGCGGCCACGAGTGAAACCAGCCGTGGATCGCGCGTGACGGCGACGGCCAGCAGCGGCATGGCCGTGACGAAGGCGCCGTTGCCGACGTTGTCGATCCCGTTGGCCCACCACAGCTTCCGGTACCCCGGCGGCAGTTTCGTCACGTCGGGGATCCTGGCGGTGCCGCGTCGGCCGCGACATGATGTAGCCGAGTGCTACATACTCGGTGAGGTGGCGGACATCGTCGAGGTGGGCGTCGCCGAGCTGGCGGCGACGCGGTTCGCCGTGTCGCCGTTGTCGGAGACGGTGGCGGCGTTGCTGCAGGTCATGGGGCGCACCCGGGGGCCGCTGCACCAGCCGTGGCTGCGGTGGGTGGCCGACGAGCTCGCGCGTGAGCCGCTGGACGTGCCGCTGGCCTGGGCATTGCTGACCGCCAAGGGGCTGGGCTGGCCCAACTTCCTCGTGCCTGCTCCGCCGCACGCGACCAGCACGATCGACGACGATCTCGCCCTGCTCGGGCGCACCGCGGCGCGGCAGGTGCGGGCCAGCATTTCGCGAGTTTTCGGGGACGATCCGCCGCCGCTTGTCGCGGAGTTCGCGGCGCGTCCGGCGGCGGGGTTGCGGGTGCTGGCGGACGAGTTGCGCGTGGCCTACGAGCGGCTGGTGGCGCCGCATTGGCCGCGGATCCGGGCCGTGCTGGACGCTGACGTCGTCCACCGGGCGCGGCAGCTGACGGCCGGTGGCGCGGAACGGCTGTTCGCCGATCTGCACCCCGAGCTGAGCTGGTCGGCCGGCCGGCTGCGACTGTCCGGGACGGGCCGGGACGTGGTCGTCAACCGGGGGCCGGGTGGCCTGGTGCTGATGCCGGTCGTGCTCGGTTCGCCCGACGTGCTGATCAAGCGCAACACCGCCACGCAGACCACCGTGCGGTATCCGGCGCGCGGAGTCGGTGCATTGTGGACGGTCGGTGCCGCTCCGGCGGGGGACGCCCTGGTCCGGCTGCTCGGCCGGGCGCGGGCGGAGCTGCTGGAAGCCCTGCGCTCGCCGGCGACGACCACGGATCTGGCGTTGTCGCTCGGTGTCTCGCCGAGCGCGGTGTCGCAGCACCTGCGGGTGTTGCGCGAGAACGGCCTGGTCGCGGGGCGACGGTCCGGGCGTTCGGTGCTGTACCTGACGACTCCGCTCGGCGAGGCGCTGCTCGGCCGGCGCGCTGTTACGTGATCCTGCGCAGCTGTTACGCGGCGCGGACATTCGCCTGACGGTCCGGGGACACGCTCGTTGCACCGTGGTCCGGGTGATCGTCGTGGGGTCGTCCGGGAGTGGAAATGCCTGAAATCCGTGCCAGGTTCGTGCTGTTGCTGCTGCCCGCGGTGCTCGTCGCGGGGTGCTCGACGGCGGCGGCGGAGTGGCCGGCGGGCGTCGCCTCGGGTTCTTCCGACCCCGACACCGATCCGGCGCAGGGCGGGATCCCGTCGGGGCAGGACCTCACGCCGTTCGACACGAGCTACCCGGCCGTGTCGAAGCTGGACCCGGACCTGTTGAAGGCGGTGCAGCAGGCGGCGACGGACGCGCGGAGGCGGGGGATCGAGTTCAAGGTGACTTCGGGCTGGCGGAGCAAGGCGTATCAGCAGCGGCTGCTCGAAGAGGGGATCCAGAAGTACGGGAGCCTCGAAAACGCGCGTCAATACGTGAACACGCCGGAGAAATCGACGCACGTTTCCGGCAAGGCGGTGGACATCGGCCCGACCGACGCCGACGACTGGCTCATCCGCCACGGCGCCGACTACGGCCTCTGCCAGGCGTATTCCAATGAGCTCTGGCATTTCGAGCTGCTCACGACGCCGGGTGGCACGTGCCCGGCGCCGCTGCCGAACGCGGCGGGCTAGCTTTGCGCGGTCCGGTTTTCCGCGCCGCGGCGGCGAAACGTGTCGATCAGGAAACACGCGATGGGGTCGCCGCCGCGTTCCGGGGTGCCGAAGCCGGGTCCCGGCGGGGTGACCACACGGCCGTTCTGGGTGGTGAAGGCCGTGCCGGTGGCCGACGCCGTGGCCGGCACCGCCTCGAACGCGAGCGAGCCGCCGATCACGGCCAGCGCCGCGACCCCCTTGCCGATGGTCCTCATCCGCTCCTCCTCGGGTTCGTGACACCGAGCTTGGCATGCGAATTCGTCACCGGTCAAACGGGTTACGTGTGAGGTAATACTTCGGTCAGGTTCCCGGCGCGCAGTCATCCTCCCGCGACGTTCACTACCTGGTGGACGCCTGCGGTCACTCAAGGTTGCTTCCGTGGGGGCAATCCCACTTCAGGCGGTAATCCGTACGTGGTGTGGGCATATTTCGAGTGAGCGGGCTCGACCGGTGAATGAATCACCGGCGGCCGCGCTCCGCGGCGGATCGTCCGCTCGCCTACAGGGAGGAGCCATCCCATGACCAGCACTCTTCGCCGGGCCGCCACCGTCACCGCTCTGGCCGGCGCGGCCGCCGCTTCCGTCGCGTTCCTCGGCGCGGGTACGGCCTCGGCCATGCCCACCGACTTCCGCTGCACCGCGGCGCAGGTCGACACCACCATCGTCGCCGGCGACCCGGGCACCGGGCAGCGCTACGCGAACGTCGTGTTCACCGCGAAGCCCGGCGAGTCCTGCAACTTCCAGGGCGCCCTGCCGGTCTCGTTCACCGGCGCCGACGGCGTCACCGTCACCCCCGAGGCCGGCTCCTCGGACGCGCCCCTGGTCACCATCGCCGATGGTCAGCAGGCCACGATGCTCCTGCACTGGAGCGGCATCGAGGCGCCCGAGCAGCAGGTCCAGCCCTCCGCCGTCACCATCACGGCCCCCGGCACCACGACCCCGCGCGGCGACACCAGCGACCCGCGGATCACGCTGCCGTGGGACCAGTCGCCCCTCGACGCTTCCGCCGAGGCCCACGACGTCACGGTGGGTCCGGTCGTCGCCGCCTGACGCCGGGGCTCGTCGCACGGCCCGCGGAGTGCTGACGTGCCATCATCGGGCCACGCGGCGTCGATTCCTGGAGATGGCATGACCACCACCGGCCGGCGGGAGGCCGAGCTCAACAGCGGGATCCTCCCCGGCAACGTGCACGTGGACGACTGGGTGATGTTCCTGCTCGCGGTCGTCTCCGTCGGGGGCCTGGGCTACCTGCTGCTCGGGCCCCCGCCACCGGCGCAGCTCGACGCGTGGTTCTTCGGCGTCGACTGCGTGGTCTGCGGCATCTTCCTGCTCCACTTCCTCTGGCGGTGGCGCAAGGTGGCCTGGCGCATGGCCTTCCTCACGCGCAACTGGTACGAGGTCTTCGCGATGATCCCGGTCGCGTACCCGCCGTTCGTCGCGCAGCACCACGTGATCGCGGGGCTGCTGCTGCTCATCCGCATCGGCCGCGCGGCCGACCGGGCCGTCGGGGAGCAGTTCTTCTACCGCCTGGTCGAGAAACTTTCCGACCCGATCGTCCGCGCCATCAAGAAACCCGTGACGATCGCCGTGCTGGATGAGGTCGTCAAGGTCCTCGAGACGGGCAACTACCCGGAGAACCTCGCGAAGTCCCTCAGCGAGAACAAGGTGGAACTCCGGGCCATCATCACGGAAAAACTCGCGGCCGACCCGCAGCTCGGCCGCCTGCGCCGCCTGCCCTTCCACGACGAGATCGTCCGCGCCGCCGTCGACGCGTCCTTCCGGGTCCTGCTGGAGGTCCTCCTGGACCCCCGCATCGACGACTTCTTCTCCGCGGTGGTGAGGGAAAACCGCGAACAGATCCGCCGCGCCGTTTCCCTCGGCCTGAACGAGGTGGACGACTCCCCGGACGAAGGCCTGCTCCGCACCCGGCCGCAGCGGACTGCGGCACGGGAGTACGACCTCAGTCATCCCCGTCCGGAACCGACCAAGCCGCCTGAGAAGCGGCGGTGACCGGGGGCGGCTGCTGAGGCGTGGCCGTGTTCAGCGTGCACCCGGTCAGCACGCCGCCCAGCGTCGCACCGGCGGCGAAAGCGAGGGTGACGGCGCGGACGGCGTAGCCCGCCGAGCAGTGGATCTCCATGTCGGCCCCATTCATGTCATTGTGACGATTATGGGATCCACGGTAGGCCTGACCACCTTTAACGTCAAGGTGACGAGAATTGCGTCAGGAGCTGCGCAGCATCGCGGGGTGCAGGATGGTGGCCGGGCCGCGCCGGAACACGGCCGCGGGGCGGCCGGCTTGGCGTGACACCCGTTCACCGGTCGGCACCAGAAAGCCCGGCACACTCATGATCTTGCGGTGGAAGTTGCGGGGGTCGAGGGTCTCGCCCCAGACGATCTCGTAGACCTCGCGCAGGTCCGTCACGGTGAACTCGGGACCGCAGAACGCGGCCGCGAGCGTGGTGTACTCGAGCTTGCTCCGCGCGCGTTCCACGGCATCGGTGATGATCTTCTTGTGGTCGAACGCGACCGTCGCCCGCGGCCGCAGCACCTTGTCCACGGGCATCAGCACCGCCTCGCTCGCGTCTCCGCCCGCCGCGGGCTCCGGCAGGTTCGGCGAGAAGCCGAGGTAGCACACGGTGATGACCCGGCGACGCGGATCGCGCCCCGGCGTCCCGTAGGTGCGCAGCTGCTCCAGGTGCAGATCCTTCGCGTGCAGCCCGGTCTCTTCCTGCAACTCACGTGCTGCGGCGACGTCGAGGTCTTCCTCGGTCGAGGCGAGGAATCCGCCCGGGAGCGCGAGCATCCCCTCGTAGGGCGGGATTCCGCGCTTCACCAGCATGATCTGCAGTGCTCCGTCGTGAACCGTGAGCACTGCGAGGTCCACGGCGACGGCGACTTCGGGCAGGGTCCAGCCCTCGTCGTCAGGCATCGTCGGCGCGTTCCGCGGCGTCCGGGCGAGTGTCCATAGTGCACAGTGTAGCTGTCGGGAAAATATTCGTCTTATTGACGAGAATGCACCCCGCGGTCTACCGTGCAACTTGCACTCATCACCTCCCGCCGCCGACCCCGCCCGACCGGGCCGCCGGCCACCCCGTGCTGCCCGGGAGGAATCGCCATGACGGAACGAATCGGAGCGACCCCATGATCGTCATCCTCACCGCGCTGGACATCGAGTACGGCGCGGTCCGTGCCCGGATGACCGGTGTGGAGCAGCGCAGCCACCGGGCCGGCACGCTGTTCGACGTCGGCACGCTCGACGACTGGCCGGGGTGCACCGTGGCCCTCGCGGTCACGGGCATGGGCAACATCACGGCGGCGGCGCTCGCCGAACGGGCCGTCGCGGAGTTCTCGCCGGCGGCGATCCTCTTCGTCGGTGTCGCGGGCAGCCTCCGCGAATGGCTCCAGCTCGGCGACGTGATCGTGGCGGACAAGGTCTACGCCTACCAGGGCGGCCGCAGCGTCGACGAAGGGCTCCTGAGCCGGCCGCGGGCCTGGGAACTGTCCCACCGCGCCGACCAGATCGCGCGCTCGCTCAAGCGCGACGGCACGTGGAGCCGTTCGCTGCCTGCGGAGGGCCAGGGCAACACTCCACGTGTCCACTTGGGACCGATCGCGGCCGGTGACGTGGTGCTCGACTCCACGCTTTCGGACGTCGCGGAGCTGTTGCGCAAGAGCTACAACGACGCCGTGGCCGTGGAGATGGAGAGCGCGGGCCTGGCGCTGGCCGGTCACCTCAACGAGAACATCCCGGCCGTCACGATCCGCGGCATCAGCGACCACGCCGGCGGCGAAAAGGACGGCACCGATCGCGAAGGCTGGCAGGGGCCGGCTTCCCGCAACGCCGCCGCGTTCGCCGTCGCGCTGGCCGCCGCCCTCGACGACGGACGCAACGGTGAAGGCCGGCCGAAGGAGGATCCGGCGGTGCCGCCGAGCGCGGGGCCGACGATGATCGCGCGTGACAATGCCCGCGTCGGCCAGCAGATCGAGGTCAACCACGGCACCACGAACTTCGGCGGAGGGCAGTGGTGAACTTCGCTCCCGGCCAATCAGGTCCGGTCGCGCAGGGCAACGCGCACGTGGACCAGCAGATC
This sequence comes from Amycolatopsis sp. NPDC049253, assembly GCF_040678995.1. NCBI lineage: Bacteria > Bacillati > Actinomycetota > Actinomycetes > Pseudonocardiales > Pseudonocardiaceae > Amycolatopsis > Amycolatopsis sp. NPDC049253. The sequence continues at coordinate 353,842 of NZ_JBFAQX010000006.1, read as the reverse complement.
GGCGTCAACTTCGGGGAAACCACGTTCCACAACAACGGAACGTACTACGTCAACCAGGAAGACCCGCCCGAAAGGAAGTTCACGGTCGCGCTCAACCACCTGCGGGGCGGAACCGCGCGTGCCGCCGAATCGATCTTCGCCGACCTCCTGCGAAACGGACACGCCAGCACGCGGATCGCCTACTACTACGCGCTTTCCGTCTTCAGCGAGCGCTCGCTGAACGAGATGGGCGACGAAATGTACTCGCGGTACCGGGATGCGAACCGCACGGCGGCGCGGTTCCCGGACGACGAGTGGCGGGCCGCGCTCGCCGTGGTGGCCGATCTGCTCTCGTGCGTGTGGCGGCAGGAAAGCGGGGAGCCGCTCGACCAGGCCGCGTTGACGAAAGCCATCGACAACTTCAACGCCTTGCCCGTCGGCCGCCAGATCGAGATCACCCGGCACCTCGACATGATGCTCGGCGGCGCGATCCAGGACCACCTCGACGTCGTCGAAGCCCAGCGCGTGGCGCAGGCACGGCTGGGCGGTGGCCGAGCCAACCGCGCGTGGAAGTTCTTCGAGCCGACTCCGGCCAGACCGAGGCTCCTCGGCGTTGCGCCGGTGAACGTTCCCACGGCTACTTGGGCGCGGATCTGGCTGGGGGTCGCGGCGTTCGTGATCGCGGTGATCGTGGCGCTGTCTTCGATCGGTTCGGGGAACACGGCGCTGGGGTTGGTCGCGCTGGTCGTTTTCGGTGCCGGCTTCGCCGGTGCCCTGCGATTCGGGCTCGAGCAGGAGGTCCGGGCGAGGAAGCTCGCGTGGCTGGACGCCGAGCACGGGTACACGTTGCAGCGACAGGCGATGGTGTCGCCGGGGCACTGGGTCTCGACCGACTTCGTCCGGCAGATCCACGAGCAGGTGGACGCGCGGTTCTCCGAAGCTCGGCCGCACGTCGAAGGTCAGTGGCAGGCGGCGACCGAAGGGGTTCGCGAGTACCTCAAGTGGCGCTTCGTCACCCTCTACGGAAACGCCCAGGTCAAGGCACCCATGGTGAACTGGCTGATCCGGTGGCACGCGAAGCGCGTCGCGGACGGCTGGCTGACCGGCACGAGGTTCGGCTATCGCGCGGGCTTGCTGCCGTCCTCGCGAACGGTTGCGCTGTTCCGCGTCGGTGTCGCGGCTGCGGTCGCCGGATTCGCGGGCATGGCCGCTTCCCAGGCCGGGTACGTCGGCGGCGCGGTCTTCGCCGCGGTCGGCGCGTTCCTCGCGTGGCGTCCGGTCGTGCAGGTCTACGCCGCGCGGCAGCTGCACGCGGAGCAGGAAGCGGCCGGCCGGCGGTTGTTCGCCGAGGAACAGCAGGGCTACGACGCTTGGCTGGCGGTGCTCGCGGATCGGCCGACGGACGCGGAGATGGCCGTGTGGCTGGACCTCGACAAGTCCCACCTCAAGACCTCGGCGCTGCGCCGGGCTTCGCTCGCGAACCGTGACGTGGTCGCGCACGTGGTTCTCACCGAAGGCGATCCCTCCGCGCTCCGCGCCCGGGAAGCCGGTGGGCCGATGCGGTACTCGAAGTACGTGGTCCTCGTGTTCCTCCTGACGCGCAGCGGGGTGCGGGAGGTCGAAGTGGATCTCGACTTCCTGAACGCGAACACCCACGACGAGCGGCGGACCTCGTTCCGGTACGACGCCCTGGCGTCCGCGCGGGTATCCGAGGTCGGCGTGCGCTACGCGGACAACAAGCGCTACATCGTCCGGTCCGACGACACCGCCGCACACCTGGACAAGCACACCCTGCGCAAACGGGCGTTCCGGCTGCGCCTGCTCGACGGGGACGACATCTCGGTGGTCGTCGAGACCTATCGCCGGCAGGTCGACGTGACCGAGCAGGAGGACGAGGCCCGGCTCAACTCCGTCGCGCTCGAGGCGTCCGGCATCGTCGGTGCGCTGCACGTGCTCGAAGCCGTCGCCGCCGAAGGCCGGGACTGGATCGCGCGGGAGCAGGAACGCCGTCGGCGCCGGTCGGAGGACTGGCGGCGTGCCTCCGGACCGAGGTTGCTCGCCGACGGGTTGCGTGACCCCTTCGGTGAAGACGGCCCGGAGGCGGGACCGGAGGTCCCCGAGCCACGGTGACCCGGGGGAGGGAAACCCGGGGGCGGTCTTCGGGCCGCCCCCGGGCCTCGGCCGGCGGTGCCGTCAACCGCTGAACGAGTGCTGCACGCCCGGGCCCGGCCGACGGACGGGCGGGAGTACGCTTAAGTCCCTCGTTGTCGTTGCTGCACAAGGGTTGTGTTGGCGCGGACACGAGGTGTTCCGAGCGTTTCCGAGGCAAGCTGGGGTGCGTCGGGAGCCGAGTCGCGGGTTGGAGACGTGAACGTGGTGGATAGCGGGCAGCAGGTGCAGCCGTGCCGACGGCAGGAGTGCTCGGAGGACTCGCTGTGGCGCGGGCTGTGCGCCGCGCACTGGAGCCGGTGGCAGCGTGGCCTGGACGCCCTCGAACTGCCCGACGACGACGTGCCGCCCCCGCCCGCGCAGGTGTGGTGGCCGCCGGAGCGCCAGGCGTTGCCGTTGAGCAGCCGGGTGCTGCCGGGGTCCTGACCTCGGCGGAGGATCAGCTCTCGTCGGCGGGGACCTCCACCTCGGCCCACAAACTGGGCAGGTTCACCACGATCCCCTCCTGGCTGCTGCGCGCGATGATCACCACGGCGTCCTCGCCCGTGGGGTTCTCCTCGCGGTGCGGCACGTACGGCGGGACGAACACGTAGTCGCCCGGCGAAGTCTCCAGGCGGATCTCCGAAGGGCCGTCCGCGAAGACGAACACAGGGTGGCCCGACTTCACGTAGATGGCGGTCTCGGCCTCGCCGTGGTGGTGGTCGCCGGAGTTGGTGTGGGGCGTGACGTGCGTTTCGCCCATCCAGACCTTCTGCGAGCCCACCGTTTTGCCCGAGATGGCTTCGAGCCGGCGCATCCCGGTCGTCTGGTTGGTGTCCCCGGTCAACGAGCCGCCGCGGATGTGGCGCAACGGCTGGTGCCACTGGTCGGTCATCGGGCCTCCATTGCTGATTCCACCACCGTAAGACGAGCCGGCCCCACCCGCAGCACACCGTCGTCGAGCGGGACGCAGCGGACGCCGCCGCGACCGCGCAGGCCGCGGAAGGCGCCCAGGCCGACGGAGACGTCCATCCAGGCACACGGGTTCGCCGGGCGGCGGGCCTGGAACCGCACGGGGCCGTCGCCGCTGTCCAGGGAGAACACGGCTCCCGGACGGGTGCGGGTGGCGGCGAGGTCGTCGACGCGGAAGCCGCGCAGCACGATGTTGCGGCGCGTCAGCAGCGGGTCCACCGGGCCGAACGCGTCGAGCGCCGCGACGTCGAACACCGTCACGGCGGCGTCGCGGTGGGCGGCGTGGTTGAAGTAGCGGTCGCCGACCAGGCCCAAGCCCGCGCGCACTTCCACGCACGAGCGCGACACTGGCCCGGGGTCCGGCCGCGGGCCGTCGGACGGGCGCCCCTCGAACGCGTGCACCGGTGAGGTCAGCAAGGAAACGATCTCCACCTGCGTGCCGTCCACGGCCCCGACCCTACCCGCGCCAGGATCACACGCCCTCCGGGTGCATCCGGGAAAAGGACAACCGGGATCAAACGGTGGTAGCGTCTTCCGCCACCAAAACACGGGGGAGACTGCCGTGAACTGGTACGACCGCGTTTTCGTCGACACCGGCCGCGCCGCCGCGATGTGGGCGGTGGTCGGGTTCCTCGTCACGTTCGGGGTCGTGCGCGGCATCACGCGCCGGATCCGCGCGAAACACCGCAAGCCGAACGCGAAACGCGGCCTGATCGGCGACATCCACATCGGCGGTGTCCACGTGCACCACCAGGTGTGGGGCATCCTGCTCGTGCTGGTCGTCGGCGCGCTCGAGTTCCGGTTCTCGCCCGACGCGCCGTGGGGCGAGATCCTGGCCGCGCTGTTCGGGGTGGGCGCCGCGCTCGTGCTCGACGAGTTCGCGCTCTGGTTCTACCTCGACGACGTCTACTGGGCCGAAAACGGCCGCAAGTCCATCGACGCCGTGCTCATCGGCGGTTCGCTGGGCATCCTGCTGCTGCTCGAAGCGTCGCCGATCGGCGAGACGCGTGGAGAGTCGGCGATGTGGTCCTACCTGGTGGGCATCGCCGTGCACCTGGTCACGGCACTGGCCTGCCTGCTCAAGGGCAAGCTCGCCACGGGCGTGCTGGGTGTCGTCGTGCCGCTGATCGCCCTGGTCGGCGCGCTGCGGCTGGCGAAACCCGACTCCGCGTGGGCCCGGCGCCGCTACTCCGGGCGCAAGCTCGACCGGTCGCGCCGGCGGTTCGGGGCTCGCTACACCGCGCGCCACAACCGCCTGCGGGACCTCTTCGGCGGAACGCCGACCCCGGACCTGAACGAGAAACCCGTCAGCGGGAACGCGGGATCCGGCCGTCCGCACTGAGCAACCGCTGCAGCCGCGCGCGAGCCATGCGGTGCAGCATCTCGCCGAGCTCCTCCGTCGCGATGCGGCCTTCGAGGTCCCGCCGCGTCGCGCGCACCACGTCCGCCACCGTCGTGGCGGGCACCCGTCCCGAAAACTCACCGGTCAACCAGACGCCGACCTCTTCCACCGCGTCGTGGCACTGAACGGTCATCGTTTTGCCTCGCTTCTGCTCGTGAGCCGGCCCGACGTGGATCCGACGACCGACCTCGCGAGCCATGACGGCAAAACGCGAAAAGTTCTTCAGAACAAGAAAAACCGGTGGGGAGCAAGGAAACTGCTCCCCACCGGCTCGGTGATACGGGGTGAAAATCACTGACTCAGAGCGACCACGACTGGTTCGAAGCTCCCGTGCAGGTCCAGATCTGCAGCTGCGTGCCGTCGGCCGAGCTGGGCCCGGTCGCGTCGAGGCACTTGCCGGAGCCGGTGTTCACGAGCTGGTTGCCCGAATGCGTCCACTGCTGCGCGGCCGTGCCGTTGCAGTCGTAGAGCTGCACCTTCGAGCCGTTGGCCGTGCCCGCCGAGGCGACGTCCATGCACTTGCCCAGCGCCTGCAGCGTGCCGCCGGTGGAGGTCCACTGCTGCGCGTTGGTGCCGTTGCAGGTGTAGAGCTCGACCTTGGTGCCGTTGGCGGAGTTGGCGCCGGCGACGTCCACGCACTTGCCGCCGTAACCCGTGATCTGCTTGCCGCCGGTCGGCGGCGGGGTGGTGCTGCCGCCTCCGGTGATGGCGTTGAAGATCCGCGAGTACGCGTAGCCGGTTGCCCGGTCGTAGTCCTGCAGCTCCCAGAACGACAGCTCCTGCACACCGTTCTGCGCGGCGAACGTCTCCAGCTGCTGCGCGTCCGACTGGCTGAACTGCGCGCCGTCGTCGTTGCGCCCGGCGATCGGCGTGAGGCCCATCTTGGCGTAGGCCGCCGACGTCGAGATGCCGTAGAGGCTCGCGAGCTGGCCCGCGGCCGTGCGGGCCGAGGCGAGCGCGTCGCCGAGCACCGGCTGGCCGTCGTAGAAGTCCATCACCATCAGGTTCACCACGCTGACGTTGAGGCCCTTGTTCTTGGCGTCGCGCAGGATGTCCATCTGCGTCGAGCCGAGGCCGCTCGGGTCGACGGCGAGGGTGTAGTCGACCTGCACGCTCGGGTTCTGCTGCTGCAGCGCCGCGAGCGCGGAGTTGCGGCGCGCGTTGGCCGCGGTGTCCTTGATGGTGTCTTCTTCGATGTCGAAGTCCAGGCGAGGTGTGCCGTACGTGTTGACCACGTTGGCGTAGGCCGCCGTGAGGCTCGAGGTGTTCGTGCAGGTCTGCGCGATCTCACCGCCGGCGGCGCCGCCGAACGACGGGATCACGTTGCCGCCCGCGGCCTGCAGCGAGCTGATCTGCGACTTGAACGAGCCGACACCCGTGCCGTTCGCCTCCCACAGCTGGTTGCAGCCGGACGAGGGCGTGAGGAACGCCAAGGTGTAGAACTTCGTGCCGGTCGCGTTCATGTCGGCGGCCATCTGACCGATGTCACCGTCGCTGACCTGCAGGTACGGGGCGGAGTAGTGGGCGGGGAAAGCCGCGCCCGCGGCCGGGGCGGCCTCGCTCACGGCGGGGCTGACGGTGGCCAGGGCGACACCGGCCAGCACGGGCAGAGCCGCGGCAGCCAGCGTTCTGAGTTTCGAAATGCGCATTCCGTGAACTCCAGGGGGACGGGGAGAGAGAATTGCGCGCACGATTACCCGCGTCCGGCCGAATTTGCAAAAACGGCAGGACCGAGTACGGGCGGGCAATTCCGGAGAAACGGTGGGGGACCGAATTGCCAGCCACTTCGTGCGTGTTGTGAAGAAAGTTATACCGGTCGTCCCAGTCCTTGGCAACGGGTTGCGGAGCGATCACAGCAGGTCATGGCGGCGTCCTGTCCGACAGGTTCAGACCAGACCGGGCCAGTGGTGCGCCCGGTGTTCGGGTGTGTGAACACCGGTCGTCCTGTTTGTCGCATTGGTCTCTTTGGTTGTTCCGGTGAATGAAGCTTTGCGCTTTCCGGGTGAAACGCATTCCGGCTGGGGAAAGCCGGGTCGATTCACACCGCCCCGCGCGCGATCACTTCCGAGTACCACTGTGCGCTGCGCTTGGGTGTCCGCCGCTGCGTCGCGTAATCCACGTGCACCAGCCCGAAGCGCTTCGCGTACCCCTCGGCCCACTCGAAGTTGTCCAGCAGCGACCAGTAGAAGTAGCCGCGCAGGTCCACGCCCTGGGCCAGCGCGTCGTGCGCCGCGCGCAGGTGCGCGTCGAGGAACGCGACGCGGTCGGTGTCGGCGATCTCGCCGTCGTGCAGCTCGTCAGGGTAGGAGGCGCCGTTCTCCGTCACGTAGAGCGGCACCGGCCGGTAGTCGCGGTGCACCTGCAGCAGAGACGCGGTGAGCCCGGCCGGCTGCACCTCCCAGCCCGAGTCCGTGAGCGGCGCCGCCGGATCGGGGACGAAGTGCACGTCGGCCGCGCCGAGCCATTCCGAACCGGCGGGTGAGCTGCCGGGCCGAGGAGAACCGGCGACGCGGTAGCCGCGGTAGTAGTTCACGCCGAGCCAGTCGACCGGCGTGGCGATCACGGCCTCGTCGCCGTCGCGCACCACGTCCGCGAACCCGAACGGCGCGAGGTCCGCCACCACGTCGGCCGGGTAACCGCCGCGGAGCACGGGGTCGAGGAACAGCCGGTTCTGCTGCCCGTCGACGCGCCGTGCGGCGTCGGCGTCCTCAGGCGAGGCCGAGTCCGCCGTGACCGGGTACAGGTTGAGCGTGATCCCGGCCGGCACGCGCGGGGCGTCGCGGCGCAGCACGTCCATCGCGAGCCCGTGGCCGAGCAGCAGGTGGTGGGTCGCGGCGGCCGCGGCGGTGGCCGAGACCCGGCCCGGCGCGTGGATCCCCTTCGCGTACCCGAGCATCGCCGCGCACCACGGTTCGTTGAGCGTCGACCAGCTCGCCACGCGATCGCCGAGCACGCTGACGATGGTCTCCGCGTACTCGGCGAAGCGGTAGGCCGTGTCGCGCGAGGTCCAGCCGCCGAGGTCCTCCAGCCGCTGCGGCAGGTCCCAGTGGTACAGCGTGGCCCACGGCTGGATCCCCGCCGCCAGCAGGGAGTCGACCAGCCGGTCGTAGAACGCGATGCCCCGCACGTTCGGCACGCCGTCGGGCCGGATCCGCGGCCACGCCAGGGAGAACCGGTACGCGCCGAGGCCCAGCGAGCGCATCAGCTCCACGTCCTCGCCGGCGCGCCGGTAGTGGTCGGCCGCCGGCTCGCCCGTGTCGCCGCCGCGGATCGCGCCCGGCCGGGTGGCGAAGGTGTCCCACACGGACGGTTCGCGACCGTCCACAGTGGTCGAACCCTCGACCTGGAACGCCGCCGTGGCGGCGCCCCAGACGAACCCGGGCGGGAACGCGAGCCCGGTTCCGGTGGCCTGTGAATCTACGGACATGGTCACCCTTTCACGGCACCTTGCATGATCCCGGCCACGATCTGGCGGCCGAGCAGGAGGAAGACGATGAGGATCGGGATCGTCGCGAGCGTGGTGCCGGCGAGCACGAGCGAGTAGTCCACGTAGTAGCCGCTCTGCAGCTTCTCCAACGCCACCTGCACGGTCGGATTGCCGACGTCGAGCACGACCAGCGGCCACAGGAAATCGTTCCAGGACATCATGAACGTGAACATCGCGAGGATCGCCGCCGCCGGGCGCACGGCCGGCAGGCACACGTTCCAGAAGATCCGGATCATGCTGCAGCCGTCCACGCGCGCGGCCTCGATGAGCTCGTACGGCACGGCGTCCACTGTGTACTGCCGCATCCAGAAGACACCGAACGCGGTCACCAGGTTCGGCACGATCACCGCCTGCAGCCCGCCGGCCCAGCCGAGCTTCGACATCGCGATGAACAGCGGGATGATGCCCAGCTGCGTGGGCACCGCGAGCGTCACCACGATGAACACGAACAGCGCGTTGCGGCCGCGGAAGCGCAGCTTGGCGAAGGCGAACCCGGCGAGCGAGGAGAACAGCACCGTGGTGAGCGTGACCGTGCCCGACACGATCACGCTGTTGGCCAGCGCCTTCCAGAACGGCACGGTGTCGAACACCCGTGCCGCGTTGGCGAAGAAGTTCCCGCCCGGCAGCAGCGGCGGCACGCGTTCGGTGAGCATGCCGTTGTCGCGGCTGGCCACGAGGAACGACCAGTAGAACGGGAACAGCGAGCCGAGCACGAACACGGCCAGCACCCAGTAGGTGGCCTTGCGCGGTTTGCCCAGCCGGCTCACCCGGGTGGTCAACGTCGTCATGCGCCCCTCCGCTTCGGGGTCCGGGCGATCCGGCCGGTGAGCAGGTAGTTCAGGCCCGCGATGACCACGATGATCAGGAACAGCACCCACGCGATCGCCGACGCGTAACCGAGGTCGAAGTTCTCGAACGCCGTCTGGTACAGGTACAGCGTCACCGTCTGGAACTGGTGGGTGGAGCCGCCGTTGTTCGAGCCGGGCATGGCGTCGAACAGCTTGGGCTCGGTGAAGATCTGCAGCCCGCCGATCGTCGAGGTGATGGTGACGAAGATCAGCGTCGGCTTCAGCAGTGGCAGCGTGACGTGCCGGAACCGCCGCACGGTGCCCGCCCCGTCGATCAGCGCCGCCTCGTGCAGCTCCTTCGGGATGGCCTGCATCGCCGCCAGCACGATCAGCGCGTTGTAGCCGGTCCAGCGCCAGTTGACCATGATGGCGATGGCCACGTGGCTCGCGAGCCGGTTGGCCTGCCAGTCCACAGGGGACAGTCCGATGGTCTGCAGGAGACCGTTCACGAGGCCGTACTTGGGCCCGAACAGGTTCGCGAAGATGATCCCGAGCGCCACCAGGCTCGCCGCGTACGGCAGGAGGATCCCGACCCGCCAGCCGGTCGCGCCGCGCAGCCGCGTCGAGAGCAACGCGGCCAGGAGCACGGCGATGATCAGCTGCGGCACGCTGGAGAGCAGGAAGATGCTGACGGTGTTCTCCAGCGAGTGCCAGAACTGCGCGTCGGCGAAGAGCTCCTTGAAGTTGTCGAGGCCGATGAAGTCGGGGTTGTCGTCGCCGGCGTCCCAGTGGAACAGCGACACGTACGCGGTGTAGAGCAGCGGGAACAGCCCCACGATGCCGAAGACGATGAAGAATGGCGCCACGTAAAGGTAAGGCGACGCCTTCACGTCCCACCTGGACAGCCGGTCGCGCAGCCCCGGCCGGGGTGCGGGTCGCCGCACCCCGGCCTGCGTGCCCTCGCGCGTGACGGTGGTCGTCACCGCGCGAGCTTCTTCGCGCCGTCCACGAGCTGCTGCCAGCCGTCGGCCGGCGACTTGCCCTGCTCCACGGCCTGCAGCGCGGGAGCCGTCACGTTCTCCTGGATCTGGCCGTCGTTCGGGCCCTTGTACTGCGGCTTCGCGACCTTCTTGGCCTGTGCCACGAACAGCTCGCCGATCTTCGCGCCGCCGAAGTACGCGTCGGTCTGGTTCAGCAGCTCGGGGCTCTCCAGCGCCTTGACCTGGCTCGGGAAGGTGCCCTTCGCCTGGAACGCCTTGAGCTGCTGCTCCGGCGCCGTCAGCCACGCGGCCAGCGCCGCGGCCTCACGCGGGTGCTTGCTCTGCGTCGGCACGGTCAGGTACGAGCCGCCCCAGTTGCCGCCCCCGCCGGGGAACGCGTCGGTGACCGCCCACTTGCCCGCGTTCTCCGGGCCGGCCTGCTCCTTGACCACGCCGAGCATCCACGCGGGACAGACCTTCGTGGCGAACGCGCTCTGGCGGAAGCCGGAGTTCCACTCGTTGCTGAACGCGGTGAGCTTCGCCGACTCGCCCTTCCCGACGGCGTCGGTCACCTTCGCCCACGCGTCCTTGATGCCCTGGTTGGACTCGACGGTGAGCTTGTCGTCCTTGTCGAGGTAGCCGACGGGCAGCTGGTTGACCATGGCGTTGAAGTTCTGCGCGGCCGAGTCGAACCACGCCTTGCCGGTCTTCTGCGCGTACTGCGCGCCCGCGGCGAAGTAGCTGTCCCAGGTGGCGAACATCGCCTTCACGGACGCGTCGTCGGTCGGCAGGCCGGCCTGCTGGAACAGGTCCTTGCGGTAGCACATGGCGTCGGGCCCGATGTCCGTGCCGTAGCCGATGAGCTTGCCGTTCTTGTCCTTGCCGGCTTCGTACTTCCACGACAGCCAGCGGTCCGGGCTCGCGTCGGCCGGGCCGATCTGGGTGAGATCGTAGAACTTCGACGACTTGCTGAGGATGTCGGAGAGGTGGCCCTCCTCCACGGCCTGCACGTCGGCGAGGCCGGAGCCCGCCGCGAGCTTGGTCATCATGTCCTGCGCGTACGGGCCGCCCTGGCCCGTCTTGCGGTGAGTGATCTTGATGTTCGGGTGCAGCCGCTCGTACTCCGGGATCAGCGCCTCGTAGCCGAACTCCGTGAACGTGGCCAGCGTGAGCTCCACGTGCTCGTTCGGCCCGGCCGCCGCCGGGATGTCACCGCCGCTGCTGCTGCTGCCGCCACCACCGCACGCCGCCACGGCGAGCGCCGTCATCGTGATGCCCAGCGTGAGTGCCAGGCCTTTCCGGAACGTTGTCACCGTTGTCAACACCGTCAGCCCCTTGAAGGTCGGGTTCTGGGAGCGCTCCCAGACGGTTGACGAGTCTGGGTCGACTGGAGTTCCATGTCAAGGGTGGTTATCGGAGTGTGCCCTTCCGGGAGCGCTCCCTGATTCGTGCGGCTAAGCTGTCCGGCGATCACAAGTGGAGGGGTGGTGCAGTGGCGGCTCGGTCCGAGGACGAGCGCCCGACGCTGGAAGACGTCGCGGCGTTCGCCGGTGTGTCGCGCTCCACCGCTTCGCGGGCGCTGAACGACGACACCTACGTCAGCGCGCGGTCGCGGGAAAAGGTGCTCGCGGCGGCGCGCGATCTCGGCTACTCGCCGAACCAGGCCGCGCGGTCGCTGGTCACGCGGCGGACGGGTGCGATCGCCGTGGTGCTGTCGGAGCCCGAGGCGCGGCTGCTCGACGACCCGTACCGCACGGCCGTGATGCGCGCCGGCTACCGCGAGCTGGCCGACGTCGGCTGCCAGATGGTGCTGATCTTCAGCGACACCCGCGAAGACCTCACGCGCACGGTGCGCTTCCTCGAAGGCGGGCACGTCGACGGGGTGCTCGTCTTCGCGCCGCACCGCGCCGACCCGCTGCCCCGGGCGTTGCGGCTGCTGCGCGTGCCCGTCGTCTTCGGTGGCCAGGCGGCCGACCTGCGCCGCGGCGTGCACGTGGTCGACTTCGACAACGAGGGCGGCGCGCGGCTCGCCGTGCAGCACCTCGTGTCGGCGGGCCGGAGCCGCATCGCGACCATCGCCGGCCCCCAGGATCAGGGCGCGTCCATCGACCGCCTCGCGGGCTGGCGCAAAACCCTCGTCGACGCGGGCCTCGACCCGGCGGATCTCGTCGAGGAAGCCGACTTCACGCTCGCCGGCGGCGCCCGCGCGATGGCTTCGCTGCTCGACCGCGTCCCCGATCTCGACGCCGTGTTCGTGGCCAGCGACATGATGGCCGTCGGGGCCCTGCGGACGCTTTCGTCGGCCGGACGGTCCATCCCGGACGACGTGGCCGTGGTCAGCTTCGACGACAACGCCACGCTGGCGCCCGAGATGACCCCGCCGCTGACGTCGGTGCACCAGGACCCGCGCGAGCAGGTGCGTGCGATGGTGGAGACGTTGATGAACGTGCTCGACGGTCGGGAACCCCCGCCGCGCCGGCAGATCCTGCCGGTGTCGCTGACGGTGCGCGAGTCGAGCTGAAGTCCGTCAGGGGAAGAGTCTCACCGGCGGGTCCAGCCCGGGGCGAGCGTCCACGGTTCCACCGACGCAGAGGCGTTGAGTGACAAGCACTTCCGGCTGTCCGTCGTCGGCGCGCCCGAGCCGACCTGGCTGCGCCGCCGCCAGAGTCCGTCCACGTCTGCCGCTGCCTGACCTTGCTGCGCACCCGCTCGGGACACGGACAGCGAGTAGTTCACGTGCCCGGGCGCGAGGTGGCCGGGAGTGTCCGAAAGGGACGCGGCGGGCGGCGGACCGGCCGGCGAGGTCTCGTGGCCGAAGCGGCCCGAGGGTGCCAAGGGGTGCCGGGCACGGTGCCGACCCGCGCGCAGGGCGGCGGCGACGGCGTCTTCGAGGTCGGAGCCCCCGGGTCGGTCCGGCTGGTCGGCGTCCACGAGGGCCGTCCTTCATCCGGCGCCGGAGGGTGGCCAGGGCGCGGTGGGCAGTCGACTCGACGGTGCCGGGCGGCAACCCGAGCGTGCGCGCGATCTCGGCCTCGCCCGGATCGCGGTAGTACCGAAGCACGCGCGTTGCCGCGGCGGCAGCCGGTCGATCGGGCCGAGCGGCTCGCGGTGGGTTTCGGCGGTGAGTACGTCGCTGTCGGCGGGCGGCGCGGCGTGCGGACGCAGCTTCGCCAGGTAGCGCAGCACCGTGCCGCGCCGCCGCAGCGCCGAGCGCGACCGGTTCACCACGGCGCGCCGGAGGTAGGCGACGAGGTGCTCCTCGCCATCAACCTCCGGGCGCGGCCGCAGCAGGCTTCGTAGCAGTCCTGCACTGTGTTGTCTGCCTGGGCGGAGCCGAGGCAGACAACAGAGCACCGGTCGACGTCCACCTGGCGGCGCGCCTTGTCCGACGCCGCCGTGGCGCCCGCATTCTTCGCCGCGGTGAGGTCCTGACCGGCGCGGTCGAGGTCCGCCTGCGCGTCCAGCAGGTTCCGGCTGAGCTTCGCGGCCTGACGCGAGTACTCGCGGTACTGCGCGAGGGGAGTCGGTTCGGGGACGGCCGAAGCCGGAGTCTCCGCGACCCCGGCGACGACCACCGCCACCGCCCAGCGGCGGCCGGCCCGGCTCTTTCTGGTGCTCATGCCGGGTATTACGCGTTCGGTGCTTCGAGGCTCCACCGGCGTCCGGTGACCTGGGTCACGTCGGGACGGTGGCGGCAAGAGAACGATCGGGACCCCTCCCGGCGGTCCCGGCCTAACTTCTGCGCCATGGGTGCGAACGAGAGCCGCGGGCGGGTCGCGGCCGGGCGGTTGCGGGCGATCGCGACGCCGCAGCTGTACCGGCGCAACCCGTTCCGGATCACGGGGCTCAACGCGACGGCGTCGCGGCGGGCCGTGCGCGAGCAGCGGCTGCGAGTGCTCGGTGCGCTCGAAGTCGGCGGCGCGCGGCCGCCCGGGGTGCCGGCCGACGCGACGCCGGAGGAGATCCGCGGCGCGTTCGACGCGCTCGGCAACACCGAGCACCGGTTCGTCGACGAGCTGTTCTGGACCTGGGGCACTCCCGAGGACTGCGGGTGCCCGCCGCAGCTGCACCACAAGCACGACCTCGCCGTCGCGGCCCACGCCGCCGCGCTCGAGGCCGAGACCGAGCACGCCGAGGACCACCCGGCGCCGCTGTGGGACGAGGCCGCGCGCAGCTGGGCGATCACGCTCAGCAGTGAGGCTTTCTGGAGCCACCTCGCCCACCGCGTGGCGAGCCTCGGCGACCGGCGGCTCGACGAGTCCACTGTGGAGGGTATCCGCGGCGCCCTGCCCGGCGCGCTCGTCGCCCCGCTCGTGGCGCTCACGGCCGAGTCGAGCGAGCCCCACCGGCTCGTGCGGTACCTGCCGCTGTTCGGCGGCGACAAGCACACCGTGGCCGACGCCCGCAGCGAAGCCGCCGAACCCACCTACCTGCGCCTGGAAAACCTGCTCAAGGAGCTGCGCAAGCTCCTTGAGGAGGGCAAGGCGCGCACAGCGGCCGAGTGTGCGCTCGCGGACCTCCCCGTGCCCCTCGACCGGCTCGAAGGCCTGGTGCCGCGCAAGGACTTCCGGCGCACGGCGAGCGTCACCGAAATGGCGGCGGTCTCACTCAACAACATCGGCGTCGCACTCACCGATTCCGCCGGCGTGCCCCACGGGCTGGTGAAGGACGTCTTCGCCCTCGCGACGCGGTACACCACGGACCCGGACACGCTCGCCACCGTCGAGCGCAATCAGCAGAGCGCCCTGGGCGCCGGCCGGGTCAACGCCCCCGTCGACGTCGGGCACCTGTGGAACACGGTGACCGGCCACATCAAGCGCGGCCGCTACCGCGACGCGACCCTCGTGCTGAACAAGATCATCGAGATCTCACCGCGCTCCGAGGACCGCGAAGAGGCGCGCCGGATGATCGTCCAAATGCGACAGCTGCAGGACGGCGGGCCACCACGGCGCTACGTCTCCGCGCCACAGGTGGTCCTGGCGCTGCTCCACGTGGCCTTCGGCGTCACGCTGCTCGCGACGCTGCTGACCTCGCCGTTGCTGCCGGTGTTCCTCATCGGCGTGCCCGGCCTGGTCGGGGCGCTCGGGCTGGCCACCGACGCGTCCGTCGGCCGCGGGCGGGTGCCGGGCCTGCTGGTGACCGACGCCGTGGCCGGCCTCGTGCTGTGGCTGGTGGATTCGACCGGCACGCCGATCCCCGCCTGGATCACGGTGGTGACCGCGGTGCTGCTGCTCGTGGTGGGGACCGTACGCGTGCGCACGGAGAGGACAAGGGCGTGACCAAGACCGAAGACCGGCGCCAGCGCCGGCACCACAGGGAGTTCCGCATCGGGGAACCGTTGTGGGGAGCGGAGGAACGGGCGCGGCTGCGGGAGCTCGCCGGCCAGGTCTCGGCCCTGCTCGCGGCCACGAAAGGCCCGGCCGGGGAACCCGAGGGGCCGCCGCTGTCCGAATCGGACCTCGCTGTCGCGGCGACGGCGTTGTGGCGGGCCCGCAAACGGCTCACCGGCGTCAAGGAGCGCTCCGCGGTCCAGGCGAGCCGGCTCCTGTCGATGAGCCACGATGCGCTCGACGCGGCCGGAGTGCTGATCCAGGACCACGACGGAATGCCGTTCGATCCCGGGCTGGAGCTGGAACCAGTGGACTTCCAGGACGAACCGGGGCTGACGTCGGAGCGGGTGGTGGAGACGATCCGGCCCTCGGTCTACCTGGCCGGGCGGCGAATTCAGATGGGGCAGGTCGTCGTGGGGCGCCCGGTCGCCCTCGGCACTACGGCGGAGGACGCTGATGCGGGACACCATTGATTTCGGCATCGACCTCGGCACGACGAACAGCGCGCTCGCCGTGCTGGACGGCGGCCAGGTCTCGGTGGTCAAGAACAACGAACAGGCCGATTACACACCCTCGGCGGTCTGGATTCGCAAACAGGGCCTGATGCAGGTGGGTGCGGTCGCGAAGCGCAACATCGACAGCGACCCGGACAACATCCACGTCGAGTTCAAACAGGCCATGGGCTTCGCCGACGCCCAGCGGCACTTCCCCCGCTCCGGGGCGTCGATGACTCCGGTGGAACTGTCCGCCGAGGTGCTCAAGTCGTTGCGCGGCGACGCGGCGAGCAGGTTCGGCGAACCGCCCGCGGCCGCGGTGATCACGGTTCCCGCCGCGTTCCGGCTCAACCAGACCGAAGCGACGAGTGAAGCGGCGAAGCTCGCCGGCTTCACCGCGCCGTGCCCGCTGGTGCAGGAGCCGACTGCGGCTGCCTTCGCGTACGGCTTCCAGAACGAGAGCCGAAGTGGCTACTGGATGGTGTTCGACTTCGGCGGCGGCACCTTCGACTCGGCTGTGGTCAGCACGGTCGACGGTGAGCTGTCCGTGCTGCACCACGCGGGCGACTTGGGGCTCGGGGGCAAGAACATCGACCTGGCGATCGTCGGCAAACTGCTCGCGCCCGCGGCGGCTCGTGAGCTGCGGCTGGCCGACTTCACCGCCGACAACCCTCGGTGGCGACGCAACTTCCACGCGCTGAAGGACGCCGCGGAGACGGCGAAGATCGCGTTGTCGCGGGCCGAACGGACCGAAGTGGTGGTGGACCTCGACCGCGGCGACGGCGAGAAGGAGCTGTTCGAGTACACCCTGCAACGCGGGGAGACCGAACACCTCGCCATGCCGTTCTACCGGCGTGCGGTGGAGCTTTGCCGCACGGCGCTGGGCCAGGCGAACCTCCACCCGTCGGACATCGACCGGCTGCTGCTCGTCGGCGGCCCGACGCTGGCGCCCGGCCTGCGCGAGCTGCTCGCCGATCCGGCCGACGGCCTCGGCATCGAGCTCGACCACAGCCAGGACCCGAGCACGGTCGTGGCGCGCGGTGCCGCGATCTACGCCGGCACGGTGGCGCTGCCGCGCGCCAAGGTCGTGCCGAAGCGCGGCGAATTCTCCGTGGTCCTCTCCGCCCCGACCACGACGAGCCTGCCGTCCGTGCCGGTTTCCGGCCGGTTCGAGACCCCGGGTGGCGCCGACTGGAGCCGCTTCCGCGTCTCGTTGAGCGATCCGACGCGGAAGCCGGCGTACCGGACGGCGCAGATCGCCTTGGCCGCGGACGGCACCTTCAGCGTCGACGTGCTGCTCGCCGAGCTGGCCACGAACCGGTTCGAGGTGGAGCTGATCGACCCGACGGGGGTGCGGGTGCCGGTGAACCCGCCGGGGTTCACGATCACCCACTGGACGAACGAGATGCAGGGCCAGACCGTGGTCAACAGCGTCGGCCTGACCGAGGCCGACGGCACGTTCACCCCGATGCTGATGAAGAACCAGCCGCTGAAGGCCGAAACCACGCAGACCTTCTTCACGACCGCGAGCGTGCACCGCGCCGATACCGGCTCGGTGATTCGCATCCCCATCGCGGAGGGCGAGTTCCGCCGCGGCGAGCGCAACAAGCAGGTCGGCCTCATCGAGATCAAGGCCCAGGACGTGCGCCGCGACCTGCCGCGCGGCAGCGAAATCGTGATGACGTTCGAGATGGACGAGTCTCGGCTGGTCTCGGTGACGGCCTTCGTGCCCTACCTCGACGAGTACTTCGAGGCCGTCGTGGAGCTGGGCAGAACGACGGTCCCCGAGGCGCCGGCGTTGCGCCGCCAGCTCAACGAGCTCGAGGCCCGCCACGAGCAGTTGCGCTCCGAGGCCGAGACGGCGCACTCGGACCGGGCTCGCGGCCTGCTGATGCGGCTCGACGAGCGGGGCACGGTCGCGGCGGTCCGGGAAGAGGTCACCTCCAGCGCGACCGACGAGGGCGCGGCGGTCGCGGCGGAACAGCGGATGCGCGAGGTTCAGGCCGAACTCGACGACATCGAGGAGGAACTGCGCATCCCCGACGTGATGGCCCGGCTGCGGGACCAGATCGAGCACTGCCGGGAGCTCGTCCAGCGCGTCGGCTCCGAAGAGGACCGCACCGAGCTGGCGACCATCGAGCGCCTCTACGAGACCGCGCGCGACAGCCGCGACGCCGCGGCCGCCGAGCGCGTCTCCGACCGCGCCACGGACCTCCAGGTGGTGCTGCTGCGGCGCGACGGCTCGCTCGACGAGGAGATCTTCCGCGCCCTGCGCGCGGCGCAGGACCGGATGACCGAGCCGGCGCGCGCCCGCGAGCTCATCCGCGAAGGCGAGCACGCCGTCAACACGAGCAACTGGCCGGCACTGACGGACGTCAACCGCCGGCTGCGAGCGCTGCTGCCGCCCGACCCCCGAGGTGAGCCCGGCCCCGGCATCCTGCGTCAGGAGCGTTCGTGATGACCGTGTTCAGCGGGCTTTCCCAGGAACTGACCCTCGCGGAGGCGGCCGACCTGGCCCGTCTCGGTGAATACGCGGCCGCCGCGGAGCTGTTGCAGCGCGAAGCCACCGACGACGTGACGCGCCTGGACCTGCTGGCCCGCGTCCACGCCCAGGCCGGTGATCTGGCGCAGGCCGACGCCGCGTGGGCCCGGGTGCTGGAGCTGGCGCCGGAGTTCGAGTCCGCGCTGGGGGGACGGCGGCTGATCGCGAAGATCCGTTCGGGGCGGCTGCGCAAGCGCCCGATCGGCCGGCGGCTCGCGGCCGCCGGTGCGGCGGTGGTGGTCGTGGCCGGGGTGGCCGTGATCGTGGCGACGCTGTCGTGGTCTTCCCCGGACCCCGCGCCGACGGCCGCACCGCCCGCGACGACCAGCCCCGCCGTGCAGGCCGAGCTGGACCGGTTGCACGCGTCGCAGTCGCAGGCGGCGGAGCAGGAGCAGAGCCGGCAGCAGAAGCTCACCGCCCTGGCGGCGCACCTCGGCGGCGACGGCGTGCAGGTCACGACCGGCTCGGCCGTCACCGTCACCTTCGACGAAGGCCTTTTCGGCCCCAACGCGATCAGCCCCAGCGCCGACGGCCGGCGTGCGTTGCAGAGGTGGGGCGCCGTCCTCAAGGGACAGGACGTGCGGGTCACCGTGATCGGCCACGGCGTCGCCGTGCCGGGCGGGCCGGCCGCCGGCGGCTCGTCGACCGCACTGGCCCGTGCGGCTTCCGCGGCCCGCGTGCTGGCGACGGCGAGCGGCCTGCCGCTCACGACGTTCGCGATCACCAGCGCCGACCAGGCCACGCCCGTGCACGAGGGCACGGACGCGGCCGCGAACCGGACGGTGACGCTGGAGGTGACCCCGCGTTAGGACTCAGGCGCCGATCGCGTCGAGCTCGGCCACGACGTCGGCCGGCAGCTCGAGCGAGGCGGCCGCGACGTTCTCCCGCAGGTGCGCCATCGACGAGGTGCCCGGGATCACGGCGATGGCGGGCGAGCGCTGCAGCAGCCACGCCAGCGCGACCTGCATCGGCTTCGCGCCGAGCCGCGCGGCGCACGCGTCGAGCGCCGAGGACTGCAGCGGGCTGAACCCGCCCAGCGGGAAGTACGGGACGAACGCGATGCCGAGTTCGGCGCACTTGTCCACGAGGTCGTCGTTCTCGCGGTGCGCGAGGTTGTAGGCGTTCTGCACGCACACGACCTGTGCGACCTCGCGTGCCGCGTCGAGCTGTTCGGCCGTCACGTGGCTCACGCCGAGGTGGCGGATCAAGCCCTGTTCCCGCAGCTCGGCCAGCACGGAAAACGGTTCCACGATCGGCACGTCCACGGGGTAGCCGCCCGTTTCGTCGCCCAGGCGCAGGTTCACCACGTCGAGCGCCTCGACGGCCAGGTTGCGCAGGTTGTCGTGAACGGCGGAGATCAGCTCGTCGCGCTTGAGCGCGGGCGGCCAGCCGCGGTCGGCGCTGCGGCGCGCGCCCACCTTGGTCACCAGTACCAGCTCGTCCGGGTAAGGCGCGAGATTGGTCCGGATCAGCTCGTTCACGGTGTGCGGGCCGTAGTAGTCCGACGTGTCGATGTGCGTGATGCCCAGTGCCGGCGCCTCGCGCAGCACCGCCGACGCCTCGGCGAGGTCCTGCGGCGGCCCCCAGACCCCGGGGCCGGCCAGGCGCATCGCGCCGAAGCCCATCCGGGTCACGGTCAGCTCGCCGCCGAGCCGCAGGGTGCCGGCCGCCGTGGCGTCCGTCGTCATGTGGTGCTCCTCCCGAGACGGTGATCCGGCCGTCAGCCTAGTCCGGAGTGGACGGCGATCAGGTGCACGCGTGCTTCGACTTCAGCACCCGCTTCACCGACGCGGCCACGCGGTCCGCGGTCAGCTCGCCGCTCGACACCGCCTTCACGAGCCGGTCGAGCACCGCCCCGACGTCGCCGTTGCCGGAGGAGAACAACGCCTCGTCGGCGCCCGCCTGCAACGCCTTCAGCACGGCCTCGGGCAGCGGGTACTGGTCGGTGATGGCCTTCATCCCGCCGAGGTCGTCGGTGATGATCGGGCCGGTGAAGTGGTAGTCGCCGCGCAGCAGCTGATATGCGGCGGGGGAGATGGACGCGGGCACGCCGTTCGTGAGCCCCGGCACGTCGAGGTGGCCCACCATCACTTCGACGGCGCCGTAGTCGGCGATGTTCTCGTACGGCTTGAGGTCCACCTTGCGCAGCTGGTCGAGCGGCGGCGTGGTGACCGTGCCCTTGTGCGAGTCGCCGGACCCGTGGCCGTGGCCGGGGAAGTGCTTGAGCACCGGCGTCACGCCGCCCTGGCGCAGGCCCTCGGCGAACGCCATCGCGTACTGGCGCACCTTGGCGGGATCCGAGCTGTACGAACGGTCTCCGATCACCGCGTCGTCCGGTTCGTCGCTCACATCGGCGTCGGGCGCATAGTCGACGGTGATCCCGCGCGCGTGCAGCTGCTTGCCCCGCTGCACGCCCAGCGCCCGGACCTCGGCGGGCGTCTTCGTGGCGGCGAGCTCGCGGGCGCTCGGCATCGAGCCGTCGAGGTCGTCGATGCGCTGCACGCGCCCGCCCTCTTCGTCGACGGAAACGGACACGGGGATCTTCGCCGCCTTCTGCACGGCGTCGAGCGCATGGTTCTGCAACAGCGTGGTTTTATTGCCTCCCACGAAGAACCCGCCGATCTGCTGCTGCTGGACAAGTTTTGTCACCGCCGCGGGATTCGCGGCGTCGACACCCGGGACCACCAGCTGGGCGACCTGCGCGCGCACGTCGAGTGAAGAGATCAGCGCGTCGCATGAAGACGGTGAAGCCGGCCGTGAAGACGGTGGCTTCGACGGCTCCGAGGACGCCGTCGGAGCGGCGCTCGTACTCGGCTGAGCACCCGGTTCGGCCAGCGCGGTACCGGAAACCGTGTGGGCGGAAGCACATCCGGCGAGGGTGCCGGCGACCAGCACGGCGCCGCCGATCGCCGCAGGTAGCCGCTTCCGTGCGGGCATCTTCATGAATTCCTTACATGTTTGGTCCCGGTGTCGACGCGACGCTAGCGGAACCCCTGGTGGGAGCCCAACTTCACGTCGTGAAGAATGACTTCATCGCGGCTAGAGAATTCGTGAAGCCACTGTCTCCAGACTGGCAGACACGGGATGAGTGTTTCTTCAGGGAGGTAGCAGCGATGGATCAGGTCAGGGTGGCGGCGTGGGCTTCGGATCCCATCGCGCTCGCGGGGCTCATCGACCACCTGCACGCCCGGCCCGAGGTGCAGGTGCTGCCCGGCCCGCGGCGCGGGGAAGCGGCGGTGCTCGTCTTCGCCGCCGGCCGCGTGACGCCGGAGCTGAAGGCCGCTCTGCGCGCGGCCGCCTCGGAGACGCCGGCCGCGATCGTCCTCGTCGCCGGGTACGTCGACGCCGACGAGCTGCCGGAGCTGGCCGCGTGCCACGTCGTGGCCGTGCTGCCGCGCGAGGCCATCGCGGGCGACCGGCTCGTGCGCAGCATCACCGCCGCCGCGTCGGGCAAGGAGACCTCGCTGCGCGACCTGCTGGGCCAGGCCGAGAGCCTGCAGCACACCGCGGGTGGTGCCGCGCTGTCGCCGCGCGAGGTCGACGTGCTGCGGCTGATGGCCGAGGGCTGGGACACCGCGGAGATCGCCGGGAAGCTCTGCTACTCGGAACGGACCGTGAAGAACGTCATCTACGGGATGACCAATAGGCTGAAGCTGCGCAACCGACCGCATGCCGTCGCCTACGCCCTGCGCGCAGGTGTTATCTGAGGGAAGCTCACCCCGTGCGAAAGCTGACCCGGCGCCCGGCCGTCGCCGTCCTGACGACCGCGCTCCTCCTGCTGGTGACCGCGTGCAGCGGCGGCTCCGCCGCCGAAGGCGGGAAGATCAAGCTGACCGTGGCCACCTTCGGTGAGTTCGGTTACGCCCCGCTCTTCGCCCAGTACGAGAAGGATCATCCGAACATCGAGATCCAGAGCCGGGTCACCGACTTCGACACGCACTTCAAGACGCTCGCCACGCAGCTCGCGGCGGGCCACGGCGCGGCCGACATCGTCGCCATCGAGGAGCAGCAGATCCCCAAGTACCTCGGGGTGAAGGACAAGTTCGTGAACCTCGCGGACTACGGTGCCGACCAGCTGCAGAACCAGTGGGCGTCGTGGAAGTGGGCCCAGGGCACGAAGGACGGCGACGTGCTCGGCCTCGGCACGGACATGGGCAGCCTCGCCATGTGCTACCGCCGCGACCTCTTCCAGCAGGCCGGCCTGCCGGCCGACCGCAAGGCCGTCGCCGCGCTCATGCCGACCTGGGACGCGTACGCCCAGCTGTCGCAGCGCTTCACCGACAAGCTGCCGAAGGTGAAGTTCGCCGACTCGGCTGGAACCGTTTTCACGGCGATGCTGAACCAGTCGCCGGAGAACTACTTCTCCTCGCGCGACGATTCCTACATCGCGGACAAGAATCCCGCCGTGCGCAACGCCTTCATGCTCGCCGGCACCCTCGCGCAGAAGGGCCAGACGGCCGGCGCGACCACGTACACGCAGGCCTGGAACGTCGCGATCAAGCAGGGCACCTTCGCCACGATCGCGTGCCCGGCCTGGATGCTCACGCAGATCAAGGAAGCCGGCGGCGACGGCAATACCGGTAAGTGGGACGTGACGACCGTCCCCGGCGCCAGCGGCAACCAGGGCGGCTCGTTCCTCTCGATCCCGAAGCAGAGCGAGCACCCGAAGGAGGCCTACGACCTCGCGAAGTGGCTCACGGCGCCCGAACAGGAGAAGAAGCTCTTCCTCTCCGACGGCATCCTGCCGAGCGAGCCCAGCGTCTACAAGGACCCGCAGGTCGTGAACCACACCGACCCGTACTTCTCCGGCGCGCCGATCGGCCAGATCTACGCCGCGTCCGCCGACACCCTTCGTCCCAACTACCGCGGCCTGCACGACGCCGACGTCCGGCCGGAGTTCGGCCGGGCGCTCGGGCGGATCGAGGACGGGTCCGAAAAGGTCGACGCGGCCTGGGCGGACGCCGTGAAGCTCGGCCGCGAGGCCATCAAGTAAGGCCCCGCATGCGCGGCCCGCTGTCGGCGCGTTGGGACCGCAAGGTCACACCGTTCCTCTTCATCGCCCCGTTCTTCGCGGTGTTCGTGGTGTTCGGGGCGTTCCCGCTCGTCTACACGGCCTGGGTGTCCCTGCACGATTGGGATCTGCTCGCCGGTGACCAGGGCGGGTTCGGGCTCGCGAACTACGCCGAGCTGTTCACCGACAGCCGGTTCTACAACGCGCTGTTCAACACCACGAGCATCTTCCTGCTCGCCGCGGTCCCCGAGTTCTTCCTGGCGCTCGGGATCGCGGCGCTGCTGAACCGGCCGTTGCGCGGGGCGACGTGGTGGCGCACCGGCGTGCTGCTGCCCAACGTCGTGTCGGTCGTGGCCGTGGGGCTGGTGTTCGCGCAGCTCTACAGCCGCGACTACGGCGTGGTCAACGAGGTGCTCGGCTGGTTCGGGATCGACCCCATCTCGTTCCAGGCGCGCAAGTGGTCCTCGCACCTGGCCATCGCGACGATGGTGATGTGGCGCTGGACCGGCTACAACTCGCTGATCTACCTGGCGGCGATGCAGGCCGTGCCGCAGGACCTGTACGAGGCCGCGGCGCTCGACGGCGCTTCGCGCTGGCGATCGTTCTGGTCGGTGACGGTGCCGGGCATCCGGCCGACCATCGCGTTCACGGCGGTGGCGGGCACGGTCAACGGGCTGCAGCTGTTCGCCGAGCCGCAGCTGTTCGACGCGACGGGATCCAGCGGAACGGGCGGCAACGACCGGCAGTTCCAGACGCTCACGATGTACCTGTACGAAAAGGGTTTCGGCAAGTTCGACGCGGGTTACGCGTCGGCCCTGTCGTGGGTGATGTTCGTGTTCTGCGTGCTGTTCGCGTTCTTCAACTACCGGCTGGTGCGCCGGTTCGTGAGCGCGCCGTGATGCCGCGGCGGCGCGCGGGCGCGTGGGTGTACGTGGTGCTGGTCGGGGTGGTCGGTGCGTCGCTGTTCCCGCTGTACTGGTCGTTCGTGGTCTCCACCCGGGACAACTCGGCGATCGGGGAGACCTCACCGCTGCTGTTACCGGGCGGGCACCTGTTCGAGAACATCCGGCGCGTGTTCGACACGGTCGACTTCTGGCTGGCCATCGGCAACTCGCTGATCGTTTCCGTGACGGTGATGGTGTCCAATGTGGTCCTCGCGAGCCTGGCCGGGTTCGCGTTCGCCCGGCTGAGGTTTCCCGGCCGCAACAGTCTTTTCCTGTTCGTGGTCGGCTCGGCGATGGTGCCGGCGCAGCTCGGCGTGATCCCGCTGTACCTCGTGGTCGGCGACTTCGGCTGGTACGGGAAGGTGGAGGCGGTGATCGTGCCGGCGCTGGTGAGCGCGTTCAGCGTGTTCTGGATGCGCCAGGCGTGCGAGGGCGCGGTGGCGAGCGAGCTCGTGGACGCGGCCACTGTGGACGGAGCGTCGGTGGCGCGCACGTTCTGGCACGTGGCCGTGCCCGCGATCCGGCCACAGGCCGCGGTGCTGGCGATGCTCACGTTCATGGCCGCGTGGAACGACTACTTCTGGCCGCTGGTGGTGCTCGACCCCAACGAGACGCCGACCGTGCAGGTGGTGCTCTCGCAGCTGGCGAGCGGCTACTACACCGACTACGCGCTGATGCTCACCGGCGCGACCCTCGGCGTGCTGCCGGTGATCGCGCTGTTCCTGGTTCTGGGGCGCTACATCGTGCGGGGGATCCTGAAAGGTGCTGTCCATGGCTGAGCTCGAGTTCCCGTCCGGCTTCTGGTGGGGCGCGGCGACCGCGTCGTACCAGATCGAAGGCGGGGTGGCCGAGGGCGGCCGGGGACCGTCCATCTGGGACACCTACAGTGCGACACCGGGCAAGGTCCTCAACGGCGACACCGGCGCGGTCGCGTGCGACCACTACCACCGGTACGGCACGGATGCCGCCTTGCTGTCCGAGCTGGGCCTGCCCGTGTACCGGTTCTCGGTCGCGTGGCCGCGCGTGATGCCCGACGGCCGCACGCGCAACGCCGAGGGTCTCGTGTTCTACGACCGGCTCGTCGACGAGCTGCTGAGCCGCGACATCCTGCCGGTGCTCACGCTGTACCACTGGGACCTCCCTCAGGCCATCGAGGACGCGGGCGGCTGGCCTTCGCGCGACACGGCCTACCGGTTCGCCGACTACGCCGCCGTGGTCCACGACTACCTCGGCGACCGCGTGCCCCAGTGGACGACCATCAACGAGCCGTTCTGCGCCGCGTTCCTCGGCTACGGCAGCGGCGTCCACGCGCCGGGCATCCAGGACTACGACACCGCGCTGGTCGCCGCGCACCACCTGCTGCTGGGCCACGGCCTGGCGATGCGGGCGTTGACGGAACAGGCCCGGCCCGGCCAGGACTTCTCGCTCGCACTGAACTTCGCGCCCGCACTGGCCGACGGCGACACCGACGCCCACCGCGAGGCTGTGCGCAAGTTCGACGGCATCCACAACCGTTTCTTCCTCGACCCGGTGCTCGGCCGCGGCTACCCGGCCGACGTGATGGCCGACGTCGAACACCACGGCGGTCGGTTCGCGGCGTCCATTCAGGACGGTGACACGGACCTGATCGCGGCCGCCGTCGACTGGCTGGGCGTGAACTACTACGCCCCCGCCCGCGTCGCGCCGCTGGCCGATCCGCTCGCCCCGAGCAACTGCCCGCTGCCCGGCTTGCGAGGCATGGACGTCCTGCCCGCCCGCGGCCCGCTGACGTCGTTCGGCTGGGAGCAGACGCCGTCGTCGCTCACGGATCTGCTGGTGTGGTTGAACTCCCACACGGGCGGCCTGCCCTTGGTCGTCGCCGAGAACGGCGCGTCCTTCGAGGACACCGTCGTCGACGGCCGTGTCCACGACCCCGCCCGCGTCGCCTACCTCGACACCCACATCCGCGCCGTCCACGACGCCCTGGCCCGGGGCGCCGACGTCCGCGGCTACCTGGCGTGGTCGCTGCTGGACAACTTCGAATGGGGCATGGGCTACACCCAGCGCTTCGGCGTCATCCACGTCGACTTCGACACGCAGGTCCGCACGATCAAGGACTCGGGCCGTTTCCTGGGCGAGGTCGCGAAACTCAACGGCTTGCCTGACCCTGTCTGACCTGCCCCCATGTGGCGTTGGGTGCGTTCAGCGCACCGAACGCGGCGATGGGGAACGTGAAGCTCAGCCGATTCGCCTCGCGACCGCATTCGCCACACCGCTGCGCGACGGAGACTCCAACTTGCCCAGCAACCGGGCCACATGTGCCTGCACCGTCCGCCGCGGCAGGGCCAGCTCGGTGGCGATGTCGGGGTTCGACCGCCCCTTCGCCACCAGCGTGGCGATCCGAACCTCCAGCGGCGACAGCGAATCCCACCCATGCCCCGGCCGGGCGGCCGCCACGAACCGGCCGCCGCGGCGGACGCCGAGTTCGCGTAGGCGCTTCTCCGCGCGCTGCAAGTCCCACCGGGCCGACAGCGAGGTGTACAGCTCGGCGGCCTCGTCCAGCACCGCGTGGGCCGCGGTCAGGTCTTCGGTGCGCGCGAGCAGCACCGCCGCGTCCTCCAGGGCGGCGGCGAGCTCCGGGCGGCGGCCGACCGACCGGAAGTGCTCCACGGTCCGCAGCACGGGTGCCGGGTCGCCGTCGATGAGGCCGCGGCACCAGTCCATCGCCGCGTGGGCCCGGGCCGGCTCGCGTTCCTTGGCCGCCTCTTCCTCGCACACCGCCAGCCCGCGCAACGCGAGCGCCTGGTCGCCGGCTTCCAGCGCCAGCCCGACGAACATCGGCAGCCACTGGTGCCGCAGCATCATCTGGGCGTAGGTCGGGTTCAGGATCGGCTCGAGGACGGCCAGCGCTTCCTTGATCTCCCCGCGCTGCCACGCGACCACCGAGTTGGCCACCAGCAGGAAGTCGAAACTCTCGCGCTCGGCACCGGTCGCCGGCGCGTACTCCTCGGCTGCGTCCAGGTGCGCCGCGGCCTGCCCGCGCTCACCGCGGCGGGCGGCGATCAGCGATGCCACCCCGTGCAGCAGCAACGCCGCCGCGCCGGGTTCGCGCAGGCCGTAGAAGGTGATCGCCGGCCCGTCTTCCGTCACCGTGTCGAGCTCGACCAGCGCCTCGTCCCAGCGCCCTTCCCAGTACCGGTGCACCGCGACCGACACCTGCAGGCCGATCGGCATCGAGTGCCGCTGCGCGATCTCGCCCGCCGCCTGCAGCGTGCGGTCGGCCTCGCCGAGCCGGTCGAGGTTCTGCAGCGTGAACACGCGGTTGTCCAGCAGGTCCAGGTGCAGGTCGGCCAGCTCGTGCTCGTCGCCGACGGCCTCGATGGCCTCGTCGATGTGCGCCAGCGCGCTTTGGTGGTGGCGGCGCACGGAATCCACGAGCCACAACGTCTGCAGCGCGTGCGCCGACAGGTACGGGTCGCCGTCGGCTTCCGCGCGGGCCTGGTGCGCGCTGGTCTCCGCGACGTCGAGGTCGTCCAGCCCGCCGCGGCGGAAGTTCGCCAGCAGGTGCCGGCGCCGCACGTGCCAGATCTCGGGCAGCGCGGGATCGTCCTCGGCCTCTTCGAGCGTCTGCACCGCGAG
Source organism: Amycolatopsis sp. NPDC049253 (assembly GCF_040678995.1). NCBI lineage: Bacteria > Bacillati > Actinomycetota > Actinomycetes > Pseudonocardiales > Pseudonocardiaceae > Amycolatopsis > Amycolatopsis sp. NPDC049253. The sequence goes on along the minus strand of NZ_JBFAQX010000006.1, from coordinate 326,147 downwards.
CGCGACGGCCCCACGCCGGAACCGCAGCGTGGCCAGCAGGTGCCGCATCTCGGCGACGTTCTCCGGGTCCTGTGCCAGCTCGAGTGCCTGCACGGCAAGGGTTTCCGGGTTTCGCTCCAGCCGGAAGAGGACCTTCGTCAGCGCGGTGATCAGCGCCTCGCGCCGCGGGTCGGAGGCGGAGCACCCGGTGAGCGCCCGCTCCAGCAGCTCCACGGCGATCAGCGGCGCCCGGTTGGTCACGGCCGTCTGGTTCTCCGTGAGCCAGTCCAGCACCCAAGGATCCACAGTGGACGGTGCGGCCACCAGCTGCTCCGCCACGCGCTTCACCGGCGCGCCGATCCGCGCCAGCGCCTCCGCGGCCTGCCGGTGCAACGCCGCGCGTGTGCCCGACAGCAACCGGTTGTACAACGCCTGGCGCAGCAACGGATGCCGGAACGCGAGCTGCGTGCCCGTGTCGATGAGGACGTTGGCCGCCACCGCTTCTTCCAGCGGCCCCAGCAGGTCCGACGGCCGGATGCCCAGCACCGCCGCGATGTCGCCGACCGCGAACTCCATGCCCAGCAACGCGCCCCAGCGCAGCACGTCCTGCGTCTCCGCTGGCAGGAAGTCGAGCCGCCGGTCGACGGCCGCCACGAGCGAGCGCGGCGTCTCGAACTCGGCGGGGTCGTCGACGTCGGCGTAGCCGCGGTCCACCTCCACCGCGCCGGCGCGCACGAGGACATCGACCATTTCCTTGACGTACAACGGGTTTCCCGCGGCACGAGCGGCGAGCTCTCGCAGACCGGGGCCGGGGTCCGCGCCCAGCAGGCCTTCGATCAGCCGCACGACGTCGTCGGACACCAGCGGCTCGAGGTCCAGCACCACGCCGTCGCGCGACTCGACCCCGCGGCGCAGCTGGGCGAGCTCGGCGCGGTCGGGCGCCGGGCGGGTCGCGGCCACGAGCAGCAACGGCAGCTGCCGCGTCGCCGCGCACAGCCGGTGCCACACGAGCACGCTCGACTCGTCGGCCCACTGCAGGTCGTCGATCAGGAGCACGAGCGGGGCGTCGGCACACAGCTCGTCCACCAGGGACAACAGCCGGTCGACCGCCCCGAGCACCGGGTCGCTCGAACCCCACGCGCGCTGGGCCGTCCCCTCGCCCACCAGCTCCTTCGCCACGCGCGCGCGGCGCGGATCCGGTGAGGCGGCGTCGATCGCGAGGCACTCCAGCATCACCTGCAGCGGGAACCGGGTGCTCAGCTCGTCCGCCGCGACCCACGCGAGCTGCACGCCGCTGCCGGTGGCGTGGCTGAACACGCGGGTGAGCAGCTCCGACTTCCCGATGCCCGGCTCGCCCTCGATCCACACGGCCCGGCCCCGCCCGTCGCGGACCTCGGCCAGCAGCTCGGTCAGCTGCGCCTGCTCCGCCTCGCGGCCGAACAACGGGCTGTCGTCGCCATCGTCGAGCGTCCGGCTGACACGTAGTGGCAGCACGGAAATCGGCTCGGGCGCGGCCGGGGGCTCCGGCGCCTTCGCCTTGGGCAGGTCCAGCGCGGGATCCTGCTTCAGCACGCGCTGGTGCAGCTCCCGCAGCCGCGGGCCGGGCTCCACGCCCAGCTCCACGCGCAGGGTGGCGCGGGCGTCGCGGAACACGTCGAGCGCGTCGGAGTGCCGGCCGCTGCGGTAGAGCGCGAGCATCAGCGACTCGCGCACCGCCTCCCGCAGCGGGTGCTCGCCGACGAGCACGGTCAGCTCCGCGATCAGGTCCTGGTGACCGCCGAGCTCGAGTACGGCGGCGGCGCGGCGCTCCAGCGTGTCGAGCCGCAGTTCGGCCAGGTGCTCGCGGTGGCGCTCGGCGAACTCGCCGGGCACGCCGGACAGCGCTTCGCCGTGCCAGAGGGCGAGCGCGGCGTCGTACTCCGCGGCGGCCTTGTCGTGATCACCGGTGGCGGCGTGCTGCTGGGCCTGCTCGCGGTGGCGTTCGAACACGGCGGCGTCGAGGCCTCCGGGCTCCAACGTGAGCGAATAGCCTCCGGCGTCGGACACGAGCACGCCCGAGGCCGCCCACTTCGTGCGCTCGGGGTCGAGCGCGCGCCGCAGCCCCGAGACGTAGGTGTGCACGCTTCCCTCGACGCTGGCGGGCGGCGAGTCGCCCCACACCCCCGCGATGAGCTCCGCGCGCGGCACGGAGCGGCCGGCGTTGACCGCGAGCATCGCGAAGATGGCACGCTGGCGCGCTGGCCCGAGCTTGATCTCGGCCGGACCCCGCCAGGCCCGCAACGGGCCGAGCACGTCCACCCGCAACCCGCTGTGCGCATCCCCTGGCATGCCGTTCCATTCGACGTACCGGTCTGACTCGAGGAGCTTACCGGCAGCGTGTGAGCACCCGGCATCGTACGAGTGGCCAGGATCCAGTGAACCCGGTGGACTGTGCCGATCAGCGGGAAAACTTGATTATTCCCCCGCCGCGCGGGTCCGCACGGGGTTCGCGCGGCGGATGCCGTGCGGGTGCATCCGGGTTTCGGCCCGGCGCACGTCCCACGCCGCGCCGAGCGTGGTGTAGCTGGTGAGGGCCGCGCGGAACGCCGAGCGGGCCTCGTCGAGCCGGCGGTGTTCCGCCAGCAGGATCGCGGCGTCCTCGGTGGCGCGCGCGTGTTTCAGCACGCGGCCGGCGGCCTCGTAGTGCGCGGCCGCGCCGAGGATCGCGTCGGGATCGCCCGTGACCAGGCCGCGGCAGTGCGCCGCGGCGGCCATGTGCGCGGGTGGGATGTCGGAGCCGTCGGTGTCACCGATCAGCCGCAGCGCCTGGAACGCGTAGTGCGTCTCGCCCAGCTGCATCGCCAGCCGCACCAGGTCCGGCAGCCACTGCTGGCGCGCCGAAGGCGGATAACCCTCGTCCAGCAACGGGGTCAGCGCGGCGAGCGCCGCCTCCGGGTTGCCCTCCAGTTCGGACAGCTGCGCCTCGGCGGCCAGCAGGTAGTCGCCGCCGTTGGGCTCGAGGCCCTGCGGCCAGTGCTGGTGCGCCGCGGCGTCGAGGTGTGCGCTCGCTTCTTCCGGTTCGTCGCGATGGCTGGCGATCAGCGCGCCGACGCCGTGCACGAGCAGCGCGGAACCGGGGCTGCGCAACACGTACGACGCCGTCTCCGCACCGCCCTTGATCACCGTGTCGAGCTCGGCCAGCGCCTCGGACCAGCGGCCGCGCCAGTAGTAATGGACGGCGCCCGCGAGGTGCATCTCCCCGGGCACGGCGCGGGTCGCGGCCAGCCGGCGAGCGGTGCTCAGCGGCTCGGCGGCGTCGTCGAGGCCGTCGAGCACACCCAGCTCCGACAAGTCCGGTTCGGACGTTTCGTCCACGGCCAGGCGTTCGAGCGTCGCGCGCAGTGTCTCGTGCCGGCCGCGCCACATCTCGGGGACGCCTTTGTCGGCGAGCGTGCGCCGGACCTCTTCGGACGCTTCGGCGAACTCACCGCGGCGGTAGTAGATGTAGGCGAGGATCCAGCGCATCTCCGCGGCCTGCCTGCTGTCCTCGGTCCGCGCGACGACCGAGCGCGCCTCGGCTTCGGGCTCGCGGCCGAGCCAGAACAGCAGCCGCGCGAGCGTGGCCGTGAGCGGTTCGCGGGCGTCGGCGGGCAGCGAGGCCTGCGTGACCACGTGCTTGAGCAGGTCGACGGCCATGCGCGGCGCCTCGGTGGCGACGGTGCCGATGTGCTCGGTGAGCCAGCCCGTGACCCACGGGTCGACCTGCACCGGCGCGGCGGCCAGCTGCTCGGCCACGCGCTCGGGCGACGCGCCGGCGCCCTGGAACGCCTCGGCGAGCTGGCGGTGCAGCGCGACACGCATCGCGGCCGGCGTCTTTTCGTAGAGCACGCGGCGCAGCAGCGGGTGGCGGAAGGCCAGCAGCTCGTCGGACTCGGTGAGGACGCCGGCCGCGAGCGCCTCTTCGACGGCTCCGACCAGCGCGGTCGCCTGCCGCTCGGTGGCGGTCGCGATGTCCGACAGCGAGAACTCCTTGCCCAGCAAGGCCGCCCAGCGCAGGACGTCGCGCGTGCCGCTGGAGAGGAAGCTCAGATACAGCGTGACGCGCGAGCCCAGCGGCGCCGGGATCGTGCGGCAGCTGTTGCCGTCGACGATCGCCTGCGCGCCGTCGAGCAGGATCATCGCGTTGGAGAGCAGTGTCTCCACGATTTCCTTGGCGTAGCGCGGGTTTCCCGACGCGAACGAGATCAGCGTGCGCAGCGTCTGGCCCGGCGGGGCGCCGGCGAGATCACCCGCGAGGTCGCGGATCGCGCTTTCCGGCAGCGGCCCGAGCGTGAGCAGCTCGGTGCCGTCGGCCGCCAGCTCCGCGCGCAGGCCGTCCAGCTCGGCGGGACGGGGGACCGGGCGGCACGCGCCGATCAAGAGCAGGGGCAGCCGCCGCGTCTCGCGGCTCAGGTAGCGCCACACGCGCAGCGTCGTGTCGTCGGCCCACTGCAGGTCGTCGACCACGAGCGCGAGCGGCTCGTCCGCGCACAGCTCGCGCACGAGCCCGAGGATGCCCTCCAGCGGGTCGGCGCCGGGGTTCTCGGCGAGCGCGACGGCGAGCTCCGCGCGGCGCAGGTCCGACGCGCGCGGGTGCACACCCAGCGCGTCGAGCAGCGGCCGCAGGGCGAAGCGCTGATCGAGCGCGTCGGCGGAGGCGAACAACGGTTTGCCGCCCGCGTCCTGGGCCATCGACAGGGTTTCCGCGAGCAGCGCCGTCTTGCCGATGCCGGGTTCGCCCTCGACCCACACCGAACGGCCGAGCCCGCCGGCGAGCCCGGCGACGGCTTCGCGCAGCAGCAAGGTCTCGCTCGCGCGGTCGAAGAAGACCCCCGCGCGCGGCGGCAGCACCGGCAGCGGGAAGCGCGGCACGCGGGCGGGCGCCGGCGCCTGGCGTGGCGCGAGGGCCGGGGTCTCCACCACGGGGCCACCGCCCAGCAGGCGCTCGTACAGCTCGCGCAGCGCCGGGCCCGGCTCGGTGCCGAAGCCCTCGATCAGCTTGTCCTGCAAGTCCGTGTACACGGCCAGCGCTTCCGTACGCCGGTCGCCGAGTGCGAGCGCTCGCATGAGCAGCCCGTGCAGGGGTTCGCGGAAGGGGTGTTCACGCGCCGACTCGAGCAGTTCGTCGACGAGCCCGAGGTGCCCGCCGTTGTCGAGCACCACCTCCGCGCGGCGCTCGACCGTCGCGAGGCGCAGCTCCTCCAGCCGCGCGCGCTGCGACGCCGCGAACGGACCGGGCAGGTTCTGCAGCGGCTCGCCGCGCCACAGCGCGAGCGCTTCGTCGAGCTTCGCCAGCGCCGGGCCGCGCTCGCCGGCCGAGAGATGGCGCTGGGCCTGCTCGCGCAGGGCTTCGAAGTGGTGCACGTCGACGGTTTCGGGCTCCACGCACAGCGAGTAACCCGACCCGATGGACGCGAGCAGCTGCGGCCCGGTGCCCTTCGCGCGCCCGGGCTCGAGCGCGCGGCGCAGGCCGGAGATGTAGGTGTAGATGCTGCCCTGGGCGCTGGCCGGCGGTGCGTCGCCCCACACGGCGTCGATCAGCTCTTCACGGGAAACGGTGCGGTTGGGCGACATCGCCAGCACCGCGAGAACCGTGCGGCGGTGGGCCGAGCCCAGATCCAGTTCGGCGCTGTCGAGTTCCGTGTCGCCGCGCCAGGCGCGGACCGGGCCGAGCAGCCGGATCTTCGGCGCGGTGATACCGCCTGCCGCGCCGTCCGCTGCCGACATCGGTCTCCCTTCACGCGTTGACGGATCGTCACACGCCGGATGCCACTCGTGATCTTACGCCCGAACGGGTGGTGGAGCGGGCCGGGGCCGGGTCTCGCCGGCCGCCCTGACCGTCAGTCTCGGCGCGCGGTGTTGCGGCCACTCGGCGTGACGGCGAACACCGGGGAAACTCCGCTGCCGAGACCTCGGTGGAACGGCAGGCAAGGATATCCGAAAATCGGGCATACCACCTGGTCCCCGGTTTCGCCACCCCCGTCGGTGGGTCACGCTCGGTGGTAAGCCCGCGCGGCACGGGCGCGGGTTCTGGGGACGTGTGGTGAGGAGAGCATCGTGAAATCGATTCCTCCGACGGTGGTGCCGGACGGTATGCGAGGTGCGGCGGGTGAGTTCGCTCGCGCCATAGACTCGGCCAACGCCCATTTGAGGCGGGTCAACAGCGAGATGGCGGCGTTGCAGGCGTCGTGGCGGGGCGACGCTTCGGTGCGCTTCGGCCAGGCGATGAACGACTGGGAGCAGCAGTACGACCTCATCCTGGGCCGGCTCGCCGACCTGCTCGCGGTCACCGGCGGCGCGGCCGACGCGCGCCCGGCCGCCGACGAGCGGGCGCTGCCGTGGACGGGTGGCCTGAGCGGGATATGAGTCCAGGGCGGTTCGACTTCACCGACGCCGACGAGATCCTCGACCGGATGGGCAGGACGACCGGCGGGATCCGGGCTGTGCTGGCACAGCTGGAGTCCACTGTGGAACGGGACATGGCGGGCTGGACGCCGGAGGCGCGGGCGCGCTACTGGGCGGCGAAGCAGGCCTGGACCGAGGCCGTCGGCCGGATGCCCGACTGCGTCGAGCGGGCGCGCGAGGCGTTCCGGGAGATCGCCCGGAACTCCGGCGCGGCGGGGCCGGACGCGTGCGGGGTGTGCGCGGAAGCGTGAAGCCGGTGTGTGAAGCCCGGGCCGGCGGGCGGCTCGACCCTGCCCTCAAGAACCTCGTGAAGAGGCGCATAGAGGTCGTTGACCTGCGGTTATAGGGAGATTCTTCACGTTCGCGGCGGGCGTGAAGAATCTTGGTAAGAAAACGTGAAGTCGTCCGCGCGAGACTTGTCACCGTCAACCTGGAGTGGTGGTAGGAGATCTCGTGAAGCTCGTCAAAGTCGCTGTTCTCGCCTCGGACCCGATCACCAAGGCCGGCGCCGCGAGTCTGCTGGGCACCCGCGCCGAGCTGCAGGTCCTCCCCGAGGACTCGGCCGCGCAGGCCGACGTGGTCCTCGTGATGGAAGAGCACGTGACCGATCGCGTGCTGTCGCGGGTCAAGGAGCTGGGCCGCGAGTCCGAGCAGCTGGCCGGACCGCACCTCGTCATCGTCGCGGACCACTTCCGGGAGAGCGACCTGATGACCGCCATCGAGTGCGGCGTCGTCGCGATCCTGCCGCGCCGCGAGACCGGTGGCGCCGAGCTGGTCTCCGCCGTGCTCACTGCCGGCGACGGCACCGCCAGCCTGCCGCCGCGCCTGCAGGGCGCGCTGCTCGGCCAGGTCCAGCGCATGCGCCGCGACGTGCTCGAGCCCAACGGCCTCACCCTGTCCGGCCTCGCCGCTCGCGAGTGCGACGTGCTGCGGCTCGTCGCCGAGGGCTACGGCACCGAGGAGATCGCCACGAAGCTCTGCTACTCGGAGCGGACCGTGAAGAACGTCCTCTACGGCCTGATGACCCGCTGCGGCCTCAACAACCGCGCCCACGCCGTGGCCTACGCCCTGCGTGCCGGCGCCATCTGAGCCACCCCCGCCGGGCGGCGATCGGCGCGGTGCCGCCGCCCTAGCTTCGGGCCTTCTCCCTTTCTGCGGGGGAAGGCCCTTTTCGCGTCTGTCCGTTGTGGTCCAGACGTCCGGAATGCGCGGGCAGCGGCCGCGCTGGTCGTGGCCGGAGTGGCCGTTGCCCGATTTCGTGCTGCGCGGGTGCGCGCTCGTCAACGCGGGCGTGCGCGAGGTGGTGCCTGACCTCGGCCGGAAGAATGTGCACACCTCGGCGTAGGCGCAGAAGCTACCCGGCCCGCGGCCATGGCCGTCGCCGACCGCACGCGGAGCCTTGTCGCTGTCCACTGAGGACGGTTAGGGTGCGAATCATGGTGCAGACTGCGGTGGAGATCGCGCGCGCGGTGCGCGCCGGTGAGCTGGATCCCGTTCAGGTGACCGAGGAAGCCCTCGCCCGCATCGCGGCGGCCGACGGCGTGGTCGGCGCGTTCCGGCGGGTGCGTGCCGCGGAGGCCCTCGCGGAGGCGGCCGAGGTCGCCGCCCGCCCGGACCTGCGTGACCTGCCGTTGGCGGGCGTTCCGGTGGCGGTGAAGGACGTCACGGAGGTCACGGGCGAATACGCGGGCTGGGGCTCCGTCGCCGGCCCGCAGGAACCGTTTTCCTCCGACGGGGTGATCGCCGCCCGCCTGCGCGCGGCGGGCGCCGTGATCGTCGGCCTCACCCGCGTGCCGGAGCTGTGCCTGTACCCGATGAGCGACGACCCCGCCGGCGTCTCCCGCAACCCGTGGGAACCCGCGTACACGGCGGGCGGCTCCTCGGGCGGCAGCGCGGCCGCCGTCGCCGCCGGCCTCGTCCCCATCGCGCACGGCACCGACGGTCTCGGCTCCGTGCGCCTGCCCGCCGCCATGTGCGGCCTCGTCGGCCTCAAGCCCGGCCGCGGCGTCGTCGAAGAGCCGGTCGAGGGCTGGTACGGCATGTCCACGCACGGCCCGCTCGCCACCACCACCGCCGACGCGGCCCTGCTGATGTCCGTGCTCGGCGAGCGACCTTCACTGGCCGAGGTGCCGGTGCCCGGCCCGCAGCGCATCGCGTTCTCCACCCAGGTCCCCGTCACGCGCGCCCCGCTCCCGCGCCCGCTGGGCCAGGCCGTCACGCAAGCCTCGACGGTGCTGGCCGGTTGTGGTCATTCGCTGACCGAAGCCACCCCCGCCTACGGTTTCGACACCATGCTCGCCCTCGTCGCCCGCTGGTTCGCCGGCCCCGCCGCCCAGGCCGACGCGGAGTTCACCTTCCGCCACCTCCAGCCCCGCACCCGCACCCACGTCCGCCTGGGCCACCTCACGCGCGCCTTCGTCCGCGACCGCTCCCGCACCACATGGATCTCCCGCGCCGAGGAGTTCTTCGCGTCCCACGACGTCCTCATCACCCCGACGCTCGCGACGCTGCCCCCGAAAGCCCAGCGCTGGCACCGCCGCTCCTGGCTCGCGAACGCTCTGCCGGCCGTCCGCGTCGCCGACTTCACCGGCTTCTGGAACCTCGCGGGCTTCCCCGCCCTCTCCGTCCCCGTCGGCCACCACCCGACCCTCGACCTCACCACCTCGGTGCAGCTCGTCGCCCCACCCGGCGGCGAATCGCTGCTGCTGGGCCTGGCCGCGCAGCTGGAGGCCGCCAACCCCTGGCCCCGCAGCCGCTGACCCCACCGACGACGAAGGCCGCTTCCCCTGTCCGGGAAAGCGGCCTTCTGTCGTGCAGGGCGGATCAGGAGTTGGACTTGCCGGCCGCCTGTGAGACGGGCTGAGGCGTGCCCTTGGTGTTGCTGTTGCCGTTCGCCGGAGCGGGCTTGGGCTTCACAGTCGGGGCCGGGGTGGTCGGGGAGTCGACCGAGACGACCTCGGGCTTCGGCTTTGTGACCGGCGCCGGCTTCGGCGCGGGTGCCGGTGTGGCAGCGGGCTTGGCGGACGCAGCCGGCGCACCCGAAGGCTTGGCGGACGCAGCGGCAGGCTTGGCAGCAGCAGGCGTGGAAGCCGCAGGTTTGGCCGTCGCGGCAGCCGGCTCATCCCCACCCACCAGCTTCGACGCCGACGGGATCACCGACTCCGCCGGAAGCGCCGCCAGCAGGCTCTCGCTGCTCTTCAGCACCTCGTCCGCCATCGCCAGGTTCTTGCGCGCCTGCTCGCGGATCTCGGCGAGGCGCTCGACCTTGCGGGTCGCGGCGGTGGTGCGCTGGGCGGCCTGCGTGGTCGCTTCGTCGAGGCGCCGCTTGGCTTCCGCGGTGGCCTCGTCGACGCGGCGCTTGGCCTCGGCCGTCGCCTCGGCGATGCGGCGCTCGGCCTGGTTCTTGCTCGCCGTGCGCTGGTCGGCGATCAGCTTCTCGTGCGCGGTGCGCTCGGCGGTGATCTTCGAGTCGAAGTCGCGCTCGATCTTGCGGCGCTTGCGCTCGGCTTCGTTGTCGAGGAGTTCCCGGCGCTGCGCCGCCTCGACGGTGAGCCGCTGCACCTCGGCGCGCGTCTCCTTCAACGCCGCTTCGTGCTCGGAGTGCAGCGCCTCGGCCTGCTTGTCGAGCTCCGCGACCAAGCGTGTGTAGCGCTCGCGCAGCTTCGTCGAAGCCTCGGTGGACGACGCCCAGTGCTTCTCCGCCGCCACCTGCGCGCGCTTGGTGACCTCGTCCGCGCGCGCCTGCGCGAGCTGCACCGTGCGCTGCATGCGCTCGTCCAGGTCCTCGAGCCGCTCGGGCGGCTTCATCAGCTCCTCGACGCGGCCCTGCAGCTTGGTCACCTCACCGCGTGCGGCCTCGAGCTCGCGCGACAGCGTGGCGACCTGCGTCGCCGCCGCGTCGCGATCACTGAGCAGCCGGCGCAGCTGCGCCTCGATGTGATCGAGGTACTGGCGCACCTCGTTGCGGTCGAAGCCGTGCCAGGCTTGGGTGTACTCGCGCCGCAGGGGCAGGAGGCCGTTGTCTCGCTCGGGAACCATGGGCCCGACCGTACCCGCGCACATTGTGTCGTCGGCGTCAGGACTGGTGATTCACCGCCACGTGTCGGGCCCTACCTGGTGATCGTCCCCTGAACGGCCTCACCCTCGAAACGCACCGTGACTACCAGTGGAACCCGCGCGACAGCCGGGCCAGCGCCATCGCCGCCCGCGACAGGTGTTTCTCGCCACGGCCGATCTTGAGCCGGCCCGAGCCGCCGGCCGCCGTCGAGTCGGGGAAGATGCGGAAACCCTGGTACGCGATCGCGTCGGTGAGGCCCGGCGCCAGCGTGTACGTGAGCCCGATGGCCTGCCCCGCCGGCGTGCCGATGTGCTTGGGCCGCTGGATCAGCGCCTTCATGACCATGTCGGCCGCCTGCTCCGGCGACTTCGTGGGGAACGCGTCGTAGATCTTCGTCGGCCGGATCATCGGCGTGCGCACCAGCGGCATGTGGATCGTGGTGAAGGTGATCCCGTCACCGTGCGTCTCCGTCGCCGCGATCCGCGAGAAGTAGTCGAGCGCGGCCTTCGACGCGGCGTACGCGGAGAAGCGCGGCGCGATGCCCTGCACGCCGATCGATGACACGTTCACGATGTGCCCGAACTTCCGCTCCGACATGTGCGGCAGCACCGCGAGGATCAGCCGCACCGCGCCGAAGTAGTTGATCGCCATCGCGCGCTCGTAGTCGTGCATGCGGTCGTACGACAGCTTGATCGACCGGCGGATCGAGCGGCCCGCGTTGTTCACCAGCATGTCGATCCGGCCGTGCTCGGCCAGCATCGCGTCCACGGCCTTGTGCACCGACTCCTCGTCGGTCAGGTCCGCCGGGTACACCGACGCCGTGCCGCCGGCCGCGATGATCTCGTCGCGGACCTCTTCCAGCTCGTGCTGCCGCCGCGCCACCAGCAGCGGCACGCCGCCCGCCGCCGCGACCTTCAGCGCCGTCGCCCGCCCGATGCCCGAAGACGCGCCGGTGATGATCACGCGCCGACCGTCCAGCTCACCGCGCGGGCCGTGCTTGCGGGCGCGGAACGGGTCGAGGTGCTCGCGCCAGTAGCGCCACAGCGTGGCCGCGTAGTCCTCCAGCCGCGGCACCTCCACGCCCGTGCCCGCCAGCGCCTTGCGGGTCTCGGCCGACGCGAACACCGACGGGAACGCCATCGTCTCCAGCAGCACCGGCGGGATGCCGAGACGCTCCATCACCGCGTCGCGCGCGATCGTGAAGCCCGGGATGTGCTCGCTGAGCTTCACCAGCCCGACGAGTCCCTTCGACACACCCTCGCCCAGCTGCACCGTGATCGTCGGCGCGCCCGCGGACCGCGCGAACGCGTTGTAGACCGACACCACCGGCTGCGGCTCGGGGTTCACGAGGTGGAAGGCGCGCCCGTCGAGGCCCGGCGTGGTCACCAGCTCCAGCAGCGCCTTGGCCACGTAGTCGACCGGCACCACGTTGGTGTCGCCGAGGTCCGGCCCGACGATCGGCACGTCGGGCAGCCCGGCGAGCTTGCTGATGGCGGGGAAGAGGTAGTACGGGCCGTCGATCTTGTCCATCTCGCCGGTCTCGGAGTCACCGACGACCACGGCCGGCCGGTACACGCGCCACGGCACCTCGTGCTGCTCGCGCACCAGCTTCTCGGCCTCGAACTTCGTGCGGTGGTACGGCGTGATCAGGCGCTGGCCGACGTCGAACATGTCCTCGGTGAACAGGCCCTCGTGATCACCGGCCACGGCGACCGACGACACGTGGTGCAGCGCGCCGGCCCGCAGGTCCGCGGCGAGGTCGACGACGTGCTGGGTACCGTCCACATTGGCCTTGATGCTGGTCTCGTCGTCGGCGGTGATGTCGTAGAGGGCGGCCAGGTGCACCACGTGGTCGACGCCGCGCAGGCCGTCGCGGTCCTCCTGGGACACACCCAGCATCGGCTCGCCGAGATCGCCGGTCACCAGTGTCACGCGGTCCGCGTGCGGCCACCCGTCCACCAGCTTCGCCAGCTTTTCCCTGGACGACGCGCGCACCACGAGGGCGACGCGTTCCGCGTCCGGCCGCATGAGCAGCAGCCGGGTGAACTGGCGCCCGATCAAGCCGGTCGCACCCGTCACCAAGAACGTCGCCATCTCCATCACCCTCCGCCGTACACCGCTGGACCCTTGCCGCATTCTGCTGCATGGAAGCCGCGCTGACCACAGCGCGCCCGAGTGATGTTACTCGCTAGTAACTTGTGGCGAAACCCGGGGTCCGCAGGTCGGAGGCACCTTTTTTCGGCGACCGTGTCCCGATGAGTGGCACGAAGTGGCCGTTCGCGACACCGGCCGCGTGGTGCGAACGGTCCCCTCGCACCACGCGAACTGCACGCAGTTGCCTGCCACGCGGGAGAAAAAGGCAGAAAAAACGGTGCCCCGGCAAATCCCGCCGGGGCACCGATGTGGAAAGGACCGTTGAAAAGCACGGTTGAAAAGCTCGGTGAAAAGGATCAGACCGGATCCGCGACGACGACCCGGTTCTCCTCGTACCCGTCGGCCCCGCCGACCCACCTGCCGCCACAGGTCACGAGCACCACGCGGTGCGGCCCCGCCTGTCCGAAGAGGTCGTCGGCGCGAGCCGGCAGATCGGCCTTGTGCACGGTGACCAGCTGCGAGATCCGGTACTTCGAGGTCTTCCCCGCATTGTCCACAATGGTCACCTCGCCGCCGATGCGTTCGTTCCACAGCTCGGCGAACGGCCCCGTCGCGCCCTTCCAGTTCACGTGCCCCGCGAAGACGCTGGCGCCGCTCACCGCGTCGAGCGCGGCGCCCCACCAGGCCGCCTGCCCGATGTCCGAGGGCACCGGCAGCGTGTTGCCCGGCCCGAGGCCCTGGCGCACCATCGCGGCCGTCCCGCCGCCGGGCAGCCGGAGCGTGCCCGGCTTCTGCGGGGCGAGCGGGGGCTGCTTGTGCTCCACCGGCGCGGCGGGCGGCGGCGCGGCCGGCGCGGTGGACGACGGTGGTGATGGAGGTGCCGAGGAAGGCGCCTCCGCAGGCGCGGCCGGCCGCAGACCCGCGAGGGCGGCGGCGGCCGGCTGAGCACTGCCGGCCACCACCGCCATCGGGGGTGCGCTGATCACGACGGTGGCGAGCTCCACCACGAGAACGCTCGCCGCGCCGAGGACGAAACCGGTGATCAACCGGCTCTTGCGTGCCATACCCGTTCCGCTCTCACTACCTCCGGGACGCGCGCCGCGCGGCGAACCCGACCAGACCCGAACCGACGAGCGCGAGCACCGCGAGGCCGATCAGCCCCGGCGTGGAGAAGCTCGTCTCGACTGCGCCCTTCGCCATCGCCACCGGCTGGTCGCCCGCGGGGATCGCGTGGGGAACCTCGTTCGGCGTGTTGGCGATGGTGAGCGCCAGTGTGTCGCCCGGCTTCAGCGAGCCGCACACCGAGGGCGGGTTCTTCGGGTCGAACGCGTTCTCGTAACCCGGTGGCGCGTTCACCTCGACCACGCAGACGTCCTGCGGCGCCAGCAGGTTGTCCACGGTCACCGCGCCGGTGTCGCCGGCGGTCGTGACGACCACGGGCTGCCCGTCGGGGCCGTTGAGCGGCTTGCCGTCCTGCCCGGTGGCGGCGGTCTTCTTGTCGTTGCCGGTGATCCGCAGCGTCGCGCCGCCGATGCCCTTGCCGGTCTTCGCGTCGGTCTTGGTCACCTGGACCTTGCCCGGCTTCGCGACGGCCACGACACCTTCCGCGGTCAGCGTCTTCTCGCCGCCGGTGGACACCACGTTCTGGATGCCGGTGTTCACCGGGTTCTGCACGTACGGCCGGTCGGCCGGGGCCGAGAGCGACGTCGCGAGCTTCGGCTGGTCGCCGGTCGGCGTGAGCTTCACCGAGATCGTGCCGTCGGCGCCCGTCTTGAGCGTCGTCTCCGTCTGTGCGCCCTGGACGGTCGCGCTGCCACTGGCTGTATCGGTGGCCTGGGCGTCGTCCTGCGAGTCGGAGCCGGTGCCGGTGGTCAGCGTCGCGTCGGTGGCGTCGAGCTTCACCGCGACGTCCGGGACGCCGGTGCCCTTGGCGTTCTTCACGATGACCGTCCAGGTCGCCGCGGTCCCGAGGTGCTGGTCCTCCTTCGGTGGCGTGACCGAAGCGGTCCACGGGCCGCGGTTGGCCTCGGCGTCAGCGGTCAGCTTGGCGACGTCGTCGTACGCCGTGGGGGCCTTGTCCTTGAGCCCCTGCAGGTGCATGGCGATGTCGTAGCCGATCTTGTCCGCGGGCAGCGCCTCGTTGAGGTCGTCGTGCCCGGGCCGCGGCGCGGAGGTCCACGAGTGCAACAGGTGCGCGAGCGCGGCGGCGACGTTCGCGTCCTTGGTGTCGCCGTAGCGCAGCAGCAGGTACGAGATGTTGGCCGCCTTGTCGGCGGGGATCTCGTCGCCCCACTTGGTGAGCAGCTTGTCGCCGGGCTTGTACTTCTCGTTCGAGTCCGGCGCCTTCAGCTGGAAGCTGACGCAGAACACCTGCTTGCCGGCGACGAGGTAGGACCCGAGCCAGTTGCCGCTGTGGTCCTTGTTGTCGAACCGTTGTGCCGGGACCTCGACCCCGATGCCCTGCTGGGTCGCGGCGTCGGCGGCGGTCGGGCCGAGTGCGGTGAGGGAGAGTGCGCCGAGCACGGCCGTGGCGACCAGACCGGCGGCCGCGCGCAGGCGAGCGCGCGGGCGTGAAGACCACCCCATGGTGTGTTGACTCCTTCAACATGCTCTGCAGTGACGCCTTTGCGTCGATGCAGGTCACACGATCGAACAACTCCCCGACACGCCTTCGGTCACATTCCGAACACGCGAAGTGAAGGTTCGCGGGTGATCACCCGGATTGTCTAGGGGCCATCGGGTGACCTGCGGTGAACGGTCGTGATCTCAGTCGCATACGGTGTAGCCCGGCGCGGGTCCGGTCGCCTGATCGGGCAAAAGGGTAAAGTCTCCTTTACTCGACGGTCTCGACGGGAACCAGCAGGCCCGAGCGGTCGTTGAACCCCATGCAAGGTGCCAGCAGATCCAGGAGGATCAGGTGCGTTCCAGTAGCAACCCGGCGTTCCGCAACCTGTCCCGCGGTTCGGCCGCTTCAGGGCAGTACGGGCCGAACGTGGGCTTCGACCAGCGGCCCTACGGCACTCCGCAGGGCCAGGGTGGTGTGCCCGGCTACGGTCCCGGGCAGATGGCCGCCGGTTCCGCCGACCGTCCGATGACGGTCGACGACGTCGTCGTCAAGACCGGTCTTTCGCTGGGCACCGCCCTGGTGTTCGGTGTCCTCACGGCCCTCTGGGCCCAGACCCAGCTGGTGACCGACGCACTCGGCCGCGTCACCGGCATGAGCGGTCCGCTGCTCGGCGCGCTGTTCGGCGGCCTGATCGTCGGACTGGTCCTCTCGCTGGTGATCATCTTCGGCCAGAAGGCGAGCGGTCCGCTCACGCTGGCCTACTCGGCCGCCGAGGGCATTTTCCTCGGTGCGCTCAGCGGGCTGTTCGAGCTCGTCTACCCGGGGATCGCGCTGCAGGCGCTGATCGGCACGGCGGGTGTGTTCATCGCGATGCTGGTGGTCTACAAGACCGGCGCCGTGAAGGTCACGCCGAAGCTGACCAAGTGGATCGTCGGGGCCGTGGGCGGCGTCGTGATCCTGATGCTGGTCAACCTGGTCACCGCGCTGTTCTTCGGCTTCAACCCGCTGCGCGACGGCAGCCCGATCGCGATCATCTTCAGCCTGGTGGTCATCGGCATCGCCGCGTTCAGCTTCCTGCTCGACTTCGACCAGGCCGACCGCATGATCCGGTCGGGGATGCCGGCCAAGTGGGCGTGGTTCGCGGCCTTCGGTCTCATGACCACGCTGGTGTGGCTGTACCTCGAGATCCTGCGGCTGTTGTCCTACCTACGCGACTAGTGCTCGCGTAGGAATCCCGAGAAGGCGCTCCGTGTACTACGGGGCGCCTTTTCTGTGTACGCGTTCTGTACGCGGGGAAATCGCTCTTCGCGCGACGGAGCGCGCACGCAGAGTGCTTGTGTGAAGCCAATTCCCGGCCGCAACAGTGCGGGTGGAGGACTTTCCGCGGGCGGGTGGAGAATGCGAAAAGTCGTCTACGTCGTGCTTCGGGCGAAATCGATGGCTTTTTGTCGGTGGCGTCCTCTAGCCTCGACGAAGTCGCGCAAGGGGGACCCACCCTGGGGCTTGCGCGTCCTTTTGCTCTCTGACGATGGGGATGGTCCACCGCATGTCCGCTCAACCGAGCCCGGCCGCGCCGGGCGCCGCCGGGCTCGACGACAAACTCGACCGCGGCGTGCTCAAGATCGCCTCCGTGGTGGTGCTCGGCGCCATCATGGCGATCCTCGACACCACGGTCGTCAACGTCGCGCTGCAGAAGCTCACGATCCAGTTCTCCACGTCGTTCGACACGATCCAGTGGGTCGCCACGGGCTATATGCTCGCGCTGGCCACGGTCATCCCGGTCACGGGCTGGGCGTCGGACCGCTTCGGCACCAAGCGGCTGTACCTGCTGGCCATCGGCACGTTCCTGATCGGCTCGATGCTGGCGGGGCTCGCGTGGAACGTCGAGTCGCTGATCATCTTCCGCGTCGTGCAGGGGCTCGGTGGCGGCATGCTGATGCCCGCCGGCATGACGATCCTGACGCGCACGGCGGGCCCGCAGCGCATCGGGCGCGTGATGTCCGTGCTCGGTGTGCCGATGCTGCTGGGCCCGATCTGCGGCCCGATCCTCGGCGGCTGGCTCGTCGACGCCGTGAGCTGGCGCTGGATCTTCTACATCAACGTGCCGATCGGCGTCATCGCGTTCGTGCTCGCGCTGCGGCTGCTGCCGAAGGACAAGGCGTCGAAGTCGGGCCGCTTCGACTTCGCGGGCCTGCTGATGGTGTCGCCGGGCCTCGCGGCCCTGATCTTCGGCGTCTCGCGCATCCCGTCCACGGGCACGGTCACCGCGATCGAGGTGTGGCTGCCGGCGGTCGCGGGCATCGTGCTGCTGGTGAGCTTCGTGCTGCGCGCGCTGCGGGTGGCGGACCCGTTGATGGACCTGGGCCTGTTCAAGAACCGGACGTTCTCGGTCTCGATGATCACGCTTTCGGTGTTCTGCATGGGTTTCTTCGGCGCGATGCTGCTGCTGCCCACGTACTTCACGCTGGTGCGCGGCGAATCCGCGCTGCACGCGGGCCTGCTGCTCGCGCCGCAGGGCTTCGGCGCGATGATCATGATGCCGATCGCGGGCCGCTTGTTCGACAAGTTCGCCGCCCGGCGCATCGTGCTGCCGGGCCTGGCGCTGATCGTGGTGGGCATGGTGCCGTTCACGCAGGTCACGTCGACCACGCCGTACGCGCTCCTGCTGTCGGCCGCGTTCGTCATGGGCCTCGGCATGGGCTGCACGATGATGCCGATCACCTCGGCCGCCCTGCAGACGCTGCGCTCCGAGGACATGGCCAAGGCCTCGACCACCACGAGCATCCTGCAGCAGACGTCGGGTGCCATCGGCTCCGCGATCATGTCCATCGTGCTCGCCGCCCTGCTCGGCTCGCGCTTCGGCGTCCCGACGAACCAGGGCCAGCTGGCCGCCACCGCGGCCACCCTGAACCCCGCCACGCAGACCGCCGCGTCCGCCCTCGCGGCCGGCGCCTTCGCGACGCCGTTCCTGATCGCCACGGTGATCCTCGCCGTGTGCCTGGTGCCCGCCGCCTTCCTGCCGAACAAGCGCTTCATTCCGTCGCCCCCGCCCACCGGCTCGGACGACGCGGCCGCCCCGGTTCCGGTGGCGCCGCTGCACTGACTGGTTTGCTTCACGACGAAGGGCCGCTCGCGAAACTGGTGCGAGCGGCCCTTCGTCGTGTGCAGGCGAGCGTCGCCGCGCGGGCGCCCCGCTTGCTGACGGCGCCCGGGACTCGCTCCAGGCCGCGTGCGTCGTCCGCCTCGTTGAAGCAGGGCCGCGCCGGAAAACACCGTACGAAACAACAAAGTGCGTGGGTGTGCTGTGGGCGGACTCAGCCGGGCTTGCGGGCGAGGTCGTAGGCGAAGCTCACGGTCTCGGTGAAGACTCCGCCGTCGTCGTGGGGGTGGAGGGTGGCTGCGAGGTCGGCATCGAATGCGGCGGCCCGGTCGCCGATGACTGCGGGCGGGAGGAACGAGGTGGAGCGGATGTGGCCGGTGAGTTCGGCCAGGGTCCAGTGGTGCTTGGCCGTGAAGGCGTGGCGGCCGCAGACCTCGAACCCTGCCGCGGACAGAACCTCGGGATCGGGCCGGCGCCGGCGCGCGCGGTCCGTGCGTTCGGGAATCCTGTGCTCGGCCCCGAGTTCTCGTTGCCATCGTTGCAGGGTGGCTGCGAGTGATCGCTGCCAGTCTTCCCCGCCCGCCCAGGGCGAGGACGACCAGCACAACGCGAGATATCCGCCGGGAACGAGCCATCGGAGTATCCGGCGGGCGACCAGGTCGCGCTCCAGCCGGTGGAAGGCGTTGCCGACGACGGCCAGCTCGAAGTGGTCCGGCTGTGCCTCGAGCGTCTCGGCGCTGGAGGCGAGGGGCCGAAGATCCTCCACACCGCCGTCAGCCGCCTTGACGCGAACGGTTTCGATCATGTCCCGTTCCTGGTCCACGGCCCATACTTCCGCGAAGTGCCGGCTGAGCGGGAAGGCGAGCTGGCCGGTCCCGCAGGCCAGATCCAGCAGCCTTCCGCGCTCGGAGAGGTGGGTGCCGGCGACCAGATGGGTGAGCAGGGACGCCGGATACGGCAGCCGGTAGCGGTCGTAGTACTCGGCGGTGCCCTGGTAGAGGTCTGTTGCGAACTGCCCTTCGTCGCTCACCGGACCTGGCCCCTTCTGTCGGCTTCAGCCCAAGTTAGTGCTCGCCGCAACGGGTGCACTCGACTGCGCCGCGTCCGTCGTCGGGGAACGGGCCCGCCCGAGTTGGCCCCGGCTGCTGCGCACGTGACCGGCGGCGGATTTCGTCGAGGGCGGCGAACACGATGCTCAGTGAGCCTCGAAACAACAAAAGGGCCGCCCGCGATCGTGTCGCGAGCGGCCCTTCGTCCGTCTCTGCCTCAGAAAATCCTTGCTACGTCAGGAAAGGCGCTCCAGCACCATCGCCATTCCCTGCCCGCCACCGACACACATCGTCTCCAGGCCGAACTGCTTGTCGTGGTGCTGCAGCGAATTGATCAGCGTCGAGGTGATCCGCGCCCCCGTCATGCCGAACGGGTGGCCGACCGCGATGGCGCCGCCGTTGACGTTGAGGCGGTCGAGGTCGATGCCGAGGTCGCGGTATGACGGGATGACCTGGGCAGCGAACGCCTCGTTGATCTCGACGAGGTCGATGTCCGAAATGGACATCCCCGCGCGGGCCAGCGCCTGCTTCGAGGCCTCGACCGGGCCGTAGCCCATGATCTCCGGCGACAGGCCCGTGACGCCCGTCGACACGATGCGGGCCAGCGGCGTGAGGCCGAGCTCGCGCGCCTTGGTGTCGGACATGACGATCACGGCGGCGGCGCCGTCGTTGAGCGGGCAGCAGTTGCCGGCGGTGACGCGGCCGTCGGGACGGAAGACGGGCTTCAGGCCGGAGACGCCCTCGATGGTCACGCCGGCGCGGGGACCGTCGTCCTTGGACACGACGGTGCCGTCGGGGAGGGTGACCGGCGTGATGTCCTTGGCCCAGAAGCCGTCGGCGATCGCCTTCTCCGCGAGGTTCTGCGAGCGCACGCCGAACTCGTCCATCTCCTCGCGCGTGATGCCCTTGAGCCGCGCCAGGTTCTCGGCGGTCTGGCCCATGGCGATGTAGACGTCGGGGATGTTCCCCTCCGTGCGCGGGTCGGTCCAGCTGTCGGTGCCCGACTCCGCCGTGGCCTTCGTGCGCGTTTCGGCGTCGGTGAAGAGCGGGTTGTGGGTGTCGGGCCAGGAGTCCGAGCTGCCCTTCGCGAAGCGCGACACGGCCTCGACGCCCGCGGAGATGAACACGTCACCCTCGCCGGCCTTGATCGCGTGCATCGCCATGCGGGTGGTCTGGAGGCTGGAGGAGCAGTACCGGGTGATCGTGCAGCCGGGCAGGTGGTCGTAACCGAGCTCGACGGCCACCGCGCGGCCCATGTTGAACCCCGACTCGCCGCCGGGCAGGCCGCAGCCGAGCATCAAGTCGTCGATGTCGGCGGGGTCCAGCTGCGGCACCTTGTCGAGCGCCGCGCGGATCATCTGCACGGCGAGGTCGTCGGGGCGCATGCTGACCAGCGAGCCCTTGGCGGCACGGCCGATCGGGGAGCGGGCGGTGGAGACGATGACGGCTTCGGGCATGGCGTGACACTTCCTCGGGTCGGTGGCAACGGGCAAGCGCTAAGCGGTTGCTCACCATAGTGCCGTGTGTCCCGCCTCCCGCAAAGCCGAAGGCGACGTGGACCACTATCGGGCGCCCCGCCTGAGTGGACAGCGCCGCAGGTCCAGCGTTTAGGCTGGGCCTCGCCGCCGAGATCCGGCGCGGAAGGGCAGGAGCGCAGTCGTGGAGTACGCCGAGCACATCGTCGACCTCGTGGGGAACACCCCGCTGGTCAAGCTGAACTCCCTCACCAAGGGGCTCAAGCCGCTGGTGCTCGCCAAGGTCGAGTACGTGAACCCGGGCGGCAGCGTGAAGGACCGCATCGCGCTGCGGATGATCGAGGCCGCCGAGGCGTCGGGCGCCCTCAAGCCGGGCGGCACGATCGTGGAGCCGACGTCGGGCAACACCGGCGTGGGCCTGGCCATGGTCGCGCAGCGCAAGGGTTACAAGTGCGTGTTCGTCTGCCCGGACAAGGTGAGCGAGGACAAGCGCAACGTCCTGCGCGCGTACGGCGCCCGCGTCGTCGTGTGCCCGACGGCCGTGGCGCCCGAGCACCCCGACTCCTACTACAACGTCTCCGACCGCCTCGTCCGCGAGATCGACGGCGCGTGGAAGCCCAACCAGTACGCCAACCCCGCGAACCCGGAGAGCCACTACCTCTCCACCGGCCCCGAGATCTGGCGCCAGACCGAGGGCAAGGTGACGCACTTCGTCGCCGGCGTCGGCACCGGCGGCACGATCTCCGGCACCGGCCGCTTCCTCAAGGAGGCCAGCGACGGCCGCGTGCAGGTCGTCGGCGCCGACCCCGAAGGCTCCGTCTACTCCGGCGGCAGCGGGCGGCCGTACCTGGTCGAGGGCGTGGGCGAGGACTTCTGGCCCGAGACCTACGACCGGGGCATCGCCGACCGGATCATCCCGATCTCCGACGCGCACTCGTTCGACATCACCCGCCGCCTCGCGGTGGAGGAGGGCCTGCTGGTCGGCGGTTCGTGCGGCATGGCCGTCGCCGCCGCGCTGAAGCTCGCCGAGGGCCTGACCGAGGACGACGTCGTGGTGGTCCTCCTGCCCGACGGTGGCCGCGGCTACCTCACCAAGGTTTTCAACGACGACTGGATGTCGTCCTACGGCTTCCTCCCGCCCGACTCCTCGGGCGCGACGGTGGGCGACGTGCTCACCAAGAAGAGTGGCTCCCTGCCCAGCCTGGTGCACACGCACCCGAACGAGACCGTGGCCGAGGCCGTCGCGATCCTGTCGGAGTTCGGCGTGAGCCAGATGCCCGTGGTCAGCGCGGAGCCGCCGGTCATGGCCGCGGAGGTCGTGGGCGCGGTCAACGAGCGCGACCTGCTCGACGCGCTGTTCACCGGCAAGGCCCAGCTCGCCGACAAGCTCGAGACACACATGTCGCCGCCGCTGCCGACGATCGGCGCCGGCGAACAGGTCAGCTCCGCGATGAAGGCGCTCGAGGGCGCGGACGGCGCGTTGGTCCTGATCGACGGCAAGCCCGCTGGCGTCGTCACCAGGCACGATCTGCTCGGCTTCCTCGCCGGCCGCTAACTGACGACACTGCGCTCGCTTTTACCGATCCGACCACGGTCACGGCGGGGATGCTTGCCGGATGCGGGCCCGTCCGGTGAGGTTCCCGCCTACTTCCGGCCGGATTGGTAAACGGCCTACGTGGGCCGGGGCGTTCCGAGCGCCCTGCCCCGCTATCCGATAGCGTGGGCGCGATAGAACTTTTTCGCGTCCTCGTCAAGGGGGTTCAAGACCCACATGAGTGCTCCGCAGCCACCGAACCAGCCCGGGGACGGCGGCGAGCAGCCGCCGCAGGGCCCACCGAGTGGTCCCACACCTCAGCAGGACAGTCCTTTCGGCGCGTCGGAGCCGACCCAGGTGGTCCAGCCGGGCCAGCCGTACCCGTCGGCCCCGCCTTCGGGCGAAGGCGGACTGTTCGGCGAAGCCCCCGAGCCCACGCAGGTCGTGCGGCCCGGTGACGCGAACGCCGGCGGCGAAAGCCACTTCGGCGCCGAGTCGACGCAGCTCGTCCCGCCCGGCTCGCAGCCGCCGGCCATCCCCTACGCCCCGCCGCCGAGCGCGGCCGACAACCCCGCTGCCATGGGCGGCGGGTTCGGCCAGCCGGGCTTCGGGGGACAGCCCGGTGCTCCGGGTGCTCCGGGTGCTCCTGGTGGCTTCGGCCAGCCGGGGCAGCCGGGCCAGCCCCAGGGCTTCGGTGCCCCGGGCGGGTTCGACCAGGGGCAGGGTGCCTTCGGTGGCCCGCCGCAGGGCGGTTTCGGTCAGCCGGGTCAGCCCGGGCAGCCGGGTCAGCCGGGCGGTTTCGGAGCGCCGCCGGCCTTCGGCGCCGCGCCCGTCGCGTCCGGTGGCGGCAACAGCATGTACGGCTTCATCGCCGGTGGCGTCGTGGCGCTGCTGGGTGTGCTGTCGCTGATCTGGTCGTTCCTCTACATGGGCGACGCGAGCGACTACTCGTCCAGCCTGGACCAGGCCCGCCAGACGGCCGGTGACGCGAAGGTCGACGAGCTGCTCGGCCAGTCCGGCCTCGCCTCGCCGGGTGCCATCTGGTTCTACGTGATCATGGTCCTGGTCGGCGCGGTGGTCTCCATCGCGGGCGGCGCCGGGCTCATCCTGGCCGGCCGCCTCGGCGGCGGGATCAAGAAGATCGTGCCGATCGTGGTCGCCGTGGGCGGCGTGCTGCTGGGCGTCTTCGGCGTCCTGCTCATCGCCGGCTCCACGCCGAACCAGGAGCTCCTCGACCAGGCCGGCAGCAACGGCGCCGACAGCATCGGCATGCCGACGCTCATCTTCGGCATCCTGATCTTCATCGTCGGGCTCCTCGGCCTGATCCCGCCCACCGCCCAGTTCGTCGGCCTCGGCGGCGGCACCCCGGGCGCCGGCGGCTTCGGCGGCCCCGCGGGTGGCGCCGGCGGCTTCGGCCAGCCGGGCCCCTTCGGCCAGCCGCAGCAGGGCTTCGGCCAGCCGGGCTTCGGCGGCCAGCCGGGTCAGCTTGGTCAGCCCGGTCAGCCGGGTCAGCCGGGTCAGCCCGGTTTCGGCCAGCCGGGCGAACAGCCCCCGTTCGGCCAGCCCGGCTTCGGCCAGCAGCCCGGCACGCCCAACCCGACCAGCGGCGGCTTCCCCCAGCCCGGCGGCTTCGGCCAGCCCCCGCAGCCCGGCTACGGCCAGCCCGGCGACCAGCCCGGCAGCGGCGGCTTCCCCCAGCCGGGCCAGCCCCAGCCCGGCCAGCCCGGCTACGGCCAGCAGCCCCCGGGCTACGGCCCGCCCCCCGGCTACGGCCAGCCCGGCCAGCAGCCGCCCCCCGGCTACGGCCCCCCGCCCGGGCAACAGCCCCCGGGCTACGGTCAGCCGCCGCAGCAACAGCAGTGGTGACCAGCTGAGTTTCCCGTGAAGGGCCCCTTCGGTGCAGGGCATCGGAGGGGCCTTTTGCTGTCCGGCGGCTCCCGCGTCCGCGCCGTTGCCGGGGCAGCAGCCGCCGGCTACGGCCAGTCGCAGCAGTGGTGACCAGCTGAGTTTCCCGTGAAGGGCCCCTTCGGTGCAGGGCATCGGAGGGGCCCTTTGCTGCCCGGCGGCTCCGTGGTGCTGCACTGGGTCGCTCCGTTTTCGCATCGTTGCCCGGTCAGCAGCCCCGGACTATGTTCAGCCGCCGCAGCAACAGACCAGCTGAGTTTCGGGTGAAGGGTCCCTTCGGTGCATGGCATCGAAGGGGTCTTCGCTGTCCGGGGGGTCTGCTGCAGCGGGGTTGCCCCGCCGCCCGGGCAGCGACTGCGGCTCGCACTACTGCCGGGCCCTGCAGACCTTCAGCGCCGACACCTGTGGTTCGCCGTCCCGGCCTGCGTTGTGCCGGCTAAGTCAGCCGCGGCCCTTCCGGAGCGTGCTGTCGATGGCCGAAGTCGGGGGCGGAGAAGCTCCGGTCATGGCGAGTCACGGCGCGTTGTTCGGTTTCGCGATGAGGCGCCGAGCCTGCTGTCGACAACGACGTCAAGACTCAGATCCTCAAACCTGCCGAATACCGCTCGGTATCGCGATCCGCTCCCGCGCCCATTTCCCCACTGTCGGCACTTCTCCCGTTGCGCTCCGGAAGCACAGAGCCCCAGTGCAGCGCCCAGTCGACCACGCAGCCGATCTTTGCGAAAAATTGAGAAATGCTGTTTTTCGGTAACACCCCACCCTCCTGATCTTGGACCATTACCCGGCTGGGCGAAACGGGCACTGGTTCTTCATCGCTTCGCCATTTCTCGTCCATGATCGCGATTTCCGGGCTAGGGTGAGCCGTTCGTTTTCGCCTTCGGCCCGAGGGGGAGCAGAGTTGAGCGGCCCGCACGGATCTCCAGCGCAGCAGCGGTCAGGTCCCGCGCACGGGGAACCGCCGGTGCGGCGCGGGCGGCCGTCCGGGGCGACGGCGTTGGTCGCCGCGCTGCTGGGGCTCGTGGCGGCCGCGGCGGCGGGGTACTTGCCGGTGACCTTGTTCATCGACATCCCTTCGGGGTTCAGCCTCGGGGACCTTCCCGTGTGGACACTCGTGGACCTCGGCGGCTACCTGGGCGCCGGCCTCTTCCTGCTCGTCGGCGCGCTCGCCACGATCTTCCGCGCCACCGCCGGCGCCGTGCTGCTGATCCTCGGCGCGGTGATCGCCATCGGCGCGATCCTGCTGGAGCCGACGCTCGGCAACGGCGGCTACGCGGCCTACTTCGAGGTCGTGTTCGCGCTGAACGGCTTCACCGCCGTCGACCGGGCCGTGTTGGTGGTGCTGGCGCCGCTCATCCTGGTGCTGGCGGCGCTGCGCCCGACGTTCTCCTACCTCAGGTACCGGGCGTACGTCCCCGGACCGTGGTGATTTCGCCCCCAAAACGTCTCCGGCCTGGCACGATACGGGTACGTCTCCCCGCAGCCGGTGGGGGCCGGATTCCCGAGGACTTCCGTGAGCTATCCCCAGAACCCCGGCCAGGGGCAGAATCCGCAGCAGCCGTACGGCCAGCAGCCGTCCGGTCCGCAGCCCTTCCCCGGCCAGCAGCCCTACGGTCAGCCGTACCCGGGCCAGCAGCCGGCGCCGTACTCCGGTCCGCAGTCGATGCCGGGGCAGCCGTACTCGGGACCGCAGCCCGTGCCCGGCCAGTACCCCCAGCAGTACGGCCAGCCGAGCCAGCCCTTCCCCGCGTACCCGGGCGGCCCGGGCGTGATCCAGCAGAAGCCGGGCGGCGGCACCGCGATCACCGCGGCCGTGCTGGCGATCCTGGGCGGCATCGTCGCGCTGCTCGGGGTGATCGGGGCGATCGTCGGGCTGTCGACGTTGCGCGGGACCGAGGTGCTCTTCATCGTCTCGCTGGTCGTCGATCTCGCGCTCGCCGGTCTGCTGCTCTACGGCGCCATCGCGCTGATCATGCACAAGCCCGCGGGCCGGATGTGCGTGATCATCGGCTGCGGCGTCTCGATCGCGTTCTCGGTGGTCTCGCTGATCCTGACCGCGGCCGGCGCCAGCGCGCTCGGTTCGTCGGCCGAGTTCCTGGGCGTGGGCATCGCCGGCGCGCTCGTCGGGCTCATCCCGCCGGTGGCCACGCTGGTCCTCGCGATCGTCAAGCCCACCCAGCTGTGGGTCGGACTCGGCACGCCGGCGCAGCCGCAGTACCCGGGCACTTACCCTACGCAACAAGGCTGGTGACGGAGCGGTCCCGCCGGGGCACTGGGCGACCGCGCCGGCGGGACCTGCGACGACAGGTCCGGACAGGCGTGAATTCCATCCCAGCTGGCGGGATTGTCGGTGCCGGGCCGTACCCTGGAACCATGGTCGACGACTACTCCGTGCTGGGTTTCGAAACACGCGCCATCCACGCCGGGCAGCAGCCCGATCCGCGGACGGGCGCCGTCATCGTGCCCATTTACCAGACGTCGACCTACGCGCAGGACGGCGTCGGCGGCACCCGTGAGGGTGACTACGAGTACTCGCGCACGGCGAACCCCACGCGCACCGCGCTGGAGCAGGCCCTGGCCTCGTTGGAAGGCGCTCGGCACGCGCTGGCGTTCGCGTCCGGCATGGCGGCATCCGACGCGGTGCTGCGCACGACCCTGCGCCCGGGTGACCACCTGGTGCTGGGCAACGACGCGTACGGCGGCACGTTCCGCCTGATCGACAAGGTGCTGAGCCTCTGGGGCATCGAGCACACCGTCGCGAACCTGGCCGACGTCGACGAGGTCCGCGCCGCGCTGCGGCCCGAGACCAAGCTGATCTGGTGCGAGACGCCCACCAACCCGCTGCTCGGCATCGCCGACATCGCGGCTCTGGCCGGCGTGGCCCACGACGCGGGAGCGCGCCTGGTCGTCGACAACACCTTCGCCACGCCGTACCTGCAGACGCCGCTGGCCCTCGGCGCCGACATCGTGGTTCATTCCACGACCAAGTACCTCGGCGGCCACTCCGACGTCGTCGGCGGAGCCGTGCTCACCAACGAGGACGAGGTCCGCGAGCAGCTCTTCTACCTCCGCAACGCCGCCGGCGCCGTCCCCGGCCCCTTCGACGCGTGGCTCACGCTGCGCGGCCTGAAGACGCTGGCCCTGCGCATGGAGCGGCACAGCGACAACGCCGAGCTGATTGTGCAGACGCTCGCCAAGCACCCGAAGGTCTCGAAGGTCTACTACCCGGGCCTGCCCGAGCACCCCGGCCACGAGGTCGCGGCCAAGCAGATGCGCCGCTTCGGCGGCATGGTGTCGTTCCGCCACGCCGACGGCGAGCAGGCCGCGCTGGAGGTCGCGTCGCGCACCAAGCTCTTCATCCTGGCCGAGTCCCTGGGCGGCATCGAGTCCCTCATCGAGCACCCGGGCCGCATGACCCACGCGTCCACGGCGGGTTCCACGCTCCAGGTCCCGGATGACCTGCTGCGGCTCTCCGTCGGCATCGAGGACGGCACCGACCTGGTCGCCGACCTCACGGCCGCGCTGGGCTGAGCTCGCTCGTCAGGAACCCCCGTGCCACTCGGTGCGGGGGTTCCTGCTGTGCGCAGAGACCCGCGCGGACACAAGAACCCCGCGCCGATCTTCGGCCGCGGGGTTCGCGAGAGCGCAGGTCTGGACCGGTCAGGGCCGGTAGCTGCTCGGCTGGGGACCCGCCGTGTGCAGGGAGTGGTGGACGGCCTCCTGCTGCTCGGCAGGCGCGGCCGGGAGCTCGGAGCCGTCGATGCAGCCGCCGACGAGCTCGACGTGGTTGTCGTGGCGGATGTACTGCGGGTGGGCGCCGCAGCCGGCGGCGTCGACGGTGAAGTAGGCGGCACCGGTGAGGGCGACGGCGGAGGCGACGCCCAGCACGAGGGGCAGGACTCCGGCCGAACGGGTCGCGCGCGACCCGCGAGCGGTCGTCGCGTTATTCGCGCGGGCCATGGTCGCACTCCCTGATCACGTGTGGTTGCCGTTATCAGAGTACCGGTCCCGCGGCGGTGGCACCTCGGCCATCCGTCGGTGGCATCATCGCGACCTATGGAACTGGTCAGCATCGAGCGGATCGAGGAGGCGCGCAAGCTCCTCGAGGGCATCACCAGGGTGACCCCCATGGAACACGCCCGTGACCTGCGGCGCTTACACGGCGGCCCGGTCTACCTCAAGTGTGAAAACCTGCAGCGCACCGGCTCGTTCAAGATCCGCGGCGCCTACACCCGCATCCACGGCCTCACCCAGGAGGAACGCGCCCGCGGCGTCGTCGCGGCCAGCGCCGGCAACCACGCGCAGGGCGTGGCGCTGGCGTCGTCGTTGTTGGGGATCTCGTCGACGGTCTTCATGCCGCTGCGCGCGCCCCTGCCCAAACTCGCGGCCACCCGCGGCTACGGCGCCGACGTGCACCTCCACGGCGCCGTCCTCGAAGAGACGCTGGCGGAGGCCATCGCGTTCTCCGAGCGCACCGGGGCGGTATTCATCCACCCGTTCGACCACGTGGACGTGATCGCCGGGCAGGGCACCGTCGGCCTCGAGATCCTCGAGCAGGTGCCCGGCGTGAAAACCGTGCTCGTGGCCACGGGCGGTGGCGGCCTGGTCGGCGGTGTCGCCGCGGCGGTGAAGGGCCTGCGGCCCGACATCCGCGTGGTCGGCGTGCAGGCCGAGGACGCTGCTGCATACCCGCCTTCGCTGGCCGCGGGCTCGCCCGTGCGCCTGAGCGAGCTGCACACGATGGCCGACGGGATCGCGGTCGGCGAGCCGGGCCCGGTGAGCTACGCGCACGTGTCTTCGCTGGTCGACGACGTCGTCACGGTCACCGAGGAGTCGCTGTCCCGCGCGGTGCTGCTGTGCCTCGAGCGGCGCAAGCTCGTGGTCGAGCCCGCCGGCGCCGCGACCGTCGCCGCGCTGATGCAGCACCCGGGCGCTTTCGAGCCGCCGGTGGTGGCGATCCTGTCGGGCGGCAACGTCGACCCCGTGCTGCTCCAGCAGATCATCCAGCACGGCATGACGGCCGGTGGCCGCTACCTCAAGCTCCACCTGCGCGTGCCCGACCGGCCCGGCTCGCTCGTCTCCGTGCTGACGTGCGTGAAGGAGCTCGGCGCCAACGTCCTCGACGTCGAGCACTCCCGCATCTCCGGCAGCCTCGCGCTCGGCGAGGTCGACGTGGCGCTCGCCCTGGAAACCCGCGGCCCCGAACACTGCAAGGAGGTCGAGGCCGCTCTCGCCGACGCCGGGTTCACCATCGTCCCGTGACCGTCCTCAGCGGACCGGTTGTGCCCCGGTGACCGCCGCCAGCGCCAGCTCCCGCGCCGGCTCGCCGACCTCGGGCACCTCGAACCGCCGCCCGCGGATGTGGCTCAGCAACTCGGGGTCCGGCGCCACGGCGTGCTCCCGCAGGTAGTACGCCACGGCCCCGGGCCACACCCAGCTGCCATCGGTCCGGAACGTCAACGGCACCACATCCACGCGGCCCGGATCGAACGCGTCGACGTCGAAACTCCGCGACGCCAGCACCGCGGGCGCGGACTCGAGGTAGGTCAGCACCCGCTCGCGCTCCGCCTCGGGCAGCGCCTCCCGCTCCACCACGGGCCGGCCGGCCTCGTCGAGCCCGTCGTAGACCCGCGGGGTCCGCATCTCGGCCACTGTCGTCGCCGGTGGATCCGCGACGCCGGGCTCAGCCGGCGTGACGGGGCCGGCCGTTTCCTCGGACCGCGCAGCACCTGCCGGCGTCGGTTCAGCGGCGTCCGCCGGCGTCGCGACGGCTGCTTCGTCGGCCGCCGGTTCTGGCGCCGCCGAGTTCTGCTGCTGGGCCGTGGGGGTGGCACCGTTCGCCGGAAGTGCGGCGGCGGTGTTCGCCTGCGGCGAGGCGGGGGCTGCGCTTCCGTCCGTCGGAGCCGGAGCGTCGCCATCCTGTCGCGGCGCGGCAGGTGCACCGGCCTGCGACGACGGCACAGCGGACGGCGGCACAGCGGACGGTGGCGCGGCGGACGGCGGCACAGCGGGCGGTGGCGCGGCGCTGTGCGGTGCTGCGGTGCCCTGTTGCGCAGCTGCGGTGCGCTCGTCTGCCGGTGGTGGCGCGGTGGCGTTTGCCGAACCGCCCGCCGGTGCCGCCGTGGCGTAGTCCTGCGGTGCGGGCGGGCCGGCTTGGGGCGTCGGCGCAAGGGGCGGAGGTGCCGCGGCGGGGCCCGGTTGCGGAGCCGGAGCGCGGTCGGGCGGTGGCGGTGGCGTGTCAGGCGTCCACGGCGCCGGGAGCGGCGGTAGCCCCGCGCGGGCCCGCAGCCAGGGCGGGATGAAGGCGTCCGAGCGCGGGAAGAACCGCAGCTCGTCCTGGAAGCCGAGCTGCGGGGGCAGCCGGCGCCAGACCGGCTCGACGTCCGGGCGGAAATCGAGGCGGGGTGGCTGCTGAGGGGTGAACAGGAGCGTCGCGCTGAGCCAGGTGCCGCGGCCGCGGCGGTACATGCCGCCGCGAAGGACGCCGAGGAGGCGGACGGCCTCGGGGTGCGGGCGCGCCGGGTAGTCGCGCCCGTCCGGGGCCGTGGTGACGACATCGGCCTCGACGTGCCGCCCCACGGCCCGGTACTCGACCCGCAGCTGCCGCCACCCCGGCGGCACGGCCGAGGCGCACGCCTGGCCGATCCGCTGGACGAGGTCCTGCTGCTGGGCCGGGCTCAGGGGTACCGGCGGTTGGCTCACGGCGTGTCTCCCCGCGGTGGTGTCAGTTGCCGGCGGCGGCGAGCCGCTCGCGGAACCAGTCGGGCATGAACTCCTCGGTGCGGGGGAACCGCTCCTGCTCGATCGCGAACTGCTCCGCGGCCGGGTACGGGTCGAAGTCCGGCTCGTTGCGCCAGTTGTACTGGATCGTGAACCGGCTCGGCGGCTCGATGCCGAAGCGCGCGGAGAACCACGTCCCCTCGCCCTCGGCGTACATCCCGCCGCGCAGGCGCTGGAACATCTTCCACACGTCGACCGGCGGGTCCCACGGGCGGAACGTGCCACTGGGATCCTTCACGCCGACGGCGACATCGACGTTGCGGCCGACCATGCGGTAGTCGATCATCACCTGCTGCCAGCCCGGCGGCAGGGCTTCGACCACGGCCGTGGTGATCTCACCCAGCAGCTCGTTCTGCTGGATCGGGTCCAGCTCCGGCCACTTGAACGGCATCGGTCGTGTCCTCCTGATCGTTCGGACTTTTCGGGCGGGCCCATCATGGCACGGGCGCCGCGGTCACTTCTGGGCCCGCAGGCGCTCCTGCTCGCCGCCCTCGTCGAGCAGCTTCCGCAGCCACGCCGGCACGTGCTCGTCGTCGCGGGGGTACGCCTCCAGATCACGCGTGAACGCGCTGGGATGCAAGGGCGGCCACCAGTTCGGGTCGCCGTCGAGGTCGTAGGTGAACTCCGGCGGGGAATCCGGGCGCAGCGCGACCTTCGCGGAGAACCACGTGCCGCGGCCGGGTTCGTACATCTCGTCGCGCAGCGCGCGGAACGCGGCCTTCACGGGCGCGGGCAGCTCCATCGAGCCGGGGGAGCCGTCGCGCATCCGCACCTGCAGCGCGAAGTCGTTGGCCACCACGGTCGCCGACACCGTGAGCACGATCTCCGCCCACCCGGGCGGCGCCGCGTTGCCCAGTGCCGTCGCGATTTCAGCGGGGACGGGATCGGTCACTGTACTGCCTGTTCTTTCCGAAGTTGATGTCCGCGGGGTTGTTCGGGAACTCGCGCTCCTTGGTCACGCGCGAGATCTCGACGGGTTGCCCGTTCTCCAGGACGACGTGCCCGTTGGCGTCGGTCTTGTAGACCACTTCCTGCCAGCGCATGGTGACGCTCTCCGGCACGCCGTTGCTGTCGCCGTGCATGGCGACCTGGTAGTTCTGGATGTCCTGGCCCTCGGTGTTCGCGAACTTCCCGAGCTCCGTCTCCTGGTTGCGCCACGAAGCCTCGTGGATCCAGCCGTCGCGGTAGTTGCCGCTGTTGGACGCCGCCATCTGCGGGTGCATGTTGACGTACTCGCCCGGCCCGCCCATCTCGTTGGCCGCGAGGTGGCCGCCCGCCCAGCGCACCTTTTCGTACTTGTCGCCGTACTCGGGGTGGTTCGCGAACGCCTCCTTGCCCTCGCCGCCGGAGCGGTTCTGCGAGTTGGTGTCGCGGAAGGTGTCGTTGCGGCCGTCGAAGCTCGGGTCGCCCGTCATCGCGTCGGGCTTGCCGTTCTCACCGATGTGGAACGTCCACGATTTCGCCGGGTCGTGGAAGTTCGGCACGCGGTACTGCGCGCCCGGGATCAGCGGGTAGCGCAGGTCGGGGTTGTGGTTGGGCGACGACGTGCCCGGAGTGGCCTCGACGTGCGTGATGTGGCCGTCGGCGTCGGTGTAGAACCGCGTGCTGGCACCGTTTTCGTAGGACACGTGGTACTTGGCGTGGCCCGCCAGCGGACGTTCGCCGTGCAGCGTCTGCGGCACGCCGTCCGGGTCCGGGTCGGCGTTGCTGGTCCGCGCGGGTACGCCGTCGAGGTCGCGCGGCGAGTCGATGTCCGGGTGGCCTTCGCGATGGCGCGGGCCGGCGAACTCGGAGTCGCCGGGCCGGTCCCAGTCCACGAACCGCCGGTCGAACTCCGGTGAGTCCGGGTTGTACGTGCGAGTCGCCGGAGGAAGGTCGAACTCCTCCTCCGGGACGCCCCCGTTGGCGTCGTCGCCCCGCGCGTGAGCGCTGTCGGCGTCGACGTCGTGCGGGTCGTGGTGGTGCGACTCGGGCGCGAAACCGTCCTGACCGGCGTGGTGCGACGTGCCGTCCGGGTGGTGCACGGACCACTCGCCGTCCGGCGGGATCCGCGGCCGCATCCGGCCGTCCGGGCCGACCTCGTAGTCGGACGAGAAGACCCGGCCGTTCGCGTCGGTCCAGGCCGGTTTGGTCGGCGCCATGACGTCGGTGTCGAGCTCGCGCGAGAGCCGGTTGGCGAAGTCGTTGGAGCCGGCGTCGCAGCCGATCAGGCGGATGGGACGGCCGTCGTAGTCCGGGTTGTGGCGCAGGACGTCGGCGAACTCCTCCGGTGTGTAGTGCCGGTCGCCGATGCGCGCGTGCCCGTCGGACGTCACGTGCACGTCGACGGTGTAGCGCCCGTCCGGATCCGGCTGCACGCGGTGGGGGAGGTCGCCCAGGTCCGTGTCGCCGCGGTGGTACGAGGTGCCCGACGGCGTGCTTTCGGAGTGGTGGTGGTTGACCTCGTCCGGTGTCAGTGGTTCGTCGTCGTGGTGGTGCGGCTCGCCGTCGTGGTCGGGCGCGCCGTTGTGGTCGGGCGTGTCGTGGTGATCGGACGGATCGTGGTGGTCGGCGTTGTCGTGGTGATCGGCGTTGTCGTGGTGGTCGGGTGAGCCGTCGGTGTCGTGGTGAGGTGCCCCGTCGTCCGGCTCGTTGTGATGGGGAGCGTGGTCGTCCGGCTCGCGGTGGCGCGGGGTCCGGTCGCCGGGCTTTCCCTCGGGAGTCCGATGTGGACTGTTGGCCTCCGGGCGGGTCGCGGTCGGCGAGCCGCCACGCGCGACGGGCTCCGGCGCGTCGGCCGGCCGCCGCGGCCCGCCCGCCGCCGGGTCACCGGGACGGCGCGAGCCGTCCGGGCCCTGAGGCGAGCGCGGGTTCGGGTCACCCGGGCGGCGCGGTGAACCCGAGTCGGGTCGCCGCGACGAGGGCTCGGGACCCTCGCCGGGCCGCCGTGCGGAGGGCCCGCGATCGGGGCCGGTGCGCGGGCCTGAGGGTTCCGGGGTGCGCGCGCCCGGGCTGCCCGGCGTGCCGGTCCAGCCACCGCCGCTGCCGGGGCGGGCCGCCGGTGTGCCACCGGGGACACCGCCCGACGGCGAACCTGCCGGAGCGCCACCACCCTGCGGCGGCAGACCGCCGGCGACGGGCTGGTTCGGCGTGGCGGAACCCGACGGACCCGCGCCATCGCCGGTGCGCGGCGCGGGGGCGCTGGGCGCGGGTTCGTCGACCTTCGGCGGCGCGTAGCCCGACGCCGAGGTCGAGTTGTCGCCGGAACTCTGATGTGACGACGGCGAGCTGCTCCCGGAAGAGCCACCGCCGGAGTGGGCCGGGGCGCCGCCGCCGGACCCGCCGCTGCTGTGGGACGCCGAGCCGCCGGACGGTGAGCCGCCCGCCTGCGACGAGCTCGGCGCGTCGCCAGTGTGGGCACTCGGCGCGTCGCCCGTGTGCGAGGGCGTGGAGCTGCCGCCGCCGGACGGCGAAGAGCTGCCCGCGTGGCTCGGCGGAGAACCGGTGTGGCTCGGCGACCCGCCGCCGGACGGACCGCTGGTGGTGTGCGGCGTGGAGCTGCTGTGGGAGGCGGAATCGCCGCTGAACGTCGACGCCGAGTTGTCGCCACCGGCCCCGCCCGTGTCGCTGTCGTGGGTGCCGTTTCCCGTGCTGCGGCGCGACGAGTCGCCGGAAGAACCGTCCCTTGTGGAGGGACCACCGCCGTCCGGGCTGGTCGATGCGGAGTCCCCGTCACCCGAGTGCGAGCCGGTGGAGTCCGGATCACCGGAATGCGAGCTGCCGGAGTCCGCGTCACCGGAGCGCGAACTGCCAGAGTCCGGATCACCGGAGTGCGAACTGTCGGCGTCCGAGTCACCGGAGTGCGAACCGTCTGAGCCGTCTGAGCCGTCAGGACTGTCCGAACCTTCGCCGCCGGGCGAGTCCCCGTCACCGTCGGAGCCACTGTGGTGCGAACCACCGCCTGAGCCGCCGCCACCCGTGTGGTGGGCGAACCCGCCGGCCTTGATGTTCTTGGTGCTGATCACGTCGAGGCCGGTGACCTTGCCGGCCAGCTTGCCGAGGATCTTGATGATCTTCGTGAAGACGTCGGCGAGCTTGCCCAGCAGCGGCGACACCCGGCGCATCGTGTCGCACAGCTTGGTCAGCAGGCCGCTGATCTTTTCGCCCCACTTGGAGATCGCCGTGACGGCCTGCGCGACCACCAGCGGCGTGCCGAAGCCGAGGGAGAAGACCTCCTCCAGCACCCACGAGATCAGCTTGCCCACCAGGTCGGCGATCAGCTGCCGCACGGTCTCCCGCACGAACGACACGACCTGGCCCATGATCATCGTGACGGTGCCGATCGCGCTCGCGACCGTGGCAGCCCCGCCGAGTGCCTCCGCGCACTCCGCCGCGCCCTTGCGGTACGCGTCGGCCGCGTCGCCCGTCCACTCCGCGGTGCCGGTCTTGACCGCGTTGGTGTAGTCGGCCTGCCTGTCCTGCAAGGCTTTCGCGACGTTGCCCCAGGTGTCCGCGTAGGACTGGATCACGGGCGGGTTGCCGGCCACCGAGTCGAGCATGTCCTTCAGCGGCTGTACGTGCTCCATGAGGAACGACGCCACCGACGACATCAGATAGCCGAACGGGTCGATCGCCGCGCCCGCGATCTCGCCCGTGAGGCTCAGCACACCGAGGCCGCCCGAGACCCAGTCGCCGTCCTTGATGCCGTTGAACGCGTCCATCGCCGACTCGGCGACGCCGATGCCCGTGGCGTAGCCGTAGTCGCCGTTGCCCGCCGTGAGCGGCCCGGGGCCGTCGCCGTCCTGCTTCGCCTGGACGACGAGCGGGTTGCCGTCGGCCATCAGTCGGGCACCTTCGTCGAGGCGATGGCGTCGGTCGTGCCGGTTTCGTAGGTCTCGTACGCCTGCGCGGCGTTGCGGAGCTTCTGCGCCTGCGCGTCCATTGCCGTCACGGTGTTCTGCAACGCGTTGATGCCGAACTCCTCCACCGGGTCGAGCATGGCCCGGAACGGCTGGCAGAGGATGCCGTACGCGTCGGTGGGCATGCTGACCTGGTTCGCGGCGTCGACGGCCTGCCGCAGCCCGTCGCCGATCCCGTCGAGCTGGCGCGCGTGCGCCTCGAGGTCGCTGCCGACCTCATATCCCTTAGGTGCCATGGTGTTCATCCCCCAGGATGGCTGTGCGAAACCGGACTCAGGAGAGGATCGAGCCGCCGAAGTCGTCGTCATCGTCGGACGTCTCGGCCCGGCGATGACGCGGTGGTGGCGGTGGCGGCGCCTGGTGCCGCGGCGGTGCGGCCGGTGGCGGCGGAGGCGGGTCGTTGTCCTCGGGCCCGAACCGGTGCACGGGTGCGGGTGGCGCCGACGGCTCTTCCGGCGGCGGCGCGGGGAACGTGCTCTTCGCGTCTTCCACGAGCTTGTCGCCGGTGGCGTCCTGGCCCAGCGTCTCGGAAGCAACCTGTTGCAGCAACTCGGGAATCCGCGCCTGCGCCTTCTGCACGAGCTGCATCACCTGCGCCGACACCTCGGCCATCCGCTTGCCGCCCGCGGACTCGGAGATCACGAGGTTCTTCAACAGCCCCTTGGCATCCACGGTCACCTCGACCGAGCCGTCCTTCGCCCGCTCGGTCACGGTCTGGCCCTGCATGCGGTCGGCCATCGCCTGGTAGCGCGCAGCAGTCTCCTGTAGCTGCCGCGTCCAGCCGTCCACCATCCGCTGGCTGGCGTCGACGTCGTCCGACATCGGGCCCCCATTCCTCTCGAGCCGACTTCCCCAGAGTGACGGATCCGGCCCGCCCCAGGTTCCCGTGCCGTCCGAATTGATCCGATCGGCCCAGTTTGCCACCCGGGTCAACCGATCTGGCCGGCACCTGAAATCGACTGTACGTGCTCGCACCGACACAAAACGTGGCAAGCGGCCCGCCCGCGACTTTTCGTCGCGAACGGGCCGCTCGTACCACTCAATCCTTGACAACCACGCCGATCGGGGGTTTCCTGTGGCGCCGCAAGGCGTCGGAGATCGATCAGATGCGGCCGCGAGAGCGTCAGAGATTGCCTCGGCGCTCCTGCTCCCGCTCGATCGCCTCGAACAGCGCCTTGAAGTTCCCCTTCCCGAACCCCAGCGAACCGTGCCGTTCGATGAGCTCGTAGAACACCGTGGGCCGGTCGCCGATCGGCTTCGTGAAGATCTGCAGCAGGTAGCCGTCCTCGTCGCGGTCGACCAGAACCTTGTGCTCCTGCAACGTTTCGATCGACACCCGCACCTCGCCGATGCGCGCGCGCAGCTCCGGGTCCTCGTAGTAGGAGTCCGGTGTGTCGAGGAACTCGACGCCCGCGGCCCGCATCGCCGTGATCGTGGCGATGATGTCGTTGGTGGCCAAGGCGATGTGCTGGCAGCCGGCGCCCTCGTAGAACTCGAGGTACTCGTCGATCTGCGACTTCTTCTTCGCCACGGCGGGTTCGTTCAGCGGGAACTTCACGCGGTGGTTGCCGTTGGACACGACCTTGCTCATCAGCGCCGAGTAGTCGGTGGCGATGTCGTCGCCGATGAACTCCGCCATGTTCACGAAGCCCATCACGCGGTGGTACCAGTCGACCCAGTAGTCCATCTTGCCGAGCTCGACGTTGCCGACGCAGTGGTCCACCGCCTGGAACAGCCGCTTCGGCGCACCTTCGGGCCGCGTCACCGTGCTCTCGCGCGCCTCGAACCCGGGCAGGTACACACCGGCGTAGCGCGACCGGTCGATCAGCGAGTGGCGGGTTTCGCCGTACGTCGCGATCGCGGCCATCCGCACGGTGCCGTGTTCGTCGGAGACGTCGTGCGGCTCCTCGAGGATCGTGGCGCCCTGCGCGCGGGCGTGCTCCACGCACTTGTCCACGTCGGTCGTCTCCAGCGCGAGGTCGCTCACGCCGTCGCCGTGGCGGCGGTGGTGGTCGAGCAGCGGCGAGTCCGGCCGCACGCCGCCGGTGATCACGAACCGCGCCGAGCCCGACTTGAGCACGAACGCCTTGCGGTCGAACCGACCCGTCTCCGGTCCGGAGTACGCGACGAGCTGCATGCCGAACGCGACCTGGTAGAACCACGCGGTCTGCGTCGCGTTGCCGGCGACGAAAACCACCGCGTCGAGAGCCTTGACCGGGAACGGGTCGTTGGTGGCGTCGTGCTCGACGAGCCCCACGAGCTGACGGAGCTGGTCGAAGCTGACGTCGTCGAGTGCGCCCTGCGGATCCATGGTGTGGGTCATGCCCTGAAGCATGGGTCCGTCACGGCAAGATGAGCAACGGTCGCCGATTTCACTGGACAATGTGCGCAGCGGAAAGCCGTATGCTGCGGTCAACGTGGACAACCTGCGCAGGGAGGAAACCGTGCTCGACTCGCTCGACGCCCGGCTGTTGCTGCTGCTCACCGACTCGCCCCGGCTGGGCGTGCTGGAGTGCGCGCGCCGCCTCGGCGTCGCGCGCGGAACCGTGCAGGCGCGCCTGGACCGGCTCACCGAACGCGGCATCCTCGGCGGCTTCCCGCCCGAGCTCGACCTCGCCGCGATGGGCTACGGGCTCACCGCGTTCGCCGTGCTGGAGATCGCGCAGGGCCGGCGAGGCGGCGTAGCCGAGGCGCTTGCCGCCATCGAAGAGGTGTGCGAGGTGCACGCGACCACCGGGCAGGGCGACCTGTTCGTCCGCCTGGTCGCGCGCGACAACGACGACCTGCAACGCGTGATCGACGAGGTGGTCGGCGTGGACGGGGTGCTGCGCACGTCGACCTCGATCGCGCTGTCCACGCCGGTGCCGCCGCGCGTGCGGCCCCTGCTGGAGCGCACCGCGCGCGGTTAGAACGCGTCGAGCGCGTGGGCCAGGTACCGCTTCGCCGAACGCTGCACGACCTCGTGCCCATCGCTGCGCACGATCCGGTCCCACCACGCACCGTAGATCGCGTCGAACGCGTACGGCTCCAGCAGTTCCGCCGCGCGGCGCACCACGCTGGGGCGTTCGGGAATCAGATTCGGGTAGCTGTACATGAAACCGACGTGGGTGCGGTCGGGGATGACCTGCACGATGTCGCCCGACAGCAGCGCCCCGCGGCCTTCCTCACCCGCCGGCCAGTGCAGCACGGTGCCGCCGGTGAAGTGCACGCCGAGGTTGATCAGCCGCAGGTCGTCGGCGACGTCGAGCGTGGTGCCCGACCAGAGCCGGATCGACGGGTCGGGGCGCCCGATCCACTCCTGGTCGGCTTCGTGCAGGTAGACCGGCGCGTCGAAGGCGTGGGCCCACTCGACCATGGTCGTGTAGTAGTGCGGATGGCTGATCGCGATACCCGTGATGCCGCCGAGGTCGGTGACCTGCCGCACGAGCTCGTCATCGAGGTAGGCGGCGCAGTCCCAGAGGAAGTTGCCGGATTCGGCCCGCACGAGCAGCGCCCGCTGCCCGATCGCGAAACCGGGTTCGGAACCGATGCCGATCACGCCCGGTCCCTGCTCTTCGACGCGCGGGCGGTACTCGCCGCTCGACCGCAGCGTCGCGAGGTCGGTCCACGCCTGGCCGGTGAGAGGGACGTACTGGCGTTCGTCCTCGCAGACCGGACAGTCGTCACGGGGTCCGGGGTACTGCATTCCGCAGGCGCGGCACATCGGTTCGGTGCTCATCGTGGCCTCCCAGTGGTGTTCAGGGGCCACGCTAGTCGCGTACCCGGCTCTCGTGAGCCGGGTACGCGAAGACCGATCAGGCCTCGCTGTAGGGCACGGCCTTGACCAGCGTGACCTGCTGCGTACGGCCGTTGGGCAGCTCGTACTCGCGCGACTCGCCTTCCTTGGCGCCGAGCAGGGCCTTGCCCAGCGGCGACTCCGGGGAGTACACGTCGAGCGCGCCCTCGGCGCCCTCTTCGCGGGTGGCGAGGAGGAACTTCTCCTCGTCGTCGTCGCCCGCGTACTTCACGGTGAGGACCTTGCCGGGACCGGCGGTGCCGTCGTCCTCGGGAGCCTCGCCGACCTTCGCCGAACGCAGCAGCTCCTGCAGGTGGCGGATCCGCGCCTCGGCCTGGCCCTGCTCTTCGCGCGCCGCGTGATAGCCGCCGTTTTCCTTGAGGTCTCCCTCTTCGCGGCTGTCGTTGATGCGCGCAGCGATGACCGGACGATTCTCGATCATTTCGTCGAGCTCGTGCTTGAGCCTGTCGTAGGCATCCTGGGTCAGCCAGGTCACCTTGTCGCTCACGGTCACCATCTCCTCGTCGGGCCTGCCAGGCTTGGGTGTACAAGCCGGCCTCCGCACGGGCTCACTGCGCCCGCACGGCTGGGATAAAGGAAAAACACGGCCCGCCTCGGGCCGTGCTGGTGTGTCAGCTTATCACGGCAGGGTGCAGCCACGCCGGTCCATTCCACGCCGCGCGGACACCCACCGCGCATTTCACCCCGTTGGCCGCTATGGGGTTGACATGTAACGTGGTATAGAGTACGAGCAGCCGTACACGTCGGCCGTCACCGGTTCCCCGATGCTCTTCACCACCGTGCTCACCCGGCTGTGGCCGGCCCCGGCGGGAACCAGCACCTCTTTCCGGCCGCTCTCGGAGCCGGACCTGTCCTGCACCCGCACGACGCAGACCCCGGGCTTGTCCGGGTCGTCACGCGTGACGTTGATGGTGATCTCCATCGCGTTGCCCGGGCGGGGTTCGAACGCCACGCGCTCGGCGTCGATCGACGTCTGGCCGAGGTTGACGTAGGCGATCCACGCCACAGCGAAGCCCGCGACCACCGCGATCGCGGTGAAAACCCAGCGCTTCCAGCGTTTCGACCCGGTCTTGCCCGCCGACCCGTACCGGTCCGCGGGCGGCGCCGGACGGGCGTCTCCCTCGGCGGTTGCGGTCTCTCCGGTCTGCAAGTCCGGGCCTCCGGTCGTTCTTGTCGTACCCGTGGGGACAATGGGGGGAGCCCGCCTGGGGGCACCACCTGTCGTCGAGTATCCGCGAGCCGTTCCGGTGGCGTGGAGCCGGGGCAGGCTACGACGGAATAACGGGACACGAAAGGGTCGTTCGGAACATGGTGCGAGCTGACGAGCTGATGACGAGCGACCGCGCCTCAAACCTGCGTCTCATGGCGGTGCACGCGCACCCGGACGACGAGTCCAGCAAGGGCGCCGCCACGATGGCGAAGTACGTCGCCGAGGGCCATGAGGTCATGGTCGTGACGTGCACGGGCGGTGAGGCGGGCAGCATCCTCAACCCCGCCATGGACCGCCCCGACGTGCTGGCCAACATGGCCGAGATCCGCCGCGACGAGATGGCGCGCGCGGCGAAGATCCTGGGGGTCCAGCACCGCTGGCTCGGCTTCGTCGACTCGGGGCTGCCCGAGGGCGACCCGCTGCCGCCGGTGCCCGAGGGCTCGTTCGCCGTGGTGCCGCTGGAGGAGTCCACTGAGGCGCTGGTGCGCGTGGTGCGGGAGTTCCAGCCCCACGTGCTGATCACCTACGACGAGAACGGCGGGTACCCGCACCCGGACCACATCCGCACCCACGAGGTGTCGATGGCGGCGTTCGACGCGGCGGGCGACCCGAACCGCTTTCCCGACGCCGGCGACCCGTGGCAGCCGCTCAAGCTGTACTACGTGCACGGCTTCTCCAAGGCCCGGATGATCGCGTTCGACACCGCGCTCAAGGCGGCCGGCCTGCCCTCGCCGTACGAGGAGTGGCTGAAGTCCTGGGACCCCGACCGGGCCGACATCATGGAGCGGGTGACCACCCGGATCGAGTGCGGTGAATACTTCGAGGTGCGCGACGAGGCGCTGAAGGCGCACGCCACGCAGATCGACCCGACCAGCCGCTGGTTCGCGGTCCCGCTCGAGATCCAGCGCGAGACGTGGCCGACCGAGGAGTACGAGCTGAACCGCTCCCTGGTGGACAGCACGCTGCCGGAGGATGATCTGTTCGCCGGCATCAAGGAGAAGGTGAGTCCATGAGTTTCGGTGTGCCGGCCGTCGCGGTCGCCCCGCTGACGGCGTCGGCCCTGTTCCTGGCCCAGCAGCCCGACAGCGGTGACAACGGCGGCCAGGGTGAGGACTTCGGCAAGTCCTCACCCGTCGGCCTGCTGGTGCTGATCCTGTTCCTGATCGCGGTCGCGTTCCTCATCCGGTCGATGAGCAAGCACCTGAAGAAGGTGCCGGCGAGCTTCGACAAGGAGGAGGCTTCCGCTGAGGGTTCCGACGCTTCGGGCGAAACGCCGGAGCCGGACGACGCGGGCGCGCGGGTCGAGGTGAAGGCCGCCGAGCCGGCCGACCCGGCGCGGGCCAAGTCCGACTGACCTCGCCCGCCGGGCGGGTGCGCCTGACCGGGTGAGGCAGGCGCCGTGCCACCCTGGTGACATGGCGAACCGACTGGCGGACGCGACCAGCCCGTACCTCCTGCAGCACGCGGGAAACCCCGTCGACTGGCGCGAGTGGGGGCCTGAAGCGCTGGCCGAGGCGCGGGAGCGCAACGTGCCGATCCTGCTGTCGGTCGGTTACGCGGCGTGCCACTGGTGCCACGTGATGGCCCACGAGTCCTTCGAGGACGAGGGCACCGCGGCGCTCATGAACGCGCACTTCGTGAACATCAAGGTCGACCGCGAGGAGCGGCCGGACATCGACGCGGTCTACATGGCCGCCACCCAGGCCATGACCGGCCAGGGCGGCTGGCCGATGACCTGTTTCCTCACGCCCGAGGGTGAGCCGTTCCACTGCGGCACCTACTACCCGCCGACGCCGCGGCCGGGCATCCCGTCGTTCGGGCAGCTGCTTGTGGCCGTCTCGGAGGCGTGGGCGGAGCGGCCCGAAGACCTGCGCGAGGGCGCGCAGCGGTTGATCGGGCACCTCACCGAGCAGAGCGGGCCGTTGCAGGCTTCGGCGGTGGACGCCGGCGTGCTGGCCGGTGCCGTGGAGAAGCTCGGGGCCGAGGTCGACCCCGTCCACGGCGGGTTCGGCGGCGCGCCGAAGTTCCCGCCGTCGATGGTCCTGGAGTTCCTGCTGCGCCACCACGAGCGCACGGGCTCGGCTGAAGCGCTGTCGCTCGCTTCGTCGACCGCGGAGGCCATGGCCCGCGGCGGCATCCACGACCAGCTTGCCGGCGGCTTCGCGCGGTACTCGGTGGACGCCGAGTGGATCGTGCCGCACTTCGAGAAGATGTTGTACGACAACGCTTTGCTGCTCCGGGTTTACGCCCATTTGGCGCGTCGGGGGTCTTCGTTCGCTCTGGGCGTCGCCGAGGGGATCGTCCGGTTCCTGGAGGCCGATCTGCTGACCGCGGAGGGCGGCTTCGCGGCTTCGCTCGACGCGGACACCGACGGCGTCGAAGGTCTCACGTACGTCTGGACGCCCGCGGAGCTGCGCGAAGTGCTCGGTGAAGACGACGGTGCGTGGGCGGCTTCGGTGTTCTCGGTGACGGAGGACGGGACGTTCGAGAAGGGCTCGTCGACGCTGCAGCTGCCGGGCGATCCGGAGTCTGCCGACCGGTTCGAGCGCGTGCGGCGGGCGCTGCTGACCGCGCGAGCTTCGCGGCCGCAGCCGGCGCGTGACGACAAGGTGGTGGCCGCGTGGAACGGTCTCGCCATCACCGCGCTCGCCGAGGCGGGCGTCGCGCTGGAGCGTCCACAGTGGATCGAGCTGGCGAGTGGGGCGGCGTCGCTGCTGCTGTCCACGCACCTGGTGGACGGTCGCCTGCGGCGCAGCTCGCGCGACGGCGTGGCCGGCGTGCCGGTGGGTGTCCTCGAGGACTACGCGTGCCTGGCCGACGGGCTGCTCGCCCTGCACCAGGCCACGGGGGAGCCGCAGTGGCTGGAGGAGGCTTCGCGGCTGCTGGACCTGGCGTTGGCGCACTTCGCTTCGGATGCCGCGGGCGCGTACCACGACACCGCGGACGACGCGGAAACGTTGGTGCAACGTCCTGCCGACCCCACGGACAACGCGAGCCCTTCGGGGGCTTCGGCGTTGGCGGGTGCCTTGCTGACGGCTTCCGCGCTGGCCGGTCACGAGCGGGCCGGGCGGTATCGGGACGCGGCCGATGCGGCGTTGCAGCGCGCCGGCCTGCTGGTCGACCGGGCGCCGCGCTTCGCCGGGCACTGGCTCTCGGTGGCTGAGGCGGCGCAGTCGGGGCCGGTGCAGGTGGCCGTCGTCGGGGAGGGCCGGTCGGCGTTGGTCGCGGCGGCTGCGCGGCAGATCCACGGTGGCGGTGTGGTGCTGGGTGGCGCTCCGGACGCGC
Organism: Amycolatopsis sp. NPDC049253; assembly: GCF_040678995.1. Taxonomy (NCBI): domain Bacteria; kingdom Bacillati; phylum Actinomycetota; class Actinomycetes; order Pseudonocardiales; family Pseudonocardiaceae; genus Amycolatopsis; species Amycolatopsis sp. NPDC049253. The sequence continues at coordinate 281,999 of NZ_JBFAQX010000006.1, read as the reverse complement.
CCGGCGTGCCGCTGCTGGCGGACCGTCCGCTGGTGGACGGAGCTGCGGCGGCGTACGTCTGCCGCGGTTACGTGTGCGATCGCCCGGTGACCTCGGCGGGGGAGCTGCTCGCGCAGCTCTGAGTTCCGCCCCTGGTGAACAGTGTCCTACCTGAGGAGTATTCGGCGTAGCTTGAGTAGCGAGGTAATCATGTAATCGCGGAGGCGAACATGTACACGCACTTCGAGGTGGTGGGACACATGGGACGAGGTTGGAAGGGCCGCGGCGGCTGGCAGCAGGCCGAGGTGCCGTCGGCCGAAGACGCGGCCGCCTGGCTCGGCGGGCGCCTCCCGGACGGCTGGTTCACGGGCGACCCGGAGGTCACGGTCGACCGCGAGGAGATCATCATCGTGGGCGAGCTGCCCGCGCTGACCGGCGAATACGCCGACGACGCGGCCCGCGCGGCCGCCGAGGACGGCCGCATCAGCCGGTTCCGCGAGGACACCCGCGACGAGCGCATCGAGATCGCCCGGCAGGCCGAGCACCGCTACCAGCGCAAGGTGGCTTGGGGCGCCAAGCTGGGCGGCACGCAGGTGCTGTTCACGACGCTGTCCGCGCCCGTGATGACGCGGCTGCGCCAGCCCGAACGCCTGGTCCTCGACACCCTCGTCGCGGCCGGCGTCGCCCGCTCGCGCTCCGAGGCGCTGGCCTGGGCCGTCCGGCTCGTGGGCGAACACGCCGACACCTGGCTCGCCGAGCTCCGCGACGCGATGACCAAGGTCGACGACCTGCGCTCGAAAGGCCCGGACCTGAGCTGACGGCCGGTACCGGCGGGGACTCTCGTGCTTCGGCGCGAGAGTCCCTTTCGTGTGTGGGGGCCTGGTTCGCGGCGTTCCCGACTGTGGCGGCGCGGTGTTTCGCGCGGGCCCGAGTGTCCCCGTCGCGGGTGAGTCGATCGCCGTTCGTGCGGTCTGGCGATGGTGTTTGCGGGCCGAGCAAGGGCGGTCGCTGCCTCTCGACTGTGGTGGTGCGGTGTTTGGCGCAGGGCGCGAGTGTCCCCGTCGCGGG
>NZ_JBFAQX010000006.1:171388-280853 GCF_040678995.1 Amycolatopsis sp. NPDC049253 | reverse complement strand
GTGAGCCGATCGCCGTTCGTCGCGGTCTGGCGATGGTGTTTGCGGGCCGAGCACGGGCCTTCGCTGCCTCTCGACTGTGGTGGTGCGGTGTTTGGCGCAGGGCGCGAGTGTCCCCGTCGCGGGTGAGCCGATCGCCGTTCGTCGCGGTCTGGCGATGGTGTTTGCGGGCCGAGCACGGGCCTTCGCTGCCTCTCGACTGTGGTGGTGCGGTGTTTGGCCCAGGGCGCGAGAGTCCCCGTCGCCCGTGAGTCGACCACCCGTCCGTTGCGGTCTCACGTTGGTGTTCGCGGAGGGGCTGTCGAACCCGGGTTCTCGCTGCCGCCCGTGGTGGTGTGGTGTTTCGCCCGCGGCGCGATTCCCTGCATGGGGGGGGGGGGGGCCGACCACCATCCGTTGCGCGTCCCGCGATGGTGTCGCGGGCCGGGTAGCGGTCTTGGCCGCGGCGCGAGAGTTCCCCTCGCGCAGAGGGCGGCTGCTGATCGTCACGGCCGCGCGTTCGTCAGCCGGGTGGGTCCCGTCAGACCCGGGAGCGCCACCGTCCCCGCACGGTCCGGCGGTCCGTGCGCGTCAGCAGCCCGCCGGAGTCCCGCCCCCAGTGCCCGCCGTGCGAGTCGGTGAACTCCAGGCCGGGTACGGCGGCGGTGGAGTAGAGGTCGTCGGCGGGGAGCTGGGTGTGGCCGAAGGGCAGGCCGCGCACGGCGGTGGCGCCCGGCGGGACGATGGCCAGCCGCAGGCGGTGCGGGGTGTCTTCGTCGGGGCGCCGCACGGTGATCGTGCAGTCGAACGCGGGGGCGTCGCCGCCGTTGTGCACACACACGACGTAGTCCTCGGCGCGGTCGTGGCGGCGGCCCTCGTCGAGCCAGGCGGACACGGAGTGGGCCTGTTCCTGCTGCCGGATCTCGGGCTGGTCCTTGCGGTTGAGCAGCATGATCCACACGTACGACGCGAACCCGAGCAGTGAGCCGGCGCTGCCGATCGCCGAGACCCACGTGGCGGTGACTTGCGAACTCATCGCCGCGGGCTTTCCCCGGTGCGGCACGCGCCAAACGATCGAGTCGTCTTCGTCACCTCGACCTGCGACGACGCGGCCGCGGGAGCAGGCTTACCAATGAGTAGCCAGTCACGCCGAGGAGGAGCCGTGGACATTCCTGCCGTTCCCGCGAAGGTGGACCCGGACGCGCTCACCGCCGTCCTCGACGGCCGCTGGGCCGAGCTGCGCGGCGGCGTGCGCGCGCAGATGTCGGCCGAGGAGTTCCGCGACCCGGTGGACCTGGACGTCGAGGCGCACCGTGCGCAGGTGCTCGACCAGCTGCGCGAACTCGCGGCCACGGACCGTCCGGCGCTCGGGTTCGACCGCGCGTACGGCGGGCAGAGCGACATCGGCGGTTCCGTGGTGTCGTTCGAGATGCTCGGCCTCGGCGATCTGTCGCTGATGGTCAAGGCCGGCGTGCAGTGGGGGCTGTTCGGCGGCGCCGTGCAGCTCCTCGGCACGGAACGCCATCACGAGAAGTACCTGCGGCGCATCATGGACCTCGACCTGCTCGGCTGCTTCGCGATGACCGAGCACGGCCACGGCTCCGACGTGCAGCACCTGCACACCACCGCGACGTACGACTCGGCGGCGCAGGAGTTCGTGATCCACAGCCCGGATCCCGGCGCCACCAAGGAATACATCGGCAACGCGGCGCGCGACGGCCACGCCGCCGTCGTGTTCGCGCAGCTCGTGACTGGCGGCGAATCCCGTGGTGTGCATGCGTTTTTCGTGCCCATCCGCGACGACGCAGGCGCGCCGATGCCCGGCGTCACGATCGAGGACTGCGGCCGCAAGGCGGGCCTCAACGGCGTCGACAACGGCCGCCTGGCCTTCGACCACGTCCGTGTCCCGCGCGAAGCGCTGCTGAACCGCTTCGGCGACGTCGCCGAGGACGGCACGTACTCCAGCCCCATCGAAAGCGACGGCCGCCGCTTCTTCACGATGCTCGGCACGCTCATCCGCGGCCGCGTGAGCGTCGGCGGCAGCGCCGGCAGCGCCACGAAACGCGCGCTGACGCTGGCCATCCGCTACGGCGAGCAGCGCCGGCAGTTCAAGACCCCCGGCGGCGACGAGGTCGTGATCCTCGACTACCTCGGCCACCAGCGCAAACTCCTGCCGGCGCTCGCGAAGACGTACGCGCTGCACTTCGCGCAGGAAGAACTCGTCGCGAAGCTGAACGACATCGCGCCCGACGCGCCGGAAGAGGAACAGCGCGAACTGGAATCCCGCGCGGCCGGCCTGAAAGCCGCCAACACCTGGCACGCCACCGCCACGATCCAGGCCGCCCGCGAAGCCTGCGGCGGCGCCGGTTACCTGTCGGAAAACCTTTTGGCCGGCCTCAAAGCCGACACCGACGTCTTCACCACGTTCGAAGGCGACAACACGGTGCTGCTCCAGCTCGTGGCCAAAGGCCTTCTCACGCAATACAAAGAGCACTTCGAGGACCTCAGTCCACTTGCGACCGCGCGCTTCGTCGCCGAGCAACTCGTGGGCGCGGTGTTGGAGCGCACCTCGGCCCGCAAGGTCGTGGAGCGCCTGACGGAATCCGACGACGCCGAGGTGCTCTTCGACCGCGAATGGCAGCTGCGCCTGTTCGAGGACCGCGAGGAGCACGTGCTCGACGGCGTCGCCAACCGTCTGCGCAACGCCGCCGACGACCCGTTCGGCGTCTTCAACGCCGCGCAGGACCACGTGCTGCGCGCCGGCCGGGTGCACGTGGATCACCTTGTGCTGTCGGCGTTCGCCCGCGCGGTCGACGCTTGCTCCGATCCGGAGGCCAAGGCGTTGCTCTCGCGGGTGTGCGATTTGCACGCGCTGTCGGCGATCGAGGAGGACCGGGCTTGGTTCCTCGAGCACGGCCGCCTCACGGCCTCCCGCTCCAAGGCCGTGACCGCCGCGGTGAACGAGTTGTGCGCCGAGCTGCGGCCCCACGCCCGGACGCTGGTGGACGCTTTCGCGATCCCGGCGCAGTTCCTCGCCGCGCCTATGCTGCGGGACTGAGCCGGTACTGGCCGGGGGCCACGCCGAAATGTCGTTTGAAGGCGTGGGAAAACGCGTACGGCGAGCCGTAGCCGACCTGCCGCGCGATGGCGAGCAGCGCGCGGTCGCCGTCGCGCAGGAGGCGCGCGGCGGTGGCCATGCGCCACCACGCGAGGTAGGCCATCGGCGCGCGGCCGGTGAGGGCGGTGAAGCGGCGGGCGAGCGTCGCGCGTGACAGGCCGACCTCGGCGGCCAGGTCCTCGAGCCGCCACGCGCGTGCGGGGTCAGCGTGCAACGCCTGCAGCGCCGCGGCGATTTCGGGGTCCTGCAACGCTTTCGGCCAGCCGGCTTGCGGGTGGTCGGCGAACCACGCGCGCACGAGGTAGACGAGGAGCAGGTCCAGCAGCCCGGCGACGGCGGCGTCGCGACCCGGCCGGCTGCCGTGCACCTCCCCGCCGAGCAGCGTGATGGCCGTGCGCAGCTCGGTGTGCTCGCCGACGCGGGCAGGCAGGTGCACGACGTCGGGCAGGCCCTCGACGAGGAAATGCGCGCGCGAGCGGTCGAAGCGGTACTTGCCGCAGAGCAGGTCCGTGCCGCCCGCCGGGTCGTCGACGGCGGTTTCGAACGGGACGGCGCGCCGGCCGTCGGGCGCGGCGGACAGGACGTGGGTGGCGCCCCGGGGCAGGAGCACGGCGTCGCCGGGGCTGAGCTGCACGGGTTCGCCTTCGGTGAGCAGCCAGCCCGTGCCGCGCAGGACCACGTGGAACCCGGCCCCGGCGTAGGGCGCGAAGCGGTAGCACCACTCGCCGCCGACGCGTAGCCGGTTGGACGACGGCTCGCCGGTGCGCATCACGGCGATCGCGTCACTGAGCACATCCATGCGCCCCAGCATACGTCGGTGAGACTTTCACGCATCCAAATGCGGATGACGAGCATTGGAATGCTCATTATTGGTGGTTAACGTCGAAGACATGATTCAGCTCGGTGAAGTCGAAGTGACCAAGGTCGTCGAATGGTCGGGCGACATCGCGCCCGTCTCCGCCGTTCTGCCGGACGCTCCCGCGGACCTCTGGCGGAACAACCGGGATTGGCTCGCGCCCGACCACTGGCACCCCGAGGCCGACGCGTACCACGCCGCCGTGCAGACGTGGGTGCTGCGCAGCGAGGGCAAGGCGATCCTCGTGGACACCGGCGTCGGCAACGGCCGCAGCCGTCCCCAGATCCCGCTTTTCGACCACCTGGAGACGGACTTCCTGGCGCGCCTGGCCACCGCCGGGGTGCAACCGGAGGACGTCGACGTCGTGGTCAACACCCACATCCACTACGACCACGTCGGCTGGAACACCCGCGCCGACGGCGACGGCTGGGTCCCGGCCTTCCCGAACGCCACCTACTTGATCCCGCGCGCCGACCGGGAGTGGTTCGACCCGCGCAACGCGCACCGCCGGTCCGTCGACCCGCTTCGTTTGCAGGGCAGCCTTCTCGTCTACGCCGACAGCATCGCGCCGATCCTCGACCGCGCCGTGCTGTGGGACGACTCGTACCGCATCGACGACAACCTGGTCCTGGAGTCCGCGCCCGGCCACACGCCCGGTTCTTCCTTGCTGCGCTTGACTTCCGGTTCGGACCGCGCCGTTTTCGTGGGAGATCTGCTGCACAGCCCCGTGCAGATCCTGGCGCCCGCACACAGCAGCTGCTTCTGCGAAGACCCCGTTCAGGCCGCCACCACGCGCACCCGCGTCTTGGCCCGTGCCGCCGACTCGGGCGAACTGGTCCTCCCGGCCCACTTCGCCGACGCCTCGGCCGTCGAGCTCCGCCGCTCCGGCGCCGCCTTCTCCATTCACACCTGGCGCGACGCCACCTGATCGGCCCCTCGCGGCGTCCCCGGGCCGCCCGCTACCCTTCGGCCAGGCGTCGGTTCTGCGGTCGCCTGGGGGGATTCCATCCCCATCACTGGAGGTCCTGGCCTTGACAGCCACCCGGGGGACCAGCCACGCCACCCTGCTCACCGCCGCCAAAGCCGGTTGGGCGACGACGTTCCGTTACGCGCTCCTGGTTTTGGTCAGCAGGGGGACTGTGGGGGCGGCGGTGTTCCTGTTGCTGAGGTGAGTCAGGCGTAGCGACACCGTGCACGCGTGGAAAGTGGCTCGGCCACTTCACCGCGTAGAACACCGCGCCCAGGGCGTAACCGGCAGTTTCGCGTGCCGGCGGCAATAGGCTGCGGGAATGATCGACGCCAGCGATTCGAGCATTGCCGGGTACCTGGTTCAGTACGGCGAGGCCGAAACCGCGCACTGGGTCTTGACCTGCACGGAGGACCAGCTCCTCCGGATCGCTTCGGTGGGGCACTGGCTGGAATTGCGCGGTCCCAGTACTCCGTCGAGGGGAGGCATGATGCCGGCGAAAGCCTTGGCGCTGGCTTCGGTCTACGTGCGCGAGGGCAAGCCGAGGGACCTCATTCGTGGCCGCCGGAAGCTGACGGGAAACGTGAGCGTGGTTGCTCCGGAGCACCGGGAACGACATCCGTCGTTCGAGGCTGCGCCGGCGCTCCCGTGGGATTACGGGGTCGGAGAAGATGCTCGCGACTGCTGGGAGGAGCCTTGCGCGCAACTCGCTCGGCCGTCCGTGGAAGTCGCTGCCTTGCCGAGCGCCGAACCCGCGGGCCCCGTCGTGTCCGACGCGATCATGCGGTGGTCGAATGGCTTCACCAAGTACAACCTCACCGAAGAGCTGATCCGCAACGACGTCGGTTACCAGCGAACCGCGGGTCAGTTCCTGATCATCGAAAGAACCGCCGCACCCGACGTGCACTACATCCAGTCGATGCGGCGTCCGCAGGGTGATTATCAGATCGAGTACCGGGCTGGTGGCCCGCAGGAACACTTCCAGGCATACGCCAGAAATCGCCCCCAGGTCGTCGAGGCCCTGTGGGGCTGGTGCACCCGCGCCACGACATGGCGCGAGCGATTCGAGTGGACGAACATCGGCAGCATGGTCCTCGATCCCGGCCGGAGAGACCGAATCGAGGAGTGAGGGGATCAACCTCTCGAAACACCCTGGCTATGCGTAGAGCACAAGCCAGATCGCGACATAATGCGACACCGCCGCCAGCACCGTGCACGCGTGGAAGTACTCGTGGTACCCGAAGGTGTCCGGCCAGTGGTTCGGCCACTTCACCGCGTAGAACACCGCGCCCAGTGTGTAGAACAGGCCGCCGACGCAGATGAGTACCAGGGCGGCGACGCCGGCGTGCTCGGCGAGTTCCGGCATGACGAAGACGGCCACCCAGCCCAGGGCGACGTAGATCGGCACGCCCAGCCAGCGGGGCGCGTGTGGCCAGAGCATCTTCATCGCCACGCCGAGCAGCGCCCCGCCCCAGACGATGGCCAGGATGATGTAGCCCGTGGGCTTCGACATGGCCAGCAGGGTGAACGGGGTGTAGGTGCCGGCGATGAAGAGGAAGATCATCGAGTGGTCGGCGCGCTTCATCCACTTGTACGCGCGCGGGCTCCACAGGCGGCGGTGATACAGGGCGCTCACGCCGAAGACGCCGAGCACGGTCAGGCCGTAGACGGACGTCGCGAGAGCGGCCAGGGGCGAGACGGTCGACGCGGCGAGGCTCACGAGGACGGCGGTCCCCGCGACGGCGCCGAAGAAGGACCAGAAGTGGATGTGGCCGCGCAGGCGCGGGCGGGTGTCCACTGGCGCAGGGCCGGACGGTGGGGGTTCGGTCGTCACGCTCACCGACCCCACGCTACGGGAGCGTAGGTTTTTCGCCACCCCCCGTGGCGCGTCACACGTGCGACGCGGGGGTGCGTACGCTCAGCCGACGTGAGCCTCCGGTCCTTCCTGTCCGACATCGTCTACAGCGTCTACGGCCGCCGCCTGATCCAGCAGGCGCGGGGCCGCCATCCGCGGCACATCGCGATCATGCTCGACGGAAACCGCAGGTGGGCGCGGGAAGCCGGGTTCACCGACGTGGCCGACGGGCACCGCGCGGGTGCCAAGAAGATCGCCGATTTCCTCAGCTGGTGCCGCGAGGCCGACGTCGAGGTCGTCACCATGTGGCTGCTCTCGACCGACAACCTCAACCGCGACCCCGACGAGCTCGAGCCGCTGCTGAAGATCATCACCGACGTCACCGACGAGCTGGCGGGTCCCGCCGTGCCGTGGCGGCTGCGGATCATGGGGGCGCTGGACCTGCTGCCGCTGGACGTCGCGAAGAGGCTCACCGCCGCCGCGGCCCGCACGGAGGACCGGACGGGCATGGAGGTCAACATCGCCGTCGGTTACGGCGGGCGGCAGGAAATCGCCGACGCCGTGCGCAAGCTGCTGCTGCAGCACGCCGACGAGGGCACGTCGATCCGTGAGCTGGCGAAAATCCTCGACGTGGACCACATCTCGGAGCACCTCTACACGTCCGGCCAGCCGGATCCCGACCTTATTATCCGAACGTCAGGAGAGCAGCGGCTTTCCGGATTCCTGCTCTGGCAGTCGGCGCATTCGGAATTCTGGTTCACGGAGGCCTACTGGCCCGCATTCCGGCGCGTCGACTTCCTTCGCGCGCTTCGCGACTACGCCTGGCGCCACCGCCGCTTCGGAACCTGAGGCGCCTGAGCCCGGCCCGAGAAACGCGGAAGGGCCCCCGGAGTCGGAACTCCGGGGGCCCTTCCGTAGCCGAGGTCGGCTATCAGCCGTGGTGCTCCAGCGAGTGGAGGACCAGCGCCGGGGTGGTGGCGATGCCCGTGTAGGCACCGGCGACCAGCGAGGCGGCACCGAAGCCCAGGGCCCCGCCACCCTCGATGAAGGTCGCGTAGGCGTCGCCGAACGTCGGGTCCGGGGTGTAGCCGTGGTCTGCCGGCGAGGCGAACGCCGTGCCGCCGATCATCATCAGGCCCGCAGCGGCACCGGCGACGATTCCAGCCTTCTTCAGCACTTCGCACACTCCTAGGTAGAGATATCTGGGATCCGGGGCACCGAAGTTTCCGGTGGTGTGTCCCGCAGTGAGAAAATTACCCTCGCCGAGGCCGAAATGAATGCCGGGTACGCCCATTGTGTGAGGCCGAAATCGCGTGGTTCACCCGGTCCGGTCCTGTCTTCAGGACGCGAACTGCATTCTCGTCCGCCTCGTGGTACAAGCTTTTGCGCCGATAATTCGAACGCGTTCGGTGATCTTTTTTCCATGATCATGCCACCGCGTGATCGCTCGATCGCTGGCATGGTAACGCAGCGTGACTGTGACGGGTCGTCGATGTCGGACGACCTACGGTGAGGTGACGAATGAGCGAATCACCTGTGTGGCTGCCTGCACGAACCGCGATCCGTCGGTACCTTCCGGAAGTGAGGGCACGCGTTCCGTGCGGGTCCTCGCGGGAGGCCCTGGTCGTGGCGTTGATCGAGGGGGCGGCACAGCCGCCCACACGATGCACGAGGGGGCCGGCACCCGGCCCTCGTGGCCGCGCGCGCTGACGTAGCCAACGTCAGGGAGTGCGGACCCAGCCAGGGAGGTGCCCGGCCCAGCGAGTGCGGGCGTGGGGTGCAACACGCCCTCGAGGGAGATGCCGTCGTGACTGCGCAGCGTTCACCCCGCAAGGCCTCTGGCCGTTCTTCGACCGGTGCCTCTGGCCCGGAGAAAGCCTCGATCTCGCCCGAATCCGGGCAGTCCACGTACGTGCTCGACACGTCTGTGCTGCTCTCCGACCCGTGGGCGGTGACGCGGTTCGCCGAACACGCGGTCGTGCTGCCCTTGGTCGTCATCAGTGAACTGGAGGCGAAGCGCCACCACCCCGAGCTCGGCTGGTTCGCCCGCGAGTCGCTCAGGTTGCTCGACGACCTGCGGCTCAAGTACGGCCGGCTCGACGCGCCGATCCCGATCGGCGAAGAGGGCGGCACCCTGCAGGTGGAGCTCAACCACACCGACCCGTCGGTGCTGCCCGTGGGCTTCCGGACCGACTCCAACGACCACCGCATCCTCGCGTGCGCGCTCAACCTCGCGGTGGAACGGCCGTCGGTCACGCTGGTGACGAAGGACATCCCGCTGCGGGTCAAGGCGGGGGCCGTGGGCCTGGCCGCCGACGAGTACCGCGCGGGCGAGGTCACGCCGTCGGGCTGGACGGGCATGGCCGACGTGGACGCCCCTCAGGAGCTGATCGACAGCCTCTTCTCGGGCGGCACCGTCGACCCGGTCGAGTTCGGCCTGCCCGACGTGGGTGAGCTCCCGTGCCACACCGGCCTGCGGCTGCTCGCGGGCAGCTCCAGCGCCCTGGGCCGCGTCACGGCGGACAAGCGCGTGCGGCTGGTGCGCGGCGACCGCGAGGCGTTCGGCCTGCACGGCCGCTCCGCCGAGCAGCGTGTGGCACTCGACCTGCTGCTCGACTCGGACGTCGGCATCGTGTCGCTGGGTGGCCGCGCCGGTACCGGCAAGTCGGCGCTCGCGTTGTGCGCCGGCCTCGAGTCGGTGATGGAACGCCGCCAGCACCGCAAGGTCGTGGTGTTCCGCCCGGTCTACGCCGTCGGTGGCCAGGACCTCGGCTACCTGCCCGGGTCCGAGAGCGAGAAGATGCAGCCCTGGGCGCAGGCGGTGTTCGACACCCTCGGCGCGCTGGTCAGCCAGGACGTGCTCGACGAGGTCTTCGACCGCGGCATGCTCGAGGTGCTCCCGCTGACCCACATCCGGGGCCGCTCGCTGCACGACTCCTTCGTGATCGTCGACGAGGCCCAGTCCCTGGAACGCAACGTGCTCCTCACGGTGCTCTCCCGCCTCGGCACCGCGTCGCGCGTGGTCCTCACGCACGACGTCGCCCAGCGCGACAACCTCCGCGTCGGCCGCCACGACGGCGTCTCGGCGGTGATCGAGAAGCTGAAGGGTCACCCGCTGTTCGCGCACGTCACGTTGACGCGCTCGGAACGGTCGCCGATCGCGGCGTTGGTGACGGAGATGCTGGAGGACCACGGCTGATCCGCTCGTGAAGAAGGGCTCCCGGGCGAGTGCTCGGGAGCCCTTCTTCACGAAGTCCTACCAGCCGGAAGGAAGCGGCCGTCCCTCGGCGAACCCCGCAGCCGACTGCACGCCCAGCAACGCGCGCTCGTGGAATTCCTCCATCGTGCGCGCGCCGGCGTAGGTGCAGGAGGAGCGGACGCCCGAGCAGATGGAGTCGAGCAGGTCCTCCACGCCGGGGCGGTTGGGGTCCAGGGCCATGCGCGACGTGGAGATGCCCTCTTCGAACAACGCCTTGCGGGCGCGCTCGAAGACGTTGTCGGTGCGCGTGCGGGCGCCGACGGCGCGCTTGGACGCCATGCCGAACGACTCCTTGTACGGGCGGCCCTGCTCGTCGTAACGCAGGTCGCCCGGGGATTCGTGGGTGCCGGCGAACCAGGAGCCCACCATGGCGGCCGAGGCGCCCGCGGCCAGCGCCAGCGCGACGTCGCGCGGGTGGCGGACGCCGCCGTCGGCCCAGACGTGCTTGCCCAGTTCGCGCGCGGCGGCGGCGCACTCGGCGACGGCGGAGAACTGCGGCCGGCCGACGCCGGTCATCATGCGCGTGGTGCACATGGCGCCCGGGCCGACGCCGACCTTCACGACGTCCGCGCCCGCGTGGATGAGGTCGCGGGTGCCCTCGGCGGTGACGACGTTGCCCGCCACCACCGGCACGGCCGGCGACACCGCGCGCACGGCCTTCAGCGCGGCGATCATCTTCTCCTGGTGCCCGTGGGCCGTGTCGACGACCAGCGTGTCGACGCCCGCGGCCAGCACGGCCTCGGCCTTCGCGGCCACGTCGCCGTTCACGCCGATCGCGGCGGCCACGCGCAGGTTGCCGCCGGCGTCGGTGGCCGGGGTGTAGACGCCCGCGCGCAGCGCGCCGACGCTGGTCAGCACGCCGGCGAGGCGGCCGTCGGCGTCGAGGCCGAGCGCGAGGCGCCCGCCGTGGGCGTGGAGCAGGTCGAACACCTCGCGCGGCGGCGTGTCCAGCGGCACGGCGACGGTCGCGGGCTGCGCGATCTCGGCCAGGCGCGCGAAGCGGTCCACGCCCGCGCACGCGGCTTCGTCGACAACGCCGACGGGGCGGCCTTCGCCGTCCACGATCACGACGGCGCCGTGGGCACGCTTGTGGACCAGGTTGAGGGCGTCGGCCACGGCGTCGCCGCCCGTGAGCACGAGCGGGGTGTCCCAGACGGTGTGGCGGCTCTTCACCCACGTCACGATCTCGGCCACCGCCGCGGTGTCCACGTCCTGCGGCAGCACCACCAAGCCGCCGCGGCGGGCCACCGTCTCGGCCATCCGCCGCCCGGCGACGGCCGTCATGTTGGCCACCACCACGGGGATCGTCGCACCGGTGCCGTCCACAGTGGACAGGTCGACGTCGAAGCGGGACTCCACGTCCGAGCGGTTCGGCAGCAGGAACACGTCGTCGTAGGTCAGGTCGTGAGGGGGCACGTGCCCATCGAGAAAGCGCACGAGTCACCAGACTACGTGCCTGACGCCGCCGACGCGAACCCGGCGTGACCCGTGGAACAATGCTGTTATGAACGGCCGTGACCGCGACGAAACGGGCCGAGCGCGCAACGCCCGCCCGCGCGACGGCCTCGGCCGGCCCCTGCCGTACGGCGCCGACGGCGTCGCCCGCCAGCCGGAAGGCGTGGTCCGCACCCCGGGTGAGACGCTCACCGAAGCCCAGCAGCTGCTCGACGAGGGCCGCCCGTTCCACGCCCACGAGGTCTTCGAGGACGCGTGGAAGGCCACGGACGGCCCCGAGCGCGAGCTGTGGCGCGGCTTGGCGCAGCTGGCCGTCGGCATGACGCACGCCCTGCGCGGCAACGGCACGGGCGCTGTCGCGTTGCTGGAGCGCGGTGCGGCCAACCTCGAGCCGTTCGCGGCCGCTCCGCCGCACGGGATCGACGTCCCCGGCCTGCAGGCGTGGGCTCGCGAGCTGGCCGGCGAGGCGCGGGCGCGCGTGCGGGCCGAGCCCGTTCCGCCGCGCCTCAAAGCAGGCTGAGCGCCCGTCGGTGCGGGCCGGGCACGGCGCACGTCCCGAGGTCACCAGGGCACGGGACCGTCCTCGTTGAGGAACGCCCCGGTCGGCGCCGCGGCGCCCTGCGCGACCAGGTCGAGGACCACGCGCGCGCCCTGTTCGGCGGTGCGGGGGCCGGTGTGGCCGTTGAGGTCGGAGGCGATGAAGCCGGGGGTGACGGCGTTGATGCGGAAGTGCGCGTACGCGGGGTCGGCGCGGAAGGTGGTCGCGTAGCGGATGGTGAGCATGACGAGCGCGGTTTTCGACGACGAGTAGGCGATGGTGTCCGTCGCGGCCGCGAACTGCGAGCCCTCGGCGGTGGTGAGGGCGAGCGACGCGGAGGTGCTGGCGACGTTGACGACGTGCGGAGCTTCCGCGGCCCGCAGGAGGCCCAGCATCCGGTGCGTCACGTCGGCGACGCTGAAGAGGTTCGTTTCGTAGGCGCGGCGAAGGTGTTCCGCGGTCAGCTCGGCGGGCTCGACGGAGAAGCGGGCGCCGGCGTTGTTGACGAGGACGTCGAGCTTGCCGTGGCGGGTTTCGAGGTGGCGGGCGACGTCGTCGATGTCCGATTCGGACGTCACGTCGAGCCGGACCGGCGTCACGGCCAGGCCTTCGGCGCGGAGTTCGGCGGCGGTCTTCTCGCCGAGGCCGAGGTCGCGGCTGCCGAGCAGGACGGTGGCGCCCCGGCGGGCCAGACCGCGGGCGATTTCGCGGCCCAGACCCTTGTTGGCGCCGCTCACGAGGGCTGTGATCATGGCCGCCAGCGTCGTCGCCGGGCTCGGCCGTCACCAGGCCGCGACAGGGCCACCCACGGTTAACCTGGGGAGATGAACGCCATCGGCGACTTCCTGCGCGCCCGGCGGGCGCTGGTGAGCCCCGCCGACGTCGGCCTGCCCGACGACGGCCCGCGCCGCGTGCCGGGGCTGCGGCGCGAGGAGCTGGCCGCCGTCGCGGGCGTGAGCGTCGACTACTACGTGCGCCTCGAACAGGGCCGCGACCGCCACCCGTCGCCCCAGGTGCTCGACGCGCTGGCCCGCGCGCTCCGCCTGGGCGACGACGGCGCCGCCCACCTCCACCGGCTCGCGTCGCCGCCCCGGATCACCGGCGGGGAGCTGCCGGCAGGCGTGCGCGAGCTGGTCGAGCACAACTCCGCCCCGGCGCTCGCGTGGGGACGGCGGATGGACGTGCTCGCCGCCAGCCCGCTCGCCGTCGCGCTGGCGCCGATGTACCGCCCGGGCACCAACCTCGCCCGCGCGTTTTTCCTCGACCCCTCGGTGCGCTCCCTGCACCCGGACTGGGCCGCGATGGCCCTCAACGTCACGGCGATGCTCCGCGCCCGGACGGCGTTGCGCGATCCCGCGCTGGCCGCGCTCGTCACCGAGCTCCTCGCCGCCAGCCCGGACTTCGCCCGCTGGTGGCCCCGCCACGACGTACGCACGAACGCCGCGCCGCGCAAGGTCTTCCGCCACCCGGTGGCGGGCGAGCTGTCGCTGGGGCGGCAGGTGCTCACGGTGCCGGGTGGGGAGTGGGATGTGCTGATCTACCACGCCGATCCGGGCAGCCCTTCTGCCCACGCGCTGGCCCGGCTGGCTTAGCTTTCCGCGCCCGGCTCAGCTTTCCGGCCAGTCCTTCGACGCCGCCTTCTCGTCGCCGATCGTGGTGCCCTCGCCGTGGCCGGTGCGGACGGAGGTGGCGTCCGGGAGGGAGAAAAGGCGTTCGCGGATGGACTTGACGATGGTGGGGTAGTCCGAATAAGACCGTCCGGTGGCGCCGGGGCCGCCGTGGAACAGGGTGTCGCCGGTGAAGAGGACGCCGAGGTCCGGGGCGTGGAGGCAGACGGCGCCCGGGGCGTGGCCCGGCGTGTGGATCACCTTGAGGTCGGTGCCGGCGATGGTGACGGTCAGGCCGTCGGCGAGGTCGCCGTCCGGGGCGCGGTCCGGGTGCGTCAGGTCCCAGACGACACGGTCGGCCGGGTGCAGCAGGATCGGCGCGCCGGTGCGTTCGGCGAGCGCGGGAGCGGCGTTGACGTGGTCGTTGTGGGCGTGGGTGCAGACGATGGCGCGCAGCGCGCGGTCCCCGACTACGTCGGCGATCGCGTCGGCGTCGTGCGCCGCGTCGATCACGATCACCTCCGTGTCGTCGCCGACGATCCACACGTTGTTGTCCACGTCCCAGCTGCCGCCGTCGAGCTCGAACACGCCCGACGTGACCAGGTTCTGCACTATCGCCGTCATGCTCTGCAGACCCTAGTGCCCAGGCGCCCGTCCAGCTGACATACCGCCGGTATCTACTTTCGGGTAGACTTACTCCCGGTAAGTTAGCCGCGACGACGGGAGCCGCCCATGACCGCCGCACGGGATCTGCTGGCCGAACCCCTCAAGCTGCGCTGCGGGGCCGTGCTGCCGCACCGCCTGGGGAAGTCGGCGCTGAGCGAGCAGCTCGGTGACCGCCGCAACGCCCCGACGCGCGAGCTCGCCGAGCTGTACCGCACGTGGGCGCACGGTGGGGCGGGCCTGCTCGTGACCGGCAACGTGATGGTCGACCCCGCCGCGCTCGGCGAACCCCGCAACGTCGCGCTGCCCGCCGTCCCCGATCCCACCGCGTACGAGCCGTGGGCGCGCAGCGTGGCCGGCACCGACGCGCAGCTGTGGGTGCAGCTCAACCATCCCGGCCGGCAGAGCCCACGATTCCTTTCCAGGCAACCGGTCGCGCCTTCCGCGGTGCCGTTCGGCAACCGCGGCGTCCGGACGGCGTTCGCAGCTCCGCGCGCGCTGACCGGCGACGAGATCGAGACGATCGTGGACCGGTTCGCGTTGGCCGCGCGGACGTTCGTCGACGCCGGGTTCACCGGCGTGCAGCTGCACGGCGCCCACGGATACCTGATCTCGCAGTTCCTCTCCCCGCTCACGAACCTCCGCGACGACGAGTGGGGCCGCGACCGCAGCCGCTTCCTGCTGGAGCTCGTGCGCCGCGTGCGCGCGGCGGTCGGCGACGGCGTGCCCGTGTCGGTGAAGCTCAACAGCGCCGACTTCCAGCGCGGCGGCTTCGACGAGGACGAGTCGCTGCGCGTGGTCCGCGCGCTGAGCGACGCGGGCATCGACCTGCTCGAGATTTCGGGCGGTACCTACGAAAAGGCCGTGATGATGGGCTCCGGACGCGAGAGCACCGCGCGGCGTGAGGCGTACTTCCTGGACTACGCGGCGAAAGCGCGGCAGGTGAGCGACGTCGCGCTGATGGTCACCGGCGGCTTCACCACCGCCGCCGGGATGGCGGAAGCGCTGCGGTCCGGGGCGTTGGACGTGATCGGACTGGGCCGGCCGCTGACCGTCGACCCGGATCTGCCGGCGCGGTTGCTGGCGGGCGAGGACGTACGCGCGGAGCGGCTGTGCCCGCACACCGGGATCCGCCTGGCGGACAGCCTGCTCGAAGTCCAGTGGCACACGCAGCAGCTGCACCGCCTGGCGGCGGGCAAACCGGCGGACCGCGGCCGTGGTGCGTGGCGCGCGCTGGTGCACACGGGGATCAACGATCCGCTGAACGCGTTTCGGCGGGTGCGTGCGTGAGCCAGCCGTCGAGGACCTTCGCGACGCTCGCCAGCGCGACGAACAACACGGCGATGAGCACGCAGTTCACGGCCACGCGGCCGTAGCCGAGCTCGGCGGCGTTGACGAACGGGTACGGGTAGAACCCGCCTTGCGCACCGCGGATCAGCGTGAACGCCAGCCACGCCAGGGGCCAGCAGACTGACCACGCGACGGTGTGCCACCGCAGGATGCGCGGCGATGCGACGAGGAACCCGAGCACCGCGATGATCGGTGACACGGTGTGCAGCATGACGTCGGCGAACAGGGCCGCGCCGCTGAGGTCGGCCAGCCCCGACAGCGCGGCGTGGTAGACCACGCCGGTTACCGCGATGCCGATCAGCGCGTCGAGCCACAGCACGCGCAGCAGCCCGCCGGCCCGCGCACCGGCGACGAACGCGGCGGAAGCCAGCAGCACCAGCACGTTCGACTCGATCGTGAAGTACGCGAACATGTTCGCCACGCGCGCGCCCGCCGACGCGTAGCGGCCCGGCGTTCCCGCGGTCACGAAGCCCTGCGTGACGAGGCCGATCAGGACCACGAGGGCCGTCACCCCGAACCAGATCCGGGTCAGTCGCGTCGGTGGCATGCGGTGAGATTACGGTTCCGGCCTGCTCGGACCCAGCCGAAACGACCCGGTGTCACCCCGTCGGGGGTGCTCAGGCGGGCGGCTCGCGCAGGCGTGTGGTGACCGTGCGGAGGGTGTGCAGCTCCGCGGCGGACAGCCGGGAGGTGACCAGGCGGCGGACGCCGTCGAAGTGCGTGTCCATCGCCTTCGCCAGGAGCGCCTCGCCGGTCTCGGTCAGCTGCGCGTCGACGGCTTGCTGCCCGGGCCGCGATACGCGGGCCACGAGGCCGCGGCCGCGCAGCCGGGTGATCAGCTTGGTCACCCCACCTCGGCTGACCAGCAGTTTCTCCGCGAGGTCCTTCATGCGGCACCGGCCGCCGGGCTGGAGCCACAGCTGGTAGAGCGTGTCGAACTCGGCGATCGACAGGTCGTGGTCCGCGCGCAGTTCCGCGTCGAGCACGCCGAGCACGCGGGCTTCCAGTTCGAGCAGCCCGCGCCAGGCGAGGAGCTCGTCCTCCGAGAGGTGGGGCACCGGGCGTTCCCCGTGGGTCGCGGTCACGCCCACACCGTAACCGAGCGTGCCCGCGTTGGGCCGCGAGGGGCCTTTGCAGAAATCTCGTTGACGTGGAAACAAGATTACGCGTACTGTCATTCTCGCATCGCCGGGAACAGTGAGAGGAATCGCCGTGGGGATTCGGACGACCGGGTGTCATCACATGGCTTTCGTCACCAATGACATGGAAGAAACCGTGAAGTTCTACCACGGGATTCTCGGGTTTCCCATTGTGGTGACGCTGCAACTGCCCGACCCGGACCCGTTTCCCGGTGCGGTGCCCGGGAACCTCGCCGGCAGCCGGCACTACTTCTTCCGCATCAGTGAGCAGGACACGATCGCGTTCTTCGAGTTCACGGACGTCGAGATCGCCGCGGACAACTCGTTGCTCGGGGCGGGCAACCACCTCGCGATCACGGTGCCTTCCGAGGGGGAACTGCAGCACGCGAAATCGGTGCTGGAGGAGAACGGGATCAAGGTCAACAGCGAACTCGACCACGGCTTCTGCCACTCGATCTACTTCGAGGACCCGGTGAACAAGATCGCGCTGGAGTTCGCCACGTGGCAGCACCCGTGCGACGTCGCGCAGCCCTTCCTGCAGGACCCCGAGCCGGTGCCGGCGGCGCTGACCGCGATCGGCTCGGACGTCTACGGTCGGCACCTGCTGCAGTACACGCCGGACGGTCACGGTGGCGCGGACCGCTGACCCCGTCCACCGGTCCCGGGACGCCGCGGCGGAGCAGAACCTGGTGTGGGGCAGCGGATCCCTGCGAGAACTCCCGGCCGTGGCCGACGCGCTGGGTTGCCGCCGCGTGCTGGCGGTGGCTTCCCGGTCGGCGGATCCGGTCGTCGCCCGGCTGCCGGGTCTGCTCGGCGGGCGCTACCTCGGCCGGTGGTCGGACGTGCCCGCGCACGTGCCGGCCCACCAGGTCAATCTCGCCGTCGGCTCGGCACAGGAAACCCACGCCGACACGGTGCTGGCCATCGGCGGCGGCTCGGCGATCGGGCTGGGCAAGATCGTTTCCCTCGCACTGCGGCTGCCGTTGATCGCTGTTCCGACCACCTTTTCCGGTGCGGAGCGCACCTCGCGCTACTTCGTCACCACCGGCCGCGGCAAGGAAACGGGAACGTCCGGCCGGGTTTTGCCCCGCGCGGTGCTCTACGACCCGGAACTCGTCGCCGGGCTGCCACGCGAGGTCGTGGCGAGCAGTGGCAGCACCGCCCTCGCGCACTGCCTGGAGGTGCTGTGCCATCCGGCGAGCGAGGAAGCGCTTGCGTCGGCTCGCGAAGGACTGCTTCTGCTGTGGGACAGCCTCGCTTCGCTTGCCGCCGGGGCTGGTGATCTCTCGACGTGCCAAGACGCCTTGGCCGGCGCCGGCCTGGCTGGGCACGCGCTCCACGAGCTGGGGCGGCCTGGTGTGGCGCACCAGGTGTGCGACGTGGTGTCCACGCGGTTCGGGCTCGGGTACGGCCTTCTGCACGCGCTGTTTCTTCCACTCGTGCTGCGGGCACACGGAGACGCCGCCGACGCGGCGCGTGCGGCACTGGCGGAGCTGCGACCCGGGGTAGCGGCCGAGCAGGCGGTGGCCGAGTTCGCGGTGACGATGGGGCTGGCCGCGGAGGTCGATCCAGGGCGGGTTGCGGCCGCGGTCGGCCTCGGCGCAGGTGAGCTTCGGGTGGTGCTGGCCGAGCTGTCCGTGGTGGCTGCGGATCGGGCCGAGGCGGAGGTTTTCGAGCGGCTGGTTGCGGGCTGTTGACTTGCCTTGGCGGAAAGCGCTCGGGTCGCGCCGTTCGGCAGCGGTCGTGTTTGACGCGTTGGCGGCCGTAGCCGAAGGCGGGGCTGCGTGGGAGGTGCTTCGGGGTCACGCGGCGAGCTGCTGACTTGACTCGGTGGCAAGTACGGCGAAGGGCGCGGCCCGTGGGTCGCGCCCTTCGCCGTAGTCGTTCAGAGCTGCGTCAGCGAAGTGCCTTCTTTAACGCAGAGCCTTCACCAAGGCAGGGACGAAGACCGACGCGTCGACCGTGCCCCAGCCGCTGGCGATGTCGAAGCCCGGGGCCGCGGTGAAGCCCTCGACGCCGTCCTGGCTGTTGTCGCCGGTCGTGACGTCGACGATGCCGGCCTTGGCGCCCTTGGGGCCGAGCTTCTCGTAGAGGGCGGGGTTGATCTGGCCGAGCTTGCCGTGGTTGGCCTGCACCGCCAGCGCGAGCACACCGGCGAACAGCGGCGCCGACTGCGACGTGCCGGAAACGCCTTCCATGCTGATGTCCGGGAACGAGCGCATCTTGCTGCCGGTGATCTTCTTGACGCCGTCCTGCCACGCCGGGCGCGCGTAGGCCTTCGACAGGCCCGCGCCTTCGCCGAAGCCGTTGTCGGCGACGTTCACCAGGTCGTCCGGCTTCGTGCGGGCGCCGGTCGAGTCGAGGTGCAGCTGCGTGCCGCCGAGCGTGGTCACGCGCGGGTCGCTGGCCGGCCAGCTCGCGACGCGGTACGGGTAGTTGCCCGGGCCCTGCAGGAAGCCGCCGGTCGGGCCGTCGTCACCCGAGGACGCGACCATCGTGATGCCCGCCTTGCTCGCGCGCTCCAGCGCCGGGTCGAGCGTCTTGATGGACTGGAACGACGGGAAGTTCTCCTCGGTGGTGCCGAAGCTCATCGAGATCACGTCGGTGAGCTTGTGCTTCGTGAGGTAGTCGACGGCGTTCATCATCTCGGGCAGCCCGGTGAAGCCCTGTGTCTCGGCGACCGGCGTCGCGGCGACGATGATCTTCGCGTTGGGCGCCATCGCGTGCATCATCGTGACGTCGAGGTCGGTTTCGCCGCCCCAGGACTCACACGTCGCCGTGTCGACACCCGGGTCGGTGCACGCCGGGACCGAACCCGACGGCTGGAGCACCTCGACGTTGGCCGGCGGCAGGCCGTGGCGCTGGGAGTACTCGTCGAGCACCTGCTTCACCTGGTCGTCGCCGAACGACACCAGCGTGGTGACGGTGGCGCCCGCGCCCGTGATGCCCTGGTTCCACAGCTTCGTGGCGTTGTACGCGACGCTTTCCCTGGGCAGCGTGGACATCGCCGCGTCGAGCTTCGCGACGCGGTCGGCCACCGTGTGCGCGCCGATGAACGACTTCGCCGCCGCCGAGAAGTGGTGCAGCGAGGGCGCCGGCGCGTGCGTGGCCGCGCCTGCCGGAGCCGCCACGGCCGTGACGGCCAGCGCGACACCCGCGAGCAGGGTCATCGGCCGGACGGCGGGCCGAACCCGAAAAGTCATGTCGTCTCCCCAGTGGTGAGCGATGCGGTACAGCCCACTCTCATGCATCGCCGGAGCGCACAACATCGACTTTCGTCTGGCCTTTCGGCCCCGGCCGGGCGAATTGGCCGGTGGTGTCCGGATGTCATGCGGACCGGTCACCGCGCAGGAGGCCGCGCACGGTGTCGATCGTGTCGGCGTCGGCCGCCTCCTTGTCCGGCCGGTACCGCACCACCCGCGCGAACCGCAGCGCCAGCCCGCCGGGGTACCGCGTGCTGATCTGCGCCCCGTCGAGCTCGATCTCCACGACGACCTCGGGCCGCACGTACACGGTGTAGCTGTCCCGGTGGGTCTCGATCTCCTGGAACCGCTTCGTCTGCCACGCCAGCAGCTCGTCGGTCATGCCCTTGAACGTCTTGCCCACCATGATCGGCGGCCCGCCGTCCGGGTCGCGCGCGCCGAGGTGCAGGTTCGACAGCGTGCCTGTGCGCCGCCCGTGGCCCCACTCCACCGCGAGCACGACGAGGTCGATGGTGTGCACCGGCTTCACCTTCAGCCACGCCCGGCCCCGGCGCCCCGCCGCGTACGGCGACGCCAGGTCCTTCACCATCACGCCCTCGTGGCCGCCCGCCATCGCCGCGTCGAGCACCGCCGCCGCGTCGGCCGGCTCCACCTCGCCGGGGATCACGTGCTCGCCCGCGACCTTCCGCAGTGCCGCGTTGCGGTCCGACAACGGCGCGTCGAGCAGGTCCACGCCGTCGAGGTGCAGGCAGTCGAAGAAGTACGGCCGCAGCAGCAAGGCCCGCACCTGTTCCTCGCGCGTGCTGCCGAAACGGCTCATCGTCTCCTGGAACGGCCGCGGCCGGCCGTCGTCGGTGAGCGCGAGCGTCTCGCCGTCGAGCACCACCGACTCGCACGGCAGCGCCCGCACGAGGTCCACCAGCTCGGAGACGCTGGCCGTGATCTCCCGCAACGTGCGCGTGTACACGTGCACGTCCGTGCCCTGGCGGTGAACCTGGATGCGCGCACCGTCCATTTTGTACTCGACGATCGCGCGCTCGTGTTCCGCCACCGCCTCGTCGAGCGACTCCGCGGGCGACGCGAGCATCGGCTTGATCGGGCGCCCCAGCGTGAGCCGGAACTCGGCCAGCCGTGCCGAGCCGCCCGTCATCGCCGCGTAGCCCGTGACGGAAAGCTTGCCGGACAACATGAATGCCCGCCGCACGTCGGCGGCGTCCACCTCGGCTGCCGCCGCGACGGCGTCGACCATCACGCCCTCCAGCGCGCCCTGCCGCAGCTCTCCGGTGACCAGCCGGAAGAGGAACTCCTGTTCCCCACGAGTGAGCCGCGTGAACAACGCCGTGAGCACCTCGGCCCGGCGTTTGACCGACCCGGCGCCCGAAGCCGCCGCGACCTCCGTGAGCGCTTCGTCGACCTCCCGGACCTCGACGGACGGCTCCGGGGCCGGCTCGACGGCCAGCTCCGCGAGCGTGCGCCACCCCGCGCCCAGCCGGTCCTGCGCCGTCTGCCCCGTGAGGTACGCGATCACGGCCGGCAGCTCGGCCGTCTCGGCGGCGCGCAGCACCGCGGCGAGGGTGGCGATCTTCGCCTTCCTCGACCGGGTGGCCGCCAGCTCGGCGGACGCGGTGACGATCTCGGTGAGCAACACCCGACCATCATGACCCGACGCACCGACATTTTCGCAGATCATGGCCCTGACCTGCGAACACGTCAGGCCGGATACGGTTCGGCCTCCCGCGCCGCCCGCAGCGCGCCCGCCCACCAGGCGAGCTGGTCGAGCAGCGTTTTCGCGTAGGCGCCGACCTGGGGGTCGAGCGGCCGGCCGTCGTCCCACGCGGTGAAGTAGTTCGGGAAGGCCAGGCCGTCGCGGATGGTCACCGCGTGCAGCTCGGTCAGCACGTTCTCCAGGTGCAGCACCGCGTGCCGCCCGCCGGCCGCACCGCCGTAGCTGACGAACGCGACGGGCTTGGCCGTCCACTGCGTGAAGTGCCAGTCGATGGCCGCTTTCAGTGACGCGGGATAGCTGTGGTTGTACTCCGGGGTGACGACGAGGATGGCGTCCGCGCTCTCCAGCGCCGACGTCAGGAGCCCCATCCCGGCGGGGCGCGGGTAACTGTCGCCGGCGTACTTGGGGGACGCCGCGGGCAGCGACAGTGGGATCTCGACGTCCGCCAGGTCGACGACCTCGACCTCGAACCCGCCGTGTTCCCGGGCCCGCTCGGCCACCCACGAGGCGACGGCCGGGCCGAACCGGCCGTCGCGGACGCTGCCGATGATGATCACGAGTTTGTGTGCCATGACCACCACAGTGGGCGCCGGCCGAGGCGGCAACCAGACCGCGCTCAGGCCGGCCCCGCCACGGCCACGCTGAGCACGCCCGAACCGGCCTATGCTCGGTGACATGGGGACGCCGCTGGGGGACTTCATCCGGGCCAAGCGCGACAGCACCCAGCCGGAGACGCTGGGCCTGCCGTCACACGGCCGTCGCCGCTCGCCTGGCCTGCGGCGGTCGGACCTCGCCTCGCGGGCCGGCATCAGCGTCGAATACCTGACGCGCATCGAGCAGGGCCGCGACCGTAACCCGTCCTTGCCGGTGGTGAACGCCCTCGCCGACGCGCTCAGCCTGGGCCCCGCCGAACGCACCCACCTGCGTTACCTCACGAAGATCACCGGCGGCGAGTGCACGGCCCACGTCCGGCCCGCACCCGCGCGGCGGGAAGTGCGAGCTTCGGTCCTCCAGACGCTGCGGCTCCTCGAACCCGGCATCGCCGTGGTGACCAACCGGCTGGGTGACCTTCTCGCCCACACCACCGGCTTCGCCGCGGTGACGGCCGGGACCGGCCTGCTCGACACCGAGGCGCCGAACCTCACCCGCTACGTCTTCACCGACCCCCGCGCCCGCGAGTTCTTCGCCGACTGGGCCGAGGTCGCCGACGAGCGGGCGTTCGACCTGTGGCTCGGGCCCGCGGTCGAGAACTCGGAGTGGCTCACGGCGGACCTCGCGCCCGTCGCCGGTCCGGAGTTCACCAGCCGCCTCAACTCGACCGCCGTGCCACCACGCGGGGTTCTGCGGTTGAACCACCCCGCTGGACGTTCGCTGCGGCTGAACCGGGAGACGATGGAACTAGCGGAGGACGGGCAGCAGCTGGTCGTCTTCCTGCCTGCGGACGAAGAAACGGCTCGGGCCGTCGCGAAGCTCCCCCGGCAGGCGGCCGGGCGGCTTCGGGTCATCTCTTGACGGTTCCGGCGTGCTCGATCACCGCGTGGGGACGGGATGGCGGCCCAGGAAACCGGCCAGCGCTCTGGCGACTCCGGCCGGATCGCGAACCTGGAGCAGGTGGTTGAGCCCGGGCAACGTGACGTCTTCGGTCTGCGGGAGCCAGTCGTGCACGAGATCACGGCCCTGCGCGAACAGGGGGAGGCTTTCCGAACCGAGGAGGTAGCGGACCGGTTGCCCGATCGTCGTCGCCTGGTCCGCGCCGAAGTCCCAGCTCTGCACCGCGGGCAGCTCCGACTTGAACATCGTGGCCCCGGCCCGCTTCGCCAGCCGGGCACGGCTCGTTCGTACTCCGCCTTCCATCCTGAAGCGGCGAACTGCGGCGCGATGAGCCCGCCCAAGGACTTCTCCAACACGAGGGCATTGCCGACGCCACACGAGTCGAGCACCAGCCGGCAGTCCCGGCGTGCCGCCGGATCAGCAGCAGGGGTTCGCCGGTGCCGTGGTCGGCAACCTCGAGATCCGGGGCAGCCACACTCTTCACCGGTCCGGGGATCTCACTTCGCGCTGTAGGAATGCTTGCCGGTCCCGGCCAGGCGGCCTCCTTCGACGATCAGGTACTCGTCGCGGATCGGGCGGCCCGCGAAGTGGCACTCGAGGATCTCCCGCGTCCCGGCGGCGTACCTGGCCTGCGCCGACAGCGAGGTGCCGGACGTGTGCGGGGTCATGCCGTGGTGCGGCATCGTCCGCCACGGGTGGTCCCGCGGCGCGGGCTGCGGGAACCACACGTCGCCGGCGTACCCGGCCAGCTGACCCGATTCCAGGGCCCGTACGACCGCGTCCCGGTCGCAGATCTTCCCCCGGGCCGTGTTGACCAGGTAGGCGCCCCGTTTCATCCGACCGATCAAGGCGTCGTCGAACAGGTTCTCGGTTTCGGGGTGCAACGGGGCGTTGATCGTGACGACGTCGCACACCCGCACCAGCGATTGCACGTCCGGGTGGTAGGTGACGTCGAGCTCCGCCTCGACCTCCTCCGGGAGCCGGTGCCGGTCGGTGTAGTGCAGCCGGACGTCGAACGGCTTCAGCCGGCGCAGCACCGCGGTCCCGATCCGGCCCGCGGCGACGGTGCCGACGTCCATCGCCTCGAGGTCGTAGGAGCGGGCGACGCAGTCGGCGATGTTCCAGCCGCCGTCGAGCACCCACTGGTGCGCCGGAAGGTAGTTGCGCACCAGGGAAAGGATCATCATCACGACGTGTTCGGACACGCTGACGCTGTTGGAGTAGGTGACCTCGGCGACCGTGATCCCGTGGTCGATCGCGGCGGCGAGGTCGACGTGGTCCGAGCCGATCCCCGCCGTGATCGCGAGCTTCAGCTTCGGCGCCTTCGCGATGCGTTCAGCGGTCAGGTACGCGGGCCAGAACGGTTGTGAGATCACCACTTCCGCGTCCGGGAGCTCCCGCTCGAACACCGAGCCGGGCCCGTCCTTGTCGGAGGTCACCACCAGCTCGTGGCCGGCCGTCTCCAGGAAGTGGCGCAGCCCGAGCGCCCCGGACACACTCCCGAGCAGCTCTCCCGGGGTGAAGTCGAGCGCGCTCGGGCTGGGTGTGCTGTGCCCGTCCGGGTAGTGGTCGATGCGGGGAACGCCGTCCCGCGCGTACGAGCTCGGGTAGCCGTCGACCGGATCGTCGTAGAGCACACAAAGCACTTTCGCCACGAGAATCCCTTCGGTTGTGTGACCGGACGGGTCACGCGGCTTCGGCCCGCTGCTCGCCGGAGGTCGCCATGGCGT
The DNA here is from genome assembly GCF_040678995.1 of Amycolatopsis sp. NPDC049253. Lineage (NCBI taxonomy): Bacteria > Bacillati > Actinomycetota > Actinomycetes > Pseudonocardiales > Pseudonocardiaceae > Amycolatopsis > Amycolatopsis sp. NPDC049253. The sequence continues at coordinate 255,860 of NZ_JBFAQX010000006.1, read as the reverse complement.
GTTCCCGGTGCGAGCGCCGCACGTGCTCTTCCGGTGTGACGACCTCCGCGGGTGGCACCCATTCGAAGTACGTCGAAGTGTTCTTCAGCAGCACGAACGTGAGCGTGCCGAAGCAGAACGGGAGGGTGAGCGCGGGCAGGCCCCAAGGCACGAACATCGACCCGATGGCCCCGAAGAGCAGGGCGGTGAAGATCGCGCACAGGACACCGAGAATGGCCGAGCGCCAGGTCAGCACGTAGAACACGCCGGCGATCGCCAGCGCGGCGTCGAACGAGTTGAAGCCCCACAGCCCGTTGTAGATCAGCACGCCGTCGGCGCCGAGGGCCATGCCGGTCAGCATCCCGACGGCCGAGCCGACCAGCGCGAAGAGGGCGGCGATCCGGGAGCAGAACGCGATCCCGACGATGATCAGCACGCCGGCGAGCAGGCTGTTGCAGAAGAACAGCTGGCCGATGCCGCGGAAGATCGCGTTGATCACGGCCACCACGTCGGTGTTGCCGACCGCGTCGGCGCTCGCCCGCAGTGACGTCCGCACAGCGGGCCCGTCCACCTCCGGTGCCGCCGGGGCGATCGAGTCGCTGAGCCGCCCGCGCGTGATGTGCAGTGCGGTGATCAGGAACAGCAGAGTGGTGATGTTGAAGGCCAGCGTGAAGGGCGGCACGCCCCACGCGCCGCCGAACGCCGCCGCCAGCGCGGCCATCAGGATCGACGACACCGCGCTGAGCAGGATGATCCACAGGATCACGATCCCGTCCCACTCGGGTGCGAGGAACAGCGCGAGGCCGAGGCCGACGAGCACGCCGTTGAACCCGTAGAGACCCGCGTGGATCGCGTCGCGGTCGAATCCCAGCGCCAGTGCGGCGAGCGTCGAGGCCACCACCCCCACCGTGGCGCCGAACCCGAGCCACGGCTCCTGCAGCCAGGTGGCCAGCAGGATGAACGCGCCGGTGATCGGGCTGTTCATGAACACCACCTGCCCGATCCCGCGCAGGCAGTACTCGACGAACCCGACCACGGGCACCTTCAGCGCCCGTTCGTCGACCTCGGGCATGGTGCCGTTGATCCATCGCCACGGCCCGTGGTGGCCGCGTTCTGGTGGTGCTGTGGTCATGACCGCCTCCTCCGGCGGATGGGGTGCGTTCTCGACGTGCCGGACCGGGCGGGAGGCGGCCCGCCTCCCGCCCGGTCACCGGGCCGGCGCCGGCGTCAGAAACTCGCCGTCGGCACGCTCATGCCCTGCTCGACCTGTGCCGGGCCGGAGGCCGACGGACGCACGTCGATGTCGAAGATCGCGGTGGGCAGATACACGGTGGAGCACGAGTTGGGGATGTCGACCACGCCCGAGAGCCTGCCCTCGATCGGCGCCGAGCCCAGGATCATGTACGCCTGGATCGCGCTGTAGCCGAACTTCTGCAGGTAGTCGATGGCGTGCAGGCAGGCCCGCTGGTACGACAGGTGCGAGTCGAGGTAGTGCTGGACCCCGTCGAGCGTGACCGAGGTGCCGGAGAACGCGAGCCACTGGCTGTACTGCGGGTCGACGTTGCCGGGCATGAAGATCGCGTTCTCGGAGACGCCGTAGGTCTCCATCCCGCCCTTGATCAGGTCGACGTGCAGGTCCATGAACCCGCCCATCTCGATGGCGCCGCAGAACGTGATCTCGCCGTCGCCCTGCGAGAAGTGCAGGTCGCCCATCGAGAGTTTCGCCCCGTCGACGAAGACGGGGTAGAACACCCGCGTTCCCTTGGTGAAGTTCTTGATGTCCTGGTTCCCGCCGTTCTCCCGCGGCGGCGCGGTGCGCGCGGCCTCGGCCGCGACCCGGTCGAACTCGGCGCCGGTGAGGCTGCCGAGGATCGCGGAATCCGGCAGCGGGGGCAGCGCCAGCGGTGGCACCCGGTCCGGGTCGGTGTCGATCAGCGTCTGTTCGCGCGCGTTCCACTTGGCGAGCAGCGCACCGGAAGGAGCCGTGCCCATCAGCCCGGGGTGCACGATGCCGGTGTACGAGACCCCCGGGACGTGCCGGGAGGTGGCGACGCCGCCCATGAAGTCCCACACCACCTTGTACGCGTCGGGGAACCACTCCGTCAGGAAGCCGCCGCCGTTCTTGGTGGCGAAGACGCCGGTGTAGCCCCAGCCCTGGCCGGCGAGCGGTCCCGAGTCCTCCTGCGGGATCGGGCCGACGTCGAGGATGTCCACGATGAGGAGGTCGCCCGGCTGCGCGCCCTCGACCGCGATCGGCCCGCTGAGCACGTGCACGCCGGGCAGCGGAGCGTTCAGCACGTCTTCGGCGGAATCGTCGTTGTGGATCGCGCCGTCGAACCATTCGCGGCAGTGGACGCGGAACGAGTCGCCCGGCTTGACGTGAACCTGGGCGGGGATATCTCCGTGCCACCGGTTGTGGCCGACAATTTCTTGTTCGGTGAATTTCTTTGTGGAATCGAGTGAGAAAACGACTTGCGGCATGGCATCTCCCGACGGCTTGGTGGGTGACCGACCCGGTAATGTGCGTGCTGCGTACCTCCGCAACGCGGAGCTTGGCGGCTCCGCAGAGCGTCCCGGGCATCAGCCGCAAATTGTTCTTCGCCGGCCCAGCGAGCGGGCCATTGCCCGGCAGGGCGCAGGCTGGGTCGCGTTCGCCTACGGTCTCGGCAGATGTTGCAGGGCGGGGTTCGATGCCGGCGTCGGACCGCGCGACCGGCCGCGAGCGGGAGGTATCGCGGACACCACGGCCGGCTCGTCGCGAGTTTTCTCCGTCCGGTCGATGGCTGTGACCAGCTCACGCGGTGTCAGCGACAGCATCGGCGCGCTGTAGATCCGGGCCGCTTCGCCACCGCAGACCGGACACTGCGAGCTGGGGAGTGCCGTCCCCATCGGCAGGCGCACCTCGAAGACACCGTCCCGGTCGCATCGATATTGGTACGTCGCCATCGCAGCCTCCCAACTGCTTGCTCTCCTTCGCGGCGGAATTGATCAATCCGCGCCGCGGAAAAGGAAATCAGAGCGGTGAACGACGTTACCAGCCTGGCGATTCGGGCACAATGAAGCCGCACCCGCAATGAATTTGTGCGCAGAGGTACGCCTCGTCCACTTGCCGTGACCGGCCGGCGGGCGCGGCGAAACGGCGAACGGCCCGCTTCCGGAGGAGCCGGGAAGCGGGCCGTTCGCCGTCGTGAAAAGATCCCTACTTGCCGCCGCGCGCCATCCGCAGCACGTCGAGCGCCTCGTCCAGCTGAGCCTCGGTGAGCTTGCCGTCCTTGACGAAGCCGCGTTCGATGACGACCTCTCGGATGGTCTTGAGCTCCTTGAGCGCCTGCTTCGCGACTGCCGCCGCGGCTTCGTAGCCGATGTAGGAGTTCAGCGGCGTCACGATGGACGGCGAGCCCTCGGCGTACTGGCGCGCGCGGTCGACGTTCGCCGTGACCCCGGTGAAGACCTTGTCCGCCAGCAGCCGCGAGACGGCGGCCAGCAGGCGGGCCGACTCGAGGACGTTGCGGGCGATGACGGGCAGGTTCACGTTGAGCTGGAAGTTGCCCGCCGCGCCGGCGAAAGCGACGGCGGCGTCGTTGCCGACGACCTGGGCCACGACCTGCAGCGTCGCCTCCGGGATGACCGGGTTGACCTTGCCCGGCATGATCGAGGAGCCCGGCTGGAGGTCCGGCAGGGCCAGCTCGGCGAGGCCGGTGCGCGGGCCGGAACCGAGCCAGCGCAGGTCGTTCGCGATCTTGTTGAGGGACACGGCGACGGTGCGCAGGTGGCCGGACGTCTCGACCACGCTGTCCTGCGTCGCCTGCGCCTCGAAGTGGTTGCGGGCTTCCGTGAGCGGCAGGCCGGTGAGCGTGGCCAGCTCCGCGGCGACGGCCGCGCCGAAGCCGTCGGGGGCGTTGAGGCCGGAGCCGACGGCGGTGCCGCCGATGGGCAGCTCGCCCAGGCGCGGGATGCCGGACTGCAGACGCTCGATGCCGAAGCGGATCTGCGCGGCCCACGCGCCGGCTTCCTGGCCCAGCGTGATCGGCACGGCGTCCATCAGGTGCGTGCGGCCGGACTTCACGACGTCGGCCCACTCCTGCGCGCGCGCCTCGATGGCGCCGGCGAGGTGCTCCAGGGCCGGGATGACGTCGGTGAGCACGGCTTCCGTGGCGGCGACGTGGATGGTCGTCGGGAACGTGTCGTTGGACGACTGCGAGGCGTTCACGTGGTCGTTCGGGTGCACGTCGCGGCCGAGGGCGCGCGTGGCGAGCGTCGCGATGACCTCGTTGGCGTTCATGTTCGACGACGTGCCCGAGCCGGTCTGGAAGACGTCGATCGGGAACTGGTCGTCGTACTTGCCCTCGGCGACGCCGTCGGCGGCCGCGGCGATGGCCTCGGCGACGTCGGCGTCCAGCACGCCCAGCTTCTGGTTCACGCGCGCGGCGGCGGCCTTCAACAGGCCCAGCGCGCGGATCTGAGCGCGCTCGAGACCGCGGCCGGAGACGGGGAAGTTCTCCACGGCACGCTGCGTCTGCGCGCGGTAGAGCGCGTCGACCGGGACGCGGACCTCACCCATCGTGTCGTGTTCGATCCGGTATTCCTGTTCTGCCATACCCCCGATTCTGGCCCTGTTTCGCGCTTGCGGCGTGGTGGCGTCGCCCACCCCGATCCGGTATTCCACCCGGCTCATCGGACTAGGATGAGTGTGTTCTCGATCACCGCCAACCACCACTGGCTGGAGCGAGCTAAATGGACTATGACCTCGTGATCATCGGCGCTGGGCCCACCGGGCTGTTCGCCGCCTACTACGCGGGATTCCGCGGCCTTTCCATGGCCGTGGTCGATTCCCTGCCGGAGCCGGGCGGCCAGGTCACCGCGATGTACCCCGAGAAGATGATCTACGACGTGGGCGGCTTCGCGGCCGTCCGCGGCCGTGACCTGGTGCAGGGTCTCGTCGACCAGGCCGCGCCATGGCACCCGGCGTACCTGCTGGGCCGCAAGGCCGAGAAGCTGGAAACAGTGGGCGATCGCGTCGAGCTGACCCTCGACGGCGGCGACGTGCTGAGTGCCGGAGCCGTGCTGATCACGGCCGGCATCGGTGAGTTCACGCCCCGGCCGTTGCCCGCCGGCGACGGCTGGCTGGGCCGCGGGATGGTGCACTTCGTGCCGTCGCTGCAGGTCCACGCCGGGCAGCACGTGGTCGTGGTCGGCGGCGGCGATTCGGCGTTCGACTGGTGCCTGGCGCTGCACCCGGTGGCGGCCAGCGTGACGCTGGTGCACCGGCGGGGGAAGTTCCGCGCGGCCGAGTCGATCGTGCGCGAGGTGCGGGAGCTGGGCGTGCCACTGGTCATCGACGCCGAGGTGACGCGGTTCGTCGAGTCACCTTCGGGCGAGCTGGAGGGCGTCGAGGTGTCGGTGAAGGGCGGCGAGGACCTGACGCTGCCCGCCAACGCCGTGGTCGCCGCGCTGGGGTTCACGGCCGATCTGGGGCCGATCGAGAGCTGGGGCCTGGAGATCGACCACCGCGCCATCGCGGTCGACTCGACGATGGCGACGGCCCGCCCGCGCGTGTACGCGGCCGGGGACGTGGCCCACTACCCGGGCAAGGTGAAGCTGATCGCCACGGGCTTCGGCGAAGCGGCGACGGCGGTGAACAACATCGCGGTGGCGCTCGACCCGGAGGCGCACCTGTTCCCGGGCCACTCCAGCAACGCCGAGTGACTCGGCTGGTCTGGTGATCAGCCGGTCTTCGACGAGATCCACGGCGCGTACGCGACCACCGAGGTGTAGATCGACGGGGCCGTCGCGCACGTCGAGGAGCCGTTGCCGGGGCGGCTGGTCACACCGATGAGCGTCCAGTGGTCGCCGTCGCGGGTGAGCTCGGGGCCGCCCGAGTCGCCGTAGCAGGAGCCGGCCTTGCCGGCGGGGTTGTCGGTGCAGAGCTCGGCCGTGCCGTCGAAGGACGAGGTGCACTTGGCGCCCTCGACGAGGTGCGTGTCGAGCTGCTGCAACGTCGGCACGGGATCGCCGCAGCCCGGCGTGGCGCAGGTCTGGCCCCAGCCGAGCACGCGGGTCGCGGTGCCCGGCGCGGCGGCGGCTCCGACGGCGATCGGCGCCGTCTTCGCGGGCGCGGCGAGCCGGACGAGCGCGAGGTCACCCGTCTGCGTCGAGGCGTTGAAGTGCGGGTTGAGCACGATCTCGGCCGGCTGGGCCGTTTCGCCGCCGGACGCGCTTTCGTTGGTGCCCAAGCGGAACGTGAGCGTCGCCGGGTCCTTTCCGGACACGCAGTGGGCGGCGGTGACCACCCACGTGGGCGCGATCAGCGAGCCGGCGCAGAAGAGCGTGCCCGATTCGGTGTGCATCGACACCGTGAACGGGTAGGGCTCGTCGGCGCCGGTCCCGCCGACGATGGCCGGCCCGGCGGACGCGCCGCCGGCGGCGAGAGCCGTCGCGGTCAATGCCACTGCGGCGAACAACGTGAGCAGCAGCGCGAACAACCGCTTGGGCACCTGGCGACTCCTAGTGGTCCGGACGAGCGGGTCAGGGCAGGGGCGGGACGACGTCTTCGTCCTCGCGCACGTCGAGATTGCCGTCGAAGTTCACGGACGAGTAGGCCCGCAGCTTCTCCAGCCGGTGGTAACCGTCGATCATTCTGACGGTGCCGGACTTGGACCGCATCACGATCGACTGCGTGGTGGCGCCGCCGGCGCGGTAGTGCACGCCGCGTAGCAGGTCGCCGTCGGTGACGCCGGTGGCGCAGAAGAAGATGTTGTCGCCGCGCACGAGGTCGTCGTTGGTGAGCACGCGGTCGAGGTCGTGGCCCGCGGCCAGCGCCTTCTCGCGCTCGAGCTCGTCCTTCGGCCACAGCCGGCCCTGCAGCTCACCGCCGAGGCACTTCATCGCGCACGCGGCAATGATGCCCTCCGGCGTGCCGCCGATGCCGATCAACATGTCAACACCGGTCGTCGGGCGGGCCGCGGCGATGGCGCCGGCGACGTCGCCGTCGGAGATGAAGCGGATGCGCGCGCCCGCTTCCCTGATCTCCTTGATGATCTGCTCGTGGCGCGGCCGGTCGAGCACGCACACGGTCACGTCGCCCACGCTGGAGTTCTTGGCCTTCGCCACGCGGCGGATGTTCTCCGCGATCGGCGCGGCCAGGTCCACCTTGCCCGCGGCGTCCGGTCCGACGGCAAGCTTCTCCATGTAGAACACGGCCGACGGGTCGAACATCGCCCCGCGTTCGGCCACGGCCAGCACGGCCAAGGCGTTGGGCATGCCCTTGGCCATCAGGGTGGTGCCGTCGACGGGGTCGACCGCGACGTCGCAGTCGGGTCCGTCGCCGTTGCCCACCTCCTCGCCGTTGAACAGCATGGGGGCTTCGTCCTTCTCGCCCTCGCCGATCACGACCACGCCGCGCATCGAGACGGTGGAGACGAGCTGGCGCATCGCGTCGACGGCGGCTCCATCGCCCCCGATCTTGTCGCCGCGGCCGACCCAGCGGCCGGCGGCCATCGCCGCGGCCTCGGTCACGCGGACCAGCTCCATGGCGAGGTTGCGGTCGGGTGCTTCGCGACGTGGGTCACTGGCGGTGCTCATGCGGGCCTCCCGGATCGCGGAATTCGGCGGGAGAACAGTGTCTCAGATGATCGCGTCACCTGAACGATTCAGTCGCGCATGGTGCACATCACTGTGCGTCGTCGGAGTTCTCCACGGACGCCAACGCGGCCTCGATCCGCTCGCGCGCGCCCTCCAGGTGGCGTTCGCAGACCTTGGCGAGCTCCTCGCCCTTTTCCCACAACGCCAGCGACTGTTCCAGGCTGAGGCCGCCGGCTTCGAGTTCCCTGACCACCTCGACCAGCCGGTCGCGCGCCTGCTCGTAACCGAGTCCGGCGGTTTCGCTGCCTGCTTCGCTCACGCTCGACGCTCTCCGATGTTCCGATGCACAGGGCTGTCCGGGCACAGTACCGCGCCGGCGTCGCCCGGCGCTGTCACGACCGGTGATCGACCCGGTGCCGTCCGCCCGTTCGCGGGGGTGGCGGGGTCGGCGGCGGGGTGCGGGCCTGTTCGCGGCAGACGAGGGCGCTGGCCATCGCGTTGTCGTAGCCGACGAAGGCGAGGGCGAACTCCTGGCCGTCACCGTCCGCGATCGCGTCCTCGAGGGTTTCCTGGGCGTCCGCGACACGGCGGCGGTGGTCGGCGCCCTCGGCGAACCACCAGCGGGTGCCGACGTGGACGGACGTGGCCTCGGACAGGCGGCGCAACTGGGGGCCGAGCTGACGGCGGGCGGCGGTGCCGCACCCGGCGAGCAGGGCCGTCCAGCATTCGCTGGCGGCGCTGTCGGTGACGCGCGCCTGGTGGAGCAGGGCGCGGGCGTCGAGGCGGGCGGCGGCGTCGACGGTCAGGGGGAGGAACGCCGGTGCCCTGGTGGTCACGGCCCGTCTCCTTCCTCGCTGGACGCTGACTCCGCGACGGCGTGGATCGCCCCGTCGGCGACCCGCACGCGCAGGCGTGCGCCGTCCTCGATCTGGGAGACGGAGCGCAGCACCTGGAGGTTGCCTGAGTCGTCGGTGAATTGCACGACGGCGTAGCCGCGGGCCATCGTCGCGGCCGGGCCGAGGGCTGTCAGGCGGCCGCGCGCGCCGGCGATTTCGGCCTGGTCCTTGGCGAGCAGGCCGAGCATGGCGCGCCGGCCGCGTTCGCGGTGCACCTCGACGTCGTCGAGGCGGCGCTGGATCGGCCCGAGCGGGTCGGCGAGCGACGGGCGGCTGCGCAGCTGGGTGAGCAGTCGTGTCTGCGTGTCGACCCAGCCGTGGAGCGCGCGGCGGCCGCGGTCGCGCATCTGGCGGACGCGGGCGGTCTCCTCGCGGACGTCGGGCACGATGCGCTTGCTCGCGTCCGTCGGCGTGGAGCAGCGCAGGTCGGCGACGTGGTCCAGCAACGGCGTGTCCGGCTCGTGCCCGATGGCGCTCACCACCGGCGTGCCCGCGGCCGCGACGGCCCGGCACAGCGCCTCGTCGGAGAACGGCAGCAGGTCCTCCACGCTGCCGCCGCCGCGGGCGATCACGATCACGTCCACCTCCGGGTCTTTGTCCAATGTGGACAGAGCGCGGAGGATCTGCGGCACGGCCTGCGGGCCCTGCACGGCCGTGTTCACGACCTTGAACAGCACGTGCGGCCAGCGGGCCTGCGCGTTGACGAGCACGTCCCGCTCCGCCGCCGACGCTCGGCCGGTGATCAGGCCGATGCCTTGGGGCAGAAAGGGAATCGGGCGTTTGCGCTCGGGCGAGAACAGGCCTTCGGCCGCCAGCAGCTTGCGCAGCCGTTCGATGCGGGCGAGCAGCTCGCCGATGCCGACGGCGCGGATCTCGTCGGCACGCAGGCTGAGCGTGCCGCGGCCGAAGAAGAACGACGGCTTCGCGTGCACCACCACGCGGTCGCCTTCGCGCAGCGGCGTCGCGAGCTCGCGCACCAGCCACATCGGCGCGGTCACGGACATCGAGACGTCGGCCGACGGGTCGCGCAGCGTCAGGAACGCCGTCTGCGTGCCGGGGCGCGCGTTGATCTGCGTGACCTGGCCCTCCACCCACACGGCGCCGAGGCGGTGGATCCAGTCGCCGATCTTGCGGGCGACGGTGCGAACGGGCCAGGGGTTCTCGGCGCTGGTCGAGGGGTCGCTGCTCACTGGCCTTCCGCGTCGTCGCCCTGCCGGCTCGCTTCTTCTTCCGCCTTGCGCGCGTTGCCGATGCGCCGCGCGAGCATGCCGACGAACGACGCGCGGTCGGCGTTGGCCTTCTCGTAGTCGAGGATCTCCTCGAGCTGCGGCACGGTCAGGCGGCGCAGGCGGGCGCGCAGCTGGGGCAGGGTGAGGTCGTCGTAGCCGGCCAGGCCCGCAGGGCCGCCGGCGCTGTCGTTCTCGCCGTCGGCGTGGTCCTCGGCCAGCGCGCGCTCTTCCTGCGTCCACGGGTCTTCGGATTCGTCCGTGAGCCCCGGCAGGTTCGGGCGGTGGCCGTTGGCCCGCGGCTCGGGCAGGTCGTCGACGGGCACCAGCGTGGGACGCGTCGGAAGGTCGGGCTCGACGTCCTCGTCGAACGTCGCCCAGCTCGGGGTGTCCTCGACCGGACGCAGGCCGGACAGCGCGTCGTCGCCCTTGATCGCCAGCTCGGTGACGTGTTGCTGGACACGCATGGACAGCTGGAGGACCTGGCTGACGACGGTCACGGGCAGGCCCGTGATCTGCTTCGGGAGCTCACGAACCCGCTCGGCGGTGGTGACGGCGAGGCCCGCGGCGACCCGGAGGGGGAGCGGGAGTGGCTTCATGCCGTCTAGCGTGCCGTATCCGGGCCATCCTGCCCAACCGAACGGGTGGGTTGGGGCACAGGACGTGACTCCCGGCACAGCCCGGATGGCCGCCGACGTCATCCGAAAGAGGACTTCGAAGCCGGTACGGCACAGCCCGTACCCTGGGGGCATGACTTCTGCGAGTCCCGGAACCGAGCCCGCCGGTACCCCGACGATCTCCCAGTCCGGCGCCGCCAAACGCGTGTTGCTCGCGAAGCCGCGCGGCTACTGCGCCGGCGTGGACCGCGCGGTGATCGCCGTGGAGAAGGCGCTGGAGCTCTACGGCGCTCCCGTCTACGTGCGCAAGGAGATCGTCCACAACCGCCACGTCGTCGACACGCTGCGCGAACGCGGCGCGATCTTCGTGGACGAGACGTCGGAGGTGCCCGAGGGCGCTTTGGTCGTGTTCTCGGCCCACGGCGTTTCGCCCGCCGTGCACGCCGAGGCGGCCGACCGCAACCTCCGCACCATCGACGCGACCTGCCCGCTCGTGACGAAGGTGCACAAAGAGGTCAACCGCTTCGCCAAGGACGACTACGACATCCTGCTGATCGGCCACGAAGGCCACGAAGAGGTCGAGGGCACCGCGGGCGAGGCTCCCGACAAGGTGCAGCTCGTGGACAAGGCCGAGGACGTCGACAAGGTCGACGTGCGCGACCCGTCCAAGGTGATCTGGCTCTCCCAGACCACCCTTTCGGTCGACGAGACGATGGAACGCGTCGACCAGCTCCGCGAACGCTTCCCCGGCCTGGCGGACCCGCCCAGCGACGACATCTGCTACGCCACCACCAACCGCCAGGTTGCTGTGAAGGCCATGGCGCCGGAGTGCGACCTGGTGCTGGTGGTGGGCTCGACGAACTCCTCGAACTCCAAGCGCCTCGTCGAGGTCGCCCTCAAGGCGGGCGCGCGGGCGTCGTACCTCGTCGACTTCGCTTCGGAGGTCGACGAGGCCTGGCTTTCGGGCGTGTCGACGGTCGGGGTGACTTCGGGTGCCTCGGTGCCGGACGTCCTGGTGATGGACCTGCTGGCCTTTCTGGCCGACCGCGGCTACGGACAGGTCGACGAAGTGACGACGGCGAACGAGAAGATCGCGTTCGCGTTGCCGAAGGAACTTCGGAAGGCCGCCAAGTCGGAGTCCTGACGGGTTCTTGCCTTCGAGGCCGCGGCGGCCGCCGGATTTGTGGGCGGGCGCCGCGGCTTTTTCATGTGGCGATGCCGGTCAGCGGGGACGGCTGTGGTCTGGCTGTGGGTCGGGGCAGAGGTGGTGTGGGGCGGCTTCTCGTGGCTAGCGCGGTTCGACCCTGGACGGCGTTTGAGTCGAGGAGGCTGTGGTTCGGCTGCGCCCGAGGCTGTGGGTTTGCGCCGGGTTTGCGTGGAGCGGGCCTGCTTCGCGTGGCTGCTCCAGCTTGAGCCGGGTGGGTGCCCTAGTCGCTGGGTCGTGGATCGAGGGTTAGGCGTTGGTCGCCGGTGGACTCTCGTGGGGCTGGGATGCACGAAGGCCGCCGATCCGGGTTGGATCGGCGGCCTTCGGTGTGGTCCGGGTGTTGAGCCGCGGCGGTCGACGACGTCGGGTATCAGGACTCGTCGTCCCAGGGGCGCGGGCGGCGCGGCGGTTCGCGGCGTGGGGGGCGCGGGCGGCCGGGCGGGGGTTCGTCCGCGCGGGGGCGACGGCGGGGCGGGGGCGCGTCGCCGCGGGGGTCGCGGGGGTCGCGGCGACGGGGGTCGCCCTCGGGTGGGCGGGGGCGGCGCCCGTCAGGCGGGGGCTTGCGCGCGCCGCGGGGGGCGGGGTCGCCGGGTTCGCGGCGGGGGCGGGCGCCGGGGTCGGCGGGGGGCCGGGGGCGGCGCGGGGGCGGACCGTCGAGGTCGCGGTCGCGCGGCGGGCGGCGCGCGCCGGCGGGCGGCGGGGCCTGGCCGGCGCCGGCGGGGCGACCCGAGCCCGGCGGACGTGTGCGCGGGCGGGCGGGCGGCTCGTCGCCGTCTCCGCGGTCGCGGGGCGGCCTGCCGTCCTTGACCTTCACGGCGGCGTCGGGGTCGCGTTCGCGGAAGATGCGGAAGAACCCGAACAGCAGCGTGACGCCGGTGGTGATCGCCATCGTCGGGAAGCCGTTGATCAGCGGCGTGCCGATGTTGAGCAGCTTCGACAGGGTGTCGCTGCCCGAGCCGGACCCGCCGGTCACGAGCACCACACCGGGCACTGTGACGGCCAGCACCAGCGGCGGCTGCACCATCGGTCCGAACAGAGCGCGTCTCTGCACCGCGCCCACCGCGAGCACGGCACCCAGGAAGTAGCCCGCCTTGAAAATGAAGTCGAGGCTGCCCTTGGTCTTCTCGTCGATGATGGCGCCCAGCACGGCCAGGCCGAAGCCCACGAGGACAGCCGCCCACCAAGGCAGGCCGCGCCTCTCGCCGACGACGAGACGCTCGTCCCAGGGCACGGTGGCGTCTTCGGCATCAGGATCGCTCTGGCGATCGCGTATCGCGGTCACGAGGCAACACCGTAGCCGTTACTTGTCACGATCTTGCTGCCACTGTCGAAGACCGCCCTGACCAGCCACCCGGCAGCGTGACGTGAGTTGCCGGCGGCCGGAACACGTGGTGTCCCGCGGCCCGTCGCGCCGCGCATCGCGCCCGGCCTTTGGTCTGGTCACCTGACCTGCGGATACAGGCCGGTGGTCTGGTCCGGCCGGCCATCCCGGCTCCGCCCGGACGCGAATCGCCGCTCGCCGCCTCGGGCGCGGCGGTCGTCGACGCGGAACGTTCCCGCTCCCCGGAAACCTCACAGCGACGGAACCAAACCCCGGGCAGCGCACATGCCCCATCGACCCCAACCGGCCACGACCGGCACGCACCGTGACGCGCCGTGCGGCCTCGGCCGTTGACCGCTCGACTGCCGCGATCAGGGCCACGCCGGACACCGCTTCCGCTGCCTCGGCTTGCCGCCGACGCGGCGCGCGCTGTTCGCACCTCCGACGCTGGCGACGGGCTGCCTCGGCGTGCCGCCGGCTCGGCGCGCTGTTCGCCGTCCGACGCCGGCGCGATCACCAGGGCATCAGACCTTCGGCCACCCGACTGGCAGCGGCTATCCGGCGAAGGGTTGGAAAAGCGCAGTCCTCACCTTGTCGTTGACTCGGTTCCCTTCTGCACCTCCTGTACCGGCGACGAGGTGCCGCCGCGACGGGCCGCACGGATTCGCCCGCCAGGACCGCACACCGCCACCCACGCGCACCAGGCGTCGCCCGGCGAGCACCGAGCAGAAGCCGGCCTCGCCTTGCCACCGGCTTGGCGCCCGTCAAACGTCCGGTCTGCCCATCCGTCACCCTGCCGACCGCGTCGCCCAGGCGCCTGCCGCAGGTCGGGCGAGCCCAGCCGTCCGCTGCCGCGGCCCGTCGCCTCCCGCCGAAGGCCCGGCATAGGCCGCGAACGAGCTCGCCTCAGCTGGCCGCCAACTCGTCCCCCTTCCGTACCTCCGGCACCGGCGATGGGCTCCCCGACGCGTCCGTCAGGGGTGCCACCGTCGCGCGGAAGCTCTCCAGCGCCTCCAGTTCGCGCCGTCGCGCGGACAGGAACCGCTGCAGGTGGGTGCTGGTCAGGTTCAGCGCCTCGACCGCGTTCCCCGCCGAACGGTGCGCGGCTGCCGCCCCGGCCCGGACCTGCTCGACGTCCTCCACCAGCGCCCGGTCGCTCGCCGCGAACAGGGCGGCCGACGCCAGCACCCCGAACCCCGTCGGTCCACACAGGAACACCCGGCGGTCGATCAGCCAGCGCAGCAGTTCCGGATCGGTGTCGAGCGCGGCGACCACCGCCGCGTCGGACGGGACGAACATGATCGTGCCGTAGATCGCGTCGGCCCAGCGCTGGTAGCCCTTGCCGGCGAGCTCGGCCGCGCGGGAACGGATCTGGCGCACGTGGGCGCGCAACGCGTCGAGCCGTTCCTCGGGATCGTCGGTCTCCACGGCTTCGGCCCAGATCGCCATGCTGGCCTTGGCGTCGACGGGCACCGTGCGGCCGCCGCCCACCCGCAGCACCATGTCCGGCTTCACGCTGCCGCCGCCGGCCAGGTCGGTCTGCAGCGTGAAGTGCAGTTCTTCGCGCAACCCCAACGCGCGCGCGGTCTCGACCAGCACCTGCTCACCGAGCTCACCCCGGCCGCTGATGGACGCGAACGCCACCTCGTACCGCCGCAACGCCAGCTGCTGTTGGTCGTTCTTCGCGCGCTCGGCCGCCACGAGCCGCGCCGCCGCGTCGGCCCGGCGCATCCCGTCGCCGTAGAGCCGCCACAGCAGCGCGACCGCGACGCACAGGAGCAGCGCGAGCACGACGGCCGCGGTCGTGATCACCGTCTCCACCCGAGTCTCCTTCCCTGCTCGATCAACCGGACCAGTCGGAACGGCCGGTGCCGATCGACGCGGACATCATGGCGGACCGCACCGACAAAAACCGGCTCGCTCGGTCGCGCTGTGTAGCTGACCAGCGCGTTCACCGGTCCGGCGGTCGGCGTGTCCACCGGGACCCTGATAGGGTTCGTACACACGTTCGAGTGGCTCTCCGGCGAGTCTCCGCGGTTTCGTCGTGATCGCCTCTTACCGTGGTTGCCGTGAGACTCCTCCACACCTCCGACTGGCACGTCGGCCGCACGTTCCACGGCGCCGACCTGCTCGCCGAGCAGGAGGCCGTCCTCACCCACCTCGCCGAGCTCGTGACGAGCGAGCGCGTCGACGTTGTGGTGGTGGCAGGCGACATCTACGACCGCGCGGTCCCTTCGGCCGAAGCGGTCCGAGTCGCGACCAAGGCCATGAGCCGCATCCGCCAGGCCGGCGCGCAGCTCGTGATCACGCCCGGCAACCACGACTCCGCGGCGCGGCTGGGCGCCTTCGCGGATTTCGCGGCCGCCGGCGGTCTGCACCTGCGTGCCACCATCGCGGGCCTCGCCGAACCGGTGCTGCTGAACGACGAACACGGTGACGTCGCGATCTACGGCATCCCGTACCTCGAACCCGAGCCGTCACGGCACGCCCTCGGTGTGCCCGAAGCGCGCGGACACACCGGCGTGCTCACCGAAGCCATGCGCCGCGTCCGCGAAGACCTTGCCACGCGGGCGAAAACGCGGTCGGTGGTCCTGGCCCACGCGTTCGTCACGGGCGGCTCGAGCAGTGAATCCGAACGCACCATCGCCGTCGGCGGCGTCGAGCAGGTTCCCGGTGACGCTTTCGACGGCGTCGACTACGTGGCACTCGGCCACCTCCACGGCCCGCAGACCCTCGCCGAGCACCTCCGCTACTCGGGCAGCCCGCTGGCGTACTCGTTTTCCGAAGCGCGCCAACGGAAATCGGTGTGGCTCGTCGACCTCGACGCGGCCGGGCTCGCCGAGGTCCGCCGCCACGAACTGCCCGTGCCGCGCCCGCTCGCGACGCTGCGCGGCGAGCTGCAGGAGCTGCTGGCCGCGCCGGAACACGAGGAATGGCGCGACCACTTCCTCTCGGTCACGGTCACCGACCGCGTGCGCCCGGTCGACGGGATGCGCCGCCTGCGCGAGCGGTTCCCGTACGCCGTGCACCTCGACTGGGAGCCCGAAGGCGGGCTCGCCGGCGCGCAGCTGAGGTACGCCGACGCCGTCCGCGGGCGCACCGACATCGAGATCGCCCGCAGCTTCCTCGACGACTGCCGCGGCGCGCTCCCCACGGAAACCGAGGAACGGCTGGTCTTCCTCGCGCTCGAAGCGGCCAACCGGGCGGCGGTGGCGAAACTGTGAGGCTGCACCTGCTGGAGGTCGAGGCGTTCGGTCCGTACGCGGGCCGCGAGGTGGTCGATTTCGACGCGCTCGGCGCCGACGGCCTCTTCCTCCTGCACGGCGACACCGGCGCCGGCAAGACCACGCTGCTCGACGCCATCGCGTTCGCGCTGTTCGGCGTGGTCCCGGGCGCGCGCGGTGACGTGAAGCGGCTGCGGTGCGACGTCGCCGCGCCCGAGCAGCTCACCGAGGTCGTGCTGGAGCTGACGGTGCAGCGCCAGCGGCTGCGGATCGTGCGCAGCCCGGAGTACCAGCGCGCCAAGAAACGCGGCGACGGGTTCACCACGCAGCAGGCGAAGGTGTCGCTGAGCTGGGTCGGCGAGCCACCGGCCGGGCTGCCGCCCGACGGGATCATCCGGATCGACGAGGTCGCGCGCACCGTCGAACGGCTGCTCGGGATGACGGCCGCGCAGTTCTTCCAGGTCGTGCTGTTGCCACAGGGAGAGTTCGCGAAGTTCCTGCGCTCAGACACCACCGAGCGCGAGAAGCTGCTGGAGCGCCTCTTCGGGACCGAGCGGTTCTCCGACGTCGAGCGCTGGTTCGCCGACCTGCGCGCCGAACGTGGGCGGGCGCTGGAAAAACGGCAGCAGGAGCTGCGGGAGCTCGTCGCGCGCTACGCCCAGGAAGCACAGCAGGAGCCGCCGGAGGAAGACCGGGCGGAGTGGGTCGACGCCGTGCTCGCGGAGGTCACCGCCCGCGCGGAGGCGGCGGAAACCGAAGCGGCGCAAGCACGTTCGGCCGCGACCAAGGCCGAGACCACGCTGCGGGAAGCCGAGGAGGACGCCGACCGCATCCGCCGCGTCCGCACCGCGCACACACGGCTCGCGCAGATCGCCGAGACCGCGGGCGAACGTGCGGAGTGGACCGAGGAGATCGCGGCCGCGCGGCGGGCGTCGGCGGTGGTGCCCGAGGTCGAGCTGCTGGAGCGGCGGGCGTCCGAGCTGGGTGATGCGCAGCTCGCGGAGGCCGACCACACGCGCGCCTTGGGCGAGCTGGGTTTCGACTCTGTCGGTCTCGCCTCGGCGGACCTGCGCGAGCGCGCCGGATCGCTGCGCGAGGAGGCGGGCGCGCTCGCCGAGCTGGTCGCGGAGGCCGAGCAGCAACGCGTCGACACCGAGCGGCGCGACGAGCGGAAGACCGCGGCCGGTGCGGCGGCCGAGCGCGTCACCGAGCTGAAGACGCGGCTGGCGGAGCTGCCGGAGCGGCTCACGGCGGTGCGGGGCGATGCGGTGTCGGCGGCGGAAGCGGCGGCGAAGCTGGATGGCGCGAAGGCCCGCGTCGACGAGCTCACCACCTTCGCGCGTGCGGCCGCGGAGCTGCCGGAGGCCGTCGCGAAAGTCGGGCGCGGTGAGGCGAAGCTGCGCGAGGTCGTGGACGCGCATCAGGCGGCTCGTCAGCATCGGCTCGATCTGCGGGAACGTCGGCTGGAAGGCATGGCCGCCGAGCTGGCCGTGGGCCTGGCCGACGGCGCGTCGTGCCCGGTGTGCGGGTCGGCGGAGCACCCGGCGCCGGCGCGGCACGGGGCTGAGCTCGTGGACCCTGAGGAGGAACGGGCCGCGGAGGAGTCGGAGCAGAAGGCCGGCGCCCTGCGGCAACGCGTGGTGTCCGCGCTGGAGGAGGCGAAGGCGCGGCTGGACGCGTTGCGCGAGCGGCTGGGTGAGCGGACGGCCGAGTCCGTGGCCGCGGAGCTGACGGAGGCTCGAGCCGCCGTGGGCACGCTCTCCGAGCAGGCCGCGCGGAAGGACCAGCTCGCCCGGCAGGTCGTCAAGCTGGAGCAGGAAGCCGACCAGCTCGCGGAGCAACGGCGCCGGGCGGACCAGGCCGTCACGGAGGCACAGGCCGAGGTCCGTGCGCTGGAGGAACGGCTGGCCGAACGCTCGAAGCGGCTGCTCGAAGGGCGGGGCGAGTTCCCCGACGTCGCCGTGCGCCGGCGGCACCTGCTCACCTTGGCGGGCGCGTTGGATTCCGTCGCGGAGGCGCGCACGGCCGTGGGCGGTGCGGAGTCCCGCCTCGCCGAGCAACACGGCCTGGTCGAAATCTCCCTGCACGCCAAGGGTTTCGCCACGCTGGAGGAGATGCGTGGCGCGGTCCGTTCCGACGAGCAGGTCACGAAGCTCGAACAAGGCCTCGCCGAAGCCGAGGCGACGGCCGCGGGGGCACGGGAGCTGCTGGCGCAGCCCGAGCTGTTCGGCATCTCACCCGAAGACGTCGTCGAGGTCGCGCCACTGGCCGAAGTGGCGAAGGCCGCGCGCGAGCGGGCGGAGACGGCGTTCGCGGCGCTGAAATCCATCGCGGCGCAGCACGGCGAGCTGAAGAAGCTGGCCGCGCGGATGGGCAAGGCGCTCGCGGAATTCGCGCCCGTCGAGGCCGAGTACAACGAGCTGCGCGCACTGTCCGAAGTGGTCAATGGCCGCGGCCAGAACTCGCGCAAGATGTCGCTGCGGTCGTACGTGCTCGCAGCCCGGCTGGAAGAGGTCGCGCTCGCGGCCACCGCTCGCCTGCGCACCATGAGCCAGGGCCGCTACTCCTTCGTGCACTCCGACGCGGCCGGCGCGCGCGGCACCCGCGGCGGCCTCGGCCTCGACGTGCTCGACGACTACTCCGGGGCCGTCCGCCCCGCGAAAACCCTGTCGGGCGGCGAATCGTTTCTCGCGTCGCTCTCGCTGGCGCTCGGCCTGGCCGACGTCGTCGCCGGCGAAACCGGCGGTGCGCTGCTCGACACCCTGTTCGTCGACGAGGGTTTCGGCACCCTCGATGCCGAAACCCTCGACGTCGTGATGAACATCCTCGACGAGCTCCGCGCCGGCGGCCGGGTCGTCGGCCTCGTCTCGCACGTCGAAGAACTCCGCCAGCGCATCCCGACCCGCCTGCGCGTGCACAAGTCCCGCACCGGTTCACGGATCGAGCTCCGCACGGCGTAAGGCTCAGGCGGCCTCGTGCGTCAGCAGCCAGCGCTTCGCGTCCGTGCCCCAGCGGAAGTTGCCGACCGCGCCGCCGGTGCGGACGACGCGGTGGCAGGGCACGAAGAGGGCGGCGGCGTTGCGGGCGCAGACCGACGCGGCGGCGCGGACGGCCGTGGGGCTGCCCGAGAGCGTGGCGTACTCGGCGTAGCTCACCGGGCTGCCCGGCGGGACCTTGCGCAGCATGTCCCACGCGTGCTGGCGGAAGGCGCCGGAGCGTTGGCGCACCTCGATGTCGTCGACGGCGTCCAGCTCACCCGCGTGGTAGCGGCGCACGGCGGCCGTGACGGGGCCCAGGTCGCGGCGCCGGGTGAGCGTCGTCGGGGCCAGCGACGGGGAGATGAGCGGGGTCAGCTCGGCGACGTCGGCGGTCCAGCCGGAGGCGAGGACGGCGCCGTCGCCGGCCACCACGGCGGTGAAGGGGCCGATCTTGGTGTCCACAGTGGACCAGAAGGCGGTGCTCACGAGAGGTTCTCCTCGGGGTCGAAGGTCTGCAGGTAACGGGTGGCGTACGAGCTCCACGGCCGCCAGCCGGGGGCCGCGCCGGACAGGTCGAGGCCGAGCGCGGCGGCGGAGCGGCGCACGGCGGGATCGGTGCCGAGCAGGACGTCGGGGGCACCGAGCACGCGCATCAGGACGTAGTCGGCGTCGATGCCGAACGAGAGCAGCTCCGCCCGCAGCTCACCCGGGTCCCGGCCGACGTGTGGGTCGAGGCTGCCGTCCGCCAATGCCGCGGCGACCGTCTTGACGTGCGGTTGCACGTCGGCGGCGGCCACCACGCCGGGTTCCGGGAACAGCGTGGTCAGGGTGTCCATCGGCGGCTCGCCGGGCGGCACCCGGGGGCCGAGCGCGGCGACGGAGGCGGCGGCCGAGCCGAGCACGGTGCGCAGGACCAGCTCCGGCCCGTCGACCGCACCGGGCACGCGCAGCCCCGGCACCTTCGTGACCAGCGGCGCGAGCACCGGATCCGCGCCGAGGACGCGCGCGACGGCCTCGGGATCCGCGTCGAGGTCGAGCAGCCGCCGGACGCGGGAGACCGCGCTGCCGAGGTCGCGCAGGTCGGTCAGCGCGAGATCGCACCGGACGTGATCCGGTTGCGGCGACAGCCAGACCAGGCCGGGGCCGTGGGACAGCCGCAGCGTGCGGCCGTAGCCGGTGATGCCCTCGGCGCTCTCCTCGACGGCTTCGACCCCCGGTAACACGCGCGAGGCGTGGTAACGCAGCACGCCCTGCGCGTCGAACGGCGCGCGGAACGGCAGGCGCAGGCTCAGCCGCGTCGAGCCGGTGGGTTCGGCGCGGCGGCCGCGACGCAGTGAAGCCGCGCGAAGCTGCGAAGGCGTCGTCGCGAAGACCTCGCGGATCGTCTCGTTGAACTGCCGGATGCTGGAGAAGCCGGCGGCGAACGCGACGTCGGTGAGGGGCAGCGCGGAGAGCTCGATCAGCAGCCGCGCGGAGTGCGCGCGGTGGGCGCGGGCGAGCGCGAGGGGACCGGCGCCCAACTCGGTGGTGAGGACGCGGCCGAGCTGGCGTTCCGAGTAGCCGAGCCGCCGCGCCAGGCCGGGCACGCCTTCGCGCTCGACCAAGCCGTCGGAGATCAGGCGCATGGCGCGGGCGGCCAGGTCGGCGCGGACGTTCCAGTCGGGCGAACCCGGCACGGCGTCGGGCAGGCAGCGCCGGCACGCGCGGAAGCCGCTCGCCTGGGCGGCGGCCGACGTGGGGAAGAACCGCACGTTCTGAGCCTTCGGCGTGATCGCCGGGCAGGACGGGCGGCAGTAGATGCCGGTGGTGCGCACGGCCATGATGAACTGGCCGTCGAACCGCTGGTCGCGGGCGGTGACGGCCCGGTAGCAGCGCTCGGTGTCGCGCCAGAGGGGCGCGGTCTGGGTGGCCATGAGGTCGATGGTGCCAGCAGGTCGCGGGCTTGACTGGCGGGAATCCGACACGGCGTTACCGGGTCGGCCGGGGCGTTTGCCGGGCACGTAGACTCAACGGTCGTGAGTCTGACCCTCGGTATCGTCGGCCTGCCCAACGTCGGCAAGTCCACCCTGTTCAACGCGCTGACGCGCAACGACGTGCTCGCCGCGAACTACCCGTTCGCGACGATCGAGCCCAACGTCGGCGTCGTCCCGCTGCCGGACCCGCGGCTCGACAAGCTGGCGGAGATGTACAGCTCGGAGAAGATCGTGCCGGCTGTCGTGTCCTTTGTGGACATTGCGGGCATCGTGAAGGGCGCGTCCGAGGGTGCCGGGCTGGGCAACAAGTTCCTCGCGAACATCCGCGAGGCCAACGCGATCTGCCAGGTCATCCGCGTGTTCGACGACCCGGATGTGGTCCACGTCGACGGCCGGATCGACCCGTCGAGCGACATCGAGACCATCAACACCGAGCTGATCCTCGCCGACCTGCAGACGCTCGACAAGGCCCTGCCGCGCCTTGAGAAGGAGGCGCGCACCAAGAAGGAAGCGCGCCCGGCGCTGGAGAACGCCCAGCGCGCCAAGGAAATCCTCGACGCGGGCCGCACGCTGTTCCAGGCGCAGAAGGAAGTGGACTTCGAGTCGCTGCGCGAGCTGAGTCTGCTGACGACGAAGCCGTTCCTGTACGTCTTCAACGCCGACGAGGGCGTGCTCACGGATTCCGACCGGCGCGAGGAGCTGGAGAAGCTCGTCGCCCCCGCCGACGCCGTCTTCCTCGACGCGAAGGTCGAATCCGAGCTGCTGGAACTTGACGACGAGGAGTCCGTGCGCGAGCTGCTGGAGTCCGTCGGCCAGGCCGAGCCGGGCCTCAACGCCCTCGCCCGCGCCGGCTTCCACACCCTCGGCCTGCAGACCTACCTCACCGCGGGCCCGAAGGAATCGCGCGCCTGGACGATCCCCCAGGGCGCCACCGCCCCCCAAGCCGCGGGCGTCATCCACACGGACTTCGAGCGCGGCTTCATCAAGGCGGAGATCGTGTCGTACACCGACCTGATGGAGGCCGGCTCGATGGCCGCCGCGCGCGCCGCGGGGAAGGTGCGCATGGAGGGCAAGGACTACCTGATGGCGGACGGGGATGTGGTGGAGTTCCGGTTCAACGTCTGAGCCTTGCTTGCGGTCAAAGCCCGGGCGGGTGACCGACGAACCGAAGGCGGTGGCCGCCGGGCACACGCTGCTGGTTCGGCAGTGGAATTTTCTCGCGGACGGCGAGGCCAGATTGCACGACTCGTTCTCGGAGTTCCCCGAAGCGGGGCGGCTGGCGCGCTCTGGGCTGTCTTAGTGATCCCCGAACTGGAGACGGCCCTTGCCGAGCACCGCGCGGCGCCGTTCCCCGCTCCCGACGTCGTGCGGGGCCGGGACTACGGCTCGGTGTGCGCCGTGATGATCGACGCCAACATCTTCGCGCTGTCGGAGCGGGTGTCTCGCGGAGAATTGCTCGCGGATGACCGCTGGAACTGGCTCGCGGATTGCGAGGCGAGACTGCAGGACTCGCTCGCCGAGTTTCCCGTAGCAGGGCGGCCGTACTACGCACGGCTCCTGCGGATTGCCGAACTCGCGTTCCAGCGCATGGAAGAGCTTCAGAACAACGTCAGCTGACCCTCGGGCGGGCGGGTCCGCGCGATGATGGCGTCGCAGCGGTGGCAGGTCACGGCTTCGTCCGTCGGGTTCAGGCCGCGGTAGTCCCACCCGTTGAGGCCCGTGCCGCAGGCGGGCAGCCATTCGTCGGTGACGAGGTGGACCGTGCCGGTGGGCGTGCGGCCGTGGACACGGGTCGTGCTCGGCGGCGCTGCCGGCCGGTGGTGCCTGAGGCGACGCTGGAACGCCGCGAGCGGTTCGCGCCGCCGGGGCAGGGCGAACAACGCCGGTGGATCATCCTCCGGAGTCATGATCACCACGATCGCAGGCTCTCGTGGTGATCGTCTACCGCCAACCCGGGGTTGCACCACGAACACAGCTTCAGCATTCGTGCTTCGGCAGCATGCCCTGTTCGCACAGCCACTCGCGCTGGGTTTCGCCGGAGGTTTTGCCGCGGCCGGGGCCGCCGGGGTCGAGGTAGCCCTGGTATTCCTTGCAACTCGGGTTGAACTTGCGTGCGTTGACGGCTCGTTGGCCGCAGCCGGGGCGGGTGTCGCGGATCCGGGGTTTGGGTGACGTCCGGGTGGTCCGCGGCGTGGAGGCCGACGTGGTCGTGGTCGCCGGAGTCGTCGTCGACAGAGGGGTCGACGTCGGTGAAGGCGGTGGCGAGGTCGGCGAAACCGGAGCGGCAGGGGCCGCCGAGGTCGGTACGGGTGGCGGGGGCGGGTCAGGTTGCGCGCAGGACGCGGCAGCCAGGCACAGCACGGCTGCCGCGGACGCGACGGAACAACGGTTCATGCCGAGTCGTCGGCATCGAACCGTCCGGTGTTGCGAAGGGTGAAAAGAACGCTCAGCCGAGCAGGCCGAGCACCACCAGCGCCGCCAGTGTGAACGCCGTGGTGAACAGGGTGATCCAGGCGCGCTGGGTGGCCGAGAGGGTGGTGGGCGAGTGGTTCATCGCGTGTCCTAGCGGGGGCGGGGCGGGCGGATTCCGCTGGGATAGCGCGCTGATCAAGGGTGGTGTTACGGCCTGTGGTCGAGATCACGGTGGGCGCGGAAAGTGCGCCACAGGACCGCGCCGGCGACGGCGACTATCAGGGTGAACGAGACAGTGCCGACGACGATTGCCTGGGTCATGGAAAGGGGTCCCTCCTCGTGGAACGTACGAAGGGGGGACGTGTCAGCGCGCGGAAGGTGTCGCGACAGTAGGGCGCGTCACACGGTGAGCGCGGCGTCGATCTGAGCGGCGAGGGCGAAGTCCTTCGAGGTGAGGCCGCCTTCCGAATGGGTGGAGAGGTGGAAGGTCACCGTGCGCCAGCGGATGTCGATGTCCGGGTGGTGGTCGGCGGCCTCGGCGAGTTCGGCGACGCGGACGACGTAGGCCACGGCGTTCGGGAAGGAAGACAGGGTCACCGAACGGGTGATCGTGGCGCCGTCGCGCTGCCAGTCGGGCACGGTGGCCAGGGCGGACGAGATCTCGGAATCGTTCAGTAGTTGCGCCATGTGTCCAATGGTGAACCCGTTTGGGCTACGCTGCACGGTTGCCACGGGAGTCCGGTGCAGCCGGGCTGAGAGGCGGGCGGTAAAGCCCGCGACCGTTCGCACCTGATTCCGGATCATGCCGGCGCAGGGAGGGCTGCTCTCCCCGCATCCGGCGCAAGGAGGGCAGATGATTCCGCGGACCGCACGCACGGTGCTGGGACTGGCCACGGTCACGGTGCTGGCGAGCGCGTGCTCGCTGTCCGGCGGCTCGGGTGGCGACGCCCAGCAGACCCCGACGGTCACGCTCGTCACGCACGACTCGTTCGTCGCGCCGCAGGACGTGCTCGACGCGTTCCAGAGGCAGTCCGGGATCAAGCTCAAGATCCTCAAGTCGGGCGACGCGGGGGAGCTCACCAACAAGCTGGTGCTCACCAAAGCCAACCCGATCGGCGACGTCGCGTTCGGCGTCGACAACACGTTCGCGTCGCGCGCCCTGGGTGAAGGCGTCTTCCAGGCGTACACGAGCCCCGAGGCCGACCGCGGGCCGCAGCGGTACTCGGTGGACTCGCAGCACCGCCTGAGCGCGGTCGACGTCGGCGACGTCTGCGTCAACATCGACCCCGCCTACTTCGCGAGCAAGCACCTGCCCGAGCCCAAGACGTACGACGACCTCGCCGACCCGAAGTACAAGGACCTCACCGTCGCCGAGAGCCCCGCCACGGCCTCGCCCGGGCTGGCGTTCCTGCTGGGCACCGTGGCGAAGTACGGCGAGCAGGGCTGGCACGACTACTGGGCCAAGCTCAAGGCCAACGGCGTCAAGGTCGACAGCGGTTGGGAAGAGGCCTACACCAAGGACTTCTCCGGCTCCTCGGGCAAGGGCCCGCGCCCCATCGTGATCTCCTACGCGTCCTCCCCGGCCGCCGAGATCGGCGACGACGGCAAGCCTCGCACCAAGGCCCTGCTCGACACGTGCTTCCGCCAGATCGAGTACGCCGGCGTCCTCGCCGGCACCAAGCAGGTCCCGCAGGCCCAGAAGGTGGTCGACTTCCTGCTGTCGCAGCAGTTCCAGACGACGGTCGCGGCCAACATGTACGTCTACCCGGCCCGCGAAGGCGTCGACCTGCCCGCCGGCTGGGCCGCGGCCGCGCCGCTGCCGCAGGACCCCGCGACTCTGCCCGCCGACCAGATCCAGGCCGGCCGTGAGAAGTGGATCGGTGAATGGCGCTCGCTCATGGGCGCGTAACGCCGGCGCAGACCGCGCGCACAGCGGGCCTGGCGCTGCTCGGCCTGCTGCCCGTCGCGTTCCTGGTCGTGTTCTTCGCCTGGCCGGTCGTCGCGATCCTCGGCCGCGGCTTCTCGGCCGGCGGCGTGGACACGGTCCTGGCCGACGCGCAGACGTGGCAGCTCGCCGCGTTCACGCTGGTCAGCGCCGCCGCGTCCACGGTCGTCGCCGTGGTCGCGGGGCTGCCGGTGGCGTACGTGCTCGCGCGCGTGAAGCTGCCGGGCGTCGGGCTGGCGCGCACGCTGGTGCTGGTGCCGTTCGTGCTGCCGACGGTTGTCGTCGGGCTCGCGTTCCGCGCGCTGTGGCCCGACGGCGGCGTGCTGCCGCTGGTGCTGGCCAACGCGTTTTTCAACGTCGCCGTGGTCGCCCGCACCGTCGCCGGGCTGTGGAGTCACCTCGACCCGCGGGCGACGGAGGCCGCCCGCGCGTTGGGCGCCTCTCCGTGGCGAGCCTTCCGCACGGTGACGCTCCCGGCGCTCGGCCCGGCCGTCGCGTCGGCCGCGGCGGTCGTCTTCCTCTTCTGCGCCACCAGCTTCGGCGTGGTGCTCATCCTCGGCGGCGGCCGCTACCGCACGCTCGAGACCGAGATCTACCTGCGCACGGTCGACCTGCTGGACCTCTCCGGCGCCGCCGCGCTGTCACTCATCCAGTTCGCCGCCGTCCTCGCCGCGCTCGGGCTGGGCGCGATTGCCCGGCGGCGGCGCGAGAACGCCGTGAAACTCAAGCAGTCCACGCCCAGGCGGCCGAGAAAAGGCGAATGGTGGACGGTCGGCGCCGCCGCGGTCGTGATCGCGCTGCTGATGACGCCGATCGTCGCGCTGCTGCTGGAGTCGGTGTCCACACCGGACGGTTGGAGCCTCGCCGGGTTCCGCGCGCTCGCGAGCACCGGCACCGACGACGCGCTGCAGGTCTCCGGCTGGGTGGCGGCCAAGAACTCCCTCGCCGCGGCCACCGACGCGACCCTGCTCGCGATGACCGTCGGCGTGCTGGCCAGCGTGGTGCTCGTCGCCTTGAGACGTGCGCCCGGGCGCCTCGCCCGCGGCATGGGCGAGACGATGGACGCCGCCCTGATGCTGCCGCTCGGCGTCTCCGCCGTGACGGTCGGCTTCGGGTACCTCGTGACGCTCGACGCGCTGCCCGGCGACCTGCGCACGTCGCCGCTGCTCGTGCCGCTCGCGCAGGCGCTGGTGATCATCCCGCTGGTCGTGCGGATGATCCTGCCGGTGCTGCGGGCCGTCGACGTGCGGCTGCGCCAGGCCGCGTCGACGCTCGGGGCGAGCCCGGCGCGCGTGTGGCGCGAGATCGACCTGCCGCTCACCGCGCGTTCGCTCGTCGCGGCCGCCGGGTTCGGCTACGTGGTGGCGCTCGGCGAGTTCGGCGCCACGAGCTTCCTCGCCCGCCCGGACGCGCCGACCCTGCCCGTCGCCGTCGCAACGCTCATCTCCCGCCCGGGCGAGCTCAACAACCAGATGGCGTACGCCGCGTGCGCGCTGCTCATGGTCGTGACGGTCGTGGCCGTCGCGCTGATCGACCGGTTCGGCTCCGTCCGCGGGCACGGCACGGTGGGGGAGTTCTAGATGGCGCTCGCAGTGCGGGACCTCACGGTCCACTACGGCTCGTTCGCGGCGGTGCGCGACGCGCGCCTCGACATCACCGACGGCGAGGTACTCGCCCTGCTCGGCCCTTCCGGCTCCGGCAAGTCGACGCTGCTGCGCGCCATCACCGGCCTCGAGCCCGCGACGTCCGGCTCGGTGAGCTGGGACGGCACCGACCTCGCCGATGTGCCCGTGCACCGGCGCGGGTTCGGCCTGGTCTTCCAAGACGGCCAGCTCTTCCCGCACCGCGACGTCGCCGCGAACATCGCGTTCGGCCTGCGCATGCACGGGATCCCCAAGGCGAAACACCGAGCACGCGTCGAAGAGCTGCTGGAACTGGTGGGGCTCAAGGGGTTCGAACGCCGGCGCGTCACCGAGCTGTCGGGCGGCCAGGCCCAGCGCGTGGCCCTGGCCCGCGCCCTCGCGCCCGAACCGCGGCTGCTGCTGCTCGACGAACCGCTCTCCGGCCTCGACGCGGGGCTGCGTGAGCAGCTCGCCATCGACCTCGCGGACCTATTGCGACGCAGCAAGATCACCGCGCTGCTGGTCACCCATGACCAAGAAGAGGCGTTCACGCTCGCCGACCGCGTGGCCGTGCTCGACGCCGGCCAGATCCGGCAGGAAGGCGCCGTGCGGTCCGTGTGGCGAAACCCGGCGGACGACGACGTCGCGAAGTTCCTCGGCGCCACGTCGTTCGTCGACGGGGTGGCGGCGGGCGGGGTCGTGCACACGGCACTCGGCGACGTCGCGCTCCCGGAGCCCGAAGACGGCCCGGTCCGGCTCGGCTTGCGACCCCATGCGTTGCGCGTGGCCGAAACCGGCGTGCCCGGCGAGGTGACGGCCGCGGTGCACCGCCGTGAGCACCTCAGGCTGGTCGTCCGGCTGTCCGAAAAGGACACTGTGGACGCCGTCGCCCCCGTGACGGCGGACTTGCGTGCGGGCGATCCCGTCCGGCTCGCACTGGACCCGGACGGGATCGCGATCGTCGGCTGAAACCCCTCGAACTCAGCCGTCCCGAGTCGCCAGCCGGCCGTACGCCAGCGACAGCCCCACGATGATGTAACAAGCCGCTCGCAGCGCGCCTTCCGTGAGCATCGAGCCACCGATCGGGTCCTGCAGGATCTCCGTCGGGGCTTCGGACCAGTTGCGCGTGAGCAGGAACGGGTGCAGCCAGTCGAGCGAGGTCAGGAACCCGAGGATCGTGAACACGATGTCGCCGGCCAGCACCGAGGCGACCACGAGCATCGGGTGTTCCGTCCAGCTCGACACGGCCAGCGCGACCGCGCCGACGGCCCACAGCTGCAGCACGATCCAGCCCGCCACCAGCAGGATCCGGCCCAGCGCCGCGCCGAGCGACAACGTCGTGCCCGACAGCGTGAACAGCGATCCGGTGCCGTTGATGATCAGCCCGGTCACCACGCCCGTGACGCACATCGCCAGCACCGCGACCACGCACACGACCGCCACGCCGATCGCCTTCACCACCAGCAGCCGGCCGCGGCTGACGGGGGCGACGAGCCACGCGCGCAACGTGCCGTGGGCGGCTTCGCCCGCGAGCGCGTCGGCGCCGGCCATGGCCGAGGCCAGCGGAAGCAGCAGGGCCAGCGTCATCGTCAGCGCGGCGATGGGCAGCACCAGCGCGTTGTTCACGGCCGACGCGAGCAGCGCCGCGTCGCCGTCGGCCGGGCCTCCGTCGGGACCGCTGTCGCCGACCAGCGTGAGGCCGATGCCGATCACGATCGGCACCACGGCCAGCAGCGCGAGCACGGCCAGCGTGCGCGGGCGCCGGAAGATCCAGCGCAGCTCGGCCGCGACGAGGCGCGGCAGCGGCACCGTGTCGTGGCCCGTGCGGCTCACGGGTGCCGTGAGCGTCGCGGTGGTCATGCTTCCCCCTCGGATTCGGAGCCGTTGGCACCTTCGGTGAGCCGCGCGAACAGGTCCTCCAGCCCGGTTCGCGCGCGAGTCGCCTCGTGCACCTCGACACCGGCGCCCACGAGCACCTGCAGCACCCGCGGCGCGGGCGTGGCGGTGAGGTCGGCGCGGACGCCGTCGGGCGTGAGCCGGGCCCCGATCCGGTTCTCCCGCAACACTTCCACCGCGTGCTCCGCGTCGGGCGTGCGCACGAGCAGCGCCGCGTTGCCCGACTCCAGCAGCTCGGCCAGCTCGCCCTGAGCCACGACCGTGCCCGACTGCAGCACGGCGACGTGGGTGCACGTCGCCTCGACCTCGGCGAGCAGGTGCGAAGACACGAGCACGGTGCAGCCGTCGGCGTGCAGCTCGGCGATGATGCGGCGGATCTCGCGCGTGCCGGCGGGGTCGAGGCCGTTGGTCGGCTCGTCGAGGATCACCATCCGGCGCGGCACCAGCAGCGCCGCGGCCAGCCCCAGCCGTTGCTTCATGCCGAGCGAATAGCCCTTGTAACGGCGGCGCGCGGCTGCCGTGAGGCCCACGCGCTCCAGCGCCCCGTCCACGGCCGCCGGGATCGCCCCCGACGCCAGCCGCGGCTCGGCGGCCGCGAAGCGCAGCAGGTTGTCGCGCCCGGAAAGGAACGGGTGGAAGCCCGGGCCTTCCACGAGCGCGCCGACGTCGGGCAGCGCGTGCGGCGCGCCTTCGGGCATCGGCCGGCCGAGCAGCTCGACCTCGCCCTCGGTGGGCCGCACGAGGCCCAGCAGCATGCGGATCGTGGTCGTCTTGCCCGAGCCGTTGGGCCCGAGCATCCCGAGCACGGCCCCTTCGGGCACGTCGAGGTCGACGTGGTCCACCGCGACCGTGCCGCGGTAGACCTTGCGCAGCCCGCGCGTGCGCGCGGCGAGCGGGACCGCCGGGGCGGACACCTCCTGGGAGATGCCCGCCCCGGCTACCACCGCACTGGTCGTGTCGGTCACTTCTGGCCCAGCGCCTCGTACAGCACCTGCTCCGGCACCGCACCGGCGGCGAACCGCCCGTCGTCGGTCAGCACCGCGCCGCCGACCTTGGTGGTGAACAGGTAGCCGCTGCCCCAGGTGCCGCTCACGCGCTTGGCGAAGCGGCTGAGCAGCTGCTGCGGGTCGGCGCTCCGGCCCTCGGCCCCGGAGGCACCGGCCGGCTTCTTGCCGGACAGCGCGTCGGCCGGCACCTTGCCCGTGATGACGGTGTCCCAGCCGTCACCGACGAGCTTGGTGTCCTGCTTGGCCTCGTCGGCCAGCGCCTTGGTCTGGTCGTCGACCTTCGCGGTCTTTTCCGTCACCTTGGCGCCCTGCGGCGGGGTGAAGGTGAACAGGTCGGCCGACTGTGGAGCGAACTTCACGTCGGTGAACGCCACCTGGAGCGCCGGCGCGGTGGTTCCGTTGCTCAGCACGGAAAGCCGCAGCGGCATGCGCGTCTGCGAGTCCACGGCCACGCGGATTTCGCGCAGGAGCGTGCGTTCGGTCGGCTTCGGGGTGAAGACCAGCTCGTAGGCCGGGCGGTCGGCGACGTTCGCCGTGCCGTCCACGGAGACGGTGCTGTTCTCGCGGACCTTGGCCAGCAGCTCCTTGGTCGCGGTGGCCGGGTCGGCCATCTCGCCGGCACCCATCTCGTGCTTCGTGGCGACGTCGGCCGGGATGGTCGTCTTCGTCGCCGAGTTGTTGCTGGAGTGGTAGTCCCACACGGTGGTGCCGTTGCGGACGATCGTCTCCTGCGAAGCGCCGTTGGTCAGCGAGATCTTGGCCTTGCCGGCGCCGTCGCTGAACACGTGCGCGGAGTCGATGTTCAGCGCGCTCATCCCCGGGACCGCGCCGCCGGCCGCGCCCATGGCGGGCAGGCCGAGGTCGTTGCTCACGCTCACGGTGCCGTCGAACGGACCGGGGTTCGCCGTCATCACGGATTGAACCAGGTCCTCGGCGCTGATCTGCGGCAGCTTCGGCGCGTCGCCGGCCGAAGCCGGCATCGCGACCACCACGAGCCCCCCGACCCCCAGAGCGGTGCCGACGACGGCCGCGGTGATGGCCTTCTTCTTCGGATCCATGTCGTCTCTCCCTGTGTTTCCGAGCCCCAGTGTGCTCGGCTCCCGGAACCGACGCTTCCCTCTCGAGGCTGAGATACCCCTGAATGCTCGGCCTCCGCGGCTGAGATCGCGCTGAGAGCTCGCGCACGACCTGCGCAAACCGGCCATGATGAACCTCGTGAAACCTCGGGTGCTGGTGGTCGACGACGAGCCGGGCGTGCTCAAGGCGCTGCAACGCGGCCTGCGCGCGGAGGACATGGACGTGGTCACGGCGGCCGACGGGCCGTCCGGGCTGCGGCTGGCGCGCACCGGCGCGTTCGACGTGGTGCTGCTCGACATCATGCTGCCCGGCCTGTCCGGCTACCGCGTGCTGCAGCACCTGCGCGCGGAGAACGTGACGACTCCGGTCCTGCTCGTGTCCGCCAAGGACGGCGAGATCGACCAGGCCGACGGGCTCGACCTCGGCGCCGACGGGTACCTCGTGAAGCCGTTCTCCTTCGTCGTGCTGGTCGCGCAGGTGCGTGCGGTGCTGCGGCGCGCCGGGCCCGACGCTTCGCGCGGCACGCTGCGGCTCGGTTCGCTGGAGGTCGACCGCGCGTTGCGGCAGGTGCGCTGGGACGGCACCGAGGTGCCGCTGTCGCCGCGCGAGTTCGGGCTGCTGGAGGTGCTCGTGGGCCGCGCGGGCACCGTCGTCACGAAGGACGAGCTGCTGCGCGCGGTCTGGGGCGAGGAGCAGGCCGTGACGCGCAACCTCGTGGAGGTCTACGTCGGCTACGTGCGGCGCAAGCTCGACGCGGTCGGCGCCGGGGCGCTGCTGCGGACGGTGCGCGGCCACGGTTACCTCGCCTCCGACGCGCAGCTGGACGAGGTCATGTGATCGGCTCACCGTCCTGGTGGCGAGGCCGGTCGCTGCAGGTCCGGATCACGGTGCTGGCCACCACGATCACGCTCGCCTGCCTGCTCGGCCTCGCCACGCTCGCCGCCAGCCGGCTCGAACCGCTGCTCGTCGACTCCGTCGACCACGAGCTCACGGCCGCGCTCGGACCCGCGTCGGCCTCGGCCGCGGCGGGACGACCGCCGGCGGGTGCGGACCCGGTTTCGGTGCGTGTGCTGGACATCTCGGGCGCGCCGGTCGACGGCGGGCCGCGGCCGCCGTTGAGCGGCGACGCGATCGGGCAGCTCAAGGCGGGCGTGCCCGTGCAGACCGACGGCGACCGCTGGCGGGGCCAGGTCGTGAGCGCGCCCGACGGCAGCCAGCGGCTGGTCGTCGTGGGCGCGGGGCTCGTGGGGTTCGCCGCGGCGGTGCACTCCGGCGGCCTGTGGCTGGTGCTCGTCGCGCTGGTCGGCGCCGTGGTGGCGGGGCTCGCGACGTGGCTGGTGGTGCGCTTCGCGCTACGGCCCGTGGCGCGGATGCGGGGTCTGGTGCGCTCGTTGCCGCCGGGTTCGCGGCTGCCGCTGCCGACGTCGCAAGACGAGCTGCGCGCGCTGGCCGAGGAGTTCAACGCGCTCCTCGCCCGGCAGGAAGAGGTGAGCAGCCGCCTCCGCCGCTTCACCGGCGACGCGGCGCACGAACTGCGTTCGCCCGTCGCGTCGATCCGGGTGCAGGCCGAGGTCGCCGTGACGAACCCGGATCCGGAGCTGGCGCAAGAGACGCTCGCGGACATCCTCGCCGAGGCCGAACGCCTGTCGGCCCTGCTCGACGGCCTGTTGTCGCTCGCTCGTTCCGACGCCGGCGAGGTGCCGCCCGCCGAACCGGTGGAGCTGGTCACGGAGGTGCGCGCGGCCGTGGACCGGCTGCCGGCCGGTGCGCCACAGGCCCGGGTGAGCGCCGCCGTCGCGCAGGCGTGGGCGCTCGCGACGCACTCGGAGGTGGAGCTGGTGCTCGACAACCTCCTGCGCAACGCCTGCCGCTACGCCACCGGCCAGATCGTGGTGTCCGTGCTCGCCTCGCGCTCCGATGTGCGGGTGGTCGTGGACGACGACGGCCCCGGCATCGCGCCCGAGCACCGGGCCAAGGTGTTCGACCGCTTCTACCGCGTGGCCGACGACCGCGCCCGCTCGTCCGGCGGAACGGGCCTGGGCCTGGCGATGGTCGCCGAAGCCGTGCGCCGGCGGGGCGGGCGCGTGCGCGTGGGGGAGTCGCCGGACGGAGGTGCGCGCTTCGAGGTGAGGTGGCGCGCGGATCGGGCCGCGGCAACGGGGTGAACGCGGTGCGGGACACTGGGCCGATGGACGGGGTCATCGTCGGGGCGGCGCTGGTGCGCGACGGGAAGTTGCTCACCCAGCAGCGGGCGTGGCCGCCGCACCACGCGGGACAGTGGGAGCTGCCGGGCGGGCGCGTCGAGGAAGGCGAGACCGACTCGTACGCGCTGGCCCGCGAATGCCAGGAGGAGCTCGACGTCGCCGTCACGGTGGGCGGGCGCGTCGGCGACGAGGTGCCGTTGCCGGGCGGGAAGGTGCTGCGCGTGTACTCCGCCGCGCTGATCTCCCCGGGCGACGAGCCGCGGGCGGTCGAGCACACGGCCTTGCGCTGGGTCGGGCCGGACGAGCTCGACGAGGTGGACTGGCTACCGGCGGATCGCGGGCTGATCCCGGCGTTGCGCGCGTTGCTGATCAGCTGACGTTCTCCCGCGGCAGGGGGCGGGTTTCCCTTGCGCGTCAAGGAAAACCCGCCCGGGCTCTTCAGCCGGCGCCGATGAGGCGCAGTGCCGAGGACAGCCGGTGGTCGCCGCGTTCGGCGGCGCGGATCGCACCGGCCTTGCGGACGCGTTCGAGCTCCGCGGTGTCGGCGAGCAGGGCCATCGTGCGTTCGCGCACCGGGCGCAGCTCCTCGATCACGGCGTCGGCGACGGCGTCCTTGAGCACGCCGTAGGACGGGTACTCGTCGGCCAGCTCGTTCGGGTTGCGGCCGGTGCAGGCGGCGAGGATGTCCAGTAGGTTCGCGATGCCCGGCCGGCTTTCGGGGGCGTACGCGGGCACCGACCCGCCGTCGGTGCGCGCCCGGCGGATCTTGCGGCGCACCTGGTCCGGCTCGTCGAGCACGAAGACCACGCCCGCGGCGTCGTGCGCGGACTTGGACATCTTGCGCGTCGGTTCGACCAGGTCCTTCACCCGCGCGCCGGTGGGCGGCAGCACGGCGCGCGGCACCGTGAACACCTCGCCGTAGGTCGAGTTGAACCGCCTTGCCAGCGTGCGGGCGAGCTCCACGTGCTGGCTCTGGTCCTCGCCGACCGGGACGTCGGACGCGCCTTGCAGCAGGATGTCAGCGGCCATCAGCACGGGGTAGGTGAGCAGGCTGAGCCGGACGCCGGCCTGGCCTTTCGCCTTCTCCTTGAACTGGATCATCCGCGCGGCCTCGCCGTAGGAGCAGGTGCACTCGAGGATCCACGTCAGCGCGCCCAGCTCCTTCGCGATGTCCGACTGCACGAACACGCGCTCGGGGTCGACGCCGGTCGCCACCATCACGGCCAGCTGCTCCGTCGCCAGGGCGCGCAGCTTCGCGGGGTTGTGCGCGGTGGTCATCGCGTGCAGGTCGGAGACGAAGAACAGGTCGTCCGGCTCGCTGTCGGACGCGAAGCGACGCAGCGCGCCTAGGTGGTTGCCGAGGTGCACGTGGCCGGACGGGGTGATGCCGGATAACTGGACCACTGGGGTTCCTCTCCTGGGTGTGTGCCCCGGGAGGAGACCCGCCTGACAAGCGAGAAGGCCGCCCACCGGGGCGGCCTTCGCTGGAGTTCAGCGCAGAGCAAGAGGGCCGCCGGAGGGCGGCCACCACTGGGTGCTGTGCGCGAACATGGTGAACACCTTAGAACACTTGCAGGTGCCGTGGGGCGGAACCGGGTTTACCGTCAAGACATGTTCGTCGTCTTGCTCACCTACACCGCGCCCATCGAGGAGATCGACCTGGCGCTGCCGGACCACGCCGAGTGGCTCGGCAAGCAGTACGACCACGGTCATTTCCTGGCCTCCGGCCGCCAGAACCCGCGGACGGGCGGCGTCATCATCACGCGCCCGATGCCCCGCGGGAAGCTCGACGCCATCCTGGCCACGGACCCCTTCGCGACGCAGCACCTCGCGCATTACGAGGTGATCGAGTTCTCCCCGACGAAGACGGCACCCGAGTTGCGCCTGGTCAACGAGGCCGTGGCGCACTGATCAGGGCGCGATCGCCACGGCCACCCGGTCCGAAACGGGGTGGCCGTCGGGATCGTCAGACGGCCGCTGAAACGTGAGAACGATCACTTTTCCGGGCGCCGTGGCCTCCGGGAACCGGGTGCGGCGCCAACCCTGGTGATCAGTGACGACGGGACTGCTCTCGCTCGCCGGCCGGTTCGGAATCCGGTCCCGGCCCTCGTCGCGCGGATCGATCGCCGGTGCGCCGTCCGGAACGGCTTCCGTGCCGCCATCTCTGGGCGATTCCGGAGGTAGGCTCAGCCTTCATTGCCGTACGTGACCGCGGCTCGGGTTTCTTTCGTCCGCCGGACGACGGTAACGGGATTACCCGGTAACCGGACCCGTTGCCCACTGGTGGCGTCGCGTGGCTCTGTCGCGCCGGCAGATGTGGCGCCGACCCAGCCCGTGCCTGCCGCGGTACTTGCGATGCACGCCAATGCCCGACTATTCGATCGGCATGGGTGAAATCACCCGGAAATGCCGGCGGGAAACGCGTTCAGGCCGCTTTCGCGAGTTCCGTTTTCGCCTTCTTCAAAGCGAGCACCGGGCACTTCTTGCACCTCGAGGACGACCGGCAGCACTTCTTCTTCACCTTGCCGGCCTTCATCAGCTTGCGGACGACCCCGGCGGGGGTGTCCGGCTGCTTCTTGTCCTTTTTGCCCACGGTGGGCTCCCAAGTCCTCGGCGGCGCTTCCTGACGCTTCAGGTTAGGTGAGCCTAACCGATGATGGGGCGTGGCGGTCCTCACACTTCGGCAACAGGTATCCTTATGAAGTCCGCGTGTGGCCAAAGCCGGCCACGATGCCGGTTGAGGTGGCGAAGCCGTTCTGGTGAAGGCCACCGCTCCGCCCGCGACGCGGCCACCCACCCGCCTTCGTAGTTCAGGAGTCTTCGCGTGCCCGCAGCCAGCGCCACCGCAGTCGAAACCGGCCGCGCGTCCGGCAAGACCCGGCCCGACCTGCGCAACGTCGCCATCGTCGCACACGTCGACCACGGCAAGACGACCCTGGTCGACGCCATGCTCCGGCAGTCCGGCGCCTTCGCCGAACGCGCCGAGCTCGTCGACCGCGTCATGGACTCCGGTGAGCTCGAACGCGAAAAGGGCATCACCATCCTCGCGAAGAACACCTCCATCCACCGCCAGACGCCCGACGGCCAGGTCACGATCAACGTGATCGACACCCCGGGCCACGCCGACTTCGGCGGCGAGGTCGAGCGCGGCCTGGCGATGGTCGACGGCGTGGTGCTGCTCGTCGACGCGAGCGAGGGCCCGCTGCCGCAGACCCGCTTCGTGCTCCGCAAGACCCTCGAGGCCGGCCTGCCGGTGATCCTGGTCGTGAACAAGACCGACCGCCCGGACGCCCGCATCTCCGAGGTCGTCGAGGAGACCCACGACCTGCTGCTCGAGCTGGCCAGCGACATCGAGGACGCCGACCACGACGCGATCCTCGACCTGCCCGTGGTCTACGCCTCCGCGCGCGCCGGCAAGGCGAGCCTGGAGCAGCCCGCCGACGGCGAGATCCCCGAGAGCGAGAACCTCGACCCGCTGTTCGACACGCTGCTGCGCCACGTGCCGCCGCCCGCCGCGGACCTCGACGCGCCGCTGCAGGCGCTGGTCACCAACCTCGACGCGTCCAACTTCCTCGGCCGCATCGCGCTGATCCGCATCCACGCCGGCAAGCTGCGCAAGGGCCAGACCGTGGCCTGGATGCGCGAGGACGGCACGGTGCAGAACGTGCGCATCTCCGAGCTGCTCGTCACCGAGGCGCTCACCCGCGTGCCCGCGACCGAGGCGAGCGCCGGTGAGCTGGTCGCCATCGCCGGCATCCCGGACATCACGATCGGCGACACGCTGGCCGACGCCGACAACCCGGTGGCGCTGCCCCGGATCACCGTCGACGAGCCCGCGATCTCGATGACCATCGGCGTGAACACCTCGCCGCTGGCGGGGCGCAACGGCGGTGACAAGGTCACCGCGCGCCTGGTGAAGGCGCGTCTGGACCAGGAGCTGATCGGTAACGTCTCGATCCGCGTGCTGCCGACCGAGCGCCCCGACACCTGGGAGGTGCAGGGCCGTGGCGAGCTGGCGTTGGCCATCCTGGTCGAGCAGATGCGCCGCGAAGGCTTCGAGCTGACCGTCGGCAAGCCGCAGGTGGTGCTGCGCACGATCGACGGCAAGCTGCACGAGCCGTTCGAGCGCCTGTACATCGACTCGCCGGAGGAGCACCTCGGCGCGATCACGCAGCTGCTCGCGGCGCGCAAGGGCCGCATGGAGGACATGAGCGGCAACGGCACGGGCCGGATCAAGCTGGAGTACGTGCTCCCCTCGCGCGGCCTGATCAGCTTCCGCACCGACTTCCTCACCGAGACCCGCGGCACCGGCATCGCGAACCACGTGTTCGAGGGCTACTTCCCGTGGGCGGGCGAGATCCGCACCCGCCACAGCGGCTCGTTGGTCGCCGACCGCACCGGCCCCGTCACCGCGTACGCGATGATCCAGCTCGCCGACCGCGGCACGTTCTTCGTCGAGCCGGGCGCCGAGGTGTACGAGGGCATGGTCGTGGGCGAGAACCCGCGTTTCGAGGACCTCGACATCAACATCACCAAGGAGAAGAAGCTGACCAACATGCGTCAGTCCTCCGCCGACGTGATGGAGACGCTGGCCCGCCCGCGCAAGATGGGTCTGGAAGAGGCCCTGGAGTTCTGCTCGGTCGACGAGTGCGTGGAGGTCGCGCCGGAGGTCGTGCGGGTCCGCAAGGTCACGCTGGACATCAACACCCGGGCCAAGGAGCGTTCGCGCGCCAAGAGCCGCGAGAACGGCTGACGGTTCTTCTCGAAGGGCGCCTCTCCCCTCACCGGGGCGGGGCGCCCTTCGGCGTTCACCGGGCGGGTCGCGCGCCGGTCACGATGCCGCGCCGCTGATCACGAACGGGAACCAGGCGGGGTTCCCGCACGTCCACCGGTTGGCGGTATCCACTCCGGTGTCGGCCGGTCCGGCCGGATGTGGGAATCTCGGTGCCGAGCAGGCTCCGGCGTGGCAGCATGTCGGCTCGGACCACGGGAAATCGGGAGGGTACGCGTGCGGATGGGACGCAAGGCGGCGCCGGTGCTGGCGCTCGCGGGGGCGCTCCTCGCCGCGTGCTCGAACACGCCACCGCCACCGGTGGTGACCACGGCGCCCACGTCGAGCACCCCGGCGCAGCCCACGGCGTCGCAGATCGTGGTGGGCGTCGACGACGTCGTGGGCGGTTACAACCCCCACACGCTCGCGGACTCGTCCACGGTCACCTCCGCGCTGTCGCAGCTGCTGCTGCCGTCGGTGTTCCGCCAGTCCGACGACGGCAAGCGCACGCTCGACAAGACGCTGATGACCTCGGCCGAGGTCGTGTCGCAGATGCCGTTCACGGTGAAGTACGAGATCCGCCCCGAAGCCTCCTGGTCCGACGGCGCGCCGATCGCCACCGAGGACTTCACCTACCTCGCCGACGCCATGAAGTCGCAGCCCGGCGTGATCGAGCCCGCCGGCTACCGGCTCATCAGCAACATCGAGTCGCGCGACGGCGGCAAGGGCGTCGAGGTCACCTTCAGCAAGCCGTACCCGGCCTGGCAGACGCTGTTCGACAACCTGCTCCCGCAGCACCTGCTCAAGGACGCCCCGGGCGGCTGGCAGGCCGCGCTGGCCACCAGCTTCCCGGCCGTGGCGGGACCGTTCGCGATCAAGACCATCGACACCGCCCGCGGTGAGGTGACGCTGCAGCGCAACGACCGCTACTGGGACAAGCCCGCGGCCGTCGACACGCTGATCCTGCGCCGCTCCGACCCGTCCGGCATCGCGACCGCGCTGCGCAGCGGAAACGACCAGTTCTCCCTCACCCGCACCGACGCCAACGGCCTGCAGCTGCTCAACGACCTCGGCTCGGCTGTGAAGCTCACGACGCTGCCGCGGCCCACGGAGGCCACCGTGCTGCTGCGGCCCGTGAGCGCGGTGCTGTCGGACAAGCAGGTGCGCCAGGGTGTCGCGGCCCTGCTCGACCGCGGCAAGCTCATCACGGCCGGCGCCATGGGCGGCCCCGCCGCCGCGCTGAAGGCCGACGCGCAGGTCATCCCGCCCACCGGCGCCGGCTACGCACCGACCATCCCGGCCGGCCCGCCCGCCGCGCCGGACCTGGCGAAGGCCGAGGGCTATTTCAAGGCCGCCGGCTACACCAAGGAAGCCGGCGTGTGGCGCAAGGGCACCAAGACGTTGTCGCTGGTCATCGCGTCGCCGGGCGAAGAGGAGCCCTACGCGTCGATCGCGAAGGAGCTCTCCGACGAGCTCATCGCGGGCGGCGTGCAGGTCAACACCATCCAGCCCGAGCCGCGTGACCTGTTCTCGACGCTGCTGGCCATGCCCGTGCTCAACGGCCAGCAACAAGCCGGCCCCGACGCCAACGGCAACGTGGGCGTCGACATCGCCGTGGTCCCGCAGCCCGTCGGCGGCGACCCGGCCACGGTGCTCGCGTCGACCTTCGGCTGCGCTCCCGACCAGGCCACAGCCGACCCGACGAAGCCCGTCGTGCCCGCCAACTCCGCCGGCCTGTGCGACGAGAGCCGCCAGGCCTCGATCGACTCGGCCCTCACCGGCTCGACGACCTTGGCGGACGCGCTGAAGACGCTCGAACCGGACCTGTGGTCGGAGAACGTGGTGATCCCGCTGTTCCAGGAAGCCGAGACCCTGGCCGTCGGCAAGGGCATCTCGGGCCTGACGCCGGGGCCGCCGATGCTGGGCCCGTTCGGCTCCGCGGTGAACTGGACGCGCGGCACGAGCTGAGCACCGTTCCGAACGGCCGTGGTCAGCGCAGCCGATCCGCGATCTGCTGCAGGCCTTGCCGGATCAGCTGCCCGTACTCGTCGCCGCCGAGCGCGCCGATCGTCGCCTCCGCTTCACGCAGGTGCTCACGGGCTCGGTCGAGGTCGCCCAGCTTGCGGTGGCACTCGGCCAAGTTGAGGTGCAACGACGGAGACAACGCGGCCACCGACAGCGTCAATCCGGCCTCCGCCATGCGGGCGTCCGTCAGCTGGCCGGCGGCCGCCAGCGCGCGCTCGTCCCAGAGCAGCTCCTGCCGGACGTCGTCCTGCACGTCGGCCATCGAATGAGCGAGCGTGCACCGGTGCAGCGGGTCTCCTCGCTCACCACCGATTTCGGCCCAGATCTCGGCGAACACCTGGCGCGCGCCTGCCCGGTCGCCGCTGTGACCGCGCTGCACCGCCTCGCCGATCCGGGTGAGCGTGGGGTCCGTGATCACGTATCGCTCCTCTGCCTCACAACGAAACCGCCCCGGCGCGCACAACGTGGCACCGGGGCGGTTCTCGTCAAGACGGTTCAGATCAGCTGCAGGCTCTCCGCGAAGTGGCAAGCCGTCGGGTGGCCCTGACCGTGGTCGATCAGCAGCGGCTCTTCCGTGCTGCACTTCTTGCGGCCCGCGTCGTCGATCTCGTTGGCGAACTTCGGGCAGCGGGTGCGGAAGCGGCAGCCCGAGGGCGGGTTCGCAGGACTGGGCACGTCGCCGGTGATCACGATGCGCTGGCGGGTGCGTTCCTTGCGCGGGTCCGGCACCGGGATCGCCGAGATCAGCGCCTGGGTGTACGGGTGCGTCGGGCTGTTGAAGAGGTCCTCGGCCGCCGCGGTCTCCACGATCTTGCCGAGGTACATCACCGCGATGCGGTCGGACACGTGGCGCACGACCGACAAGTCGTGGGACACGAACAGGTACGACAGCCCGAACTCGGCCTGCAGGTCCTTCAGCAGGTTGAGCACACCGGCCTGAATCGACACGTCGAGTGCCGACACCGGCTCGTCGAGCACCAGCACCTTCGGCTTGAGCGCGAGCGCGCGGGCGATGCCGATGCGCTGGCGCTGGCCGCCGGAGAACTCGTGCGGGAAGCGGTTGCCGTGCTCCGGGCGCAGGCCCACGGTCTTCATCAGGTCACGGACCTGCTGGCGGCCACCGTTGTCGTAGAGGCCGTGGATGCGCAGCGGTTCGGCGATGATCTCGTTCACCGGCAGCCGCGGGTCCACCGAGGCGTACGGGTCCTGGAACACGATCTGCATCTCGCGCCGCAGCCGTTGCAGCTCGCGCTTGCCCATCGTGCCGAGGTCGCGGCCCTCGAAGGTGACCTTGCCCGACGTCAGCGGCTGCAGCGCCAGCGCGACGCGCGCGGTGGTCGACTTGCCACAGCCCGACTCGCCGACCAGCGCCAGCGTCTCGTGCGGGTAGATGTCGAACGACACGTCCGACACGGCCTGCACCGCGCCCGTCGTGCGGCGGACGATGCCGCCGCCGCGGATGGGGAAGTGCTTGACCAGGTTCTGCGCGGAGAGGACGGGCGTCCGGGTCGCCGTTGCCTCGCTCATCAGATCGTCTCCGTGTCGGTCGCGGCGTCGACGGTGACCGGGACGGCTGCCGTGTCGGCCGAGGTGGCGCTGAACAGCTCGGCCGGGTCGCGGCCGATGACCTGCTCGGTGAAGTGGCAGGCCGCGAACTGCGAGCCGGGGCCCGCCACCAGCGGCGGTTCCTCCTTGTCGCAGATGTCCTGCGACAGCGGGCAGCGCGGGCTGAACGGGCAGCCCGGCGGCATGTTCTGCGTGGCAGGCGGCGAGCCGGTGATCGGCGTGAGCCGTTCGGTCTTCACGTCGAGGCGGGGCAGGCTGCCCAGCAGGCCCAGCGTGTACGGCATGCGCGGCGTGTAGAAGATCTCGTCGACGCTGCCGGACTCCACCACCTTGCCCGCGTACATCACGTGCACGCGGTCGGCCTGGCCGGCGATCACGCCGAGGTCGTGGGTGATGAGCACCATCGCCGCGCCCGTCTCCTTCTGCGCCGCCTGCAGCGCTTCGAGGATCTGGGCCTGCACGGTCACGTCGAGCGCCGTGGTCGGCTCGTCGGCGATGATCACGTCCGGGTTGTTGGCCATGGCGATCGCGATCACCACGCGCTGGCGCATACCGCCCGAGAGCTGGTGCGGGTACTCGTCCGCGCGCTGCTTCGGGTTCGGGATGCGGACCAGGTCGAGCAGGTCGATCGCCTGCTTCTTGGCCACGTCCTTGCGCACGTCGTGGTGCGCGGTGATCGCCTCGGCGATCTGGTCGCCCACGGTGTACACGGGGTTCAGCGAGGTCATCGGGTCCTGGAAGACCATCGCGATGCCCTTGCCGCGGACCTTGTTGAGCTCCTTCTCGCTGGCCTTCAGCAGCTCGACGCCGCCGAAGCGGATCGAGCCGGAAACCCGCGCCGTGCGGGGCAGCAGGCCCATGATGGCCAGCGACGTGACGGACTTGCCGGAGCCGGACTCGCCGACGATGCCCAGCACCTCACCGCGCTGGAGCTGGTAGTTCACGCCGCGCACGGCCTTGACGAGGCCTTCGCCGCTCGGGAACTCGACGGTCAGGTCCTCCACCACGAGGACGGGATCACCGCCGCGTGTGTTGGAGTCGTACTCGGTCATGCGCGCACCTTCGTCTGCTGGGGGTCGAACGCGTCCCGCAGGCCGTCCCCGATGAAGTTGATCGTCAGCGCGATCAGGATGATGAAGACGCCCGGGAAGTAGAACAGCCACGGGCGGGTGTCGACCGCTGTCTGCGCGGTGCTGACGAGCAGGCCGAGCGACGTGTCGGGCGGCGTGACACCGAACCCGATGAACGACAGCGCGGTCTCGAGCAGGATGCCGATCGACACCAGGATCGTCAGGTTCACGATGATCGCGCCGAGCGCGTTGGGCACCAGGTGCCGGAAGATGATCCGGGCGTCACTCGCGCCGAGCGCCTTGGACGCCTCCACGAACTCCTTCTCTCGCAAGGAGAGCACGACACCCCGAGCGACGCGGGCGACGTAGGCCCAGTACAGGGCGGCGATGACCACCGCAATCAGCCACCACGTGCCACCCACCTGGTGGGCGAGCACCGCGGCGACCGCGAGCAGCGGCAGGGTGAGGATCAGGTCGGCGATGCGCATCAGGACCGTGTCGATCCAGCCGCGGTAGTAGCCGGCGACCGAGCCCCAGATCGTGCCCACGAACGTCGCGAAGATCGCGATGAGCACGGAGATCTGCAGCGAGACCTGGGTCCCGCGCATCACCTGGGCCAGCGTGTCGTGGCCGACGGCGTCGGTGCCGAACGGGTGCGTGCCCGACGGCGGCGCGGAGTTGTCCTCGGTGATGTCGACCGGCGTGAACTTCCAGAGCAGCGGGCCGACGTAGGCGAACAGGATGATCAGGATGAACACGATCAGGCTGATCATCGCCAGCCGGTGCTGCAGGAAGCGCTTGAAGACCAGCTGGGCCTGGCTGCGTTCCTTGACCGTGAACTCGCGCTCGGGAACGGTGTCCGGCTGGGTCGCGACGTCGAGGCGAGAGTCCGCGCCGGTCGGCAGTTCGGTCGTCGATTCGTCAGGCATAGCGGATCCTCGGGTCGAGCAGGCCGTAAAGCAGGTCGGCGATGAGGTTGAGCAGGATGATGAAGGTGGCGGCGATGAGCAGCCACGCCTCCACGGCGTAGACGTCGCTCTGCCGGATGGCGTTCAGCAGGAACGTGCCCGCGCCCTGCCATTGGAACACGGTTTCGGTCACCACGGCGCCACCGAGGATCGCGCCGATGTCCAGCGCGGTCACGGTCGTGAGCGGGATGAGCGCGTTGCGCAGCGCGTGCCGGCGGGTCACCGTCCAGCGGGGCAGGCCCTTCGCACGGGCGAGGCGCACGTAGTCGGAGTTGAGGACCTCGAGCATCGACGCGCGCTGGAAGCGGCTCCAGGCCGCGTAGCTCGTGAGCGCGAGCGAGATGGTCGGCAGGATCAGGTGGCCGGCGATGTCGCCGACCTGTGCCCCGAATCCGTCGGGTGTGATCACCGACGAGGAGCCGATCGTGTAGAAGATCTGGTCGCCGACGGAGGTGTTGATCGAGATGCCGATCTGCTTGAGCACGATGGCGAACCAGAACGACGGCATCGACAGGAACAGGAAGCCGAAGAAGGTCGCGGTGTAGTCGAACTTCGAGTACTGGCGGGCCGCGCTGATCACGCCGATGACGACGGCGAGGATCAGGGCCACGATCATGGCCAGCACGATCAGGCGCAGCGTCACGCCGAAGCGGACGAAGACCTCGTGGCCGATGTCGAGGTTCGACTGCACCGAC
This sequence comes from Amycolatopsis sp. NPDC049253, assembly GCF_040678995.1. Lineage (NCBI taxonomy): Bacteria > Bacillati > Actinomycetota > Actinomycetes > Pseudonocardiales > Pseudonocardiaceae > Amycolatopsis > Amycolatopsis sp. NPDC049253. Next base: position 211,600 of record NZ_JBFAQX010000006.1, on the reverse strand, counting down.
GGGCCGAAGTCACCGCTGAGGACGCCGGTGATCCAGTGCCAGTACCGCTCGAGGATCGGCTGGTCGAGGTGCAGGCGGATCCGCTCGAGCTCGATCGTCTGCGGGGGCGGCGGCGGGTTTCTCTGGATCAGGTAGCTCAGCGGGTTGGCTGAGAGCGACACCATCACGAAGACGAGGAACGTCGACACGATCAGGATCGGCACCGAGACGAGGAGCCGGCGCAGTGCGAAGGCAAGCATGGAGGTCTTCCTGCTCTGGTGGTTCTGCCGCGGACCCGCCGCTTGTGGTGGCTGGGCCGGGCGACGAGAGAGGCAAATCTGGAGTTCGGGACGAAGCGGACCAAAACGTTCGAACACGCGGTGAGGGGCCGGCAAACTGCCGGCCCCTCACCGGTGGTGTCCTGCGTGAATCTACCGGGTGGTGATCACTTGCGGATGCCCCACTCCGCCATGTTGTAGACCGGAGCGTCGAGCGTCGAGTTGTTGCGGATGTTCGCGATCTTGTCCGAGGCCGCGATGAAGGTCGGCTTCTGGTACAGCGGAAGCACGTACGCGTCGTTGGACATGATCTGGTCGGCCTGGTTCAGCAGGTCCGTGGCCTTGGCCTGGTCGGTCTCGGCGTTGGCCTCGGCGATCAGGCTGTCGACCTGCGGGTTGGAGTACTTGCCGTAGTTGCTGCCCTGACCGGTGACCCAGTTCTGGACGGCACCCGCGAACGGGAACGGCGAGGACACCCAGGCGAACACGATGATGTCGTAGTCGCCGTTGGTGGTGGTGTCACCCAGGTCGTCGGTCGGCGACACGTTGACGGTGACGCCCAGCTGCTTGGCGGCCTGCGCGAACAGCTCGCACTCGTCCTGGCGGATCTGGTTGCCGACGGTGTAGCGGATCCGGAACGGGCCCACGTTCTTGCCGGACTTGTCCTTCAGCTGGCCGCCGGTGATGGTGTAGCCGGCATCGGTGAGCAGCTTCTTCGCCTTGTCGATGTCACCAGTGCCCTGGCCGGTCGACGAGACGACGTCCTTGTAGCCCTGCTGCTGCGGCATGAAGTTGTGGTTGTTCAGCGGCTCGACCTTGTTGGTGAACTGGCCGACCGTCTTGGCGATCATGTCCTTGCGGTTGACCGCCGTGAACAGCGCCTGGCGCAGGGCCTTGTCAGCCAGTGCCGGGGTCTTCAGGTTGAAGTCGAAGTGCTCCCAGGTGAGGCCCAGGCCGATGTAGGAGGAGATGTTCGGCATGTTCTTGACCTGGTTGACCAGGTCGACCTGCGGCTGCGGGTAGATGACCTGGACTTCGTTGTTCTGCAGGGCGGTGGGCTCCTGCGTGGCGTCGGTGATGACGCGGAAGATCACGCTCGACAGCAGCGGCTTCGTGCCCCAGTACTTGTCGTTCGGAACCTCGGTCACCGACTGGTTGTTCACGAACTTCGAGATCTTGAACGGGCCGCCGGACCAGGTCGGGACGGTGTCGCCGAACCACTTGTACGACGAGGCGAGGCCGGCCGGGGTGTTGGTGTCACCGTGCTGGGCGGCCAGGTGCGCCGGGTACATGGCGCCCGAGGAGCTCCACAGCTGGCGCCAGTCGGTGAACGGCTTGGTGAAGGTCACGGTGACCGTCTTGCCGTTGTCCGAGCCGACGACCGACTTGATCTGGTCGTAGCCGGAGGTGCTGGCCGGGGCGCAGTCGGGGCAGTCCTTGCCGTTCTGGACCTTCCAGTTGTAGATGAAGTCGTCGGCCGACAGCGGCGTGCCGTCGTCCCAGGACGCCTTCGGGTTGATCTTGTAGACGACCACCTGCGGGTTGGTGCTGGTGACGTCGGCCGACTCCACGAAGTCCTTGTTGAGGACCGGCTTGAGGTCAGGCGTCGCGTAGAAGGTGTAGGGCAGGATGCCCTTGGTGACCATGCCGGTCTCGAAGACGTTGCCCTCGGCGGACGTGACGTTCCAGTTCGGGATGTTCTTCTCGATGGCGTACGTGACGTCGCCGCCCTGCTGCAGCTGGTCAGCCGGAGCCGAGTTGCAGGTGTTCACGTTCTTGTCGCAGTCGGCGAATGCCTGCCCGGTCTGCACCGCGCTGTTGCCGCCGCCGCCACCGCCGCCACAAGCGGAGAGCAGAAGGGCCGCGCCCGCGACGAACGCACCGAGCTTCGCGGCGCGCGACCTTGTCGTCACTAACATTCATTCTCCTTGCTCGACGCCGTCGCGGGTTTGCGAGGCGACCTCTTCCTGACCGCAAGCTTCGATGTAATCGAGTTAGCTCACCGTAGTCGTGCAACCTAGGCAGTGGACAGCCGTCAAAACTATCGATCCGGACACTCTCAGTGAGATCGTGATGGAACAGCAATCTCGTCTTGCCTATCTCCACCACGGGTTCTGCGGTTGATCGACTACTCACGGTAGCTAATCTTCGATCATCACAGGCCTCGTTCGGGGACGGCCACGGCTCGGTGGGTCATTCGGCTCGGGGGACAATAACCGACGCCATCCTCTTTGTGGACCCCGCGAATGGACTAGTCACACAGCCGTGACAAACCGGAAGTGACAAGGAATTAACCTGATCTCGTGAACGGTGGCGACCGTTTACCGGAGTGCGGGCCGCAGGGCGTGTCCGGACCTTTCCGGGCCACCTCCGCCGGGTGGCCGGAACCCCTGCCGCGGAACGTTCCGGGACTCGGAACGCCGCGGCCCGGCCCGCGGCCGGAGTTCATTAACCTGGTGCCGTGATCCGAAAGCTCCTGCTCGTCCACGCGCACCCCGACGACGAGACCATCACGACCGGCGGCGCGATCGCCCGGTACGCCGCCGAGGGCGCCGAGGTCTCGGTGGTCACGTGCACTCTCGGCGAGGAAGGCGAGATCGTGCCGCCGCGGCTGGCGCTGCTGGCCTCCGACGCCGCGGACCAGCTCGGCGGCTACCGCTCGGGTGAGCTCGCGGCCGCCTGCGCCGCCCTCGGCGTGACGCGCCACGAGTACCTCGGCGGGATGGGCCGCTGGCGCGACTCGGGCATGGCGGGCACGCCGGCCGCCGAGCATCCGCGTGCGTTCGCCGGCGGCAGCCTCGACGAGCAGGCCGCCCAGCTGGCCGAGCTGCTCGACGAGCTGGCACCCCAGGTCGTCGTCACCTACGACTCCTTCGGCGGCTACGGCCACCCCGACCACATCCGGGCCCACGACGTCACCATGGCCGCGGCGCCGCGGGCGGCTTCCGTCGAGCGCGTCTTCCACGTGGTGCACTCCCGCGCCGCGGTCGACGCGGGGCTCGCGCGCCTGCGCGCGAATGGCGGCTCACCCTTCCGGGTACCCGAGGACGACGAGCTCCCCGGCACCGCGGATGAGAAGGTCACGACTGTGCTCGACACCTCGGCCCACCTGCCGGCGAAGATCGCGGCCCTGCGCGCCCACGAGACGCAGCTGACGGTCGTCGACGGAGCGGTCGTGCACTTCGCCCTCACCAACGACATCGCGCAGCCGATCCCGCCCGCCGAGTACTTCGTGCTCGCCCACGGCGACGCGGCCGGCGCGGACACCGACCTGTTCGGAGGGCTGTGACGTGCCGGCCCCGCTGAGCTCCGAGCAGCGCCTGATGCTGGGCCTGCTGTGCCTGGACGCGCTGCTGCTGGCGTTGCTCGAAGTGTTCTTCCTGCCGCTCCGCGTCGGCTCGCTCGGGGAGGTGCCGCTGCCGCTGACGGCGCTCGTCGGCGCGGTCAGCACGCCGTGGCTGGTGCTGACCACCGCGAAGCTCGTGCGGCCGGGGTTGTCGTGGGTGCCGCTCGTGGTGTGGGTCGTCGTGGTGTTCGGCATCGGCTTCGCCGGGCCCGGCGGCGACCTCGTGCTCGTGCAGGACTGGCGGGCGATCCTGCTTCTCGGCGCCAGCGCGCTGCCGGCGGCGCTCGTGCTCGGCGGCGGGCTCGGCCGCGCGGCCGCGGCGAAAGGCAAAGTCCGTGGCTGAGGCCATTTCGGACCGTCAGGTCGTCGCGGTGCTGCGCCCGTTCGTCCGGGCCTGCGCGCCGGTGCTCGACGCGCTGCGCGAGGCGGACCCGTTCGGCTTGCAGGCGCGGGCCCGCCGGGCCGAGGCGGCCGAGGAGTTCGGCGACGACGGCTTCAAGGAGAAGGTGCTCGGCGCGCTCACGTCCGTGAAGGTGCCCGGCACCGCCGCGTGGACCCGGATGGACATCGACGCGCGCTGCGGCTGGTGGGTCAACCGCGTCGGCAGGCTCACTGCGGCGCTCACCTCGATTCCCGGCCTCGGCGGCGCCCTCGCCGACCGGCTGCCGGTGCAGGACACGCTCGGCGCGGCGTCGCAGGGGTTGCTGCTGTGCGCGATCGCGGGGGAGTACGGCGTGACGGACGTCGGCAGCCGGGTGCGGCTGATCGCGTCGGTGCTGTTCGAGCGCGACCTCGACCCGGTGCTCGCCGCGGGCAAGCCCGCCGACGAGTCCGCAGAGGACAGTGCGGCCGCGCAGCTCACCGAAGAACTGACGGAATCCGAACGAGCCCACGGCAAGGTGACGGTGAAAGCCGTCGCCGGGACACTGTGGCGGCTCGGCCGGTCACTGTGGGGGATCGCCGGGGAGCTGGAGAAGCGCCCGCGTGGCCGCTTCTACCACCGGGCCCTCGGGCTCGTCCCGGTGGTCGGCGCGGCCGGCGACTACCTCGGCGAGCGCTGGGGGCTCAAACAGATCTGGAAGCGCGCGCACGGGTGGCTGATGACCAACTCGCACTGGGCTTCTTTTTCTTGAGCCGAACCCGCCCGCGCCCTGAGCCGGACCGCCGCTGTCACCGCCAGAAGAGGAACGCCGACTGCCCGAGCTGCGCGGCCAGCCCGCTGCCGCCGAACGCGTCGAAGATCAGGCCGGCGACGTACCAGAGCGCGTCGGACAGCGGGCGGAACGCGAAGAACAGCGCGAAGAGCACCAGCGGCGCCCACGGCCGCACGCGCGCGCCGAACGCCCGCGCCTGTGGTGAGAGGTACGGCTCGATCGCGCCCCAGCCGTCGAGGCCGGGGATGGGCAGGATGTTGATGAGGAACGTCATCACCTGCAGCAGCGCGAGGTAGGACAGGCCGAAGAACAAGCCGGGTGACATCGGTACCAGCGCCGCCACGAGGCACAGCGCGGCGCCCACCCCGAGGTTCGACAGCGGGCCGGCGAGCGAGACCCACGACGAGGTGGCCCGGTTGCGCAGCGCGCCGCGGTTGATCCACACCGCGCCACCGGGCAGCGGGATGCCGCCGATGAGGAGGAAGATCAGCGGCAGCAGGATCGACAGCACGGGGTCGGTGTAGCGCCGCACATCCAGCGTGAGGTAGCCCTTCTGGGCGACCCCGGCGTCGCCGCCGCGGTACGCGACGAAGGCGTGGCCGAACTCGTGCAGGGTCAGCGAAGCGATCCAGCCACCTGCCACGAGGAGTACGACACCGGTGACGTAGAGCGGGTCCCGGTCACCCGTGAGACTCAGGGAATTACCGTAAGCGGCCAGGATTCCGCCGATGACGGCGACCGCGAGGATGCCGATGAAGACCGGGCTGGGCCGCACTGCTGATCTCTGCACCCCACCAGTCTTCCGTATGCCCGGTGTGAAGTCTTCGGCGTGTCCCCTTGCGCGATCGGCCCGAGGTATCCCCCGAACTCGCTACTCCGCTTGACCTGACCGCACTACACGGGTGTAATCACAGTGATGTCATTCGCTGTCGAGAGGGGACAGCGGATGTCGTTTCACCACCGCCAGCCTGGGGAGTGCGTAGGAGCGAGGAGGCGGACGTGCGGTTGGAAGCGGAAGGCTCGAGGACGGACTCGAGGCCTGAAAAGAGGGAGTGGGGGCACGTCGTGGGTTGGGGCGAGAACCCTGAGCAGGAGCTGGGGGATCTGACCGACCTCTTCGATGCCACCGAGGAGGAACAGGATTGGCAGGAGCGCGCCTTGTGCGCGCAGACGGACCCCGAGGCGTTCTTCCCCGAGAAGGGCGGCTCGACCCGCGAAGCCAAGCGGATCTGCCTCGGCTGCGAGGTCAAGGACGAGTGCCTGGAGTACGCCCTGGCGCACGACGAGCGCTTCGGCATCTGGGGCGGTCTGTCCGAACGCGAGCGGCGGAAGCTGAAAAAGCGCGCCATTTAGCGAGGGGCGTTCGCGAGGGGAGAGGTGTGTTCGCGGAAAGCGCGAACCATCTCGCTCCCGCTGTGTTTCCTGGGGGTGCGACCCCCAGACCCCGCCCGGGGGCGGGCCCCCGGACCCCTGGCTGTGGTCACCTTTGCTGTTGGGTGTGGGTTCTGCGAGGGGAGAGGTGGGGCCGTGCGGTGCGCGGCCCCTCTCGCTTTCGTGGTGTTTTTCGCTGGTGTGGTGCCGGATTGGGCCGGCGGGTGCTCGGCGTGAGGCGAGGTCGCGGCCGCGGGTTTTGAGCTTCGGTGAAACTTCGAGGTTTGGGCGGGCAACCGCGTGGGTAGCCATGCGTCATCGGAGTGTGCGTGGGGAACTTGCCGTTGTGGTGGGGTTTCGGCGCGGACCAATCCCAGCCTGGCGGTGGGGATCGAAGTGGGGCGACGACGGTAGTTGTGCCGTCGTCGTGGTGTGTCGCATGTGGTCGGTGCGTCCCGAGGCGTGGACGCGTGTGGCGGAGACGTCAGTGTGATCCGCACGAAACGTTCGAGGCCGCGATGGAGAAAAGGTGGGTGCGGGTCCGGCGCCGCGTGCGCGGGTGAGGCCGTAGGGTGACCGCACCCGCCCGCAGCTGACCAGGAGTGGTTGTTGACCCGCACCGTCGCACCGTCGCTCGTGAGGACGTTGCCCGTTCTGGCCATTGTGGTCTGTCACGACGGCGAAGAGTGGCTGCCGCTCGCGCTTTCTTCCTTGCGGCGCAGCACGGTCCGGCCGCGGCACGTGCTCGCGGTCGACACCGGGTCCACGGACCTGACCGCGAAGCTGCTCGCCGAGGCGGCCGAGCCGGGCGGGGTCGCGGCGGGCCCCGATTCGCAGCCGGTGCTGTCCGGCGTCATCACTCTTTCGAGTGAAACTGGCTTCGCTGCGGCGATCGCGGCCGCCGTGGCGCACGCGGTGGAACGGTGGGGCGACCCGGGCGCGTGGCTGTGGCTGCTGCACGACGACTGCGCGCCCGAACCCGACTGCCTCGAGCAGCTCCTGCAGGCCGCCGAAGCGGCGCCGTCGGCGAAGGTGCTCGGACCGCTCGGGCTCGACTGGGCGGAGCCGCGCCTGATCGTGGAGGCGGGGTTGTCCACGGACGCGTCCGGGCACCGCCAGCAGATGGCCGCGCCCGGCGACGAGCCCGGCGAGGTGCTCGCCGTACCGAGCGCGGGATCGTTGGTGCAGCGCGAACTCTGGGACACCCTCGGCGGCTTCGACGAGGACTTCTCCTTGCTGCGCGAGGATCTCGACTTCGGCTGGCGCGCCAACGCCGCCGGCGCGCTCGTGCTCTCGGTGCCCGCCGCCCGCGTTCGCCACGCGCGCGCCCTCTCGACCGGCCGGCGCACGCCTGACGCGGCGGGCCGCTCGCTCTCCGCCGTGAACCGCGCGCACGGGCTGCGCGTGTTCCTCGTGAACTGCTCGGCGTTCTCGTTCTGGTTCGGGCTCCTCCGGCTGCCCGTGCTCCTGCTGCTGCGCGCGCTCGTCTTCTTCGTGCTGAGGCGCGCGACGGAAGCCCGCGCGGAACTCTCCGCGCTCGCCTATCTCACGAGCGGGCGGGGAAAACTCCGGGCAGCGCGGGCGAAACGGCGGGAATCGCCGCGCCCCGGCACCGTGCGCGGCTTGTTCGTCGGCCGGTACACGCGGCTGCGCAACGCCCTGCGCGCCGGCGTCGTCGGGCTCGTGCGCCGTGGTGTGGAGAGCGAAGTCGCGCTCGGCACGGTCCCCGAAGGCCTCGCCGAGGAGCCGGCCTGGATCGCGCCGGAGGCGCTCGGCGCCGCGGACCGGCGGCCCGTCGGACCCGAAGCGTTGCCCGCGGGAGCCTTGCGCGGCTTGAGTTCCCGTGGTTCGGGGTTGCGGCGGCCGGGCACGGTCGTGGCCGTCGCCGTGCCGCCGGGCCAAGAAACAGCGCCGGAACGCGAGGAAGCTCCGCACGACTCCGTCGTCGAGCCCGACGACGGCCCGAAGCCTTCACCCGCACCGCGCCCGGCGCCGGCCCGTGAACCCGGACTCGTCTTCGTCGAGGTGAACCGCCGCCGCGTGCTGGCCGCGACGATCTTCGCCCCGCCCGTGGTCCTCGTCGTCCTGCTCACGGCGCTGGCCTTCGTGGTCAACCGCGGCCGGCTCGGTCTGGACCTCTCCGGCGGCGGGCTGCTGCCCGTCGGCGGCCTCGGCGACCTCTGGTCCACCTACCTGGCGCCGTGGCACGCGGTCGCGGGCGGCACCGGCGCGCCCGCCCCCGCGACGCTGCCCGTGCTCGGCACCCTCGGCGCGATCTTCGCGCCCGTGGGCGGCCCGGCCGCGCTCGTGGCGATCCTGCTCATCGGCGACATCCCGCTCGCCGCGCTGAGCGCGTACGCGGCCACGCGCAAGCTGCCCGTGCGCCGCTGGGTGCGCGCGGTCGTCGCGGCGACGTACGCCCTGCTGCCCGCCGCCACCGCGTCGGTCGCGCAAGGTCGCCTCGACGTCGTGGTGGTCCATCTCGTGCTGCCGTTGGTCGTCGCGGGAATCGCGCGGCTGCTGACGCGCCCGGGCACGCGCTGGCTGCACGTTTCGGCGCTGTCGGCGTTCGGCGTCGCGGTGCTCGGCGCGTTCTCGCCGCTCGCGCACGCCCTCGCGCTCGTGGGCCTGCTGCTCGGCTTCGTGGTCCTCCCGGCGCCGACGGGGCTGGCGCGCCGCGCCGCGTCGGTCGGGATCGTGGTGATCCTGCCGCTCGTGCTGCTCCTGCCGTGGCCGACGGTGCTGCTCAAGCACCCCGAACTGCTCCTGCACGGTCTCGGCGGTCCCGTCGCGCCCGCGTCCGGGGCCGACCTGGCCGGGCTGACGCCGGGTGGCCCCGGAGCGTGGCCCATCGGGGTCGCGGTGCTGGCGGCCACACTCGTGGCGCTCGTGGTCCGGCCGACGAAGCAGGTGGCCGGCGGCCTCGCGCTCGCCGTGCTCGGCGTCGTCGCGGTGGTGCTCGTGCGGCAGGTCCCGGTGCCGCCGCTGCAGGGCGGTCCCGCCGCCACCGGCTACACGGGCGTGCCGCTGCTGGTCGTCGGCGCCGGGCTGCTGTGGGCGGTCCTCGCGACCTGGCAACGCGGCGGCTCGGCGAGCGTGCCTGCGCCGTGGCTGCCGAAGGTCGCCGGTGCCGCCGGGGTGGTGGTGCTGATCGCGTTGGCCGCCGGCGCCGTCGGCGCCGGGCACAACGGCCCGCTCACCGCCCAGCCGCGCGCCGCCCTCGCGCCGGAAGTCGCCGCGGACCTCGCCGGCAGCGGTCGCGCGGTGCTCGACCTGGGCCGGCTCACCCGGCAGACCGGCGGCCGGCTCGCGCTCTTCGGCGACGACCAGCTCGCCCCGACCCCGGGCACGCCCGACCGGCTCGCGAACTGGCGCTGCGACCTGCTCACGGGCGACGCCAACGCGGTCAAATCGGCCGTCGCGGCGGCCGCCGTCTCCGGTGTCGAGTACGTGATCCTCCCGCCCGGCAGCAATCCGCGGGCCCTCGTCTCGCTGGCCGGCGACCTCGTCACCTCGGCGGCCCCGATGTCCGACGGCCGGCCCGTGGTCCGGCTCCTGCCGAAGGCCGGCGAGGTCACGCTGATCTCCCCGGAGCTGGCCAAGGCGGCTGTCACGGGCGGCGGCGCGCCCGGCGCGTCACCCGGGGTTTCGCCCGTGGACGCGCGGCTGCCCGACGTCCGCGTGCGCGCCTCCGCCGGCCCGACCGGCCGGCTGCTGGTGCTGGCCGCCGAGCAGGAGGCCGGCTGGCAGGCGAGCGTGAACGGCAAGGCCGTGCCGATCGTGCCCGCGTGGGGTCACCAGGTGGCGGTGTCGATCCCGCCGCAGTCATCGGAGGTTTCGCTCGCGTTCCCGGGCACCGAGCGTGGGCTGCTGCTGCTCGCCCAGCTCGCCGCGGTGCTGTTCACGGCGCTCACCGCGGTGCCCGCACGGCGCCGCGCTCCACGCCCCTGACGACCCCGTGCGGCAAACGCACCGAGCGGCGGGGCGTCAATCGCCTTCGATCACGTCCGGCTCGACGCCGAGGTAGCCCGCGACCTGCTCCACCAGCACGTCGTGCACGAGTTCAGCCAGCTCACCGGGGTCCTTGGCCCGCGCCTCGAGCGGCCGCCGGTAGAGCACGATGCGCGCCCGCGTGGGCAGTCCCGCGCGGTCGACCCCGGCCGGGACCAGGCGCGACAGGGGAACGGAGCCGTCGTGGAGCACGCCCTCGGCCGGCGCGCGGCCGTCCGGGCGCACCTCGGGCACTTCGTCCACCGCCACGTCGAGCTTGGTCAGCTCGTGGCGCCACCGCGCTTCGATGGGTTCCAGCGCGTCGAGCACGAGCGCGTCGAACTTCTCCGCCCGGCTCGCGGCGGCGGGCAGGGACGCGGGGTAGAGCGCTCCGCGCAGGCCCCGGCCGTGCCGGTCCCTCCGCATTCGCTGCCGCTGTCGGTAATCACGAGCCGTCGCCACCGCGCAAGTCTATGCGGTCGCGAGGGTCACGCGCGTGTCGCCGGGGCCCCCTTGCGGCGACGCGCTATCGTTCTGGATCGTGCGGAGCGTACGGAAATGTTCGCGAACGGGTTGTCCAGAGCCCGCTGTCGCCACGCTCACGTATGCGTACAGCGATTCCACCGCCGTCGTCGGTCCCCTCGCCACTGCCTCTGAGCCGCATTCGTACGACCTGTGCGAGGCCCACGCGCTGCGGCTGACCGTGCCGAAGGGCTGGGAAGTCGTGCGCCACGAGGGCACGTTCGCCACTCCGGAGCAGTCGGCCGACGAGCTGACCGCGCTGGCCGAGGCCGTCCGCGAGGCGGGCCGCTCGGACCGGCCGGCGCCGCCGCCCGAGCCGGAGGGCCCGTCCGGCAGGCGCGGCCACCTCCGCGTGCTCCCCGGGCGCGCCTGAGCCCCGCTCCCGCCGGTAGGCTTTCCGCGCGGCGCGACCGGCGCCGCGACGAGAACTGACGGCGGGGAGACGGCGTGCCAGATCTTTCGGGCATCGTGAAGGCCTACGACATTCGCGGCGTGGTCGGCGAGCAGCTCGACGCGTCACTGGTACGCGACTTCGGCGCCGCGTTCGCGCTGCTCATCAAGGCCGAGTCGCCCTCGGTGGTGATCGGCCACGACATGCGTGACTCGTCCCCGCAGCTGTCGGCGGCGTTCGCCGAAGGCGTGACCTCGCAGGGCCTCGACGTCGTGTCGATCGGCCTGTGCAGCACGGACGAGCTGTACTTCGCCTCGGGCTCGCTGAACATGCCGGGCGCGATGTTCACCGCCAGCCACAACCCCGCGAAGTACAACGGCATCAAGATGTGCCGCGCCGGCGCCAGCCCCGTCGGGCAGGACACCGGCCTGTCGGAGATCCGCGACACCGTCGAGCAGGGCGTGCCCGAGTTCGAGGGCAAACCCGGCAGCGTGAGCGAGCGCGACGTGCTGGGCGACTACGCCGCCTACCTGCGCAACCTCGTCGACCTCACACACTCGCGGCCGCTCAAGGTCGTGGTCGACGCCGGCAACGGCATGGGCGGCCACACCGTGCCCACCGTGTTCGCCGGGCTGCCGATCGAGATCGTGCCGATGTACTTCGAGCTCGACGGCACCTTCCCGAACCACGAGGCCAACCCGCTGGACCCGGCGAACATCGTCGACCTGCAGGCCAAGGTCCGCGAGGTCGGCGCCGACGCCGGCGTGGCCTTCGACGGAGACGCCGACCGCTGCTTCGTGGTCGACGAGCGCGGCGAGCCCGTTTCGCCCAGCGCGATCACGGCGCTGGTCGCCGTGCGCGAGCTGGCCAAGGAGCCGGGCGGCACGGTCATCCACAACCTGATCACGTCGAAGGGCGTGCCGGAGATCGTCGCCGAGCACGGCGGCAAGCCCGTGCGCACGCGCGTCGGCCACTCGTTCATCAAGGCGGAGATGGCCCGGACCGGCGCGATCTTCGGCGGCGAGCACTCCGCGCACTACTACTTCCGCGACTTCTGGCGCGCCGACACCGGCATGCTGGCCGCGCTGCACGTGCTCGCGGCGCTGGGCGAGCAGGACGGCCCGCTGTCCGCGCTCACGCAGGACTTCTCGCGCTACGCGGCCTCGGGCGAGATCAACTCGACCGTGACCGACCAGGTCGCGCGCATGCTCGCCGTGAAGGACGCGTATGCGGACAAGTCGGGCGTCGAGATCGACGAGCTCGACGGCCTGACCGTGCAGCTCCCGGGCGGCGCCTGGTTCAACCTGCGCCCGTCGAACACCGAGCCGCTGCTGCGGCTCAACGTCGAGGCCGCCGACCGCGCCGCCGTCGAGGCGCTGACCGACGATGTACTGGCAATTGTCCGGGGCTGAGCAAGCCACGCTGATGGGGACCGACCGAGGCGAACTGTGTCCGGAAGGTGCCGTTGCGACCCACCTACGCGTGGTATGGAGGAACCATGGCCATCACGCTTGACGCCCAGCTGCTCGAGATCCTCGCGTGCCCGTCGCCGGATCACGCACCGCTGCGTCCCGGCACGCCGGACGACGCGGATGCCGAGGCGCTGACCTGTACCGAGTGCGGCCGGGTGTACCCGGTCCGTGACGGGATCCCGGTGCTGCTTCTCGACGAAGCGGTACTCAGTGGTGACCACACTCCCGGTGAGCCGGATGACAGCCATGCCGACAGTGCTTGACGATTCGCTGCTCGACGACCCCGCACGCCTGGCCGAAGCGGACAGCGCGGGGCTGCTGCGTGCCGCCGCCATGGCCGGGGCGCAGGTGCGGGCGACTGCCGAGGCCGCGGCCGAGCTGGAGCTGAGCGACCGGCTCGACCTGGGACGCCCGCGGTCGCTGGTCCTCATCGACCGGCCCGGCGTCAGCCGCACGCTCACGCGGCTGCTGGCGGCGCTGCTCGCGCCGACGTGTCCGGTGCCGGTGGTGGTGGCCGAGATCGTGCCGTCGTGGATCGGCGCGCTCGACGTCGTGTTCGCACACACCGACGACGCGGGTGACCGCGAGCTGGCCGCGTCGCTGGAGCGCGCGGCCCGGTTCGGCGCGACGGTGGTGCTGTCGGCTCCGGCGGAGGGTCCCGTCGCCGCTTCGGTGGCCGGCAAGGGTGTGCTGCTCGCGCCGCGCATCCCGGTCCCGCCGGAGCTCGCGTTCCCGCGCGGGCTCGCCGCCGGGCTGCTCACGGCCAACGCGCTGGGTCTGCTGGTGGCCGACGTGCAGGCGCTGGCCGACCAGCTCGACCTCGAAGCCGAGAAGGACTACCTCGCGCGCGAGTCGTTCGCGAACCCGGCCAAGGCGCTCGCGTTGCGCGTCGCCGACCGCGTGCCGCTGCTGTGGGGTCTCGACCCCGTGGCGGTGGCCGTCGCGGAGCACGCGGCGCACGCGTTCGCGGCTCATTCGGGCGTGGTGTGCGACGCGGAGGACTTCCGGCAAGCGCTTGCGCGGCCCGCGCTTCGCAGAGTTGCGCAATCGGGCGGCCAAGAGCGTGACATCTTCGCCGATCCGGACGACTCTCCCGGTGGAACCGCCACGAGGGTGCTGTTGCTCTCGGTGCGGACCGGGCCCGCCGCGGAGGCGGCCCGCTTCCAGGCCGAGGAGTTCCTCCCGGACGCGGACGTGATCGCGCCCGCGGAGGAGTTCGAAGCGGACGAGATCGTCCGGGCCGCGGTGCTCGCGTTGCGGTTCGAGCTCGCCGCGGTGTACCTCGGGCTCGCGGCGGGCAGCATCGGTGGCGCCGGGAGGTACGAGCCGGCCACCGCCTGACGGCTCACGGGATCAGGGGGAGGAAGTGCGGACGGGCGCCGTGGGGACGGCACCGCCCGCACGACATCGGCTCCGGCCGATGGGAAGGATTGGGAGTTGAGGTGACAGTGGAGCTGTTGCGCAACGCCGTACGGCCCTACGCCTGGGGATCGCGCACCGCGATCCCGCAGCTGCAGGGACGTCCGGTGCCGGCGCCGCACCCCGAGGCAGAGCTGTGGATGGGTGCCCACCCGGGCGACCCGTCCCGTGTGCTCGGGCCGGACGGCACCGAACGGAGCCTCCTGGAACTCGTCGACGCCGATCCGGTCGGCCAGCTCGGCGAACGCTGCGCGAAGCGCTGGGGCGGCCGCCTGCCGTTCCTGCTGAAGATCCTGGCGGCCGAGGAGCCGCTGTCGATGCAGGCGCACCCCTCGGCCGCGCAGGCCGCCGAGGGCCACGAACGCGAGGAGCGCCTCGGCATCCCGCGCGACGCGCCCAACCGCAACTACCCGGACCCGACGGCGAAACCCGAGCTCGTCTGCGCGCTCACGGAGTTCCACGCACTGGCCGGCTTCCGCGACCCGCAGCGCACGGTGAAGCTGCTCAAGGCCATCGAAACGCCGGGACTGGCGAAGTACACCGGGCTGCTCGAAGCGCAGCCGGACCCGGCGGGGCTGCGCGCGCTGTTCACCACGTGGATCACGCTGCCGCAGGCCTCGCTCGACGAGCTGCTGCCCGAGGTCCTCGACGCGTGCGTGCGCCACGTCGCCGACCACGGCGAGTTCGGCATGGAGTGCCGGACGATCCTGGAGCTGGGCGAAGCGCACCCGCGTGACGCCGGCGTGCTGGCCGCGCTGCTGCTCAACCGCCTGACGCTGCGGGCGGGCGAGGCGATCTACCTGCCGGCCGGAAACCTGCACCTCTACCTGTCGGGCACGGCCGTGGAGATCCTGGCCAACTCGGACAACATCCTGCGTTGTGGCCTCACGCCCAAGCACGTGGACGTGCCGGAGCTGCTGCGGGTGGTCGACTTCGCGTGCGGCGAGATGCCGGTGCAGCAAGGGGAATGCGCCGGCCGGGGCTTGGCCGTGTACCACACGGACGCGCCGGAGTTCGAGCTCTCGCGCATGCAGTGGGAGGCCGGCGACGACACCGAGCTCGTGGTCGACTGCACCGGCCCGCAGATCCTGCTCTGCACCGAAGGCGACCTGCTCGTGACGGCCGAGGACGGGGAGCAGGTCGAGCTGCTGCGCGGCCAGTCGGTGTGGCTGCCCGCGGCCGACCCCGCCGTCTCGGTCCGCCCGCTCGCGGGCCGGCCGGCCCAGCTGTTCCGTGCCACCGCCGGGACCTGCGAAGACTGACTCACGACGTTCCGTGAAGGGCGCCTCGGGGGACTTCAGGTCCCGCGAGGCGCCCTTCACCGTCTGCGGGTTCGAGCACAGAACGTTCACGTGGCCGAAGCAACGGTGTGGTGATCGGTCCTCTAGGCTCCCGATCGGGCATTTCGGGAATCCATTGCGCAACAGGCAGGGGAGCACGCCGTGTCAGCAGGTGGCGGTACCAAGGCGATCATCGCGGCGCTCGCCGCCAACGCCGGGATCGCGGTGGCGAAGTTCGTCGGGTTCCTGGTGACGGGCTCGTCGTCGATGCTGGCGGAGTCGGTGCACTCCCTGGCCGACACGTCCAACCAGGGCCTGCTGCTGCTCGGGCAGAAGACGTCGCGCCGGCGGGCCACGAAGGAACACCCCTTCGGTTTCGGCCGGGAGCGGTACTTCTACTCGTTCATCGTCGCGCTGATGCTGTTCACGCTCGGCTCGGCGTTCGCGCTGTACGAGGGCATCCACAAGATCATCGAGCCCGAGCCGCTCGAATCGCCGATCGTCGCCGTGATCATCCTGCTGGTGGCGATCTGCCTGGAGGGCTACAGCTTCTACACGGCCATCGGCGAGTCGCGGAAGATCAAGGGCAACGCCGGCTGGTGGCGGTTCATCCGCCAGGCCAAGGAACCCGAGCTGCCCGTCGTGCTGCTGGAGGACACCGGCGCGCTCATCGGTCTCGTGTTCGCGCTGCTCGGCGTCGGCCTGTCCACGCTCACCGGCGACCCGGTGTGGGACGGCATCGGTACCGTGATGATCGGCCTGCTGCTGGGCGTGATCGCGGTGATCCTCATCGTCGAGATGAAAAGCCTGCTCATCGGCGAGGGCGCGACGGACACCGACCTCGAGACGATCGTCGACGAGTTGGCCGCGGGCAAGGTCGAGCGCGTGATCCACATCCGCACGCAGTACCTCGGCCCCGACGAGCTGCTCGTGGCCGCCAAGCTCGCGCTGGTGCCCGGCCTGGACACGTCCGAGGTCGCCCTGGCCATCGACGACGCGGAGGCGCGCGTGCGCGCGAAGGTCCCGGTGGCGTCGCTCATCTACCTCGAACCGGACCTCGACCGCGACGCGCGGTGATCAACTCTCGCCGCGCCACCTCTGGTTTGCCGCGTTAGGGTGATTCTCCCGTTTCCACGCAGGTCATCTGGAGGTCACCGTGCCCGGGCAGGGTTTGTGGCGCACGAAGTCGATCGAGCAGTCCATCGCGGACACCGACGAGCCCGAGACCAAGCTCCGAAGAAACCTGGGTGCTTGGGATCTGACCGTGTTCGGTGTCGCGGTCGTCATCGGCGCGGGCATCTTCACGCTCACCGCGCGCACGGCGGGTGACTTCTCCGGCCCGTCGGTGTCGGTCGCGTTCGTGTGCGCCGCGATCGCGTGCGCGCTGGCGGCGCTGTGTTACGCCGAGTTCGCCTCGACCGTGCCGGTCGCGGGCAGCGCGTACACGTTCTCCTACGCCACGTTCGGTGAGTTCATGGCGTGGATCATCGGCTGGGACCTGATCCTGGAGCTTGCCGTCGGCGCCGCCGCCGTGTCGAAGGGCTGGTCGGTCTACCTCGAGACCGTGCTCGGCTACCTCTTCGGCAAGGGCACCAAGACCACGATCGACCTCGGCTGGGTCACCATCGACTGGGGCGCGCTCGCGGTCGTGGTCGTGCTGTCGACCCTGCTGGCCGTCGGCACGAAGCTGTCTTCGCGGTTCTCCATGGTGATCACGGGCATCAAGGTCGCCGTGGTGCTGTTCGTGATCATCCTCGGCATCTTCTACATCAAGGGCGCGAACTACACGCCGTTCATCCCGGAGGGCAAGCCCGGCAGCCCCGGTGACAGTGGTGTGGACCAGTCGCTGTTCTCGGTCATCGCGGGTGGCGGCAGCAGCTCGTTCGGCGTCTTCGGCCTGCTGGCCGGTGCCTCACTGGTGTTCTTCGCGTTCATCGGGTTCGACATCGTCGCGACCACGGCCGAGGAGACGCGCAACCCGCAGAAGTCCGTGCCGCGCGGCATCTTCGGCTCGCTGGCCATCGTCACGGTGCTGTACGTGGCGGTGTCGCTCGTGGTCGTGGGCATGGTGCCCTACACGGAGCTGGCCACCTCGGCCGGCGACGGCAGCCACAAGACACTCGCCACGGCGTTCTCCGCCAACGGTGTGGACTGGGCCGCGAACGTCATCTCCGTCGGCGCGCTGGCAGGCCTCACGACCGTGGTGATGGTGCTGATGCTCGGCCAGGTGCGGATCATCTTCGCGATGTCGCGCGACGGCCTCATGCCGCGCGGGCTGGCCAGGACCGGCAGCCACGGGACCCCGAAGCGCGCGACGCTGCTCGTCGGCGCCTTGGTGGCCGTGGCGGCCACGTTCTTCCCGGCCGACAAGCTCGAGGAGATGGTGAACGTCGGCACGCTGTTCGCGTTCATCCTCGTTTCGGCGGGTGTGCTGGTGCTGCGCCGGACGCGACCGGACCTGCCCCGCGCGTTCCGCGTGCCGGCGGTGCCGCTGATCCCGATCCTGGCGATCCTCGCGTGCCTGTGGCTGATGCTGAACCTGACGGTGCTGACCTGGCTGCGGTTCGTGGTCTGGATGATCGTCGGGGTCGTCCTCTACTTCGTCTACAGCCGGCGCCACTCCCTGCTCGGCAAGCGGATCGCCTCGGGTGAGGAACCGGCCGCGAAGTCCGCTTCGCCGGAGTCTTCTCCGCCTTCAGAGGACTGAACCACTGCTCGCGACGGCCCGTCGTCCCCCTTGGGACGGCGGGCCGTTTTACGTCCCTGACCTGGGTATTCACCGGGGCGCGTGAAGGTTGCGTGATGTGGCCGAGTTGTCACCTAAGTCAGAATGATCACGGGGAGGTCACCTCCGCGTCTCGGTTTGGATCGCGTCTCGAACGCAGGGTGAGCGAGTGAGCCGTTTGCGATACCGTCCGCCTCGGCTTCCCTCTGACGGGTTAATCACTCGTGTGTGATTCATACGGTAAGTGGTTTCGATCCTCACTGGGAGTGCACTGATCTTCGCTGTATACCCCCGTTCGGTACAGGAGTTTTTTCGATGCCCACCATTACCAGACGACCCCTTCGCGCAGGCCTGACGATCGCGGCCGTCACCGGCTTGGCGCTGCTGGGCACCGCCACCGCGGCGCTGGCGTGCTACTCCGACGACACCCGCGCGAACCCGGTCGGTGACAACGTCACCACTTGTGCCCAAGCGCACCTTCCCGGCACCACCGTGAAGCAGGAGGACGCCGCCGAGGTGTTCACCTTCACCGGTGGCACGAGCAAGGACAAGTACCTCAACATCACGAAGGTCGCCGAGGGTGTGACGGTCGAGGCCATCGTGGTGAAGGGTGGCGACGGGTACAACGTCTACGAGCCCGGCAAGCGGAAGCTGTCGCCCACCCCGCCGTGGGAGAAGCTCCGTTCGCCCCTGAACGGCGGAGGTCAGCAGGCGACGATCAGCCACTGGTTCGCCTGCGTCGACAAGTCCACACAGCCGACGGAAACCACGCCGTCGCAGCCGGCCTCGCAGACCCCGACCGCGCAGCCGACCGAGACCGCGGCCCCCGCGGTCCCGACCACGTCGCCCGTCGCGACCGAGGCGCCGGCCAGCACCACCGCTGTCGCCGCCGCCCCGGCCGGCAACGAGACCGGTGGCACCGGCGGCCAGCTCGCCAACACGGGCTTCGACAACGCGTGGCTGATCTACATCGCCGCGGCGCTGCTCGTCGTCGGTGGTGGCCTGCTCGCGCTGCTGAAGTTCCGTCGTCGCAGCGCCAACTGACCTGCTTTTCGGGTTCCTGAAACCGGAGGGGAGCCGCACCCGTTTGCCCACGGGTGTGGCTCCCCTCCGGTCTTTTTGTTACCGCACAAGGATTTTCACCGCGGGCGAGGCAGATCACCGAACAGTGAACCTTGTTCGCCCAGCAGACGCGCGCGCCCGCTCGGGCGGCCGAGCCCCGCGGCCATCGCCACCGCCTGGTCCCATTCGGCGTCGGCCAGGTAGTCGGTGTGCTTGAGCACCCCCGCGGCCCAGCGGTGGCGGCCGTCCGGGGCACGCAGCGGGTCGGGCAGCCAGTGGTCGCCGCCGAGCACGAGCACGCCCGACTCCTCGGGCGTGGCTTCGAGCGGGCCCGAGCCGCCTTCGGGCAGGTACCCGTCGCCGATCAGGTGGCGGCCGGAGACGTTGTGTCGCCAGGTCGTGACGCCGCCCCCGAAGATGTCCGTGCCGCGGCACAGCGCGCGCCAGCGGCCGTCGAGATCGCCGAACAGCGTCGCGAGCGCATCCTGCGGCAGTACCGCGGGGAACGCGCGCTGGTAACCCCACTGCAGGGGCGAGCCCGCGGTGAGCAGGCCGACGCGGTCGCGTTCGTCGGGCGTCAGCTCCGTGAACAGCCGCGCGGCCGTGAGCACGGTGAGCAGGCTCCCGAGGTTCTGCCCGGACAGGACCACGCGAGTGCCCGGTTCGGCGAGGTGCTCCTTGACGCGTTCGGCCAGCTCGGGCACGACCTTCAGCGCGTAACACGGCGGCACGGTCGGGTGCGCCGCGCGCGGCCAGAACGACACGAGGTCCGACAGCGCGCCGAGGTGGCGGTTGCGTTCCGGTGTGCGCGCGGCGGAGTAGACCACCCGCAACAGGCCGAGCGCGAAGCCACCGAGCGCGAACACGCCGACTGCCGACACCGGCGTGAACCACATGGGCCGCAGGCCGAAGCCAAAGCGCACGACCAGCAACGCGAGCCCGGCGACGCCGAGCCCGATGGCCACGATCATCGCCAGCTGGTGCAGGTGCCGGCGTTCCCACGCCGAGCGCGCCCACGCGTGGGCCGCGGCCTTCTCCTGCTTCGCGTCGAGCTGCACCAGCTCGACCAGCGCCGGGATCCCGCGGCGCCGCCGGCGCAGCGGCACCGCGATCGCGTAGCCGGCCACGGCGAGCACCGCGATCAACGCGAGCCCGGCGCCCCACAGGACGGTGATCAGCTCGTAGGTGTCGGGCAGCCGTAGCCCGCCCGTGCCCAGCAGCCGGCGGACGGCGATCCCGAGCCCGGCGCCGAAGCCGCCGCCGAGCAGGCCGGCGAGCACGACCACCGGCGCCGCCGCCCAGCCGCCGAGCCACGGGCGCAGCCGCTTCGGCCGCGTTTTCCAGGTCGGCCGCGCGAGCAGCGCCATCGGCACGAGGGCCAGCGCGAACAGGATGGTGATCGCGAGCAGTGCCGCGCCGAGCCCTTCGACCGTGCCGTCGGTGCCGCGCAAGCCGCCGCTCGCCGGCAGCGGCGCGGCGAGCACGGCCGCGAAAATCACGAGCGCCGCCGCGAAGGTCATCAGCGTGCGCCGGGCGACTCGTCCGGGGTCGCTCCCGATCGCCGCGCCGACGATCACCGCGACCACCAGCCCCAGCACACAGATCCAGCCGATCAGCCGGGGCACGTCGCCGGGCACGTGCAGCGGTCCGCCGAGCAGCAGCAACGCGACGCAGGCCAGGGCCGCGACCGTGTGCGTCGCGGACATCCCGGGTGCCTCGGGATCGGCGAGCAGCTGCAGCGGCGAGCCGCGCCGGGCGCGAGGTTCAGGGGCCTTGACCTGCCAGTTCGACGACGAGATCCGGTGCAGCACGAGGATCACCGCGAACAGCACGGCGACCCCGATCGTCAGCCGCGCCGCGTCCGAGCGCAGCCACGAGGGCGCCCACGGCAGGCAGCCGCTGCCCGGCGCGAGGCACTGCGTGGCGAACAGGTCGAGCACGGTCACGGCGACCTGCCCGATCAGCAGCATCGTGAGCAGCACGGCGACCACGCGCAGCAGCCCGCGGCACAGCCCGCCGAGCCACCGGGCGCGGTGCACCGGCGGCAGCATCCAGAACGCGACGTTGGCCAGTGAGAACGGGAACAGTAGCGCCCACGTGGCCTTGGCGGCGCCGCCCGAGGTCATGCGGCTCCACAGGTATCCTTCGAGCGTGCGTGGGATGGACCGGCCCAGCGCGGGCACCATCGGACCGGGGGCCGGGCGCCGCAGCCGGTCCGCCGGGCGCACGACTCTGCCGATCCCGTCGCCGGCGACGTCGACGGTGGACACCGCGTCGAGCAGCGTCTCACCGCTCGTGCCCGCGAGTCCGGCCACCCTGAGCTCGACGATACGGGTGTCGGGGCCGGGCAGCGGGGCGGGCACGGTAAGGGTCTCCTAAGCCGGTCGGGGGGACGTCAAGCCGACAACGGTACTGTTCAGATGCCATCAATCCTTGGAGGAACCGCACTATGACCCCCGAAAGCGTTGCCAAGCGGCACGACACCCGGGGCGGCATCGAGTTCGCCGTCGCCGACCTCGAGGCCGCCGAGTTCGGCCGCAAGGAGATCCGCCTCGCCGAGCACGAAATGCCGGGCCTGATGTCGCTGCGCCGTGAGTACGCCGAGGTCTACCCCCTGCGGGGCGCGCGGATCTCCGGGTCGCTGCACATGACCGTGCAGACCGCTGTGCTCATCGAGACGCTGGTGGCGCTGGGTGCGGAGGTCCGCTGGGCCTCCTGCAACATCTTCTCCACGCAGGACCACGCGGCCGCGGCCGTGGTCGTCGGCCCGCACGGCACCACCGAGGAGCCGAAGGGTGTGCCGGTGTTCGCCTGGAAGGGCGAGTCACTGGAGGAGTACTGGTGGTGCACCGAGAAGATGCTCACCTGGGACGGCGAGGGCCCGAACATGATCCTCGACGACGGCGGTGACGCCACCATGCTCGTGCACAAGGGCACCGAGTACGAGAAGGCCGGCGTCGTGCCGCCCGCCGACGACGAGGACCCCGAGGAGTGGAAGGTCTTCCTGGAGCTGCTGCGCGCGTCCGTCGCGGCCGACTCTTCGAAGTGGACCACCATCGGCGAGGGCGTCCGCGGCGTCACCGAGGAGACCACCACCGGCGTGCTGCGGCTCTACCAGCTGGCCGCCGCGGGTGAGCTGCTGTTCCCGGCGATCAACGTGAACGACGCGGTGACCAAGTCGAAGTTCGACAACCGCTACGGCATCCGCCACTCGCTGATCGACGGCATCAACCGCGGCACCGACGTGCTGATCGGTGGCAAGGTCGCCGTCGTCTGCGGTTACGGCGACGTCGGCAAGGGCGCGGCGGAGTCGCTGCGCGGCCAGGGCGCGCGGGTGATCGTGACCGAGATCGACCCGATCTGCGCGCTGCAGGCGGCGATGGACGGGTTCCAGGTCAAGAAGCTCGAGAACGTGCTCGCCGAGGCCGACATCGTGATCACCACCACCGGCAACAAGAACGTGGTGATGGTCGAGCACATGGCGAAGATGAAGCACCAGGCGATCGTCGGCAACATCGGCCACTTCGACAACGAGCTCGACATGGCCGGCCTCGCGCGCTACCCGGGGATCCACCGCGTCAACATCAAGCCGCAGGTCGACGAGTGGGTGTTCCCCAACGGCAACACGATCATCGTGCTGTCCGAGGGCCGCCTGCTCAACCTCGGCAACGCGACCGGGCACCCGTCGTTCGTGATGTCCAACAGCTTCTCGAACCAGGTCATCGCGCAGATCGAGCTGTTCACCAAGCACGAGGAGTACGACAAGGAGGTGTTCCGCCTGCCCAAGAAGCTCGACGAGAAGGTGGCGCGCATCCACCTCGAAGCGCTGGGCGGCGAGCTGACCAAGCTCACCAAGGAGCAGGCGGAGTACATCGACGTGGACGTGGAAGGCCCGTTCAAGTCGGACCACTACCGCTACTGAGGTTCTCGCACAGCCGAAGCGGCGCCCGGGGTTTCCGGGCGCCGCTTCGGCGTTCCGGAAGTGTGTGCACTCCACAGTGGACGCCCAGGTGGCTCGGACCACCCCGCAGTGCACGCCGGTTCCCCAGCCGATGACAAGTCCCCGACGTCCGATCTGCCCGAAGATCCGCTCCGGGTCTGCCTCCTGGGCTCCGGCCTCTCCGCGTCCGGACCCGTTCAGCGCGACCCCGTGGTTCCTTCGAAGAGGAGCGGCCGCGCACGGCGGCCCGGGGATTGCCGAAGTGAAGGGGATCTGCCTTGTCCGCAGGAGAAGTGGGTCGAAGAGGGGTACTCGCCGGAGGACTGGCCGCGGTGGCGGCGGGGGCGATGAGCACTCCCGCGTCCGCCGAGAGCGCCACGACCACGCCGGTGAACGAACGGCTCAAGGGCTACAGCTACCCGCTCAGCCCCCGCGGGGTGGCCAACCTCGCGCCGACGCCGCCGTGGCACTACGTGGGTGACGTGGTCGGCGTCGAGTTCTGGACCACGCGGCCGCGGCCGCCGCGTCACTGCCGACCGGTCTGGACCCCGACCCGGTGAGTGCGGGGCACGGCTACGCGCTGTTCATCGACTGGCAGTTTTCGGCCAGTGACAACGAGTACCTCGACCCGGTGCGCAGCCAGTACAGCGAGTTCCTCGTGCTGCTCGACGCCGTGCACCAGGGTTCACCGGTGGCGTGGTGCCCGTTCATCTACGTGGACAACGACGAGGCGCTGGCCCGCGGCTGGATCCAGGGCTTCCCGAAGAAGATCCGGGCCGTGCACCAGACCCGCGCGTTCGGCGTGCCGAGCCAGGCCGGCCCGGTGGTCGGCCCCGGCGGCCGGTTCGGTGCCACGTTGTCGTCGAACGGCCGGCAGCTGGCCGAAGCGCGCGTGACGCTCGAGAAGACCGCGCCGACCATCCCGGCGCTGGGCCGGCCGATCGTGAACCTGCGCCACTTCCCGCGGCTCACGGCCGGGCAGCAGCAGAACCCGGCCGTGCACGAGCTGACGCAGTCCTTTTTGGACACTCCACAGGTGGCCGGCACGTGGACCGGCACCGGCGAGCTGTCGTTCTTCCCGGCGCAGGCCGAGGAACTGGCCGACCTGGCGCCGCAGCGCACCGGTGCGGGCTTCCGTGGCTCGTTGTCCTACAGCGTCACGGATCTGATCATCCTCTGACGCGGTCGCGGCCGGGTCGCCCGCGCGGTGCCCGGCCGCTCAGAGTCGCTCGTCCCGCACCACCTCGAGGTTGTGGAACACCGGCGGTCCGTCGCACAGCTTGCCGATCCGCTCGGCGAACTTCGCGGTCTCCGGCAGCTCCGAGTTCCGCATCGCCTCTTCGTACGACGGGAACTCGACGAACTCCATGTACGTCCCGGGGTTGTCGCGGTCGCTCATCACCACCGCGTGGGTGGCCGTGCGACTGCCCTGCGTCGCGGTTTTCCACTCGTCCATGAGCTCGTTCAGCTCGTCCGGGTGTGAGGTCTTGAACTCGATGACTTGCACGAAACTCATTTTCGGCTCCTGGTGAGGCTGCCCCGAAAACTCATCGTGCGCGCGGCACCGGGGCCCGTCAACGCAGGTCGGGGGCCCCGTTGTTCACCGGCCGGCTCAGTTCCACTCGACGGCGATGCCGGCCAGCCCCGGTCCCGCGTCGCGGAAGTAGCCGCTCGTCACGCCGCCCGTGTCGAGCGGGAGCTCTTCGGCTTCGACCGGCAGGGCGTCGTCGCGCGCGCGGACCTGGCGGGTGCAGCGCGCGGGCATCGCGGTGGGCGCGAACTGCAGCTGCAGCAGGTAGCTGGCGGCCTGGTCGCGCAGCATGCGGTAGTAACCGGGGAACAGCGCGCTGGAGTCGTCGCGCACCTCGAAGCAGAAGACGTGGATGTCGCCTTCGCCGAGTTTGCGGTCGAAGAGCAGCTCGGTCGCCATCGTCTCGCCGCCGGGGTGGCGGCGGATTCGCCCGACGCGGCAGCCCTCGGCGGTGATCAGCTCGACGTCGTCGATCTTGCAGCCGGGGTCGCCGTTGTACACGGTCACGTAGCGGTCGGGGCCGTGCCGCCGCGCGCGCGTGACCAAGCGCGTGCGGATGCTGACCTGGCGGCGGCGCTCGTCGACCGTGATGCGGTCGTGGACCGAGAGCAGCTCCAGGTCGGCGTTGGAGTGGTTGGACGAGGGCAGCACACCCAGGTCGGTGAGCAGCTGGTCGACGATCGAGCCCATGTCGCCCGAGCGCAGGTCGTGGAACGACACCGCGGCCTGGTGCCCGCGCGGGCGGGCGGTGCGCGGGCCGATCAGCACCACCAGCGAGTCCGCCGGCAGCTGCAGCACCGACTCCAGAGCGCGCACGGCCGGCAACGCTTTGGGCACCTCGGGCTGGCGCAGCCCCCGCTGCCAGTAGCTGAGCGTCGACTGTCCGATCTGGACGCCGCGGAGCGCCAGGTGGGCGCGCAGGCGGGCCAGCGACAGTCCCCGGTGCGAGATGGCCGTGCGCAGGGCGTGGTGGAACTCGCCGGTGCGCAACGCGTCGGCCAGCTCCGCGGGCAGATCGCCCGAGCCACGGCGAACAGGTTCGATGATCAGTGCGCCTTCCCCGTCTCGAGACACCGCTTGTCCCTTCACCAGACCAGTGTGGAGATCACTGGGTGCGCCGGCCGTGAACACCGCGGAACGTTCACGTTAGCAGCGCACGGTAGCCGCTCCGACCCCCGTTCGGGGTGGTTGGCCACGCAAGGGTGCCCATTCCGTGTTCCAGAACTGACCCGGAACGCATTGATCACCGGAAGAGCATCTTGCTCCGCGTGACCGCACTGTTCACCGTTGTGACGACCGAGGGTCACGTCGTGGGGGTGGGGAGGTCCGTGCCGGTGTTCGCCGAGCAGCTACTGGTCACTACCCGGGCCGCCGTCCACCGTGGCCGGGTCCGGATCGAGAGAGTTCGCACCACAGGCCGGGTCCTGGCGCTCGTGGTGCTCGTCGGCATGGCGTTGCTGACGTCGGCACCGGGCGCGAGCGCGGCGCAGCCCTCCGGCGTCGGCAACGCCCACCTCGTCCCGCAGTCGGCCACCGGTGAGGCGCACGCCGTCCGGCTCGTCGCCGACGTCCTGCCGCGCGGCGACACGCCGCCGCCCGAGGACCACGACTCGGGCTGGCTGCCGCTGCTCATCCTTGTGGGCCTGCTGCTGACCGGCGGCGGAGGCTACCTGCTTCACTCTCGGCGCGCGGCCGCCTGAGGCGTACCGGCCGGCCCGGCGGTGCCGTCCCTCCCGCCGGGCCGCCGGTCGACCACTTGCTCGTCCGGCGCGACGGCCACGGCGTCGAGCGCCGCGTGCAGGTACGGGATGAGGTCTTCGGCGTCCGGGCCGGTGAGCACGGTCGAGCCCAGCAGCAGGCGGTTGAGCAGCGTCCCGGCGCAGATGGCGATCAGCAGCGCCGAGCGGCCGGTGGCGTCGGTGCCGGGCAGCGCGTCGGCGAGCCGGGCCTGGTAGTTGCGCTCGATGCTCGCGCGCATGATCGCCGCGGCGCGTGGGTTGGCGATCGAGCGCAGGGTGAGCAGCATCCCGTCGGACGCGTGCGGGTCGTCGCCGGTCAGCAGCGCCCGCGCCGCCTCGGCGTTGAGCTCGGGCGTCATCATCATCGACTTCTCGAACGCGACCTCCACGACCTCGGCGAAGAGCCCTTCCTTCGAGCCGAAGTACTTGCCGATCAGCCGCGCGTCCACGTCGGCGGCGCGGGCGATCTCGCGGACGCCGGCGCCGTCGTAGCCGTGCTCGGTGAACGCCTTTCGGGCGGCGCTCAGGATCGCCGCGCGGGTGGCCACGGGGTCCCGGCGCTTCGGCGTCGAATCAGGACTCATGGTCGCCAGCGTACGAGCCTGGTCCCCGGTTCAGGGGCACGAGCGAGTTGCTAAGTCCTCACTTGTGGACTTATGGTGGTCCACAGGTGCGGACTTAGCCGCACCGACGAGATCAACCACCGCGACTAAGGATTCCTTCCATGCCTGCATCCCAGGGCCCCATTCCCCAGCGCCGGCTCGGCTCGGCCGGTCCGGTCGTCGGCGCCATCGGCTACGGCGCGATGGGCTTCGCCCGTCCCTACGGGCAGGCCGAGGACCACGCCACCGACGACACGGCCGACGCCCTGATCGGCCGGGCGCTGGATCTCGGCGTCACCCTCGTCGACAGCTCCGACATCTACGGCGGTAGCGAGGAGGCCATCGGCAAGGCGATCGCGCGCCGCCGCGACCAGGTCGTGCTGGCCACCAAGTTCGGCATCGTCCAGGGTCCGTTCGACGGCGCACCGGCGATCATCAACGGCCGCCCGGAGTACGTGCGCGAACGCATCGAGCGCTCGCTGACCCGGCTCGGCACCGACCACGTCGACCTGTACTACCAGCACCGCGTGGACCCGGACACGCCCATCGAGGAGACCGTCGGCGCGATGGCCGAGCTCGTGACGGAGGGCAAGGTCCGGTTCCTCGGGCTGAGCGAGGCCGCGCCCGACACGATCCGGCGCGCGCACGCCGTGCACCCGATCGCCGCCGTGCAGACCGAGTGGTCGCTGTGGTCGCGCGACATCGAGGACGAGGTGTTCCCGTTGTGCCGCGAGCTCGGCATCAGCGTCGTCCCGTACAGCCCGCTGGGCCGCGGGATGCTCACGGGCAAGCTCACCTCGTTCGACGACCTGCCGGAGAACGACTACCGCCGCAAGATGCCGCGGTTCGCGCGGGAGGTGTTCGAGGCGAACCTCGCTGCCGTGGAGATCGTGCGCGACATCGCGACGGCCCACGACGCCGCGCCCGGCCAGGTGGCGCTCGCGTGGCTGCTCGCGCAGGCGCCGGACGTGGTCCCGATCCCGGGCACGCTGCACGTCGGGCGGCTGGCGGAGAACGCCGGCGGCGCTTGGCTGGAGCTCACCGGCGACGAGCTGAAGCGGCTCGACGCGCTCACGGTCGCCGGCGAGCGCGAGGTCTCGCTGGACCACAACTGGTCCTACGGCGTCACCCCGCCACTGGCCCGGTAGCGCTGTCCCGGGCCGGTGGCGCCTGTCCTAGGGTGAGCCCCGTGGGGCGACTGGTCGTGATCGAAGGTCTGGACGGTGCCGGCAAGCGCACCCTCGCGGACGGGCTCACCGCTGAGCTGCACCGCGGGGGCGCGCGGGTCGGCAGCCTGGCGTTCCCGCGGTACGGCCGCAGCATCCACGCGGACCTCGTGCGCGAGGCCCTGCACCGCGGCCACGGCGACCTCGCCGACTCCGTCTACGGCATGGCCTTGCTCTACGCCCTCGACCGCAGCGGCGCGGCCGACGAGATCCGCGCGCTGCTGGCGGACAACGACGTGGTGCTGCTCGACCGCTACGTCGCCTCCAACGCCGCGTACGCCGCCGCGCGTCTGCGGGAGAACGCCGACGGCGACGTCGTGCGCTGGGTGTGGGGCCTCGAGGTCGACCGTTTCGCGCTCCCGCGGCCCGACGCGCACCTGCTGCTGCGGGTGTCGCCGGAGGTCGCCGCCGAACGCGCTGTCCGCCGCGCGGCCGCGGACCGCGATCGCGCGCGGGACGCGTTCGAATCCGACGACGCCCTGCAGCAGCGCTGCGCCGCCGTGTACGACGAGCTGGCCGCGGCCGGCTGGCTCGCGCCGTGGCACGTGCTCGACGGCGTGGCCGGTGTCGACTTGCCGACGCTGGCCAAGTCGCTGCTGTCCTGAGCCCTCAGCGTTCGTCGAAGCGTGCCGGATCGAAGAGGGCGATGGGGTGCGTCGTGGTCCCGTCGACGACCAGATCGGCCACGATCTCCCCGACCACGGGCACGAACTTGAAGCCGTGCCCCGAAAACCCGCACGCCACGACCACGCGTGGATGGTCGGGATGCCGCGCGATCACGAAGTCCTCGTCGGGCGTGTTCGTGTACAGGCAGGTCGCGGCGCGGCGGAACCTGCCCAGCGCCGGCAGCCGCGAGCCGACGAGGTCGGTGACGGCGCGCACCTCGTCCTCGTGCACACGGCGGTCGATCGTGTCGGCGGTGCACGGCGTGCCGGCGAGGTGCGAAGCCACCTTCACGCCCTGCGGTGAGTGCGCGGGGAACCCGTAGAACTGTTCGCCCTGCTCGGTTTCCCACAGGTAGACCGGGTGCCGGTCGGCCGCGAACGGCGCCGCGTCCGCTGGTTCGAACCAGTACTGCACCTGCCGCTGCACCTCGAAGTCCACGCCGAGGCCGGCCAGCAGCGACGGCGCCCACGCGCCCGGGCACAGCACCAGCCGCGAAGCCGTGTAGTAGCTCGACGCCGTTCCCACGCGGACACCCGAGGCCGAGGTGCTCCACGTGAACACCTGCTCCTCGTGGTGCAGCTCGGCACCGTGGCGCGCGGCGAGCTGCAGGTGCGCGGCGACGCTGCCCTCCGGCGACACGAACCCGGCGCCCGGTTCGTACAGCGCCACCTCGTCGTCGCGCGGGGCCATCGTGGGGAAGCGGCGGCGGATCTCCGCCGCGTCGAGCAGCTCGTGCGGGATGTCGAACTTCTCGGCCGAGAGCACGCTGCCGGTGATCGTGCGCGAGTCCGGCGGCCCGGCCATCAGCCCGCCGCAGCGCGTGAACAGGTGCCGGCCGGTGTCGCGTTCGACCTCGTCCCACAGCTCGTGCGCGCGCAGGAGCAACGGCACGTAGTCGGGGCCTTCGAGGTAGGCCTGGCGCGTGATGCGCGATCCGCCGTGGCTCGAGCCGAGGTTGTGCACGGGCGCGTACTGGTCGATGCCGAGCACTCGCTGTCCGCGCTGCGCGAGCCGGTACGCCGCGGCGCTGCCCATGCCGCCGAGGCCGATCACGATCGCGTCGTAGTGCGTCAAGCGGTTCTCCTCGTGTTGCGCGGCCCCCGGGGTTCCACGACCGCCGGTACCCGCCGGCCGAAGTACTCGATCTCCACCGGTGTACCAGGTTTCGCGCATTCGACGGGAAGCCACGCGTACGCGAGGTTCTTGCCGACGGTGTGGCCGCGCCCCGCGCTCGTGACGTAGCCCGCCGGGTGACCCTCGAAGAACACGGGTTCCTTGCCCAGCACCAGCTCGTCGGTGACCAGGGACGTCAGGGCGCGACCGACGGTGGCGGCCGATCGGCCGAGCAACGCGTCGCGGCCGAGGAAGTAGCCCTTGTCCATCCGCACGGCGAATCCGAGGCCGGCCTCGTACGGATCGTGCTCGGCGGTGAAGTCGGTGCCCCACGTGCGGCCGCCGTTCTCCCGCCGCAGGCTCGAAAACGCTTCGTGCCCGGCGGCGACGATCCCGTGCGGCTGCCCGGCTTCCCACAGCGTGTCCCACAGCAGCCGGCCGAGGTCCGCGCCGGCGTGCAGCGCCCAGCCGGGGTCGCCGGACCGGCGCAGCACGAGCACCGGCACGGTGCCGATGAACGCGGTGACGGCGCCGTCCGCCGGGAGGTCCGTTGTGGACAGTGGGGCCAGAACCCGCTCGGCGAGGGGCCCCCACACGCCGAGACAGCACGTGCCCGCGGTGGTTTCGTGGATCTGCACCGTGCCGTCGCCGGGCAGGTGGCGGCGCAGCCAGTCGACGTCGAGCGGTCCGTTCGCGCCGACCTGGAACCGGTCGGCGGCCAGGCGCGCCACCGTGAGATCGCTGCGGACACCGCCGTCTTCGCCGAGCAGCAGCGTGTAGGTGACCGCACCCGGCGCGTGGCCGAGCTCGTTGGTGGTCATCGTCCGCAGGAACGGCAGCGCGCCCGGCCCGGTGACCTCCAGCCGGGCCGCCGAGGTCAGGTCGAACACCGCCACCCGCTCGCGCGCGACGATCGCCTCGGCGCCCGCCGTCCGAGCTTCGGACGCCGCCGGCACACGCGATGTCTCGGGCAGGGTTTCGTTGGCGGAGAACCAAACCGGTCGCTCCCAGCCGCCGGTTTCCGCGAAGCGCGCACCCAAGGCGACCTGCCGCTCGTAGAACGGCGACGTGCGCAACGGCGGCCGTGGCTCGTCGTGCCGGGTGCCCGCGAACGTCCGGACCGCGCGTTCCCGCACGTTCTCCGGTGCGAGCTGCACCCGCTCGAACCGGGCGAGGTCGCTCGCGTGCAGGTCGAGGCGCGGCTGCCCGTCGACGAGCCACCGCGCCACCTCCCGCGCGACTCCGGCGGCGTGCGGGAAGGCCACGGCCTCCGCAACCCAGAACCCGTCGAGGTCGGGGTGTTCGCCGAGCAGCGGCTTGCCGTCCGGGGTGGCCGCGACCAGGCTGGTCACGCCCTCCTCGACTTTCGCGTCGGCCAGCGCGGGCAGCAGCCGCACGGCCTCGGCCCAGAGCTGCTCGAAGTCCGCCGGGGCGAACGGCTCGGCCGTGCCGAGCGCGGCGCTGCCGAGGCCGAGCCGGTCGACGTGCTCGCGCACGGACAGCCCGCCGTGGCGCAGGACCGGCTTGCCCGCCTCGGTGAAGTCATCGTTGTCACCGGCGAGCGAGGGCAGCGGAATGGTGCGCGCGTAGTGCTGCGCCAAGGGCACCAGCGGCACGGCCAGGTCCACGAGCCGCCCGATCGCCGGCGCGTCCACCCCCGCACAGGAGACCACGACATCGGCGCGGAACCGGTCGATCTCGGTGCGCACGTCCGTCACCCGCCCGCCGCTGCGTCCGATGGCCACGACGCGTTGTCCCGCCAGGAACCGCGCCCCGCGGTCGATCGCGCGCCGGGCCTGGGCCTCGGCGGCGCGCAGCGGTTTCGCCACGCCGTCACCCGGGGTGTGGAGGCCGCCCAGGACCTGCGCCGGGTCCAGCAGCGGGTGCAGTTCGGCGCATTCCCGCGGCGAGCGCAGGTATGCGCGCACGCCCCACGACGTCGCCCAGCCGTGGCGCCGCTGGAGTTCCGCCAGCCGGCGCGGCGTGGTCGCGAGCTCCAGGCCGCCGACGGGCTGGAAGCACCACCGGCCCTCCAGCGTCAGCGAGCCGTACTTGGCCACGGTGTACTTCGCGAACTCCGTCATGGTGCGGTCCGCGTCGGTCTGGCGCACGAGGCCCGGTCCGTCACCGGTGAAGAGTGGCCCCTGCTCCAGCACCGTGACGTCGGTCCAGCCGCGGTCGGTCAGCTCGTCGGCCAGCGCGCAGCCGACGAGCCCGGCGCCGATGACGACCACTCGCGGTCGGGCTGCCATCGCGTACCTCCTGGCCGGGGTTCACCGGGCGCGCCGAACGACCCGCCGGGCACGGGCCAGGTTGCGGATGGGGGTGTGTGTTCCGTCTTCTGCAACAAAGTGCGGGATCGTGGGGGTACGTGTCAAGACCGCGCACGGAAGGGGTTTTTCGCTTGCGCCCGGGCAGGTGAAGCCCGTAACGCGGATGCCGGCAGAGGCGATCCGACGCCGGGGGAGTATCAGCCGGCGTAGTAGCCCAGCTGTGCCGAAAGTTCTTTCGCCGCTTCGGTCATCGGCCGCACGATCTGCTTGATCCGCTGCTTCGACAGCCGGTAGGACGGCCCCGAGGCGCTCATCGCCGCCACGACCTCGCCGCCCGGGCCGTGGATCGGCACCGCGACCGCGTGCATGCCGAGCTCCAGCTCCTCGAAGCAGGCCGCGTAGCCGTCCTCGGCCACGCGCTCGACCTCCGACTCGAGCTCGTCGGGGTCCACGGTGGTGCGCGGCGTGTACTGCTCGAGACCGTGGCCGAGCACGCGTTTGCGGTCGGCCTCGGTCATCGCGGCCAGCAGCACCTTGCCGCTGGAGGTCGCGTGCAGCGGCGTGCGCTGCCCGGTCCAGTTCTGCGTGGTGATGGCGGCCGCTCCGCGGGCCTGGCTGATGTTGATGGCCACGCCGTCGTCGGCGATCGCGATGTTCACGGTCTCGCCCAGCTCCTCGGCCAGGGCCTGGCAGGTCTGGCGG
Organism: Amycolatopsis sp. NPDC049253; assembly: GCF_040678995.1. NCBI lineage: Bacteria > Bacillati > Actinomycetota > Actinomycetes > Pseudonocardiales > Pseudonocardiaceae > Amycolatopsis > Amycolatopsis sp. NPDC049253. The sequence goes on along the minus strand of NZ_JBFAQX010000006.1, from coordinate 178,819 downwards.
CCGAGCTTCGCGAGGTCCATGCGGCCGGTGGCCGCGCCGGCGAGGCGGACGATGCCGAAGCCGATCGCGTACTTGCCGCGCTCGCCCAGCTGCTCGACAAGCCCGTGCTGTTCCAGGACACTCAGCAGCCGGGACGCCGTCGACTTGTGCACCCCGAGCTCACCGGCGATCTCCGTGATCCCCGACTCCCCGTTGCGCGCGAGCAGTTCCAGCACGTGAATCGCGCGGTCGACGGACTGAACTTGACTTCCCGTTGCGTTGCCCGAGTCCTGGTTCCGCATAGCGCAACACTAACGGCTGGGTGGCGATCTGTTCGGCTGAGCGGGCGAATCCCTTGACGACGGGGGCGAGCGAGCCGCACTGTTGCGCACAGTGCACATCAACGCGTCATGCGCAACATTCACGAACCGCGCTCGGTTCCCGTGACCCGTTCCCCGGAGGCTTCCCGATGATCCGTGCCTGCGCCGTCGCCGACCTGCCCGAGGGCGAGTCCCTCCGCATCGACGGCCCGACCCCGATCGCCGTCTTCCACACCGCCACCGGCTTCTACGCCATCGACGACACCTGCACCCACCAGGACGCCTCGCTCGCCGACGGCTGGCTCGAAGGCTGCTTCGTGGAGTGCCCGCTGCACGCGGCCCAGTTCGACCTGCGCACCGGCGCGCCGACGTGCCTGCCCGCGAAGAGCCCCGTCCGCACCTACGCCGTGGTGGTCACCGACGGTGTGGTGTTCGTCGACGCGCCGGTGCCGGTCGTCGTCGGCGAGGGCGGCGCCCAGCTCACCGCGTAGCTCTTCCCACCCGAGGCCCGTGGGGGTTCCCGAGCGCGTGCCCGGGAGCCTTCACGGGCCGTCCAACACCTGCTCGGGCGCGCCCGGATGGAGCAACCCGGGCTCACGATCTTGATCTTTCTGGTGGTCAAACGCGCGGGTCGTGCTCGACCTCGGCGCAAGTAGTGCGAACATGTGCTCATGAAGGCACGTGTCTTGGTGGTCGACGACGACCCTGCGCTGGCGGAGATGCTCACCATCGTGCTCCGCGGTGAAGGGTTCGACACCGCGGTGGTCGCGGACGGTTCGCGCGCGCTGCCGGCGCTGCGCGAGCTCAAACCGGACCTGGTTCTGCTGGACCTGATGCTGCCCGGCATGAACGGCATCGACGTCTGCAAGGCGATCCGCGCCGAGTCCGGCGTGCCGATCGTGATGCTGACCGCCAAGAGCGACACCGTCGACATAGTGCTGGGCCTGGAGTCCGGTGCCGACGACTACGTGGTCAAGCCGTTCAAGCCGAAGGAGCTCGTCGCCCGCGTGCGCGCCCGCCTGCGCCGCACCGAGGCCGAGCCCGCCGAGTCCCTGACCATCGGCGACCTGGCGATCGACGTGCCGGGCCACGAGGTCACCCGTGAGGGCAAGGCCATCCCGCTCACGCCGCTGGAGTTCGACCTGCTGGTGGCGCTGGCCCGCAAGCCGCGCCAGGTCTTCACCCGCGAAGTGCTGCTGGAGCAGGTGTGGGGCTACCGCCACGCGGCGGACACGCGGCTGGTCAACGTGCATGTCCAGCGTCTGCGGTCGAAGGTCGAGAAGGACCCGGAGCACCCCGAGGTGGTGTTGACGGTGCGCGGCGTCGGGTACAAGGCCGGCCCGCCGTGATGACCCGATGACGGCTTCCGCGGCAGCCGGCCCACCCGCCGGGACGAAGAGTCACCCGAAGGTGGGACGGCCGACCGCTTTCGCCCGAGCCACGGTGCGCCTCGTTCGGCGCCTCGTGGTCTTGGCGCGCCGCCGCGTGGTGGCGTTCAACGATCTGTGGCGGCACTCGCTGCAGTTCCGCGTGACGATCTCGACGCTCGCGCTGTCGGCCGCCGTGGTTTTCGTGCTGGGCATGGTGCTGCAGAACCAGATCACCGAGCGCCTGCTCGACACGAAACGCAAGGCCGCCGTGGAGCAGACGCAGGCGCTGGCCGACACCGCGGCGCGTGAGCTGGTGGGCGTCGGCGGCGAGTCGCCCGACGCGCTGCACACCCGGCTCGAGAACGCGTTGAAAAAGATCTCCACGACTTCGGCGTCGCCCACGGGGTCCACGGCGGGCACGTTCGAGCCGGTGCTGGCGAGCGTCGGGCGCGACCAGTCCGACGCCGACCCGGTGTTCGTGGGGCCGTTCACGTCCGTGCCGGTGCGGCTGCGCCAGTTCGTGGAGGGCGGCAACCTCGCGCGCGTCGAGCACACCGTCTCCGAGAACAACGCGAACACCACGTACCTCATCGTGGGCACGCCGCTGAGCTCGGTGGCGAGCCCGCTGCAGCTGTACTTGCTGTTCCCGCTGACCAGTGAGCAGAACACGGTGTCGACCGTGCAGAACACGCTGCTCGTGGGCGGGCTCGTGCTGCTGCTGTTGCTGGCCGGCATCACGAACCTGGTGGTCCGGCAGGTGGTGCGGCCCGTCCGGCAGGCCGCCGCGGCGGCCGAGCAGTTCGCGGGCGGGGATCTCGAGCAACGCCTCGCCGTGGTCGGGGAAGACGACCTGGCGAAGCTCGCGGTGTCGTACAACGGCATGGCCGCGAGCATCCAGCGCCAGATCCGCCAGCTCGAGGAGTTCGGCGGGCTGCAGCGCCGGTTCACCTCCGACGTCTCCCACGAGCTGCGCACCCCGCTCACCACGGTCCGCATGGCCGCCGACGTGCTGCACGCCTCGCGCGAGCAGTTCCCCGCCGGCCTCGCGCGGTCCACGGAGCTGCTGGTCGACGAGCTCGACCGCTTCGAGGCGCTGCTCGGCGACCTGCTGGAGATCAGCCGGCTCGACGCCGGCGTCGAGGAACTGTCGGCCGAGTACATCGACGTGCGGCCCATCGCCACGCGCGCGGTCGAGCAGGTGCGCGTGATCGCCGGGACCGCGGGCAGCTCCGTCGAGCTGATCCTGCCCGAGGAGGACACCTCCGCAGAGGTCGACGCCCGGCGCGTGGAGCGGATCCTGCGCAACCTGCTGGGCAACGCCGTCGACCACAGCGAGGGCAAACCGGTGCAGCTCACGGTTGCCGTGAACGAGACGGCGGTGGCCATCACCGTGCGCGACCACGGGGTGGGCCTGCGCGCGGGCGAGGCCGACCTGGTGTTCAACCGGTTCTGGCGCGCCGACCCGTCGCGCAACCGCCGCACCGGCGGCACCGGCCTCGGCCTGGCGATCAGCCAGGAGGACGCGCGGCTGCACGGCGGCGTCCTCGACGCGTGGGGCGAGCTCGGCCAGGGCGCCTGCTTCCGGCTCGTGCTGCCCCGCCACCAGAACGTGCCGATCGAGGAGAACCCGCTGCGCCTGCCGCCGCCCGACGCCACACCGGAGATCACGCTGTCGCCGTCGTCGGTGCTCGAGGTGCAGCCGGCGCCCGACGCGATCCTCGCCGACCGCGAGGAGGTCGGCCGGTGAAGCGAGTGCTGCTCGCGCTGGCGTGTGTGCTGCTTCTCGCCGGCTGCGCCAACGTGCCGCTGGAGTCGCAGCCGCTGGTCGTGTCCGTGGACTCGACGCCGCCGCTCGCGAACGACGCGCCGGAACCGAAGGCCGACCTCGATCCGCTGTCGCTGGTGCGGGAGTTCATCAGGAACAACGGCGACCCGCGTTCCAACAACGCGGCCGCGCGCGCGTATCTCGACGACCAGCAGCGCAGCGCGTGGAAACCCAGCCGCGCGATCACGATCATCGACAACACGTTCAGCACCGTCTACGACACGCCGCCCCCGGCACCGTCCACGTCGACGCCGCCGGACCCGAACGTGCGCAACGTGGGGGTGCGCGGGTTCACCCTCGGCACGCTGAGCGCCGACAGCGCGTTCATCCCCGGCTCGGGCCCGGCCGAGCTGACGATCCAGGTGCGCAAGCAGCCCAACGGGCAATGGCGGATCTCCAGCGCCCCCGGCACGCTGCTGGTGACCGACGACGACTTCGAGGCGAACTACATCCGCGTCGCCGTGAGCTTCTATTCGCCCGACTCCGGCGCCTTCGTGCCCGACCTGCGCTACGTGCCCGCGAAACCGCAGTCGGGCCTGCCCGGGCGGGTGATGGACCTGATCCTGCAGGGGCCGTCGGCCGGGCTGGCCGGTGCCGTCAAGAACCTGCTGGGCGACCAGGTCACGCTCGACACGAACGTGAAGAACATCGACGACGGCTCGCTGCTCGTGCAGCTCTCGGGGCTCACGGGGGCGAGTCCGGAGACGAGAACGCTGATCGCGGCGCAGATCATGCTGTCGATGCAGGCCGTCACGTCCACGCGCGTCCGGCTGCTCGCCGACGGCCAGCCGCTCGTGCGCGGCCACGAGTACTGGCGCAGCAGCGACGTGCCCTCCTACAGCGCGGCCTCGTCGCCGAGCGCCGACCTGCTGGGCCTGATGACGGTCGACGGGCGCATCCGCTCGCTCGGCGACGGCGCGCCGGTGGCGGGGCCGGCCGGCAACGGCGGGTACGCCGTGGTCAGCGCCGCGCAGTCGATCGACGGCAAGCGGCTCGCGGTGGTGGAGCGCAACGGCGACCGCGTGCAGCTGCGTGTGGGCGACCTGGGCCGCGACCTGCCGCTGGTGGACCTCTCCGGTGGCTCGCTGAGCCGTCCGACGTGGCGGCCCGCGCCGAGCGGGGCCGGTCCGTCGGGGGAGGTGTGGACGGTGGTGGACCACTCGATCGTCGCCCGCATGGTCCTCGACCCGAACGGCCACTGGCTGCGCCAGAGCGTGAACGCCAACGACCTGCTCGCGCTCGGCACCGACATCGACGCCCTGCGCCTGTCGCGCGACGGTGCCCGCGTGGCGGCGATTGTCAACGGCCAGCTCGTGGTCGCGGCGGTCGTGCGCAACGGCGACACGGTGACGCTGCGGGAGCCGCGCGTGCTCCAGCCGGGTGAACTGTCGGACGTCGTGGACGTCGACTGGGGTTCGACCGCGGACACGCTGGTGGTCGCGACGTCGTCCACTTCCCAGCCGGTGCAGCGGGTTTCGGTGGACGGGCGCCGGATGGACGCGTTCAACAGCTCCAACCTCACGGCGCCGGTCACGGCGGTCACGGCGGCGCCCAGCCGGCCCATCGTGGTGGCCGACCCGGGCGGGCTGTGGAACGCCACCGAACTCGGCGAGGTCTGGCGGCCCCAGGCCCACACGATGCTGAACGCGACGCCGTTCTACCCCGGCTGACGAGGTTTCCCGCTCGTTTTCGTCGGGTGGGGCTCGAGGGGCCGAAACTGTCGGTGCCCGGGTGCACACTGCGAGTCATGGTTCTCGATCTGCTCGTCCCCGCCCGTTGTGCCGGCTGTGGTGCCCGGGGTGTCCCATGCTGCGCGGAGTGTTCGCGGGTGTGGGGGTCACTCACGGAGGTGGTCCGCGCGCCGCTGTCCGGTCTTGCACCCGCGTACGCGCTCGCTCGCTACCAGGGCGTCGCCAAGCGCGTCCTGATCGCCTACAAGGAGCGTGGCCGCCGCGATGTCGCGCCGGCACTCGGCCGGGTGCTCGCGTCCGCGCTGGCCGGTTTGCCCCGCGCCGGTTGTCCCCGCGCCGGCCCGCGCCGCGGGGGACACTCACTCGGTGGATCTTCGTTCGACGACCTGGCCTTCGCCGGGTCTTCGCGCACCGGTCCGCGCCTCGAGAAGCCCGTGGTCGCCAGGGATTCCCCCGCCGACGGGGATTCCGCGCGCGCCGGATCCTGGTGCCTCGTCCCGGCGCCGAGCCGGCGCTCGGCTTCACGCCTCCGTGGTGGCCCGCACGTGCAGCGCCTCGCCGAGGCCGCTGCGCGCTCTCTCGCCCAGACGGGCGCCGAGGCCTTCGTCGCGCCCGCTCTCGCGCTGAAGGGCGCTCGTGACGCCGTGGGACTCAGCCGGGCGGAGCGCGTTGCCAACCTGGCCGGGCGGTTGCGGTTCGTGCCCGCGGGCCGCCCACCGCCGGGCAGCCGGGTCGTGGTGCTCGACGACGTGGTCACCACGGGTGCCACGGCGGCCGCGTGCGTGCGGGCACTCGCCGACGCCGGGGTCTCCGTGTCGGCTGTGGTCGCGTTGCTCGCCGCAGGGTGAGCAGACGTCACCTACACGAGTGATGTCAACAGGGAACGCGGCGCGACGACCGCCCGTTGTCGGGACATGAGGGTCAGGCTCGGAATCACGCGGGCGGCCGAACACTCCACCGGGGTGGCGGCTGTGGCGCGGCGGGCCGTGACTCTCGGCTTCCGGGCTCCCGCACCGTTGCGCCGTACGCGTGAAAATGCATCGCTCGCGTTCGGCCCTCAGACGCGGGATTTCGGGCTGCGCACGGGGGTTTCGCTGCGCGCCGTAATGGGTTCCCGAATCGTGACATCCCCCGGCCCGGGGGCTGTTGCGAGCGGCGTGATGAAGCTAACGTGCTCCGCTATCAGCAATCCCCGCAGGCAGGGAGGTGTGCAGCCCATGTCCCTGGCGCCGGAGGCGCGCTGAGTCCGCGCTCGAGCATCCGCCACGAGACGTCGTGGCCGGCCATCGAGTTCTTCTCAGCCCGCCAGATCCGGGCTCCGTCCCCGCATTACCGGCGCCGTGTGAACACACAACAGCTCGCAGTCATCTCAGCGAGGGAGGTCGTGTATGGACATCGTCGTAAAGGGCCGCAACGTGGAGGTGCCCGACCACTACCGGGCACTCGTCAGCGAAAAGCTGGCCCGTCTTGAGCGCTACGACAAGAAGGTCATCCGGTACGACGTGGAGTTGTTCCACGAGCCGAACCGCCGGCAGGCGAAGAGCTGCCAGCGCGTCGAGATCACCGGGAAGGGCCGCGGTCCGGCCGTGCGCGCCGAAGCGTGCGCCGCGGACTTCTACGCAGCGCTCGACTCCGCCGTCACGAAGCTGGAGAACCGGCTGAGGCGGACACACGACCGGAGGCGCGTGCACTACGGGCGCAGCCGCCCGGAATCGGTCGCCGAGGCGACCTCGATGGCGATGGCCGGCGGATCGCCGGACGCCGTCGCCCGTCCCACCGCGAGCACGGCGGTGCTGGAGGCACCCGCCGCGGACACGGCCGAACCGATCACCGATGGGTTCGCGGCCGTCAGCTCCGGTGAGATCACCCTGCCCCAGCAGAAACGCTGGGAAGACGACGATCTGGGCTACCAGCCCGGCCGCGTCGTCCGCGAGAAGAAGCACAACGCGGACCCCATGTCGGTGGACCAGGCTCTCTACGAGATGGAGCTGGTCGGTCACGACTTCTACCTGTTCAACGACTCCGAGTCCGGGCGGCCGAGCGTCGTGTACCGGCGGAAGGGTTTCGACTACGGCGTGATCCGGCTCGGCGGCTGAGGCAGCCGACCCGGCGCGGCCGGGGGGAGCCGGCCGGCGCCACGGGTGGCCCGCACGCGAGCCGGGGGGGGCGCCCCCCGCGGCCGGGGGGGGGGGGGGGAGGGGGGCGCCGGGCCCGGGGCGCGGCCCGGGGGGGGGGGGGCCCCGGGG
>NZ_JBFAQX010000006.1:0-171378 GCF_040678995.1 Amycolatopsis sp. NPDC049253 | reverse complement strand
TTTTCTACTCGGGGGTGTTCCGCTGGGGCGGGTGTTGCAGGCGACCCGGCGGGGCGGGTGGGAGCGGGCCGGCGCCCCGGGGGGCCCGCACGCGAGCGCGTGCGGGCCACCCGCGTGCCGGGAGTAGGGTTCGAAGGGGCCTCTCGTGACCTTCTGCGAGCACGTGCGTGCGCGGACCACTGTGTGTTCCCTACGATGTGGTGAGACGGCGGCGCCGCACTACGAGTGCGCGCCGTGCCCACAAGCCCGGGACCGGCTCGGGTGCGATCATGATCAGCTAGTGAGGTCGACCGGATGGTGCTGAACCGCCTGCTCCGCGCGGGTGAGGGCAAGATGGTGAAGCGGCTGCGCAACATCGCCGATCACATCAACACCCTCGAAGACGACGTGAAGGACCTGTCGGACGCCGAACTGCAGGCGAAGACCGGCGAGTTCAGAGAGCGGTACGGCAAGGGCGAGACGCTCGACGAGCTGCTCCCAGAGGCCTTCGCGGTCGCCCGCGAAGCCGCCAAGCGGGTGCTCGGGCAGCGGCCCTACGACGTGCAGATCATGGGCGGTGCCGCACTGCACCTCGGGCAGGTCGCCGAGATGAAGACCGGTGAGGGCAAGACCCTCACCTGCGTGCTCCCGGCGTACCTCAACGGGCTGTCCGGCAAGGGCGTGCACGTCGTCACCACCAACGACTACCTCGCCAAGCGCGACGCGGAGTGGATGGGCCGCATCCACCGCTTCCTCGGGCTCGAGGTCGGCGTGATCCTCGCCGAGCAGGACCCGCAGGAGCGCCGCCGGCACTACGAGGCCGACGTCACCTACGGCACGAACAACGAGTTCGGCTTCGACTACCTGCGCGACAACATGACGTGGTCGCTCGACGAGTGCGTGCAGCGCGGGCACAACTTCGCGATCGTGGACGAGGTCGACTCGATCCTCATCGACGAGGCGCGCACGCCGCTGATCATCTCGGGCCCGGCGGACCAGTCGTCGCGGTGGTACATGGAGTTCGCCCGCCTCGCGCCGCTGATGCAGGGCATCGACACCACCACGATGGGCTCGCGCGAGCGCGTCGAGAAGGCCAACCTGATCAACTCGAAGTACCACTACGAGATCGACGTGCGCAAGCGCACCGTGGCGGTCACCGAGAAGGGCGTGCGGTTCGTCGAGGACCAGCTCGGCATCGAGAACCTCTACGAGGCCGCGAACACGCCGCTGGTCGGCTACCTGAACAACGCGCTGAAGGCCAAGGAGCTCTACAACAAGGACAAGGACTACATCGTCCGCGACGGTGAAGTCACGATCGTCGACGAGTTCACGGGCCGCATCCTGGTGGGCCGCCGCTACAACGAGGGCATGCACCAGGCGATCGAGGCCAAGGAGAAAGTCGAGATCAAGGCCGAGAACCAGACGCTCGCCACGATCACGCTGCAGAACTACTTCCGCCTGTACAACAAGCTCTCGGGCATGACCGGTACGGCCGAGACCGAGGCCGCGGAGTTCCACCAGACCTACAAGCTGGGTGTGGTGCCGATCCCGACCAACCGGCCGATGGTGCGCGCCGACCGCGCCGACCTGATCTACAAGACCGAGCAGGCCAAGTTCGAGGCCGTTGCCGAGGACATCGCCGAGCGGCACGAGAAGGGACAGCCGGTGCTGGTCGGCACCACGAGCGTCGAGAAGTCCGAGCACCTCTCGAAGCTGCTGCTGAAGCTGGGCGTGCCCCACGAGGTGCTGAACGCGAAGTACCACGGCCGGGAGGCACTGATCGTCGCGCGCGCCGGCAAGCTGGGCGCGGTCACGGTCGCCACGAACATGGCCGGCCGCGGTACCGACATCGTGCTGGGCGGCAACCCGGACATCATCGCCGACCAGGAGCTGCGCGAGCAGGGCCTGGACCCGGTCGAGAACTCCGAGGAGTACGAGGCCGCGTGGCCGAAGGTGCTCGAGGAGATCAAGGCCGGCGCCAAGGAGGAGGCCGAGCAGGTCCGCGAGGCGGGCGGTCTCTACGTGCTGGGCACCGAGCGCCACGAGTCCCGCCGCATCGACAACCAGCTGCGCGGTCGTTCCGGCCGTCAGGGCGACCCGGGCGAGTCCCGGTTCTACCTGTCGCTGGGCGACGACCTCATGCGCCGGTTCAACGCCGTGATGGTGGAGCGCGTGATGACCACGATGCGCCTGCCCGACGACGTGCCGATCGAGCACAAGATGGTCTCCAAGGCGATCAAGAGCGCGCAGACGCAGGTCGAGCAGCTCAACATGGAGACGCGCAAGAACGTCCTCAAGTACGACGAGGTCATGAACGAGCAGCGCAAGGTGATCTACGCCGAGCGCCACCGCGTGCTCGAGGGCGAGGACCTGCGCGAGCAGATCGAGCACATGACTGTGGACGTCGTCGGCGCGTATGTCGACGGCGCGACCTCCGAGGGCTACGCCGAGGACTGGGACCACGAGCAGCTGTGGACCGCCCTCAAGACGCTGTACCCGGTCGGCCTGAACTGGGACGACCTGGTGGAGAGCGGTGACCTCGACGCCGAAGGCCTGCGCGAGGCGCTGGTCAACGACGCGATCGACGCGTACGACAAGCGCGAGGCGGAGATCAACGAGCTGGTGGGCGAGGAGGGCGCGATGCGCCGCCTCGAGCGCCAGGTGATGCTGACCGTGCTGGACCGCAAGTGGCGTGAGCACCTCTACGAGATGGACTACCTCAAGGAGGGCATCGGCATGCGGGCGCTCGCTCAGCGCGACCCGCTGATCGAGTACCAGCGCGAGGGCTTCGACATGTTCCGCGCGATGCTCGACTCGCTGAAGGAGGAGGCCGTCGGCTTCCTGTTCAACCTCCAGGTCGAACGCAGCGAGCCGGAACCCGCGCCGCAGCTGGACCCGTCGGCGCTGCCCGCCGGCGTCACGTCCGCCACCGCCGCCGCGGCCGCCTCCTTCGGCGACGACGGCGGCCGCCACTCGCGCCCGACCCCGCCCCAGCCACCCGCCACCGACACCGAGTCGGTCCCGTCGGCCCTGCGCGGCAAGGGCGTCGGCGGCGGCGTCCAATCCGGACTGACCATGTCGGGCCCCGCCGAGGGCGGCGGCGTGGAGTCCCATTCGGACAGTGCGGCCCCCGACGCCGCCGGCGCGGGCAACACCCGCCGCGAACGCCGTGCCGCCGAGCGCGCGCAGGCGAAGAAGGGCAAGAAGGGCCCGCGCCGCTGACGCACGTTTCCCCGAGGGCGGGCCGCACGCGTGCGGCCCGCCCTTTTTGCGCACTGCGCCGGGCGTAGCCGGCGGCCTCACGTTCGGCCAATGCCGAGGGCTCGGCGCGCGGGCCAGACGCCCGACGCGCTGGTGCGGGCAGCTCTCGTCGCTGGGACTACACGGCCGGGAGGGAAGCGCGTTTCGCGGGCTGGGCCGCGTTCGGCCAATGCCGAGGGCTCGGCGCGTGTGCTACGGGGCGCTCGACGTAGTTCTTGCGTGCTCAGGCCGCATTCCGACGTCGCGGCGGCGATGGTGCGGGTGCGGGCAGTGCTCGTCATGGGACTACTCGGCCGGGAGGGAAGCGCGTCTCGCGCGCTGGGCATGCCGAGGGCTCGGCGCGCTGCCAAGGCGTAGTTCTTGTGTGGTGGGGCCGCGTTCCTGCGCGCGGCGGGCGATGGTGTGGGTGCGGACAGCGCTCGTTGCCGGTACTGCACGGCTGCGAGGTAAGCGCGCTGGGCCACGATGCCGAGGTCGACGGTCCCGCGGGCGCCGGCGGCGGGCCTTCACGTGACGCGAACCGGGTTCGCGCCTAACGTGGTCGGTGGTGCCGTCGAGGGGGAGAGCCGTGGCTGACCTGGATACCTTCACGCAGCTGTTCGCGCCGGAGCACAAGGCGGATCCGTACCCGCTGTACCGCAAGTGGCGCGAGGCGGAGCCCGTCGCGGAGATCGCGCCGGGGTTCCTCGTGGTGAGCAGTCTGGCGGAGGCGACGGACGTCGTGCGCGATCCCGCGTTCGGGCATCCCGAGCCCGAGGTCCTCGACCCGGCCGCGCGCCACCCGGACGACCTGGTCGACGCCGAGGGTCGCCCGGTGGTGTCGTTCCTCGGTCTCAACCCGCCGGACCACACGCGCCTGCGCCGGCTCGTGTCGAAGGCCTTCACGCCGCGGATGGTCGAGCGCCTGCGCCCGCGCGTCGAGGACATCACCGCGCGCCTGATCTCCGACCTGATCGACGCCGGTTCGGCCGACCTGATGACCGCGCTGGCCGCGCCGCTGCCGGTCGAGGTCATCAGCGAGATGCTCGGGGTCCCGATGGCGGACCGTTCGCGTTTCGCCGAGTGGTCGCACGCGCTGGCCCGCGCCCTCGACCCGGCGTTCCTCGTCGCCGACTCCGTGCTCGAAGAAGCGGGCGACGCCGGGCGCGAGTTCAACGCCTACTTCCGCGAGCTGGCCGCCGAACGCCGCCGCAACCCCGGCGAGGACCTCCTGTCGGACCTCGTGGCCGTCACCGACCAGGGCGACAAGCTCACCGAAGCCGAGCTCCTGGTCACGCTCACCCTCCTGCTCGTCGCCGGCCACGAAACCACCACCAACCTCATCGGCAACGGCGTCCTGGCCCTGCTCGCCACCCCCGCCGGTCTCCGCTCTCTCGGCGACGACGGCGCCCTCGCGCCCAACGCCGTCGAAGAAGTCCTCCGCCACGACTCCCCGGTGCAGCTCACCAGCCGCGTCGCCCTGCGGCCCACGCGCGTCGGCACCACCGACGTCGCCCCCGGCACCCAGGCCATCGTCCTCATCGGCGCCGCCAACCGCGACCCGGCCACTCACCCGGACCCGGACACCTTCGACCCCACTCGCGAGCCCTCGCGCCACCTCGCCTTCGGCCAGGGCATCCACTTCTGCCTCGGCTCACCCCTGGCCCGCCTCGAAGGCCAGACCGCCCTGCGCGAGCTCGCCGTCCGTACCCCCACCCTCGACCTGGCCGGCACCCCGGCCTGGAACCCGACCGTCACCATGCGCGGCCTGTCCGAGTTCCCGGTGGCGATCGGCTGAGTCCGCGAGACTTCCCGCGGCGAATCGAGCGGCCCGCGCCGAGACCCGGTGCCCTGCCCTGTTCGGCGACTCGCCGCGAAAGCCGAGCGCCGACGAGACCCGCGATCCGACCGCCGGCTCTTCTGCCCGTGTCGCCACCGTCGCCGATTCCGCGACGGGCTCCTCGCGAAACCAAAGAAGCCCGTCGCCGACCTGACGTCGTGACCCGCCCTTTGGGACACCCGTCCCATCAAGCAGCCGACGGACGCATCGGCGCCGCTCGCGCCGGACCCAGCCGCGGTGCCAGCAGGTGGAACCGCGTGCAGACCCACCCCGTTCGCGTCCGCTCGAACCGGGCGGCCAGGGCCAGCACCCGGGGCCCGCTCCGGATGGTCGTCGCGGCTTCCAGCGCGAGGTCCGTCGGATGGCACAGGTGCAGCGTCCCGATCCGGTGGCGCGTGCTCGGCAGGCGGCTGTGCGTCAGGAGCCGCGCGAACAGGGCCGGGTCGACGAGGTGCTGCACCTGCGCGGCGGCGCGGCGGCCGCCGAGGACTTCGAGGATGGCGTTGAGGCGGCCGGTCAGCTGGCGTTCGCTCGGGGGTCCCAGGAGCTGCACCACGTTGTGGCCCGCGGGCGGCAGGTCGCGGACCGGCGGGCGGTGCCGCGCGACGTGGCGGGCAGGGTGGGGCCGGGCGGCGGGCTCGCTGCCCGCGAGGCCCCGGAGGCGGTGGGTCGTCATGTGTTCCTCCCCTGAAACGCGGACGATCCGCTGCAGGTAGTGCCCGGACAAACCCGGAACCGGGACCGCTTGCGCCTGATCCGGCGAAATCCGCGAATCCGCCCATTCCGATCTGCAAGATGCGCTACGCCTGTTGCCGCGCCCGCGGATCGCTAGGGTGAGCCCGTGCTCAAAGGCTTGCTGGTCGACTACGCCGGCGTCCTCACCGACCCCGACGCCCACCTGCTCTACGACTACCTGCGCGCCATCCGCTCAGGCGGCACGCGCACCGGCCTGGTCTCCAACGCGCCCGGCGCCACGTCGGCCGTCCGCCACGAGCTGGCCGATTACTTCGACACGCTGGTCTTCTCCGGCGAGGTCGGCGTCGCCAAACCCAGCCGCGAGATCTACCTCGTGGCCGCCGAACGCCTCGGCCTCGCCGCCGCCACCTGCGCGTTCGTGGACGACGCCGCCCGCAACGTCCGCGGCGCCGCCGAGGCGGGCATGGTCGCCATCCACCACGTCACGATGGAAGGCACCCTCGAAGAGCTGGCCGGTCTCTTCAGCTAGCCCGTCGCACCAGCTCGAACGACAGCACCGCGGCCGCCGCCGAGACGTTCAGCGACTCGACGTCGCCGGGCATCGGGATGGAGACCCATTCGGTCACCAGCTCGGCCACGGCAGCGCCCACCCCCGCGGTCTCCCCGCCCAGCACGAACGCCGCCCGCTGCGGCAGCGCAACGTCGAACACCGTCGACTTGCCCGACGCACTCAGCGCGTACAGGCCATACCCCGCGTCCGTCAGCATTTCCGCCGCCTCGCGCGCGCTGCCGCACCGCAGCACCGGCGCGCGGAACGCCACCCCGGCCGAAGCCTTGACCACCATCGGGTCCAACGCGGCCACGCCTCGCCGCGGCACGATCACGCCTTCCAGGCCGGCGGCGGTGGCCGTGCGCAGGATCATGCCGACGTTCGCCGGTGTCGTGATGCCGTCGAGCAGCAGGACCCGCGCGGGCGGGCGGCGGTCGTCCAGCGCGGCGGCGAGGGAACGCATCCGCGGCGCGACGACGTCGGCCAGCACGCCCTGGTCCTGCTTGCCGTTGCCGGCCAGCACCTTCACGCGGTGGGCGCTCGCGCGCTGCACCGGCACCCCGGCGTCCCTCGCGGCGCGCTGGATCTCGGCGGCGGCCGGGCCGCGGGCGGTGTCGGCGAGGATGACCTTGTCCACCTGCAGACCGTCGTCGGCCAGCGCTTCGAGCACCGGCTTGCGCCCGTAGACGGTCAGGAACCGGTCCTTCGGAGAAACCTCCGCCTCATCACCCACGCCGGTCAGTCTCGCACTGTGTAAGGATCGGCCCATGCCCGACCGTCTGTCCGCGCTCGACGCGTCGTTCCTGTACGTCGAGGACCACGCGACCCCGATGCACGTCGGCGGCGTGGCGATCTTCGAGCGCCCGCGCAGCGGGTTCGACTACGCGGGCCTGCTCGACCTCGTCGGCTCGCGCCTGCCGTTCCTGCCGCGCTACCGCCAGCGCGTGCTCGACGTGCCCGGGCACCTCGCCCGGCCCGTGTGGGTGGACGACGTCGACTTCGACCTCAACTACCACGTCCGCCGCTCCGCGCTGCCCCAGCCAGGCACCGACGAGCAGCTGTTCGACCTGGTCGCGCGCCTGATGTCACGCCGGCTGGCGCCCGAACGCCCGCTGTGGGAGGCCTACTTCGTCGAGGGTCTCGCCGGCGACCGCGTGGCGCTGGTGACCAAGACGCACCAGTCCGTTGTGGACGGTATCGGCACCATCGACCTCGGCCAGCTCATCCTCGACGACGCCCCGGCGCCGCCCGAGCCGTACGAGGACACCTGGACACCGAGCCGCGAGCCGAGCCGCGCGCAGCTGGTGTTCGACGCCGTGAGCGAGGCGGTGCAACGCCCCGGTGAGCTGGTGGAGAACGTCCGCTCCGCCGCCGACGACGCGCTGACCTCGGTCGGCAAGGTCGCCGAGACGCTCGGGGACGTGGTGTCCACGCTGCGCACCGTCGTCAACCCTGCGCCGCAGGGCCCGCTCAACGTGCGCGTGTCCGGCGGCCGGCTGTTCTCCGTGGTGCGCACGCGGCTGGAGGACTACCGCAAGATCCGCGCGGAGCACGGCGGGACCGTCAACGACGTGATCCTCACCGCGATCACCGGCGCGCTGCGCGAGTGGCTCCTTTCGCGCGGGGTGAACCTCGCGTCCACGGCCACCGTGCGTGCGCTGGTGCCCATGGCCGTGCGCGACGCGGAGACGGCCGAGTACTCCACGCCGGCGCTCGTCGGCAACCAGGTGGCGGCCTACCTCGTCGACCTGCCGGTGGGCGAGCCGAACCCCGTGCTGCGGCTGCAGCACGTCGGCCACGCGATGACCGAGCACCTGGACTCCGGCCGTTCGGTCGCCGCGCGCGGGCTGCTGAAGGTGAGCGGCTTCGCGCCGGCGACGCTGCATTCGCTCGGCGCGCGGGCCGGCGGTTCGCTGTCGGGCCGGATCTTCAACCTCATGATCACCAACTCGCCGGGGCCGCAGGAACCGGTGTACGCGGGTGAGGCGAGACTGATCGAGATGTTCCCCGTGATGCCGCTGATGCGCACCCAGGCGCTGGCGATCGGGGTCACGTCCTACCACGGCGGTGTCTACTTCGGACTCAACGGCGACCGCAAGGCCGCGTTCGACGTCGACCTGCTCGGCGGGATGATCGAAGAAGCGTTGGAAGAGCTGAAGGGTGCGCACTGGTGAGGGTCTACATTCCGGCGACGATCGCGATGCTCCGCGAACTCGAGTCGAACGGCGAGTTCCGGGCCCGCAGCGGCACGGCGTTCGCGCTGACGCCCGCGCTGCGCGAGGCGTACGTGAGCGGCTCCGACGAAGAGCTGGAGTACGCCGCGTTGCTGGACGCCGCCCGCGCGTCGCTGCGCCTGATCAACGCGGAGGAAAAGGGCGAGCCCCGCCGCGCCGTCGTCTCGGCCGACGTGGACAACGTGACGTTGCGCGCGGACCTCGACGCCGCCGTCGTCCGCCTCGACGGCCCCGTCGCGCTCAGCCAGATCGCCGCGATCCACGTGGACTCCGTGGAAGCCGCCGACGCCGTCTCCGCCGCCGCTGCCGTGATCGACGCCGCCGATCTGGGCGACGAGGACGCCGAGTTCGTGCTGGGTGACGCCGAGGATCACGAGCTGGCCTGGTACGTGCCGCAGGAGCTGCCGTTCTTGCTGGAGCTGATGTAGTCCCCGTTTTTTGTCGGACCCGGCTGGCAGAGTTCCGTCCCGTGACGGAACTCGACTTCTGGCAGCTCATCGACTCCATTCGCGAGGATGTCGCCGCCCGCGCGGCCGACCTCCTCGCGACTCGCCCGCGCGCGGAAATCGTTGCCGCGCACGGGGTTTTGGGCGGACTCCTCGCGGAGTCCTACCGCAGCCCTCTGTGGGCCGCCGCGTACCTCATCAACGGCGGCTGCTCCGACGACGGCTTCGACTACTTCCGCGGCTGGCTCGTCACCCAGGGCCGCGAGGTCTTCACCCGCGCCCTCGCCGACCCCGACTCGCTGGCCGACGTGCCGGCCGTGCGCGCCGCCGCCGCGGGAGGCGAGGAGCTGGAGTGCGAAGAGATCCTTTACTTCACCTCCGCGGCCTATCTCGCGGCGACCGGGGAACCACTTCCCGAGGATTCGCCTGTCTCGCTGCCGCCGCTCGACCCGGACTTCGACGTCGAGGATCCCGAATACGTACAGGAACGGTTGCCGCGGTTGTCTGCGCTGTTCGCCGCCTGAACGGGGTCAGCGGCCGAGCCCGGCGATCATCAACCCCACCGTGAAGTCGAACCGGTCGTGGCCCTCGCCGGCCGTGAGTTCGGTGGCGTGGCGCGTGGTGTGGGGGAACGTCTCGGCGGGCAGGGCGGTGAGGCGGCGGCGGAGTTCGTCGCGGTCGAGGACCCAGGCCGTGTCGTCGCGGGTCGAGCGGCGGCGGGCGATGGAGAGCTCCAGGCAGTAGGACGCGACGTACAGCAGGAGCGCGTCGATCGCCCAAGCGGCAGACTGCGGTGCGACGCCGCCGGTGAGCAGGATCGCGAGCATGCCCTCGTGGACGCGCACGGCTTCCAGGTCGGTGGGGACCATGGCGAACGCGGCGCTGGCGATGCCGGGGTAGCGCAGGTACTGGTCGCGCAGCTGCTCGCACACGCCGCGGATCTGGTCGCGCCACTCCTCGGCGGAGGGCGAAGGCAGCGTGAGCTCGGAGCACAGCCGTCCGATGAGCAGCTCGCCCAGGTCGGCCTTGTTGACCACGTGGTTGTAGAGCGACGCGGGTCCGGTGTCTAGGGCGTCGGCCAGGCGCCGCATGGTCAGGGCCTCGTAGCCCTCCCGGGCGGTCACGTCGAGCGCCGTGTCGATGACCTGCTCCACGATCGGGGTCTTGCGGCGGCGCCGCGGTCGGGCCTCGGCCTGGAGGTTCGGCGGCTGGTGGCGCGCCGCGCGTCGCTCTCGCGGGTTCACGGGGACCACCCTAGCTTGACACGAACAACGTTCGTAAGTAGAACATTGTTCGTGTCTGAACGCGTGGACGTGACCGTGGTCGGTGCGGGGCCGGTGGGTCTCGTGCTCGCCGCCGAGCTGGCCCTGTCCGGGGCAAAAGTGCAGGTACTGGAGCGGCTGACCGAGCCCGACGTGGCGGTGAAGGCCGGTGCGATCAACGTGCCGACGGCCGAGGCGCTCGACCGCCGCGGCCTGCTGCCTGCGGCCGAGCGGGTGCAGCGGGAGCTGCTCGGGCAGGTGGGGTCGTTCGCGCGCCTGGTCGGGAAACGGGAAGGTCCGCGCTTCACCGGCCACTTCGCGGGCATGGTGCTCGACCCCGACCTCGTCGACTGGTCCGATCCGGACCTCGCCGCCCATGCCGCCGTCGACGGCGCGCGGCTGGTGCCCCAGCGCGAGCTGGAGGCGCTGCTGGCCGAGCACGTCGCGCGGCTCGGCGTGCCGGTGCGGCGCGGGGTGGAGGTCACGTCGCTCGAGGACACCGGCGACGGCGTGCTCGTCGGCACCACGGCCGGCCCGGTGCGCACGGCGTGGCTGGTCGGCTGCGACGGCGGGCACAGCGCCGTCCGCCGCCTCGCCGGCATCGATTTCGCCGGCACCGCCCCCGAGCTCACGGGGCGCCTGGCCGTCGCCGACATCGCCGACCCGGAGAAGCTCGCCGACGGCTGGGCGTGGTCGGCCGCGGGCGCCTACCGCTGCGGCCCGCAGCCCGGCCGCGTGACCACCGTCGAGTTCGACGGCGGCCCGGCCGACCGTTTCGCGCCCGTCACCCTGGAGGAGGTGCAGGCCAGCCTGCGCCGCGTCTCCGGCACCGACGTCACCCTCACCGCCCTCCGCGGCACGGCCACCCGCTGGACCGACAACACCCGCCAGGCCGCCACCTACCGCTCCGGCCGCGTCTTCCTCGCCGGCGACTCCGCCCACGTCCACCCGCCCTTCGGCGGCCAGGGCCTCAACCTCGGCGTCGGCGACGCGATGAACCTGGGCTGGAAACTGGGTGCCGTCATCGCCGGCTGGGCCCCCGACGGCCTGCTCGCCACCTACGACGCCGAACGCCGCCCCCTCGGCGCCTGGGTCCTCGACTGGACGCGCGCCCAGATCGGCGTCCTGCGCGGCGACCCCCAGTCGGCCGCGCTGCGCACCGTCGTCGCCGACCTGCTCGCCACCCCCGACGGCGCCACCCACGCCGTCAAGAAGATCTCCGGCGTCACCCAGCACCTCGACCTCCCCGGCGACCACCCGCTGACCGGCCGCCACGCCCCGGACGTGCCGCTGTCCGACGGCTCCCGCCTCGCCGACCACGCCCACTCCGGCGGGTTCGCCCTGCTCGACCGCACTCCCGACGGCGCGTTCTCCCGCCTCGCCGCGCCGTGGTCCACCCGCGTCACCACCGTCCCCGACGCCCCCACCACCCCGACCGGCCTCCTGCTCCGCCCGGACGGCATCGTCGCCTGGGCCACGGACACCCCCGACCCCGCCGGCCTTGCCACGGCCCTGCACCACTGGGCCGGCGAGCCGCTGCCCGATCACGCAGCAGTGGGCTGAGCTTCGCGCGCATCGGTCGCTCGCCCTGTGACTCGGCGCGGGTGGTTCGTGCGGAGCCGGGAGGCCCGAACCTCGCCGACAGCGGCGGGTTACGGCGCCTTGGGCGGCGGTGGTGCGATTTCCTGCCGCGGCCCGTCGGCGGCGCGCCTGTCGTCACGGGTCCGGACCCAGGCCGACCGGCCCGGGCCGGTCAGCCGCCGATGAGCGTGCCGACCTGGTCTGCCGCCGGGGCGGTCACGTTGACCGGCGAGCCCCACGCCGAGTAGCGGGCCATGATGCGGGCGCTGCCCTGGCCGCCGGAGCCGCGCAGGACGGGGGAGAGGTCGAGGACCAGTTGCAGGGGCCGGTTGTCCTCGTCGAGCCACAGGTCGAGGGGGACTTTCGTGTCGCCCAGCTGCGCGTCGGCCGGGAGGCCCGCGGGGAGCTCGGCGCCGAGGTGGGCCAGGTCGACGTCGACGCGGTAGTGGGCGGCGTCGGTGCCGTCGAGGATCGTCGCGTCGCTGGACGTGAGCGTGCCCGCGGTGCGGACCTGTTCGAGTGTGCGCGCGGGGTCGTTCTGCTCGGCGAGCTGGGCGAGGCTGCCGCCGAGGACCTGGGAGAACGGGTCGCTGCCGTCGGGCGACACCTTCACCCAGGGTTTGCGGCCCGTCACCTGGTCGAGGGCGCTCGGGGGGACCTTCGCGTACAGCGTCTGGGCGACCAGGCGAAGCTCCAGCGGCTCGCCGACGTAGTCGGTGGTCATCTGCAGCGACGTGCCGCCGGGGCCGAACACGGCCTCACCCTGGCCGTGGGACACGAGGGCGCCCGCGGCGACGTCGGTGGTGAACTTCGCGGAGTGGCCGGCGTTCGTCGCCGCGACGGCCGCGTCGGCCAGGGCGCGGGCGTCGGAGAACCGCTCGGGCGAAGCCGAACACCCGCCGATCACGAGCAGCGCGGCGCACGCCACGGCCGTCCTGCGCATCCGGAAAACCCCGTCCTGACCGGCGGAAAGAGACCCTACAAAAGCACAGGTGCACCCGAGAACCCGTTCGGGGGAAGCGGCGCTACCGCCAGTGACGCGAAAGGGGCGCCCGACGAGTCGAGGCGCCCCTTCAAGCTGGGAAAGCGGGTCAGCCACCCATCTTCTTCAGCATCGCGCTCAGGTCGGTGACCTGGTCCGCCGGCGGAGCGGCGACGGTAACCGGGGTACCCCAGTCGCTGTACTTGAGCGTCATCTTGCCGGTCCCGGCCGCGCCCGCGCCCATCGCCTGCATCATGGAGCTCTCGTCCATGGTGATCTCCAGCGGCAGCTGGTTCTTGTCCACCCAGATCTCCGCGGGGATCTTGATGTCCTTGCCCTTGATGGCCTGCTCGAGCTGAGCCTTGCTGGCGGCAGGCATCGACTGGGTGAACTTGTCCATCGCCTTGGCGATGTCGATCTCCACCTTGTAGTGGTTCACCTGCTGACCGTCGAGCGTGGTCTGGTCGGAGCTGACGATTTTGCCGGCCTCGGCGATCTGGTCCAGCATCTTCGTCGGGTCGCTGTTGTCCCCGGCCTGCGACATGCTGCCGGACAGCGCCTGAGACATCGGGTCGTCGGCGTCCGGCGAGATCTTCACCCACGGCTTGTCGGTGCCGAGTTGCGCCAACTGCGCGGCGGGCATCTTGATGTACATCGTCTTGTCGACCAGCCGCATCTCCATCTGCTGGCCTTCGGTCGTCATGGTCATCGACATTTCCGGGTTGCCCGGTTCGTACGACGCCACACCCTGAGCCGTCACGGTGTTGCCCGCCGCGGACATCTCCATCGAGACCTTCGACGACTTCGACTTCTGCGTGCCCTGCTTCGACGCCGTCGCCAGCTCGATCACGTTCGAGAACGGCGCGGCCAGCCCCAGCTCCGGCTTCGCCCCCGCCGGCGCGGCGGTCCCGTTCTCAGCCTTCGAACCACAGCCCGTCAGCACGAGTGCCAGCGCGGCACCCGCGGCGACGGCGAAAGTGGTTTTGCGCATGCAATCCCCCTATGAAGGTCATTACTCCACCCGCAGTATCGCTGGATCGGGGCAGTGGTTACGCCCTTCAGGTCACGATTTGGGTGACGAATCACCCGGTGTGCCGTCCACCTGCGGAGTAATCATGGGACGCGCGGTGACCGTCGCCGGTTCCCGCCTACTCCGCGCCACCCGCGCGTGAAACGAGCAGCCGACGCAGCGACGCCAGCCGCTCGGCGCTCGCGCGGCCTTCGGTGACGACGGCGTCGAGCGCGCAGTCCGGGTCCTCCGGCGGGCCGAGGTGGCCGCAGTTCGTGGGGCACTCCTCGGCGGCCTCGGCGAACTCCTCGAAGGCGTTCACGATGTCATCCGCGGTCACGTGCGCCAGCCCGAACGACCGCACGCCCGGCGTGTCGATCACCCAGCCGCCGCCCGCCAGGGGCAGCGGCAGCGCGACGGCCGCCACGGACGTGTGTCGACCCTTGCCGACGGAGCTGACGACGCCCGTGGCGAGCTCGGCGTCGGGCACCAGGCGGTTGACCAGGGTGGACTTGCCGACGCCGGAGTGCCCGACCAATGCGGACACACGGCCTTCCAGCCGTTCGGCCAGGCCTTCGGGCTTCTCGTCGTGGCGCGTGACGATGGCGGGCACGTCGAGGCCGGCGTAGCTCGCGAGCAGCTCGTCGGGGCTGGCCAGGTCGGCTTTCGTGAGGCAGAGCACGGGTTCGAGCCCGCCCGCGTAGCAGGCGACCAGGCAACGGTCGATGAAGCCGGTCCGCGGCGGGGGATCGGCGAGCGAGGTGACGATCAGCAGCTGGGCGGCGTTCGCGACGACCACGCGCTCGTACGGGTCGGTGTCGTCGGCGGTGCGGCGCAGCACGCTGGTGCGCTCGTCGACGCGGACGATGCGCGCGAGCGTGTCCGGCAGGCCCGAGACGTCGCCGACTACGGCGACCATGTCCCCGACGACCACGGAGACGCGCCCCATCTCGCGAGCGCGCATGGCCGTGACCACACGAAGCGGATCGGCGTCGATGGCGCACGTCCAGCGCCCGCGGTCCTTGCCGATCACCATGGCGGTGACGGCGTCGGCGTGCTCGGGCCGGCGTTTGGTCCGGGGCCTGGTGCCCTTGCCGGGACGGACCCGCACGTCGGATTCGTCCAGCTTGCTCCAGTCGCCTCGCGCCAAACCGCCCACCGTCCTCCCGGTCCGTCCTGCCTGGTCGAAATGATCCCATGCCGGTCGCGCCCGGCCCGGCCTGCGTGTAACGATGGCGTCTTGAGAGGTGCGAGGAGGCTGGCATGTGCGGCCGTTACGCGGCGACCAAGGACCCCGCGAAACTGATCGACGAGTTCGCCGCGGTCGATCTGACCGAGGGTGCCGCGCGCGAGGACTACAACGTCGCGCCGACCAAGAACGTCGTCACCGTGGTCCAGCGCCACCCCCGTGACGCCGAGGGGCAGGTGCTCGAGGACGAGCCCGCCGAACGGTCGCTGCGGATCATGAAGTGGGGCCTCGTGCCGTTCTGGGCGAAGGACCCCTCCGTCGGCTCGCGCATGATCAACACGCGCGCCGAGACGGCGGCTGAAAAGCCGGCCTTCAAACGTGCGCTGAAGTCGCGCCGCTGCCTGGTGCCGGCCGACGGCTGGTTCGAATGGCGGCGCACGGGCAAGGAGAAGGAGCCGTTCTACATGACGGATCCTTCCGGCGCGTCGCTCTCGTTCGGCGGGATCTGGGAGAGCTGGCGCCCGAAGGACGGTTCGTCGGACGAGCAGCCGCTGATCACCTTCTCGATCATCACGACGGACGCCGAGGGCCAGCTGCGCGGCATCCACGACCGCATGCCGCTGATCGTCCCGCGCGAGCACTGGGACGGCTGGCTCGACCCGGACCAGTCCTCCGTGGACGGTCTCCTCGTGCCCACACCGCCCGACTTCGTCGAGTCGCTCGAGCTGCGCCCGATCTCCACGCTGGTCAACAACGTCCGCAACAACGGCCCCCAACTGCTCACCCGCGCCGAGCCCTCGGTGGACTCGGACGCGCTGTTCTGATGACCACCCTCGAGATCGACACCCCCCACGGCCCCGCGCGCGCCGAGCTCCACTGCGCGAAGGACGGTGCTGCCGTGCTCCTGCTCGGCCACGGCGCGGGTGGCGGGATCGGGGCGAAGGACCTGGTCGCGGTGGCGCGGGCCGCGAAGGCGGCCGGGGTGCATGTGGCCTTGGTGGAGCAGCCGTACCGGGTGGCGGGGCGCCGGGCGCCCGCGCCGGCCAATCAGCTGGACACCGCTTGGCTGGCCGTGGCGGACGAGCTGTCGGCCCACTTCGGTGACCTGCCGCTGGTCTTCGGCGGGCGGTCCTCCGGTGCGCGGGTCGCCTGCCGGACGGCTTCGGCCGGCCAGGCTGTGGCGGTGCTGTGCCTGGCGTTTCCCGAGCACCCGCCGGGCCGGCCGGAGAAGACGCGGCAGCCGGAGCTGGACGCGGTGGAAGTGCCGACCCTGGTGGTGCAGGGCGAGCGCGATCCCTTCGGCCGCCCTTCGGCGGGTCCGCACCACGAAGTGGTGATGGTCTCGGGGGACCACACCTTGTCGGCCGACCTCGACGCGGTGTCGCGCGCCGCGGCGGAGTGGCTGGGGCGGGTGTTGAGGCCGCACCTCTGAGTGATCGCGTTGTGGCGGCCCGGTCTTGGGTCAAGGCGGTTGCCCACAGGCTTCCCCCAGTTGTGGACAACTCGGCCTTCGCGGTGGCTTACCACCGGGTTCGTCGGAGGGGGCCGGCAGAATGGAACGAGGGACGCCCCCGGGAGGGTGGGGGTCTCTACGGCGGTGGGGTCTGGCCGGCAGTAGAGAAGGCCGGCAGTAGAGAAGGCCGGCAGTAGAGAAGGCCGGCGCAACCCATGAACGGCCCGGCGAGATCCGTCAGCCGGCGATCGGAGCCACCACCGCCCCCGTCAGCCGCACCAGATCGCCCGGCGCCAGTTCCACCTCGAGGCCCCGGCGCCCGGCCGAGCAGTACACCGTCGGAAATCCCGAAGCCGACTCGTCCACCACCACCGGCAGGCGGCTCCGGTGCCCCAGTGGCGAAATCCCCCCGAGCACGTAGCCGGTCGCCCGCTGTGCGGCCGCGGGGTCCGCCATGCGCGCCTTCTTGCCCCCGGCCGCGGCGGCGAGCGCCTTCAGGTCGAGTGACCCGGTGACCGGGACCACGCCCACCGTGAGCTTGCCGTCGACGTCCGCCACCAGCGTCTTGAAGACGCGCGCGGCCTCCAGGCCCAGGGCTTCGACGGCCTCCAGGCCGTACGACTCGGCGCGTGGGTCGTGGTCGTATGAGTGGAGCGTGTGCGCGACCTTGTGTTTTGTGAGCAGCGCCGTCGCCGGTGTTCCCTTGCCCGCCATGGGATCGGAGTCTACGAAGAGGTCGGGAATGGACGCCCGCCACGTTCTGTTGAAAGAAACGTGACCACGACGCTTACCACTGCCCGCCCTCGTAGGCGCAGCACCGAGCAGGGCGTTCCGAGCCCCCGCGTAAACTCGGCGTTGCCGTATGCGCAGAAGCGCATCGACGCCGAACGGGAAGGGAACGGTTTGCCGAGCACCCCGAACACCGCGCCGGAGACGGCGGCCGACGAGCTGGAGCTGGCGGAGCGCTTCGAGCGCGACGCGATGCCCCTGCTCGATCAGCTGTACTCGGCCGCGATGCGGATGACGCGGAACCCCTCCGACGCCGAGGACCTGGTCCAGGAGACCTACCTCAAGGCATACGCGGCGTTCGCCTCCTTCAAGGCCGGCACGAACCTCAAGGCGTGGATGTACCGCATCCTCACCAACACCTACATCAACGGCTACCGCAAGCGTCAGCGGCAGCCGGTGCAGCAGCCCACCGAGGAGATCACCGACTGGCAGATCGCCAAGGCGGAGAGTCACACCTCCAGCGGGCTGCGCTCGGCCGAGGTCGAGGCGATGGACAACCTCCCCGACGCCGACGTGAAGCAGGCGCTGCAGAAGCTGCCCGAGGAGTTCCGGCTGGCCGTCTACCTGGCGGATGTCGAGGGCTTCGCGTACAAGGAGATCGCCGAGATCATGGACACGCCCATCGGCACCGTGATGTCCCGTCTGCACCGCGGTCGCGCCCAGCTGCGCGACCTGCTGGCCGACGTCGCGCGCGAGCGCGGCTTCATCCGCGGTGACCGCGAGGAGGTGGCGAAGCGATGAGCACGGGTGACGCGCCGGAGACCGAGGACAAGGTCCGCTGCGAAGAGGCGCTTTCGGAGATCTACCTGCTCCTCGACAAGGAGTGCAGCCCGCTGCGCGACGCCGAGCTGCGGCGCCACATCGAGGACTGCCCGCCGTGCCTCGAGGAGTACGGCATCGACGAGCAGATCAAGGAGCTGCTGCATCGCAAGTGCGGCGGTGACCTGGCGCCGGCGGAGCTGAAGAGCCGACTGCGCGCCTCGATTCGCCAGACCGTGGCCACGCGCGGCGGCGTGACGCTCGAGCGGACCGAGATCACCGTCGAGCAGCGCACCGGCGAGTAACCCACGCTCTGAACACGACGACGGCCCCCGTACCAGCTGGTGCGGGGGCCGTGTCGCGTCCGGACGCCGGAATCAGGCGTTGGGCTTCTTGCCGTGGTTCGCGCCGTTCTTCTTGCGGTCGCGACGCTTGCGGGCGCGCTTCGACATGCTTCACTCCTCGTATTCACACCGGATGGCCCGGGTGCGGGGTGCCGGAGCACCTGCCGGGCTCGGGTCAACCGCTCCAGTGTGTCATGCGTGCCCCGGTTCACCTGCGGCGCCCGTGCTGATCGTCGTGCGCTCTGGTTTGATGGGCGGATGACCGGAGGAACCACGCACCACGCACTCGTGGTCGCCGAGTAGCTCGTGTCCACTCTTTCCGACCTGCTCGCCGAGAACACCGGCCTTCCGGGCGAGGCGGCCGACCACCTGCAGACCGTCGTCGCGGAGTGGCAGCTGCTGGCCGATCTGTCGTTCGCCGATTTCCTGCTCTGGGTCCCCGTCGCGAAGGACCTGCAGCCCGAGGGCGGCGATTTCGTGTGCGTCGCGCACGCCCGGCCCACCACCGCGCCCACCGCGCACCCCGAGGACGTCGTCGGCACGCGGTTCACCGTTGCCGAGCACCCGGAGCTGGCGAAGGCCGTGCGCGAGCGGAAAATCGGCCGCGAGGAAGACCCGCACTGGTACCGCGACCTGCCGATGCGCCGCGAAGCTGTGCCGGTGACCTTCGGCGGCGAGGTGATCGCCGTGCTCAGCCGCGAGACGAACCTGGCCGCGCCGCGCGTGCCGAGCCCGCTGGAGATCGCGTACCTGGGCAGCGCGGGCGACCTGTGCCAGATGATCGTCGACGGCACGTTCCCGCCCCCGGGCGGCAACCAGGCCGATACCCACACCAGCCCCCGCGTCGGCGACGGCCTCATCCGCCTCGATCCGAGCGGCACCGTCGTGTTCGCCAGCCCCAACGGCCTGTCCGCCTACCACCGCATGGGCCACGAGTCCGACCTGGTGGGGCAGCGGCTGGCGCCCTTGACGCGTTCGCTGATCCGCGACCCGTTCGACGCCACCGAGGTCTCGCACCGCATCATCGAGGCTCTCGACGGCAAGCCCTCCACCCGCACGGAGGCCGACTCGCGTCGCGGCGCCGTGGTGCTGTTCCGTGCGCTGCCGCTGCGGCCGTCGGGCCAGGCGGCGGGCGCGCTCGTGCTGGTCCGCGACGTCACCGAGGTCAAGCGCCGCGACCGCGCGCTGCTGTCCAAGGACGCGACGATCCGCGAGATCCACCACCGCGTGAAGAACAACCTCCAGACCGTCGCCGCGCTGCTGCGGCTGCAGTCGCGCCGCACCACGAGCGAAGAGGCCCGCCTCGCGCTCGGCGAGTCCGTGCGGCGCGTCTCGTCGATCGCGATGGTCCACGAGGCCCTGTCGATCTCCGTCGACGAGCGCGTGGACCTCGACAAGCTGCTCGACAACGTCCTGCCGATGGTCGGCGAGGTCGCCACCGCCGAGTCGCAGGTGGGGCTCACGCGCAAGGGCTCGTTCGGCATCGTCGTCGCCGAGATCGCGACGCCGCTGGTGATGGTGCTGACGGAGCTCGTGCAGAACGCCATCGAGCACGCGTTCCCCCAGGGCCGCCCGGGCAAGGTCGAGATCATCGTGGAGCGCTCCGCGCGCTGGCTCGACGTCCTCATCCGCGACAACGGCCGCGGCCTGCCCTCGGGCTTCTCCCTGGAACGCAGCGACGGCCTCGGCCTGCAGATCGTGCGCACGCTGGTGGAGTCGGAACTGCGCGGGTCCCTGTCGCTGCGCAAGGTACGCACGGACTCCACCGGCGCGCGGGTGCCGGGCACCGAGGCCGCGCTGCGCATCCCGCTGTCCCGTCGGCTCTAGCGCCAGTACTCGACGCGCTGCCCGTCGGTGTCGGCCACGAAGACGACCGCGTCGGCGCCGTCGACCTGGGCCGGGCTCAGCGGGAGGTGGCCGGGCAGGATCGGCTCGCCCGTGCCGGTCGACGGGGGCAGCGCCGCGCGCAAGGCCTCTGCCTTGAACATCGCGCGACGGGTGGTGGCCGCCGCCAGTTCGCCCTGGAGGGTGCCGGGTTCGGCGTGGGGGTTGGCGTCGGCGGCCACGAAGACGTAGCGCTCGCCCAGAGTCAACGCGACGAGCGCGCCCGCGCTGCCCCACGTCGCCTCCTCCGGGCCCATCCGCAGGGTGGACGGCACGCGCTGCAGGTGCACGTTGTGCGCGAACACCAGGCTCGGCCCGCGGTCCCGCTCCTGCGAGAGCATCGCGAGCAGGTTGTCGGCCATCATCTCGGCGCGCAGGCTGAGCAGGGTCCCGAACCGATCGGGCGCGGCGAAGGCCATCGCCGCGTGGTAGCGGAGCAGGCCCACCGCGGTGCGTGCGTGTGCGGTGGCGCGCGCGTAGCCGGTGGGATCGGCGGGCTGGAGCACGGGTGCCGCGCGGTGGAGGGCGCCGGCCAGGTCGTCGGCGACAATGCGCAACTCGCGGGCGCGGTCGGAGCCGCCGATGGACGCGGCCGCGTCGTACATGGCCTGCTCGTTCGTCCAGTCGTTGTCGCCGCCGAGCAACGCGTCCAGGTCGTGGATCCAGGCCGGCCGCAACGCCGTGGGCAGGTAGCCGAGCACGGCGGTCAGCGCGCGCCGCGGGCTCGGCGCGGAGGTGGTCTCCGTCGGCGCGTCGAAGCCGTGGAACCGCACCTGGTCCTCGGCCGCGCGGCCGGCGTTGTGCTCGCGCAGCCACTCGACGAGCTCCCGGTTGCCCGGCACCCGGTCGAACGCGTGACTGAAGCCGGTCTTGAGCACCTCGTCGAGGTCCGCCTCGCCGCCGGTCACGTAGTCGTCGACGACGGACGCGGCGAAGACGTCGGTCTCCAGCGAGATCGACCGGTAGCCCCGCTCGACGAGGTGGGCGAGAAGTTCGTTGCGCAGCAAGGGAAACGCTTGGATCCCGTGCGTCGGCTCACCGAGGGCGAGCAGGACTGGCCGGGCCTCGGCCAGCAGCTCGTCGACGGCGCGGCCCAGGCTCGCCGCGTCGCCGATTTCGCGGCCGATTCCGCGCAGGGTGGTGGCAGTGGACATGGAAAACCCCTTCCAGAGAAACCTATCCTCGACCGTATCGTTGAAGAATCGAGTGAAACTTCGAAGCGATTCACCTGCTGTTGACGACACAAAGCCTCAAACGGAGGTTCATCCTGCGCCCCATCGACCTCGCCCGGGAGCACGGGTTGTCCGCCCAGGCCGTCCGCAACTACGACGACGCCGGCGTGCTCCCGCCGACCGAACGAAGCGACACCGGCTACCGCCGCTACACGCCTCTTCACGCGCAGGCCCTGCGGGCCTTCCTGACGTTGCGGTCGGGCCACGGGCACCAGCCGACGGTGGAGATCATGCGCTCGATCCACCGCGATGACACCGAATCCGCCTACCGGCTCATCGATGCCGCGCACGTCGCCCTGCTCGCCGAACGCGACACCCGCACCGAGGTCGCGACGGCCCTGAGCAGCCTGTCCACGGCTCCGGCGCCCCGTCAAGGTGCGCCGCTGACCGTCGGCGAGCTCGCCCGCCGCCTCGACGTGCACCCGGCGACGCTGCGCGCCTGGGAAACCGAGGGCATCCTGCGACCTGAACGAGACCGCGCCACCGGCTACCGCGCATACGGACCCGACTGCGTGCGCGACGCCGAGATCGCCCGGCAGCTGCGCCGCGGTGGCTACCTGCTGCGCCAGGTCGCCCAGTTCCTCGACTCACTGCGCGAAGCGGGCGGGGCCGACGCCTTGAGCGCCTTCCTCGACGCCTGGCAGCAGCGGCTCACCGCCCGCAGCCGCGCCCTGCTCGCCGGCGCCGCCCAGCTCGACGCCTACCTCACCGCGCGGCTCGTGAGTGCCGAAGCCGGCACTCACGAGTCCTGATCACGCCTGGCTGAGCTCGACGACCGGGAACTCGACGCGTTCCGGAGCCCGCCCGGCCTGCAGCATCCACGCCTCGCCGGTGCCCTCGCCCGCGGCGATCGTCGCGACCGCGGCCGCGATTTCCGCCGGAGACGCCACGGCCAGGCCGTTGGCCACGAGCGTGTCCTTGAGCCCGCCGATCATCCGCGTCTCCACGAACCCCGGGCACACGGCGTTGAGCGTGATCCCCGAATCGGCACAGGCCGGGGCCAGCGACCGCACCAGGCCGATGATCGCGTGCTTGCTCGCCGAGTACACCGGGTCGAACGTGGCCGGCGAGATGCCCGCGAGGCTCGACGTCACCACGATCGCGCCCCCGCCGTGAGCCCGCAGCGCGGGGACTGCGGCGCGGAGGCCGAACATCGTGCCGTCGACGTTCACGGCCAACGCGCGGCGGTAGCGTTCGAGGTCGAAGTCGTCGAGGCCGCCCGCGCCGCCGGTGCCGGCGTTGAGGTGCACGACGTCGAGGCCGCCGTACTCGCTCACCGCCGCGGCCACGGCGGCTTCGTTGTCCTCGGGCCGCGTGACGTCGGTACGTACGAACAGGCCCCCGACCTCGGCGGCGACCTCGGCGCCCGCGACCTCGTCGACGTCGGCCACCACCACCCGCGCGCCCTCGGCCGCGAAGTGCCGCGCCACTGCGGCACCGATCCCGCTCGAACCTCCGGTGATCAGCACGACGGTCATGCCCGCGTCTCCTCTCCGACTTCGGCCGCGATGGCGGCGGCGACACTCTTGCGACGGGCGTAGACCCGCGTGGCGACCTCGAGCGCGAGGTACACGGCGACGTACTGCAGACCGCTGATCAACGGCACCCGGTCCACGGGCAGCGCGTACGCCAGCACCACGCGAACTCCGGCGTCGAGCACGAGCACGACGCCCCACATCGCGGTGGCCACGCGCAGCACGTGGCGGTAGGTGGGTGAGCCGAGCCAGTTGCGCTCGATGCGTTCGCGCGCCTCCTGGCCGAGGAACGACCGCAGCACCTGGTACAGGAACGGTGTGCGCAGCAGGGTCGCCAGCATCCAGAGCCCGGCGGCCGCGGTCATCCAGCCGTCCTTGGCCAGCAGGAACCGCGGGCTGCCGGACAGGAACGACGTCGCGACGCTCAGCACCAGGATGCTCAGCGTGAACACCGCGAGCGTGTCCACGCGCCGCTTCGTGATCACTGTCTGCACGGCGCGCACGGCCGGCGGGACGACACCCGCCAGCAGCGCCAGCCACTGGTTCACGCCGAGCGCGCGCAGGCCGTAGAAGAGCGCGGCCGGGGCGACCAGGTTGATGGCGAGGTTGACGATCAGCTCCCGGCGCAGTTCCGGGGGAGCGGCAGGCTTTTCGGGAGGGGCGAGTGTGGTCATCACGGGACCTCGATCCGCTGACGGTCGCGGTGGCTCCAGGTCTTGGCGAGCACGGCGACGGTGATGGCGGCCAGGACGACCAGCGCGAGCCAGCCGATCCAGCTGCCGGTGGAGGTGAAGACGCTGCCGAGCGCGGGGTTGAGCACGCGCGCTTCGAAGAACAGGTACGCGAGCGGTCCCGTCGCCGCGAGGATGAGCACGGTTCCGGCGACCGCTGTCACGAGCGTCCAGCGGCCCAGGCGCAGGTTCGCCACCGCCAGTGCGAGTGAAAGCACCAGCACGACAACGAAGAACGGCACCCAGAACCCCCACAACGTGGGGTCGAGCACCGGCACCCGCGAGCCGGACGCCGTGGTCACGAGCGTGGCCGAGCGCTGCACGAACAGCGCCACCACCAGCAGGACCGCCAGCACGATCCCACTGCCGACCTCGCTCCACGTGGTGGTCGCCGTGGCGTCGGAGAACGGGAGCTGGTCGGGTTTCCAGTCCTCGTCGGGTTCGCCGGGGCCGCGCTCGCTGCCGAAGCGATCGAGCAGTACATAAAGGACGGTGACCCCGGTGAACAGGTACACCGCGGCGGTCAGCGTCACGCCCAGGGGCGAAAAGATCGCCGCCGCAACGTTTTCGCCGCGCACCCAGTGCCCGATCGCGTTCACGAGGTAGGTGATCGGCAGCACGGTCGCGCTCAGCAGCCGCATCGCCTTGGCGTAGCTCGGGTAGTTCGCCGGTCCGATCAGCACGGTCGCCTTGTCCGCGTACCGCGTCGCCAGCTGGGCCGGGTCGCCGAGCTCGGCCAGCGCCGCGTACTCGGCCTGGCCCGGGCTCTCCCCGAGCGAGACCCGTGCCTCGACGTCGTCGGCGATCGCGGCGCGCAGCTCGCGGTCGATCTCGCCGCGGTGCTTGCCCGAGACGTGCCGCACGGCGGCGGCCACATATCGGTCGGTGAGTGTGGTGCTCATGGTTGTTCCCCCAGTTCGGTGTCTGCTCCGGTGTTCGTCTCCGGGTCGGCTTCGGTGTCCAGCCGGCTCAGCGCGGTGTCGATCGCGCGCCACTCCTTCTGCAGCTCCCGCGCGAGCCGAAGCCCGTCGCGGCTGGTGCGGTAGAACTTCCGCGGCCGGGCGCCCGAGGTGTCCCACTCGCTGGTCAGCAGCCCCTGACCCTCCAGGCGGCGCAACAGCGGGTACAGCGTGTTGGCCGGCGCGGGCACCCCCGCGCGCTCCAGTGCGTCGAGCAGTCCGTAGCCGTACCCGGGCTTCTGCAGCGCCAGCAGACTCGCCAGCACGACCGTCCCCCGCCACAGCTCCTGCCGATGCGCGTCCAGCAAGTCGGTGTCTTTCACGCTTGTCACGATAGTGTGTGAGACACAGTATCGTCAAATGGCAATGCTGTGCGAGCTGTCAGGGTGTGCGAGAGAGGGTGCCGCGCAGGCTTGGGTCGCGTCCCGTTCGGAAGCCGTTCGGCAAACGTTCAACCGACGGCGTGCCGCTCATCGGGACCGCGGGCGGTGGAGAGAGCTCACGCGGGTGGCGGGGAGCGTCAAACGCGAAAGATCTTCTACCTCAAGGCAATTGTCCGGGCGAATCAGTCCACAACGGACGGCCGGCGGGTGAGGGGGCGGCGGCACCGCGGAGAGCGCGGACAGGCGGCGGGGCGCATCCGACGGATGCGGCGACAAGTCTCGGCGACGCCGCGGGTGCGGTCGAAGGGCCCGATGCGCCGACGGGGCACATCGGAAGAACCTTCGGTTGCGCGAAGTGCTGGTGCCGAACTCGGCATGGCTGCGGGTGCGGTCGAAAGGACCCCGCGCGCCGGAAGAATCCGAGGGGCACGGCGAGGGCGCGGCCGGAAGAACCCCGGACACGCCGAAGGGCCGGTACCGAACGAATCGGTACCGGCCCTCACGACGTTCCGCGGGAGGACTTGTTCAGTCCTGGTGAGGTGCAGCGCACCCGGGTGCGGGCGGTTTCACCTCGGTTGTTACGCTTAAACCGGATGGGTATCGCCCCAAGTCGCAGGCGGAGGGGACGCAAAGGCCCCCTGCGACAAATCCAGTTCAGGGTTGTGGTGCTTCTGAGCCTTCAGGCTCAGGCGATGGTACGCGTGCCGATCTGCGTACGGCGGCGCTTGAGCGCGCGTCGCTCGTCCTCGCTCATGCCGCCCCACACGCCGGCGTCCTGGCCGCTGGCCAGAGCCCAGGCCAGGCAGTCGGAAGCGACGGTGCAGCGGTGGCACACGGCCTTCGCCTCGGAGACCTGCAGCAGAGCCGGACCGCTGGTTCCCACCGGGAAGAACAGCTCGGGGTCCTCGTCTCGGCAGGACGCGTCGTGGCGCCAGTCCATGTTCGTGAGCTCCTTCATAGTGGCGCGGGAGGGCCGCGCCACAGTCGTCATGGCGGTCGTGTTTTTGGGTGCTTGTGAATGCTTTCACGAAGGACCGCGTTCGACAAGGGTTTCCCGAAGATCGGTGAGTCAGCTCACCCGGCCGAGCGACGCCTCTGACCTGCGGTTTCTGTCCGAAACGGACCGTGTGGCGGAAGCGCGATGCGGTGAGCGGAGCTTCTGCGTCGACGAGCGGCAAAATGCACTTTGCCGCAGGCGATCAGTGGTCGCACCGTCACACGATTACTGTGAGTGCATCCGGCACGCTGTGGAATTCCACTCGCGTCCGCTGTCCGACGAGGTCCCCGTCGACCTGGAAGTTCACCGGCTCAGCTGCGTCGATGCGGATCATCGGCACGTCGTCGTGGCGCACCAGGTGGCGCCCGTGCTGGTCGCTCTTCGTGAGCAAAGCTTGGCGTACATGCGTGAACACGGTGGGCAACCGCAGACCGTTCAACGCGAACAAGCCCAATCCCGTCTCGAACGAGCAACCCGAGTTGAGGTGGATGGCGCGATCACCCAGGTAGGTCCACGGATCGGTGTTGGACACGAACGCGGTCACCACCTCGGTGGGTTCCTCGCCCGGGATCCGCACGGTCAGGGCCGGCCGGCCCAGCGGCGGCCGGAAGTAGGAGCGCACCGAGGCGCGGAGATAGAGCGTCGCGCTCGTTTCCTTGCCCCGCCGCTTCGCGACGCGGCCCACCACGTCGGCGTCCCAGCCGAGCCCGGCGTTGAAGGTGAACCAGTGCCCGTCGGCGAGGCCGAGGCCGATGCGGCGGCGCCGGTCGTTCTCGAGCGCGTTGAGCAGCTGGTGCGTCGCCTCGACGGGATCCACGGGAAGGCCGAGAGCGCGCGCGAACACGTTGGCCGAGCCGCCGGGCACCACGCCGAGCATCGGGACGCCCCCGAGCTCGCCCGGGTCGCCGGTGGAGTCCGCGAGGAGACCGTTGACGACCTCGTTGACCGTGCCGTCGCCGCCGTGGGCCACGACCAGGTCGAAACCGTCACGGGCCGCCGAGCGCGCCACGGCCATCGCGTGGCCGCGGTAGTCCGTCTCGACGACGTCGAGCTTCACCTGGCTGGCCAGCGCGTGCGCCAGCACATCCCGGCCACCGGCGGTGGTCGAGGTGGCCTGCGGGTTCACGACGAGAATGGCGCGCACTTCCGCAGCGTAGGTGACGTTCGCCCGGCTGGAGAACCTTCGACGGCACAAGGTGACGCGAAGCTCAGCACGGTGAACGGCGCCCCAGATCTGCGCCGGTGCTGCGTTCGGGAACGCGCCAGTACTGCGTCCGATGACCCTGTGGCGGGCGATCCTCCCTTGCGTACGGCGAACATCCGCTCGTCGTGACAAGTGCACCCGGGCCGACCGCCCGCTCATCGACGACAACCCCGATTTTCACGTGCCCGGCGCCCCGCGAAAACGGCCGACCGGGTGGCATACGATCGAAACCGCTCACCCACCGTGACCCGTGCAGGTCGGGTCGCTGTGCTCCCGCAAAGCAGCTTGGAAGGCCGCACCCGTGTCGCTCGACGAGAACCAGCCGCCCACCCCGTTCGAGGTCCGGCTGGCCGGGATCCTCACCGCGCTGCCCGGTCTCGGGCTCCTGGTGCTCGGCGTCGTGATCCTCGTGCGCGGACTGCAGGAGCCGTCGCAGCCCGGCAACAACATCTGGGCCGAGTTCGGCACCTACGCCGTGCTGGCGATCGCGTTCCTGGCCGCCTCGGCGGGACTGGTCCTCGGCCGCCAGTGGGCGCGTTCGCCCGGTGTCGTGGTCGCGCTGCTGCTCATGGGCGTGGGCTGGTACGTGCTCGGCCCGTCCGGCCAGCCGGCCTGGGGTGTGCCGATCGGCGTGTGCGGCCTCGCGGCGCTCGTGCTGCTCTTCCGCCGCCCGGCCCGCGCGTGGGCGCTCGGCCTGCGCGAAGGCGAGACGGAAGAAGAAGCAGCCGAACGCGGTGGCCTCGCCGGGCGCCGCGAGGAACGCGAGCGCCACGAAAAGGAGTGACGCGTCCGGCGGCGTCAGCTTTCCGCGGCCAGCGCCTTCAGTGGTGCGTCCGTGAGGCGGTAGGTGGTCCACTCGTCCTGCGGCAGCGCGCCGAGCGCCCGGTAGAACCCGACGGCCGGGTTCCAGTTCAGCACCGCCCACTCCAGCCGCTGGTAACCCTGCTCGACGCACTCGGCGGCCAGTGCCGCGAGCAGTGCCTTGCCCAGCCCGGAGCCGCGCAGTTCGGCACGCACGAACAGGTCTTCCAGGTAGATGCCGTGCGTGCCTCGCCACGTCGAGAAGCTCAGGAACCACAAGGCGAACCCGGCCACCTGGCCGTCGACTTCCGCGACGTGGCCGAACAGCGCCGGTGCGGGACCGAACAACGCTTTGTGCAGCTGCGGTGCTTCGAGGTGGCATTCGTCCGGCGCGCGCTCGAACTCGGCGAGTGCGTAGACCAGTTCCACCACGGCGTCGACGTCTTCGGGCCGGATCCGCCGGACACGGGGGTCGGTCAAGTGCTCAGCCTTCCAGCGCGGGCAGCAGGTTCAGGTGCTCGACCTGGGGCTCGCCGCGTTCGTCGCCCAGCACGGCGATGCCGGCCGGGTCCAGTCCGAAGTGGACACCCGCGGTGGCGGGCAGGCCGACCCAGCGCGCCACCAGCACGCGGCTGAAGTGCCCGTGGCCCACCAGGACCACGTCGCCGTTGTCGATCTCGCGGCGCGCGCGGTCGAGGACCTTGTCGGCGCGCGCGGCCACGTCCGCCGCGCTCTCCCCGCCCGGGATCGGGTGCGTCCACACGGTCCAGCCCGGGTCCGTTTCGCGGATCTTCGGCGTGGTGACGCCTTCGTAGTCGCCGTAGTCCCACTCGGCGAGGTCTTCGGTGAGCTCGTCCACGCGCAGGCCGGCGAGCTCGGCCGTGCGCTTCGCGCGTTCACGCGGGCTCGAGATCACGAGCTTGGGGCCACCGAGCAGGGTGCGCAGGGTGCCGCCCGCCGCGCGCGCCTGGTCCTCACCGGCCGCCGTGAGCGGGATGTCGGTGCGTCCGGTGTGCCTGCCGTTGACGGACCACTCGGTCTGGCCGTGCCTGAGGAGGAAGAGCCGATGTGCCACGAGCCCGAATATAGCCCCGCGCCCGTTTGCGGGCAGGTCGCGTACTGTGTTTACCTACTGGCGAGTAGGTAGAGGGGAGGTTCGGATGGGCACGAGCCCGACGTTCGCGCTGTGGCGCCGGCTGGCCGGCAAACCCGGTGGCAAGCAGCTGTTTTCCGCCGCGATGTGCCTGCGCGTGCCCTACTTTGGGACGGTGCTGCCGTCGGTGCGGCAGCTGCGTCCGGGGCACTGTTCGGTCACCGCGCCGAAGTGGTGGGGTGTTCACAACCACATCCGGACCTTTCACGCGATCGCCGCGTGCAACCTCGCGGAGATCGCGATGGGCATGCTCGCGGAGGTGACCGTGCCGCCGTCGCACCGCTGGCTGCCCAAGGGTATGGACGTGCGGTACCTCGCCAAGGCGACCACGGGCCTGCGCGCCGTCGCCGAACTGCCGGAGCTGCCCGAGTTCGGCGACGAGGGGTTCGATCTCCCGGTGCCGGTGCGGATTCTCGACGCACGCGGAACGACCGTCGTCACGGCGACCATCACGATCTGGGTGACGCGGAAAAACAGCGATCGGGGTCACTCGCGAATTGACCCGGCCGAGTGAAACTTAACGCCGTTTACTGGGTGGATGCGAATAGTGCTCATTTTCGGCCTTGTCAGCTCCCGAACCACGCCGACACCATGCAGGCATGCCAGCCCTGACGCGCCGCCGGTTCCTCGGCCTCGCCGCGCTGAACACCGCCGCGGCCTTCGGACTGACCGGGATTTCCGCTGCCAGCGCCCGCGCCGCCGTGAACCCGCCCCTGCCCGGGTACTCGCCCGCCGTGATCATCGGGACCGGCTACGGCGCCGGGGCCACCGCGTTGCGTCTCGGCGAGGCCGGCGTGCCCACGCTGATGCTCGAAATGGGGCAGCTGTGGCACGATCCCGGGCCTGACGGCAAGGTTTTCTGCGAGATGCTGAACCCCGACCGGCGCTCGATGTGGTTCAAGAACCGCACCCAGGCGCCGCTCGCGTCTTTCCTGTGGCTCGACATCGCCAACCGCGACATCAAGCCGTACGCCGGGGTGCTCGACCGCGTGAACTACGGCGACATGTCCGTGTACCTCGGCCGCGGCGTCGGTGGTGGCTCGCTGGTCAACGGTGCGATGGCCGTGACGCCGAAACGTTCGTACTTCGAGGAAATCCTGCCCCGGGTGGACGCCGGCGAAATGTACGGCAAGTACTTCCCGCGCGCGCGAGCCGGGCTCGGCGTGAACTCCGTGGACGAGCGGTGGTTCGAGACCTGCCGTTCCTACCAATACGCGCGCGTTTCGCGGAAAGCGGCGCAGAAAGCCGGTTTCGCGACGACCTTCGTGCCCAGCGTCTACGACTTCTCCTACCTCGAACAGGAAGAAGCCGGCACGGTCGAACGCTCCGCGCTCGCGTCGGAAGTGATCTACGGCAACAACCACGGCAAGCGTTCGCTCGACAAGTCCTACCTCGCGGCCGCGGTCGGCACCGGCCACGTGACGATCCAGACGCTGCACGAGGTCCGCGAGATCGTCCGGCAGCCCGATGGCACGTACGCGCTGGTGGTGCGCGAAATCGACCCGTACGGCGCGGTCGTCGCGACCAAGCACGTTTCCGCGAAGCACCTCTTCCTCGGCGCCGGCAGCGTCGGTTCCACCGAACTGCTGTTGCGGGCAAGGGAAACCGGCCGCCTGCCGGACCTGCCCGACGCGGTGGGCCAGGGCTGGGGCACCAACGGCAACGTGATGCTGGGGCGCGCCAACCACGTCTGGGACACCACGGGCAGCCTGCAATCCGGCATGCCCGCACTCGGCATCGACAACTGGCACGACCCCGTGCACCCGGTGTTCGCGGAGATCGCGCCCGTGCCGGCCGGGCTCGAGACGTGGGTGAGCCTTTATCTCGCCATCACGAAGAACCCGCAACGTGGGCACTTCACCTACGATGCGGCCTCCGATTCGGCGAGGCTGCAGTGGGCGGCCGCGCAGGGCCAGCCGTCGATCGACGCGGCGAAGGCGCTGTTCGACAAGATCAACGCGGCCAACCTCACCATCTACCGCCACGACCTCTTCGGCGACACCCGCCCGTTCGAGAACCGCTTCACCTACCACCCCCTCGGCGGCCTCGTCCTCGGCGAAGCGACCGACGACCACGGGCGCGTGAAGGGCTACCGCAACCTCTACGTGACGGACGGCTCGCTCATCCCGGGCAGCACGGGTGTGAACCCGTTCGTCACGATCACGGCCCTGGCGGAGCGCAACGTGGAACGGGTGCTGGCGGAAGACGTGCTGGCCTGAGCCCTCACGTCCCCAGGTCGGCCAGTGCGGACACGAACCCACCGGTCCGCTCGCCGAGTCCGCCGAAGAACCGCGCGTCGGCGTCTTCGACGTCGTGCAGTGCTTTCGCGACCAGCGCCGAGCCGGCTCCGGTGAGCTGCAGGCGCTTCGCGCGCGCGTCGGCCGGGTCGTCGGCGCGGGTCAGCAGCCCGCGGTCCGCGAGCTTGCGCACGACCTGGCTGGTCATCATCGTGTCCGTGCCCGCCTGCTCGGCGAGCTGCCGCTGCGTGGGCGGCTCGCCGGATCGCGTGAGCCACCACGTGGTGGTGAGCAGCACGAACTGGACGTGCGTGAGGTCGTGCGGCGCCAGCGCCGCGCGCATCACGCGTTGCCAGGCCAGCGTGACGCGCCACAGCAGGAAGCCGGGGCTCGCGTCGGGGCCGGGCAGGCGGGACTCCGGAGCGGTCATGCCCGCAAGGATGCCTCGGCGAGCCGCGCCAGCGCGCGCATGGCGTCCGGGGTGTCCTCGGTGACCGCCGGGCCCAGCTCCGGCGGTCCGTCCACCGTCACGCGGTAGACGATGCGCGTGCCGTCCTCGGCGTCTTCCAGCCGGTGGTCGAAGACGAGCGTGGCGTCGGGCAGCCGTGTCTCGTCGGTGAACCCGCGGCCGTAGTCGACGGCGGTGAGCGTGAACGGGATCGGCGGCAGGTCCGGCATCGTCATGGTGCCGCTGGTGCCCGCCTCGAACGGGCCGTCCAGCGCGACTTCCCGCAGGCTCGCGTCCCATTCGGGCCAGCGGGAGGTGTCCGTCCACAGTGGCCAGATGGCCGACGCCGGCGCGGTGGTGGTCTCGGTGTGCTCGTACTCGTACAGTGCCATGCGGGCATACTATATGTGCGCATACTAAAAGAGCAACGGCGAGAACCGCCACGGATCGGCCGGAACTCAGCGGTGAGCCGAGCGCAGCTTCTCGTAGAACGCCGTGCAATCGGCGTACGCCGGCAGCAGTCCCTGCTCCTCCGCCTCCGCCAGCGTCGGGGCGGAACGGTCCTTTTCGGACACGATCGGCGTGAGATCGGCGGGCCACGGCAGGTCGAGCGCGGGGTCGAGCGGGCTGATGCCGTGCTCGCCCGAGGGGTTGTACGGCTCCGAGCACAGGTAGGCCATCGCCGTGTTGTCCTCGAGCGCGACGAACGCGTGGCCCAGGCCCTCGGCGACGTACACGGCGCGGAAGTCCTTCGCGTCGAGCAGGACGGCATCCCACTGGCCGAAGGTGGGGGAGCCCGTGCGCACGTCGATGATCACGTCGAGCAGGGAGCCGGCCGGGCAGTAGACGTACTTCGCCTGGCCCGGCGGTACGTCGGCGAAGTGCACGCCGCGGATGGTGCCGCGGCGGGAGACGCTGTGGTTGGTCTGGCCCACGCGCATCGGGTGCCCGGTGGCGCTCAGGAGCGCCTCTTCCTGGAACGGCGCCACGAAGAGCCCGCGCTCGTCGGGGAACGCGCGGGGGGTGAACTCGTAGGCGTCGGCGACCTTCAGCGGGCGGAATTGCATGCGCTCACCTTATCGAGTGCCGCGCGGCGCGAAATGCGGGTGGCCGTGATCACTGAATCGGTTCGGAACCATTCAACAAAACCGGACGGACGTCTTGGGAATAAGGGTATTTCGGGGGTTTTCCTCGGGAAGTCCGCGGAATCTGTGACATGAGCCGCACCGAGGGTTCGCCTCCGGAGGGGCTCCTGTCATGATTGGGAGACCGCAGCGTCCGCGGCCATCAGCCACACCCCACGGATCGGATGGCCGCTGTGACGCCTCGCCGACAGGCCGGCGCTACCGCGCTGGGCTGCCGTCCGGAGGACAAGTTCCATCGGTGCCGGGTGCGCCTTCGCCCGCCGCCAGTGGTCCCCCGCTCGCAGTCCCAGGAGTAATTCAGTGACGCAGATCCACCCCGCGAGTTCCGCGATCGCCGAGGGGCGAACGCCGGAAACGACGACAGGAACCCCGATGACCGACCAGGCCAGCACGGCCGCCACCGCCGCTCCGGTGACCGACGCCGAGATCTTCACCGGGCACGAGGGCGGCAAGCTCTCCGTGGCGGCCACCCGGCCCATCTCCGACCCGCGCGACCTCTCGATCGCCTACACGCCCGGCGTGGCGAAGGTGAGCCGGGCGATCGCCGAGGACGCCGCCCAGGCGAAGCGG
This sequence comes from Amycolatopsis sp. NPDC049253, assembly GCF_040678995.1. NCBI lineage: Bacteria > Bacillati > Actinomycetota > Actinomycetes > Pseudonocardiales > Pseudonocardiaceae > Amycolatopsis > Amycolatopsis sp. NPDC049253. The sequence continues at coordinate 137,806 of NZ_JBFAQX010000006.1, read as the reverse complement.
TACACCTGGGCCGACCGTCTCGTGGTGGTCGTCAGCGACGGCACGGCGGTGCTCGGCCTCGGCGACATCGGCGCGAGCGCGTCGCTGCCCGTCATGGAGGGCAAGTCGGTGCTGTTCAAGACCTTCGGTGGCCTCGACTCGATCCCGCTGGTGCTCGACACCACCGACGTCGACGAGATCGTGGAGACGCTGGTGCGCCTGCGCCCGTCGTTCGGCGCGGTGAACCTCGAGGACGTCTCGGCGCCGCGGTGCTTCGAGCTGGAGGACAAGCTCAAGGCCGCGCTCGACTGCCCGGTCATGCACGACGACCAGCACGGCACCGCGATCGTCACGCTCGCCGCGCTGCGCGGGGCGAACCTGGTGCTGGACCGCGCGATCGCCGACCAGCGCGTGGTCATCTCGGGTGCGGGCGCGGCGGGGGTGGCCTGCGCGAAGATCCTGCAGGAGGCCGGCGTCGGGGACGTCACGGTGCTCGACTCGCGCGGCATCATCCACTCGGGACGTGAGGGCCTCAACCCGATCAAGGAGCAGCTGGCCGCGACGACCAACAAGTCCGGTCTCGCCGGTGGTCTCGAGGCCGCGCTGAAGGGCGCGGACGTGTTCCTCGGCCTGTCCAGCGCGACGATCGACCCCGAGCTGCTCGGCTCCATGGCCGACGACCCGATCGTGTTCGCACTGTCCAATCCGGACCCGGAGGTGCACCCGGCCGACGCGGCGCGTTACGCGGCGATCGTCGCCACGGGCCGCAGTGACTTCCCGAACCAGATCAACAACGTCCTGGCGTTCCCCGGCGTCTTCCGCGGCGCCCTCGACGCCGGTGCGCGCGCGATCACCGAGAACATGAAGCTGGCCGCGGCCGACGCCATCGTCGCCGTCGCGACCGACGACCTCGGCCCCGACCGCATCGTGCCGAGCCCGCTCGACCCGCGCGTGGCCCCGGAGGTCGCGGCGGCCGTCGCCAAGGCCGCGGTGGCCGACGGTGTGACCGGCTGATCCCTCGCGCCAAAAGAGGGGCTCCCCGTCGCGGGGAGCCCCTCTTTTTTGGACTTGCCGGTCCATTTTTTCGTTGCCACGCTGGAGGCATGACGATCGACCTCGGCGCCTACGGCGTCTGGCAACCGGCCGCTCTGACCACCCCGGCGATGGCGACGGAGATCGAGCAGCTCGGTTTCTCCACGTTGTGGGCCGCCGGCCCACCGACCGACCTGGCCGGCCTCGACGAACTCCTGGCAGCCACCTCGACGCTCGTGGTCGGCACGAGCATCCTCAACATCTGGCACGGTGACCCGGCCGTCGCCGCGAAGGCGTACCACCGGCTGGTTTCCCGGTTCCCCGGCCGGTTCTGGCTCGGCATCGGCGCGGGGCACCCGGAGCAGACGCAGGAGTTCACCAAGCCGCTCGCCGCGATGAAGCGTTACCTCGACGGCCTCGACGCGGGCGGCGTGCCGGTGGAGGGCCGCGCGATCGCCGCGCTGGGGCCGAAGATGCTGGAGCTCACCGCCTCGCGCGCGGGCGGATCGGTGCCCTACCTCGTGCCGCCGGCGCACACGCGGCTCTCGCGTGCGGCGCTCGGCCCGTCCGCGCTGCTGGCGCCCGAGCACAAGGTCGTGCTCGACCCCGATCCGGCGCGCGCCCGCGACACCGCGCGGCCGCGCATCAAGCACCCGTACCTGGGCCTCACCAACTACACGAGCAACCTGCGCCGCCTGGGCTTCACCGACGAAGACCTGGCCGGCGACGGCAGCGACCGCCTCATCGACGCCGTCGTCGCCCACGGCGACGCGGCCGCGATCGCCGCGCAGCTCGGTGAGCACCACGAGCAGGGCGCGAACCACGTCGCCATCCAGGTGATCACCACCCGCCACGCCACCCACCCGGACATCCCGGACGTCGAGCTGCAGGTCTACGACGACGAGGTCTTCAGTGTCTACAAGGCACTGGCGGCGCAGCTGTTCTGAGCCACTGCGGTCCGGGCTTCAGCGCAGCAGCTCCACCAGCCGGTGCCGCGGCACGTCCACGAGCCGCAGGTCGGTGAGCTCGTCCGGCACGTCGAGCGCGACGTTCGCCAGCCGCGCGTGCGCCCGCGTCAGGACCTCCGACGGGTCGTCGACCATGTCCGCCGTGACCACGGCGTGGCGGTTGTCCGGCGTGCTGCGCAGGAACCGCAGGCGGTACTTGCCGGCCATGAGGTCGGTGAGTGCCGCCTGCGAGGCCGCGTCGGCGAGGTCCGGGTGGTTGTTGGGCACGAGCAGGGCCAGCCGGCGCGCGTTGGTGCCGAGCAGCGTGCGCAGCAGCCACGGGCCGGGGTCGGCGGTGAGGTCCATCGCGACGGCGTCGCCCTCCGGCGCGGACATCGACCAGTCGACGGGCCGGGTTTCCAGGGCGAGGCCCCCTTCGGAGGCGATGTCGCGCAACGCGGACAGCAACGTCGGCTTCGTGCCGGTCGCCTCCACGGACTGCGGCCCGTGGGTGTAGATGGCCGACTTTCCCTTGCCCCGGCCCGTTTTGCGGGCCTTCGCGGTGGGCTGGCAGACGTAGAGGTCGGCAGCGGCGCCGATGGCCTGGGCGCCGTCGTAGCGGTTGAAGTCGGGCAGGATCGCCTCGAACGTGAGCCCGAGTGTCGCCAGCGAACGCTGCACCTGGGCGCCTAGCGCGGGGTGGCGGGGGCTGTAGCCGTAGGCCAGCAGGACGCGGCCTTCGGTCGGCTCCCGCAGCGCTTGCACGGCGCGCGCGGCGAACAGCCCCATGCCGTCCGGGGTGTAGGGCGGATCACTGAAGACGAGGTCCGCGCGGCCCGTGACGGCGGGCGGCAGGCCGACCCGCAGGTCGGCGTGCGCGGTGGCGACGGCGCGCGCGCCGGTGGAGTCCAGGTAGGACAGAACTCGTTCGTCGAGGTCCACCACGGTCAGCTCGGCCTCGGGGCACACGGCGTGCACGGCCAGCGAGGTCAGGTCGTGGTCGCCGAGGAACAGCAGGCGGGAACGGCGCAGGTCGTAACGGGCGTTGAGCCACAAAGCACGCCGCAGCACCGTCTCGGGCGTCGCCTGCACGTGGTCGAGGGCGGCGAGCGGCGCGGGCACGCCGGCGACCCAGCCGGAGATCGACGCGAGCAGCTCGGAGTGCGCGGCCACGGCGTCGTCGAGCGGATCGGGCAGCCGCGGCAGGCGGTACTTCTCGTACCCGGGCAGCGCGTCCGGTGCGATCCGGACACCCGCGGCGGAACGCTCCAGATCACGCTCCAGCGCGGCCAGCACGTCCTCGACGCTGCGCCGGGGTGCCGCGGACAGGCGTACCAGGTCGGCCAGCTCACGGGGACCCGTGCGGAGCAGGTCGATCACCTCGTACAACGGGCGTACGCCGGCGCCGTGCGCGGTCAGGAGGTCGTCGAGAGCGGTCACGGACGTCGAGAGTAACCGGCCACTGTGCGGGAAAGGCTGCCAAGGCCCGCCGAGTGGGCTACGGTCGATCTGCATCTGACGTGGGGAGAAGTCCGTGACGATCGAGTTCCGCGATGTGACCAAACGCTATCCGGACGGCACGGTGGCGGTGAACGGACTCTCGCTCACCGTCGAAGACGGCACCATCACCGTGCTCGTCGGCCCTTCGGGCTGCGGAAAAACCACCTCGCTGCGCATGATCAACCGCATGGTGGAGCCCACGTCGGGCGCCGTGCTGCTCGACGGCAAGGACGTGAGCGAGGGCGACCCCGCGCTGCTGCGCCGCGGCATCGGCTACGTGATCCAGCACGCCGGCCTCTTTCCACACAGGACGGTGCTCGACAACATCGCGACCGTGCCGCTGCTGTCCGGCTGGGACAAGCGCAAGGCCCGCGCCCGCGCGGCCGAGCTGCTGGAGACCGTCGGCCTTCCGAAGGAGCTCGGCAAGCGGTACCCGGCGCAGCTCTCGGGCGGACAGCAGCAGCGCGTGGGCGTGGCCCGGGCGCTCGCGGCCGACTCGCCGGTGTTGCTGATGGACGAGCCGTTCTCCGCCGTCGACCCGATCGTGCGCGAGGAGCTGCAGGACGAGCTGCTGCGGCTGCAGTCGCAGCTGGGCAAGACCATCGTGTTCGTCACGCACGACATCGACGAGGCCGTGCGGCTCGGCGACAAGATCGCGGTGCTGCGCGTGGGCGGCGTGCTCGCCCAGTACGGCACCCCGTCCGACGTGCTGCGCCACCCCGTGGACGACTTCGTGGCGTCGTTCGTCGGGCGCGACCGCGGTTACCGGGGGCTGTCCTTCGTGTCCGCCGGCGGCGTCGAGGTGTCCCCTGTGGACGTCGTCGAGCTCGGCACGAAGCTGCCGGAGCCGACGAAGACCTGGCAGCTCGTGGTGAACTCCGAGAAGCAGCCCCGCGGCTGGCTGGCGCCGAACTCCACTGTGGACGGCGAGCTCACCGAGGGCGACCTCGTGGCGGGCGGTTCCCTCTACGTGCAGGGCACGCCCATCCGCGGCGCGCTCGACGCCGCCCTGTCCTCGCCCGCGAGTCTCGGCGTGGTCGTGGACGAGGGTCACCGCGTGGTGGGGACGGTCGTGGCCCACCAGGTCCTGGATGTGATCGAGGCCACCCCGCAGGCGTCCTGATGGGCGGGTTCTTCGACGAGCTCGGGCGCTACCTGGGCAGCGCGAACAACCGCGGCGAGATCCTCGGTGACCTGGGCGAGCACATCTACCTCGCGCTGGTACCGCTGGTGATCGGGATCGTGCTCGCCATCGTGCTGGGCTGGCTCGGGGACCGCTGGCAGCCGGTGCGCAGCGTGCTGCTGGTGGTGGCGAACCTGCTGTACACCATCCCGTCGCTGGCGCTGTTCGTGGTGATCCCGGGCCTCATCGGGTCGAAGATCCTCGACAGCGTCAACGTGATCGTCGCGCTCACGATCTACACCACGGCGCTGCTCGTGCGCCCGGTGCTCGACGCGCTCGACGCCGTGCCGTCGCACATCATCGCCGCCGCCACGGCCATCGGCTACCGCGCGCCGCGGCGCTTCCTCGGCGTGGAGCTGCCGCTTTCGGTGCCGGTGCTCGCCGCGGGCGTGCGCGTGGCGTCGGTGAGCAACATCAGCCTCGTGAGCGTCGGCGCGCTGATCGGCACCGGCGGGCTGGGTGTGCTGTTCACCGACGGGTTCCAGCGCGAGTACTTCTCGCCGATCGTGGTCGGCATCGTGCTCACGCTGCTGCTGGCGCTGGTCGTCGACGTGGTGCTGGTGCAGCTGCGCAACGTCCTCACCCCGTGGGAGCGCGCCGGCCGCGCGCCCGTGCTCGCGGAGGCGGCGGCGTGAACGTCTTCGACTGGTTCACCACGGCCGCCAACTGGCAGGGCCCGGACGGCATCGCCACGCGCCTGGGCGAGCACCTCGGCTACGTGCTGCTCGCGCTGGTCATCGCCGTCGTGATCGCGTTCCCGCTCGGCCTGTGGGTCGGGCACACCGGCCGCGGCGCCGTGGTGCTGGTGGGCGCGGGCAACGCGATCCGCGCGCTGCCGACGCTGGGGCTCGTCACGTTCCTGTTCCTGCTCTTCACCGAGAGCACCACGGCCACGATCATCGGCCTGGTGGTGCTGGCGATCCCGCCCGTGCTGGCCGGCACCTACGCGGGCCTGCAGGCGGCCGAGCACGACGTGGTCGACGCCGCCGAGGGCATCGGCATGACGGGCTGGCAGCAGCTGTGGAAGGTCGAGCTGCCGATCGCGTTGCCGCTGGTGCTGGGCGGGATCCGCAACGCCGTGCTGCAGCTGATCGCGACGGCGGCGGTCGCCGCGTACGTCGGGCTCGGCGGCCTCGGCCGGTTCCTGCTCGACGGGCTGGCCATCCTGGACTACACGGAGGTCGTCGCGGGCGCCATCCTCACGGCGCTGCTGGCGATCGTGTTCGACCTGGTGCTCGCCGCGGCGCAGCGCGCACTCGTGCCGAAGGGCGTCCGGCTCGCCGTGCAGGCGAGCACCGGTTCGGCCGCGGCGGCGGGAGGTGTGGCGTGAGGCGCTGGGGTTGCGTGTTCTTGTCTTTGGCCTTGGTTGTCGCGGGGTGTGGCAACCCGCTCGCCGGCGGCGGCGAGGGCGGCACGACGGGCGACATCATCATCGGCGCGTCCGACGTCGGCGAAAGCCTGCTGCTGGCCCAGATCTATGCCGGCGCGTTGCGCGACGCCGGTGCTTCGAACGTCACGGTGCGCCCGCCGGTCGGCAGCCGTGAGGTCGTGGTGAAGGCCCTGCAGGACAAGTCTCTCTCGGTGGTGCCCGACTACAGCGGCAACCTCCTGCGCTACTTCGACAAGGACACGCAGGCGACCACTTCGGACGACGTGTACGCGCAGCTCAAGCAGAAGCTGCCCGCCGGGTTCGAGGTCCTCGACCAGGCGCCGGCGCAGGACAAGGACTTGCTCGTGGTGCGCCCCGAGCTGGCGGCCGCGGGCGTGCGGACGTTCTCGGACCTGGGCAGCCGCTGCGGCGAGCTGGTGATGGGCGGGCCGGGCCAGTGGAGCAGCCGCTGGAAGGACCGCATCAAGCAGCTGTACGGCTGCTCCTTCAAGGAGATCCGCACCACCGACACCGGCGGCCCCGTCACCGTGGCCGCGCTGAAGTCCGGCGAGGTCCAGGTGGCCGACCTGTTCAGCACGTCGTCGACGATCAAGTCCAACGGCTTCGTGCCCCTCGACGACGACAAGAACATGTTCCCGGCGCAGAACATCGTGCCGCTGGTCGCCCGCGGGACGCTGTCCCCGGGTGAGGTCGCCGCCCTGAACCGCGTCTCGGCCGCCCTGACGACCGACCAGCTGACCGAGCTGAACGTCCAGTTCACCGACGAGAAGCGCAACCCGCTGGACATCGCCGACGACTTCCTGGCCCGCAACCACCTGAAGGCGTGAGCCGTCAGCGGAACTCGTGCACGACCTCGATCTCACCGAGGATGTGCCGGTTGAACTCCGCCAGCTCCTCGGCCGGCACCCAGAGCTCGAGGATCGTCTCGCCGCCCGCCTGCCGCACCGGGTAGCGCTCCAGGAACTCCGTCTCCACCTCGAACCGCGTGACGAACCCGGCGCCGTCGTGGCGCACGTTCCAGTCCCTGGCGATGCGCACCGCGTAGTCCTCGTTGAGCACGGGGTAGAAGATCGGCTGCTCCGGCAACCGCGGCGGCCACGCGCGCCACCGGAGCTCCCGCACGAGCTCCAGCTCCACCGGCCCGGTGGGGCGCCAGAGGATGGTCATCGGCTTTCCTTCACAGTCGTTCGAACGCGGGCGCGTACCGGAAGGCGCCCCGGTTTTTCGGCTTGCGGGCGGTCAACGCGCGAGCCTGGAAGTGCGGCGCCCATTCGGGCACCGGCGGCGTGATCCCCAGCCGCTCGGCCGGCACGAACCCGAACCTGCGGTAGTACCCCGGATCGCCCAGCAGAACCACCACCGCGAACCCGAGCGCGTCGGCGGCCCCGAGCGTCGCGTGCATGAGGGCTGACCCGACCCCGCCGCGCTGAAACTCCGGCAGCACCCCGAGCGGCCCGAGCCCCACGGCGCTGCCGCGGTCTTCGTCCAGCTTGCCGGGGCTCGAGCAGGCGTGGCCGACGATGCGACCGCCCTGCTCGGCGACCAGCGACAGCGCGGGGATGAGGTCCCCGTCCGCGCGCAGCCCGTCGACGAGCACGGCCTCGGGCACGGTGGTCAGCCCGGGCTGCGCGAACGCGGCCGTGTGCACGGCGCGGATCGCGGTCTCGTCGGTGTGAAGGGCCTGGCGGATCAGCATGGGTGAATTGTTCCTGGCTGCGCGGGCGTGGGTAAAACCGTTTTCCGACCACGCGAATGGTCCGAACAGCGCAACGCGGTGAAAACCTCCGAGACGACTCTTCTTCCTGCCACCAGTGCCGCGCACCTAGCCTCAGGCCAACTGGTGTTCGCGCTGGTCGAGGAGGGACGAATTGTGCGTAAAGCTCGGGGAACAGTGACCAGAAGCCTGATGATCCTGGCCAGTGCCGCCTCGATCGCGACCGTAACCGTGTTCGGGAGCGGCGTGGCGTCTGCTCAGGAGGGCGCGATCGTCGGTGCGGGTGGTGCCGGCGCGGTGAAAGACAGCTACCTCGTGGTGCTCAAGGACGGCACCTCGGTGGAGTCGACGGCGAAGAGCGTCACCGGCCGCCACGGCGGCTCGGTCGAGCGCACGTTCTCGAAGGCGCTGCGCGGTTTCACCGGCACGATGTCCGAGACGCAGGCCAAGCGCACCGCCGCCGACCCCGCTGTGTCCTTTGTGGAGCAGAACCGCGTGGTCCACGCCTTGACCGACCAGCTGGACCCGCCGTCGTGGGGCCTCGACCGGGTGGACCAGCGTGAACTGCCGCTGGACGAGGACTACACCTACAGCACGACGGCCGCCGACGTGCACGCGTACGTGATCGACACCGGGATCAACCTCACCCACTCCGAGTTCGACGGCCGCGCCGTCTCCGGGTACGACTTCGTGGACAACGACTCCGACGCCACCGACTGCTACGGCCACGGCACCCACGTGGCCGGCACGATCGGCGGCAAGACCTACGGCGTGGCGAAGGAAGTCAGCCTGACCGCGGTCCGCGTGCTCGACTGCACCGGCAGCGGCACCCTCGACCAGGTCGTCGCCGGCATCGACTGGGTCACCGAGAACGCCGAGTTGCCGGCCGTGGCGAACATGAGCCTCGGCGGTGCAGTGTCCACTGTGGTGGACGAGGCCGTGCAGCGGTCGATCGCCGCGGGTGTCACGTATGGCATCGCGGGCGGCAACTCCTACGGCGGCAGCGCGTGTGACGCCTCGCCCGCCCGCGTGCCCGAGGCGATCACCGTCGGCGCCACCACGGACACCGACGCCAGGTCCGTCTTCTCCAACACCGGCTCGTGCCTCGACATGTTCGCGCCGGGCACCGACATCACGTCCGCCTGGATCGGCGACGACACCGCGACCAACACCATCAGCGGCACGTCGATGGCGACTCCGCACGTGGTCGGCGCCGCGGCGCTGTACCTGGCGGACCACCCGTCGGCCACACCCGAAGAGGTCCGCGACGCGCTGGTGGACGCGGGGACGAAGGACGAGATCACCGACGCGGGCACGGGGTCGCCCAACGTCCTGGTGTACTCCGGGACCGACGGCACCGGCGACCCCGATTGACGAGGCGCCCGCCCGGGGTCACCCCTCCGACGAGGAAGCGGACAGTTCCCCTTCACGTCGCGTGAGCACCAACGGTCCGTCGGCCGTGACGGCCACCGTGTGCTCGGAATGCGCGGTCCGTGAACCGTCGGCCGAGCGGATCGTCCAGCCGTCGGGGTCGTACACGATGCGGTCCGTCGTGCGCGCGAACCATGGCTCCAGCGCGAGCGTGAGCCCGGGCCGGAGCTTCAAGCCGCGGCCCGCCGTGCCCTTGTTGGAGACATGCAGGTCCTCGTGCATGGTCCGGCCGATGCCGTGGCCGCCGAACTCCGTGTTGACCGGGTAGCCGTACGAAACGGCCACCGCGTAGATCGCCGCGGAGACGTCGCCCAGGCGGTTGCCGGGGCGAGCCGCCGAGATCGCCGCCTCCAGCGCTTCCTCCGTGGCCCGGATGATCCGCAGGTCCTCCTCGGCCGGCGTCCCGACGATGACCGTGCGCGCCGAGTCGGCGACCCAGCCGTCGATGCCGACCGCGAGGTCAGCGGTGAGCACGTCGCCGTCGCGCAGTACGTAGTCGTGGGGCAGGCCGTGCAGGACCGCGTCGTTCACCGACAGGCAGATGACGTTGCGGAACGGTCCCTTGCCGAACGAAGGCGCGTAGTCCCAGTAGCACGACTCGGCTCCGCGCCGCTTGATCATGCCGCGTGCGTGGTGCTCGAGGTCCAGGAGGTTGACGCCCACGTCGGCGAGCCCGCCGACCTCGGTGAGGACCTCCGCGACGAAGCGGCCGGCCACGTGCATGCGGTCGATCTCCGCAGGCGTCTTCAGTTCGATCACGAAAAACCTCGCAGCACAAAAGGTATAGTTATACCGCCAGCCTAACACTGGCCGGTATAGAAATACCATCTGCTCGAGCCGCGGAAACGCCCGGAGGCCACCACGGGCGAACCGTGGTGGCCTCCGGGGAAAAGCCGTCGATCAGTCGAACGCCTTCGCGATCAGGGCCTTCTGCTCCACCTCGTGCACCTTCGACGAACCCGCCGACGGCGCGGCCATCGGGCGGCGCGAGACGACCTGCAGACCGGCGAAGACCTCCGGGAACTTCCGCGGCAGGTTGAGGCCGAAGAACGGCCACGCACCCTGGTTCTCCGGCTCCTCCTGGACCCACGCGATCTGCTGCGCGTTGCTGTAGCGCTCGATGGCGGCGAGCAGCTTGCGCTTCGGCAGCGGGTAGTACTGCTCGATGCGCACGATCGCGACGTCGTTCGCCTCGCGCTTGGCGCGCTCGGCCACCAGCTCCCAGTAGAGCTTGCCCGAGGTCAGCAGCACCTTGCGGACGCCTTCGGGGTTCTGGGTGGTGTCATCGATGACGGACATGAACCGGCTCTGGCCGGTGAAGTCCTCGACCGCCGACGTCGCGGCCTTGTTGCGCAGCATCGACTTCGGCGTGAAGACCACCAGCGGACGCTGGATGCCGTCGAGGGCGTGGCGGCGCAGCAGGTGGAAGTAGTTCGCCGGGGTCGACGGCACGGCGACGGTCATCGAGCCCTCGGCGCACAGCGAGAGGAAACGCTCGATGCGGCCGGACGTGTGGTCCGGGCCCTGGCCCTCGTGGCCGTGCGGCAGCAGCAGCACGACGTCGGAGCGCTGGCCCCACTTGGCCTCGCCCGAGGAGATGTACTCGTCGATCACGGTCTGCGCGCCGTTGACGAAGTCACCGAACTGCGCTTCCCACATGACCAGCGACTCGGGGTTCGCCACGGCGTAGCCGTACTCGAAGCCGACGGCCGCGTACTCCGACAGCGCCGAGTCGTAGATCATCACGCGGCCCTGGCCGTCGGCCAGGTTCTGCAGCGGCGAGTACTCCTGGCCGGTCTTGCGGTCGATGAACACCGAGTGCCGCTGCGTGAACGTGCCGCGGCGCGAGTCCTGACCGGACAGCCGCACCAGGCGGCCCTCCATCGCCAGCGAGCCGAACGCGAGCAGCTCGCCGAACGCCCAGTCGACGTCGCCTTCGCGCGACATCTTGTGGCGGCGCTCCATGACCGGCTTGACGCGCGGGTGCGGGGTGAAGCCCTCGGGGACGTTGAGGAACGCGTCGCCGATCCGCTCCACGACGTCCGTCGAGACGGCCGTGGTGACCTTCGCCGGCACCTGCTGCTCTTCCTCGACCGAGGGGCTCGCCTTCGCCGGGTGCTTCTCGAGCTCGCGCACCTCGTTGAAGACGTGCTCAAGCTGGCTGGAGAAGTCGCGCAGCGCGGCTTCGGCCTCTTCGACGGAGATGTCCCCGCGGCCGATCAGCGCCTCGGTGTAGGTCTTCCGGACCGAGCGCTTGGTGTCGATGATGTCGTACATCGCCGGCTGCGTCATCGAGGGGTCGTCGCCCTCGTTGTGGCCGCGGCGGCGGTAGCAGATCAGGTCGATGACCACGTCCTTGTGGAACGCCTGGCGGTAGTCCACGGCCAGCTTGGCCACCCAGTGGGCGGCTTCGGGGTCGTCGCCGTTCACATGGAAGATCGGCGAGCCGATCATCTTCGCGACGTCGGTGGCGTACTGCGACGAGCGCGAGTGCTCGGGCGCGGTGGTGAAGCCGACCTGGTTGTTCACGATCACGTGCACGGTGCCGCCGGTGCGGTAGCCGCGCAGCAGCGCGAGGTTCAGGGTCTCGGCCACGACACCCTGGCCCGCGAAAGCCGCGTCGCCGTGCATCAGGACGGGCAGTACCGAGTAGCCGCCCGTCGTGCTGTCGCCCTTGTCGAGGATGTCCTGCTTGGCGCGGACGATGCCCTCGAGTACCGGGTCGACCGTCTCGAGGTGCGACGGGTTCGAGGCCAGCGACACCTTCGTCTCGCCGTCGCCGAACATGCGGAAGTACTTGCCCTCGGCGCCGAGGTGGTACTTCACGTCACCGGAGCCGTGGGCCTGGCCCGGGTCGAGGTTGCCCTCGAACTCCTGGAAGATCTGGCTGATCGGCTTGCCGACGATGTTGGCCAGCACGTTGAGGCGGCCGCGGTGCGGCATGCCGATCACGACCTCGTCGAGCTCGTGCTCGGCGGCCTTGTCGAGGATGGTGTCGAGCAGCGGGATCGCCGTCTCGCCGCCTTCCAGCGAGAAGCGCTTCTGGCCGACGTACTTCGTCTGCAGGAAGGTCTCGAACGCCTCGGCGGCGTTGAGCTTCGACAGCACGTACTTCTGGACGGTGGAGTCCGGCTTCTCGTGCGGGATCTCCACGCGGTCCTGGATCCAGCGCCGCTCCTCGGGGTCGAGGATGTGCGTGTACTCGATGCCGACGGTGCGGCAGTACGAGTTGCGCAGCACGCCCAGGATGTCGCGCAGGGTCATGCGCTCCTGGCCGGAGAAGCCGCCGACCGGGAACTCGCGGTCGAGGTCCCAGAGGGTGAGGCCGTGGGAGATGACGTCGAGGTCGACGTGGCTGCGCTGGCGGTAGTTCAGCGGGTCCGTGTCGGCCATCAGGTGGCCGCGCGTGCGGAACGCGTCGATCAGCTCGATCACGCGGGCGGTCTTGTCGACCGGGCCCTCGGGGATGTCGGCGACCCAGCGGATCGGCTCGTACGGCAGGCGCAGGCTGGTGAAGACGTCGTCGTAGAAGCCGTCGCCGCCGAGCAGCAGCTCGTGGATGCGCTTGAGGAACTCACCGGACTCGGCGCCCTGGATGATGCGGTGGTCGTAGGTCGACGTCAGCGTCATGATCTTGCTGACGGCCAGGTCGACCAGCGTCTTCTCGCTCGTGCCCTCGAAGGCCGCCGGGTACTGCATGGCGCCGACGCCGATGATCGCGCCCTGGCCGGCCGACAGGCGCGGTACCGAGTGGTTGGTGCCGATGCCGCCCGGGTTGGTCAGCGAGATGGTGGTGCCGGCGAAGTCGTCCGCGGTGAGCTTGTTGTTGCGGGCCTTCTTGATGATGTCCTCGTACGCCTGCCAGAACTGCAGGAAGGACATGTCCTCGACGCCCTTGACCGAGGCCACGACGAGGGTGCGCGCACCCTCCTTGCCCTTCATGTCGATGGCGAGGCCGAAGTTCACGTGTTCCGGCGTGACCGAGAACGGCTTCCCGTCGATCAGCTGGTAGTGCCGGTTCATGTTCGGGAAGTCCTTCAGCGCCCGCACCATGGCGTAGCCGATGAGGTGCGTGAAGGAGATCTTGCCGCCGCGGGTGCGGTTGAGGTGGTTGTTGATGACGATGCGGTTGTCCGCCATCAGCTTCGCCGGGACGGCGCGCACGCTGGTCGCGGTCGGCACGGACAGCGAGGCGTCCATGTTCTTCGCGATCGCCGCGGCGGCGCCGCGCAGCTGCTTGGTCTCGGGCTCTTCCTTCGCGGCGGCGGGCTCCTTCGCCGCGGCCTTGGGAGCCGGCTTCGCGGGCGCGCTCTTCGGGGCCGGGGCCGGAGCCGGCGTGGGGGCGGCGGCCGGCTTGGCCGGCGCCGTCTGCCGGGCGGCCGACTCGGCGTTCTGGACCGCCTTGGCGGACGGTTCGGTCGCGTGGCCGTTACCGCTGGCCGCAGTGGTGGCGGCGCTCTGGCGCGCACTGTCGGCCTTCGCCTGTGCCGTCTGCGTCGGCTTGAAATCTGCGAAGAAGTCGTGCCAGGCGGCATCGACTGAGGAAGGGTCCGCGAGGAACTGGTCGTACATTTCCTCGACCAGCCACTCGTTGGGGCCGAACTGTGACGCAGGGCTGCTGCTGGACACGGCTTGGGCTCGCCTCTATCCGTCTCGATCTTGTCTGTGCTAATGCGCCTACCAGGCTAACCCCCTCTGTGACGGCCGTGTGATGGAACTGCCCTGTGTGAGGCCTGGCGCACTAGGGGATCGATCACTGACTCGATCAAGTGTCCCGAGGAGCGGACTTTTGAGGTAGAGGAGATTCGCCGGTCACGACCATTTCGGGCAACGTTGGTGCCTCCTTCGCCGAGGTGCCCGCACGAGTTCACGCCTGCCCGGTGCACTGTCGGGAGGATGCGGCCCACGTCGGCTGTGCGGCCGCCCCGGCGCTCCGAGGTGGTGCAGCACGATGTGGCTCGTCGAATGTCCCTCGTTCTGGGACCAGGGGCTCATCCGCCCCCTGGTCGTCGAGAACGGCAAGGTCGTCCTCATGTGCGACTCCTGCGGCGTGGTCTGGCACACCCCCGCGGGCATCGACGACTTCGAGCACGTCGCACCCTGCGAACCCGACTGGTCCATCGACCAGGACAGCCACGTGCGCCCCGGCACGGTCCGCTGGGCCTCCGCGGCGGAGGTCACGTCGGCCGGATGGGGCGAGCTGGCCTGGCGCGAGCTGCCCTAGCCGTCTGCGCTCGCGGCGACGGCCTCCGCCAGCTCGGCGGACAACGGGTACGGCGGCTCGGCCGGCACCAGCGCCCGAGCCTCGGCGACGCGCCCGCCGACGAGGTGCTCACGGATGGCGCGCATGACCGGCGTGACGTCGGTGACCGCGGTGATCCACTCGTCCGCGTACCGGTCCACGGCTTCGCCGCTCAGCCCGAGCTGGATCGATCGGTGCGGCAACGGCCGGTGGTGCACGTCGCGCTCGGGATCCCACTGCACGCGGACCGGGCTGGTCCGCACCGCCGTCCTCCACGCCGTCCTGTCGCGGTGCACCCGCGGGTCGAAGTGGCTCAGCGCCGCGTGGGCGAGCACCCAGGCGAAGCCCTCGCGCGTCAGGTCCAGCGCCAGCGCGCGCTCCTGGCCGGGCTTGGTCGTCCAGCCGCAGCGGTAGCCCATCCACGTGAACGAGGGCTTGATCCACGTCATCCGCTCCCGCTTGAACGGAGCCACGAACGTGCCCGCGGCCAGCGCCGCGTCGGCGATCTCCGGTGAGTACGCCTGGTAGACGCGGATCGTCCGGTCGTCGTGGTGCGCGCGGATTTGACGGGCCGGGATCCTGGCCGCTTCGACCACCGTCTCTTCGAACACTGTCTCTTCGAACACACTCCTGATTCTCGGGTCGTGCGCCGGTGCCTGGCGAAGGCTTTTCCCCGTCGACTCAGCCGCCGGCGTCAGCCGAGGGACCACAGGCGGGCGTAGTGGCCGCCGGCTGCCAGGAGGTCGGCGTGGGTGCCCTGTTCGATGATGCGGCCGTGGTCGAGGACGACGATGCGGTCGGCCTTGGCGGCGGTAGCCAGGCGGTGCGCGACGACGAAGGTGGTGCGGCGGCGCGCGAGGTGTTCGGTGGCCCGCAGGACCGCCGCCTCGGTGGACGGGTCGAGGGCGGCGGTGGCCTCGTCGAGCAGCAGGACGTCGGGGTTCACGAGCTCGGCGCGGGCGAGCGCGACGAGCTGGCGCTGGCCCGCGGACAGCGACCGGCCGCGTTCGCCGACGGGCTGGAGGAAGCCGGCGGGCAGCGCGGCGACGCCGTCGAGCGCGCCGACCGAGCGGACCGCCGCCTCGACCTCCGCGTCGGTCGCGCCGGGGCGGCCGTAGCGGACGTTGTCGGCGACGGTGCCGGAGAACAGGTGGGCCTCCTGCGGCACCACGCCCATGCGGGCGCGCAGGCCGGGCAGGTCGTACTCGCGGACGTCGACGCCGTCGATCAGCACCGCGCCGCCCGTGGCGTCGTAGTAGCGCGCCACCAGCTTCACCGCAGTCGACTTGCCCGCGCCCGTCGCGCCGACCAGCGCCACGGTCTCGCCCGGCGCCACGTCCAGCGACAGCTTTTCCAGCGCCGGGTGCTCGGCACCCGTGTAGGAGAAGTCGACGTCCTTGAACGTCACCTCGCCGCTCAGGTGCTCCGGCAGCGCGATCGGGTGCGCGGCGGGCGGCACCGACGTCGGCGTGCGCAGCAGGTCGCCGATCCGGGCCATGCCGACGCGCGCCTGCTGGTAGCCGTCGAACACCGCCGACAGCTGCTGGATCGGCGAGAAGAACTGCTGCAGGTACAGCAGGAACCCGAGCAGCACACCGGCCTCCAGCGTCCCCGCGGCCACGCGGTTGGCGCCGATCACCAGCACCGTCGTGGTCGCCAGGTCCGACAGCAGTGCCACGAGCGGGAAGTACGTGGCGATGTAGCGCTGGGCCCGCAGCCGCGAGCGCCGGTACTCGTCGCTGCGCGACGCGAACGCCGCCGCCGAACGCTCCTCGCGCGTGTAAGCCTGGGCGACCCGCAGGCCGCTGACGTTCTCCTGCATGTCGGCGTTGACCACGCTGACCTTCTCGCGCGCCTCCGTGTACGCCCGCGAAGCGACCCGCCGGAACACCAGCGTCGCCACGAGCAGCACGGGCAGCATCGCGAGCGCGTACAGCGCCAGCGACGCGTCGGTGACCAGCAGCGCGACGGTGATGCCCACCAGCGTCAGCGCGCTCACCACGGCCGTGGCCAGGCCGGTCTGCAGGAACGTGGACAACGCGTCCACGTCCGTGGTCATCCGGGTCATGATCTTCCCGGACAGCTCGCGCTCGTAGTAGTCGAGCCCGAGCCGCTGCAGATGCGCGTAGCTGCGCACGCGAAGCGAGTACAGCACCGTCTCGCCGACGCGCGCGGTCAGCCGCGTCTGCCCGCGCACCACGAACCAGTCGGCCGCGACCACCAGCGCGCCGATGCCCGCCATCAGCCAGACCACGCTGACGACACCGGGCTGCACGCCGTGGTCCACCCCTCGCTGGTACAGCGCGGGCAGCGCCAGCGAGGCCAGCGCGTCGGCCGCCACCAGCGCGATCACCGCGACCAGCGGCCACCGCACAGGCCGCAACAGCCGCGAAAGCCGGAATCCCGGGTCGGCGGCCGTGATGTCCACATCGGACAGTCGCGGCCGGTCGTCAGCGGGCGGCAGCTTGCGCACGCCCTCCAGCAGCTCCGGCGTCGGCGGCACGTCGGCCCCGGCCCCGCCGCCGATGAAACCGGTTCCACCGCCCGGCGTGCCCCCGCGTGCGGCGGCGGCTTCGGCGAGCGCGTCGACCTCGTCGCGCTCGTCGTCGCGCGGCCACAGCACCGGCGTGATGCCGTCGGCGTCGGGCTCGAGGTCCTCGCAGCGGTGCGGCTTCTCGACGTCGTCGCCCGGGCCCGCCACGAGCTCGCGGAATAGCGGGCAGCGCGCCTGTAGCTCCTCCTCCGTGCCGACGTCGACGACCGTGCCCTGGTCGAGCACGGCGATCCGGTCGGCCAGCTGCAGCGTGGAGCGGCGGTGCGCGATGAGCAACGTGGTGCGCGAGGCCGTGACCGAGCGCAGGGTGTCGTGGATCGCGGCCTCGGTGACGGTGTCGATCGCCGACGTCGCGTCGTCCAGGATCAGCACGCGCGGGTCGGTCATCAGTGCCCGCGCGAGGCCGAGGCGCTGGCGCTGCCCGCCCGAGAGCGTGAGGCCGCGCTCGCCGACCTCCGTGTCGTAGCCGTGGGGCAGGGCGCGGATGAACTCGTCGGCCTCGGCCGCGCGGGCCGCCGCGTACACCTCTTCGTCGCTCGCGTCGGGACGGCCGTAGGCGATGTTGTCGCGCACGGAGGAGGAGAACAGGAAGGCCTCCTCGAACACCACGCCGATCGCCTGCCGCAGCTGCTTCAGCGGCACGTCGCGCACGTCGAGGCCGCCGACGCGGACGACCCCCGCGTGCGCGTCGTAGAACCGCGGCAGCAGGAGTGAGATCGTGGACTTGCCCGACCCCGCCGTGCCGACCAGGGCGAGCGTCTCGCCCGGCCGCGCCGTGAGCGTGAGGCCGTCGAGCACCGGCTCGCTGCGGGTGTAGCCGAACCGCACGTCTTCGAGCTCGACGCCGAGCGCACCCTCCGGCAGCGGCCGCGCGTCGGGGCTGTCCACGACGTCGGGCTGGGCGTCGATGAGCTCGTACACGCGCTCGGCGCCCGCGCGCGTCAGCTGCGCCTGCACCACCAGGCTGGACAGCATCCGCGCGGGCCCGATGAGCGTGGCGAGGTAGGTGGCGAAGGCCAGGAAGGTGCCGAGGCTGATCTGCCCGTTCAGCGCCAGGACGCCGCCGATCGCGAGCACCGCGACCTGACCGGCGGCGGGCAGCGCGGTGGTCGTGGCCGTCGGCACCGCGGACAGCTTGGCCGCGCGCAGCCGCTCGGCGAACAACCGCCGCGCCGTGCGCTCCAGCCGCGAGACCTCACGCGACTCCTGGCCGAAGCCCTTCACCACGCGCACGCCGGTGACGGTCTCCTCCACCTGCTGCGCCACGTCGGCCGCGCGCTGCTGCGCCGACCACGTGGCCGGGAAGAGCCGTTTGCGGCTCAGCGTCACGATGATGCCGACGGCCGGCGCCACCACGAGCGCGATGAGCGTGAGCAGCGGCGACATCCACAGCATCGCGCCCAGCGCGAGCAGCGCGAAGATCACCGACCCGGCCGACAGCGGCACCTGCATCAGCAGCCCGGTGACGAGCTGCAGGTCGGAGATCGCGCGCGAGACCACCTGGCCCGTGCGCAGCGCGTCCTGCTTGCCGCCGTCGAGCCGCGAGACGGAGCCGAAGACTCGATTGCGCAGGTCGTGCTGCACGTCCAGCGCGAGCCGCCCCCCGACGTAGCGGCGCAGGAACGCCGACCCGAACGCCACCACCTGCAGCGTGACCAGCACGGCCGCGATGGCGCCGAGGCCCGAGGTGTGGCCCGCCACCGCGTCGTCGACCGCCGTGCGCACGAGCAGCGGGCTCGCGGCCTGCACGCCCACGGACAGGATCGCCGCGGCCATCGCGAGCACGACGACGCCCCGGTGCTCCCAGCACGCGGCCGAGAGCCGCCGGACCCAGCCGACGGGAGGAGCCGGCGTCTCAGCAGCCGGACGTTCTTGACGCGCACGCGTCGCAGTGGTGGTCACGTTCTCAATCTAGGCATGGGGACCGACCTTTTATTCCGCCTCGAAGGGATGACGGGTCTCTTCACCCCTTCAACCGGCGCCGCGCAACTGCTGTCAGGTACTGCGAATTCCTTGTACTGCAACGGATGGCGGCCGACCACAAGCACGCTGGGTCGGGTACCGATCGCACCGTGGGGTTCCGGGGGCTCGGCCCCCGGGTACTACATCGCCCTTCCGCGGGAGCACGAAGTGCGAACAGGAAGGGAAGAAGGGGCGACCCGCTCAACCAGCCTGGGGGTCACTGGGAGCGGGTCGCCGAGTACTAGCTTAGGTAATAAGTGCGGACTTCGCTCCTCGGGGTCTTCAACGCAGGCTGATTACTTCTTCACAGAGTGAGCCCGCAACCGGTGAAGAAGCACGTTCAGAATCGTGAAACCCCTCGTCAAGAGCACTTCGTTCACCGAACGGGTACCGCTGAACGGGACGCGCAGCGTGACGAACGTCGCTCCGGCCAGCGGTTCCTCGCCGGCCCCGGCGCGCTGCCCGGAAGAACACGAGGGGCCCCCGCTGGTTCGCGGAGGCCCCTCGAGGCGCCAGGTGGATCGGAAGGGTTACGCCAGGGCGGTCGCCAGCGGCGTGTGCGCCAGGCCGTGCGCGGTGGCGACGGGCTCGTTGGTGAGGGCGCCGTCGTGGGTGTTGAGGCCCTTGGCGAGCGACGCGTCGGCGTTCAGGGCCGCGTGCCAGCCGCGGTCGGCGAGCTGCACGGCGTACGGCAGCGTCACGTTGGTGAGGCCGTAGGTCGAGGTCCGCGGCACGGCGCCCGGCATGTTGGCGACGCAGTAGAACACCGACTCGTGGACGCGGTAGGTCGGGTCGTCGTGCGTGGTCGGGCGCGAGTCGGCGAAGCAGCCGCCCTGGTCGATGGCGATGTCGACCAGCACGGAGCCCGGCTTCATGCGTGACACGAGCTGGTTGGAGACCAGCTTCGGGGCCTTCGCGCCCGGCACCAGCACGGCGCCGATCACGAGGTCGGCCTCCAGCACGGACTCCTCGACCGACAGGCGGTTGGAGGTGACCGTGCGGATGCGGCCGCCGAAGTCGTTGTCGATCTGGCGCAGGCGGTCGACGTTGGTGTCCAGGATCTCGACGTCCGAGCCCAGGCCCAGCGCCACGCGGGCGGCGTTGATGCCCGCGACGCCGCCGCCGATCACCACGACCCGCGCCGGGTGCACGCCGGGGATGCCGCCGGGCAGCACGCCGCGGCCGCCACTCGGCTTCATCAGCGAGTACGCGCCCACCTGCGGCGCCAGCCGGCCCGCGACCTCGGACATCGGCGCCAGCAAAGGCAGGGCGCCGGTGGCCGTCTGCACCGTCTCGTACGCGATCGCGGTGGTGCCCGCCGCCAGCAGGGCGTCGGTCAGGGGCCGGTCGGCCGCGATGTGGAGGTAGGTGAACAGCGCCAGGTCCTTGCGCAGCCGGGGGTACTCCTCGGCGATGGGCTCCTTCACCTTGAGCACCAGCTCGCCCTCGGCCCACGTCTCGTCGGCGGTCGCGAGCACCTTGGCGCCCGCGGCCACGTACTCCTCGTCGCTGATCGACGAACCCACCCCGGCGCCGGTCTCGACGAACACGTCGTGACCACGCCCCACCAGCTCGTGCACGCCCGCCGGGGTCAGGGCGACCCGGTACTCGTGCTTCTTGATCTCACGGGGAACGGCGATACGCACGGCGGCCTCCTGGCGGCGGGTTGGTTCGAGGTGCTGCCACTCACGGTGATGCACCCGGACGGCGGTGTCATCATGCGCACAGGACAGTTCTTTCGCCATTTCATGGTGCCACGGGAACAAACGGCTTGACCTCGACCGCGCTCGAGGTTGTTGGCTGTCGCACCTGGTCGTGGAGGAGGGCGTGCATGCGTGCGGTGTGGTTGAGGGAGTTCGGCGGGCCTGAGGTACTGGTGGCGGGGGAGGCGCCCGACCCGGTCCCGGGGCCGGGCCAGGTGCTGGTCGAGGTGGCGTTCGTGAACGTGACGTTCGTGGAGACGCAGTTCCGGGCGTCGGGCTTCGGCCCCTCCGCGGCGGCGTTGCCGATGATCCCCGGCAACGGCGTCGGCGGGGTGATCAGCAAGGTCGGCGACGGCGTGGACCTGGCGCTCGTGGGCCGGCGGGTGGTGACGTCGACCGGCGGTAGCGGCGGCTACGCCCAGCGCGCGGTGGTCGACGCGGCCCTGGTCTTCCCGGTGCCCGACGCCCTTTCGCTCGACGCCGCGGTCGCCCTGCTCGCCGACGGCCGGACCGCCACCGGGCTCGTCCACGCCGCCGCCGTCGCCCCGGGCGACCGCGTGCTCGTCGAGGCTGCCGCCGGCGGCGTCGGCAGCCTGCTCGTGCAGCTCGCGAAGACGGCCGGCGCCGAGGTCGTCGCGGCGGCGGGCAGCGCTGAAAAACTCGCGCGCGCCCGGGAGCTCGGCGCGGACGTGGCAGTGGACTACACGACCGCTGACTGGGCCTCGGCGGTGGGACCGCTCGACGTGGTCTTCGACGGGGTCGGCGGCTCCATCGGCACCACCGCGTTTTCCCTGCTGCGCCCCGGCGGTCGCATGGCGGTGTACGGACTCGCGAGCGGCGCGTGGGCGGAAGTGTCCGAAGAGGACGCTCGCGCCCGCGGCGTCACGGTGATCCGCTCCCTCGGCGACGCGGCCGCCTTGCGCGCCTTCACGGTGTCCGCCCTCGACGCGGCCTCGGCGGGCCGCCTCACTCCGGTGATCGGCCAACGGTTCCCACTCGCCGCGGCCGCCGACGCCCACGCGGCGATGGAGGCGCGTGGCACGTTCGGCAAGACGCTGCTGGTCGCATGACGCCGTTCGCTGCGAGGCGCTTCGGGCCCAGTTGGGCGCATTGCGCCAGGACCCCCCGCCCCAGAGGACAAGCCCCCGCCCTCCCCGGGGGGCGTCCCTGTTCCATCGTATCGCCCCCTGGCCCCGAAAAATTGCTGCAGCGCAGTCTGTGGACAACTCCGCCGAAGACGGCCTGCCTGTGGATAGACCAAACCCGCCACTTGGTCGTCGCGAGCGGTCCCGCGGAGGTCGTGGCCTTCGACGTGCCACGCGGACGGCGGAAGCTGGCGCGGTACCTGGGGCCTGACGAGCAGCGGTGGGATGCGCGGTTCCGCGCTTATCTGCACGAGACCGAGCGGGGCACGGTCTGGGTTCGGCTGATGCCGGAAAGCCTTCGGGGGAAGGACCTTTCGTACGTCAGCTCCACCTCAGGGACACCAACCGCGTAAGTCACGCCGACCGCGCGTTTGGATATTGGTCGTCGACGCGGGGCGCGTCGAGCCGGCGGAGCGCACTGCGCCAGGCCCCCGGACCCGAAAGGCAGCCCCTCCACGGCAGGGGTTCCGTCGAAGTCTTTGTGTTGGTTAAGCGAGTATTCCGTGCGGGGTGGGGTTCCACTCTATCGCCCCTGGCCCCGAAAAATGGCAGCAGCGCAGTCTGTGGACAACTCCGCCGAAGACGGCCTGCCTGTGGATAGACCAAACCCGCCACTTGGTCGTCGCGAGCGGTCCCGCGGAGGTCGTGGCCTTCGACGTGCCACGCGGGCGGCGGAAGCTGGCGCGGTACCCGAGGCCCGACGAGCAGCAAGGGGATCCGCGGCTCCGCGCTCATCTGCACGAGTCCGACCTGGGCACGGTCTCAGTTCGTCCAACCCCGGAAACCCTTCACGCACGACCCCAACTACCTCAGCTCCACCGCAACGCCACCAACTGCGTAAGCAGCGCCAACCGCACATCAGGATCGTCCAGATCGAGCGGCACGAGGTCCAGCAGGCGTTTCATGCGGTACCGCAACGTGTTCGGGTGGATGCGCAGCTCCGCGGCGGCCGCGCGGGGGTCGCCGGGGTGGCGGAGCCATTCGTAGAGCGTGTCGACGTAGCCGGCTTTCGTGGTTTCGTCGTGGGCGCGCAGGAGGCCGAGCGGGCCGAGGTCCGCGACGCGCGCGGTGGCCGAGCCGGTGGCGGCGCGGTGCAGCACCAGTGAAGTCCACGCGTCCTCGTACGCGATGACGCGTCCTTCGACCAGGCCGGCGCGCAGCAGGCCCAGCGCTTCGTCGGCCTGTGTGCGCGAAGTGGCCAACGCGGAGACGGCCACGGGGGCACCGGCGGCGGCACGGGGGACGCCGCCGCGGCGGGAGGCGGGCTGGGCGGCCAGTGCATCGCGCAGTTCGGCCCAGGCGGCGCCGTCGGGGACCACCGCGTAGAGCAGGCCGCCGAGCTCGGTGGCGACGGGGCGGCGGCCGATGCCCTGGGAGATGCGTTCGAGCAGCGCCAGCCGCAGGCCCTCGGCGTCGCGCCCGTCGCCGCCGGTCACCTCGATCGCGACGACGCGGTGGGGCTCGTCGGACAGGTCCAGCTCGGCCACGACCCGTCGCTGGCCGGCGTGGCCTTCGAGGACCGCGCGCAGCAGCTCGGCCGACGCGCGGCGCTGCGCGTCCGTGTGCGCGCGGCGCCGCAGCAGGTGCAACGCGACCACCGGCGCGGCGTCGGCGAAGGCGGCCGCGCGCTCCTCCGACACCGGCCCCGCGACGACGGCCCACATGGACCCCAGCAGCTCACCGCCCATCCGGATGGGCACGATCAGCCGCGGCAGCGTGCCGTCGCGCTGGGCCGGCACGAAGATCGTCTGGCGCCCGCGCGACAGTTCGCGGAACACGCCGCGCGAACGGAACCGCGCGAGCACGTCGTCGGGGATCCGGCGGCCCATGATCGTGGCGACGCGCGCGGGGTCGGTGAGGTCCTGGCGCGCGGAGTAGGCGAGCACGCGCGAGTTCGTGTCTTCGATCGTCACGGGCGCGTCGACCACGGACGCCACCGCGTCGGCGAGCCGGAACAGGTCGCCGGAGCCGGGGTCGCCGCCGTCTTCGAGGGACTCCGATTCGTCGCCCAGCGCGTCGAGGACCGTGCGCAGCAGCCACACGAGCTGGGCCCACGACGTCGCCGAATGGACCTGGATGAGCGCGATGCCGGCGGATTTCGCCGCGCGGCGCACGGTGGGTTTGGCGGCCAGCGGCGGTTTCAGCAGGACCGCGGCGGCGCCCTGCGCGGCGCTCACGCGCACCAGCTCGGCGGCGTCCGCCGGATCCGCCGTGGCGACGCCCAGCACGAGGTCGCCCGCCGCGATGCCCGCGGGCACGCCGGGCTCGGCGATCACCACGTCGCCCGCCGCCGGGCAGTCGTCGGGCAGCTGGAGCGCGTGGAGCAACGTCGGCCCCACCCGGTCGACCACGCTGCGTACCGAGACCACGGGATACATCCTCGCCGAGACCCGTTCGGGGCGCTCGGCGCGGGTAGCCTTCGGGCGACCGCCGAACGGAGGAAGACGATGGCGATCGTGGTGCCGGCAAGATCGTCGTCGGCGTGGCGGACCGGAAGCGGGCGATCGTGCCCGGGGGACCGGCGCCCGATCGAGCTCGGCGGCGATGTTCACCGACACCGAGGTTCGCGCCGCGACGGCGTGACCGAGTCCGTTATGGACGGTCACCCGAACGGCCGCGTCCGGGCACCCTCCCGGGTGATCGACTTGCACGGTAGGTTGGCGGAGTACTCCCAGCCCGTGGGAACCCTTGGGTGGGCCGTTCAGGGGAGCTAGCTTCGTGCGCGGAGCCGATCCCTTTGAGCCGCAAGGAGAAACTGATGCCGGAAGACAGCTCGGCCTGGTCCTTCGAGACCAAGCAGATTCACGCCGGCGCGGCACCCGACCCCGCGACGGGCGCCCGCGCGACGCCGATCTACCAGACCACGTCGTACGTCTTCCGCGACACGCAGCACGGTGCAGACCTCTTCAGCCTGGCCGAGCCCGGCAACATCTACACGCGCATCATGAACCCGACGCAGGACGTGCTGGAGCAGCGCCTGGCCGCGCTCGAAGGCGGCGTCGCGGCGCTCGCGTTCGCCTCCGGCTCGGCAGCCACCACCGCGGCGATCCTCACGCTGGCCGGCGCGGGTGACCACTTCGTGTCCAGCCCGTCGCTCTACGGCGGCACCTACAACCTGTTCCACTACACGCTGCCGAAGCTCGGCATCGAGGTCACGTTCGTCGACGACCAGGACGACCCCGAGCAGTGGCGCGCCGCCGTGCGGCCCAACACGAAGGCGTTCTTCGCCGAGACGCTGGCCAACCCGGGCAGCAACGTGCTCGACATCCGCACCGTCGCCGACGTCGCCCACGAGGCCGGCGTGCCGCTGATCGTCGACAACACCGTGCCCACGCCGTTCCTGCTGCGCCCGATCGAGCACGGCGCCGACGTGGTCGTGCACTCGGCCACGAAGTACCTCGGCGGCCACGGCACCACGGTCGCGGGTGTGCTCGTGGACGGCGGCACGTTCGACTTCGGCAAGGACCCGGCGCGCTTCCCGGGCTTCTCCGAGCCGGACCCGAGCTACCACGGTCTCAAGTACTGGGAGGCACTCGGCCCGGGCGCGTACGCGGCGAAGGCGCGCGTGCAGATCCTCCGCGACACCGGCGCGGCCATCTCTCCGCTCAACAGCTTCCTGATCCTGCAGGGCATCGAGACGCTGTCGCTGCGGCTAGAGCGCCACGTCGCCAACACGCAAGCGCTTGCGGAGTGGCTGGAGGAGCGCGACGAGGTCGAGAACGTCTACTACGCCGGCCTCCCGTCGAGCAAGTTCCACGCAGCCGCGCAGAAGTACCTGCCGCGCGGCGCGGGCGCGGTGCTGTCGTTCGACCTGCGCGGCGGCGTCGAGGCCGGGCGCAAGTTCGTGGACGGAACCACGCTGCACAGCCAGCTGGTGAACATCGGCGACGTGCGCAGCCTGATCGTGCACCCGGCGTCGACCACGCACAGCCAGCTCAGCCCGGAGGAGCAGCTCGCGAGCGGCGTCACGCCGGGCCTGGTGCGGCTCGCCGTGGGGCTCGAGGGCATCGAGGACCTCAAGGCCGACCTCGAGGCGGGCTTCCGCGCCGCCAAGGCGGAACTGTGACGGATTCCGGTGCGCGTCCCCTGCCCGTCACCGGTGCGTGGCGGGCGGGGGACCCACCCGGCAGGCGGCAGTGGTTCACCGGTTCCGGCGCGCTGTCGCTGGAGGCCGGTGGGTCGCTGCCGTCCTACACCCTCGCGTACGAGACGTGGGGCACGCTCAATTCCGACGGTTCCAACGCGGTCCTCGTCGAGCACGCCCTGACCGGCGACAGCCATGTCGCCGGCCCCGCCGAGCCCGGTCACCTCAGCGCGGGCTGGTGGGACGGGCTCGTCGGCCCCGGCAAGGCGCTGGACACGGACTCGCTGTTCGTGGTGGCGCCCAACGTACTCGGCGGCTGCCAGGGCTCCACGGGCCCGTCGTCGCCCGATCCCGACGGCCGGATCTACGGCAGCCGCTTCCCGGCCGTGACCGTGCGGGACCAGGTGGCGACCGAGGCGGCGCTGGCCGACGCGCTCGGCATCGACCGCTGGGCCGGCGTCGTCGGCGGCTCGATGGGCGGTATGCGGGCCCTCGAATGGGCGGTGACTTTGCCCGATCGGGTGGCGTCTGTCCTGGTTCTCGCTTCGACGGCCCGCGCGTCGGCCGAGCAGATCGCCTGGGCCGCACCGCAGCTGCACGCCATCCGCTCCGACCCGGGCTGGCACGGCGGTGACTACTACTCGTCGGCGCCGGGCGAGGGCCCGCACGCCGGCCTCGGCGTCGCCCGCCGGATCGCCCACGTGACCTACCGCAGCGAACCCGAACTCGCGCGACGCTTCGGCCGCCGGGCGCAGGGTTCGGAGAACCCGCTGCGCCGTGGCCGCTTCGCCGTGGAGTCCTATTTGGACCACCACGCCGACAAACTGCTGCGCCGCTTCGACGCCGGTTCCTACGTGGTCCTCACGGAGTCCATGAACACCCACGACGTGGGCCGAGACCGTGGCGGCGTGGGATCGGCGCTGTCGCGGGTCCGGGCGCGCACTGTGGTCGCCGGCGTGGACAGTGACCGGCTTTATCCGCTGTACCAGTCGGCGGAGATCGCGGAAGGTGTCGGCGGTGAGACGGCGGTGGTTTCGTCGCCGTACGGGCATGATTCGTTTTTGATCGAGACGGGGCAGATCGCGGCTTTGGTGAAGTCTCTCCTGGGCTGACCGCTCCGGCACGAAAACCCCGAACCAAAGGAAAGGGGCGCCCCACCACGGGGCGCCCCTTCCGAACGAGCAGCAGACAGGAAGATCAGCCGATCGCCGACGTCAGCGGGTTGTAGTAGCCGCCCCGCTGGCCGGCCGCCGTCGGGTGGTACGACTCGTCCACCGGCCAGGTGAGGCTGTGGAGGTAGTCGCTGGCCGACGAGCAGATGTTGTGCCCCACGAAAGCCGAGCGTACGTCCACGAACTGGGCGCCCGCGGCCGCCGCGCGGGAAGCCAGCACCGAGGCCAGCGTGTCCGCGCCGGAGTTGATCGCGGAGCGCTTCGTGTCGCTCAGGCCGACGCTGCAGGAGCCCGGCACGGTGTAGAAGCGCGGGTAGGACAGCACCACGAGCTTCGCGTTGGGCGCCTTGGACTTGACGGCGCGGTAGACGTTGTCGAGCAGGGCCGGGAGGGTGTTCTGCACGTAGGTCTTGGCGGTGTTGACCCGGTCGATGCAGGTCTGGTCGCCGTTGAGGGTGCAGGTGGTGATCACGTCGGTGAAGCCGGCGTCGTTGCCGCCCACCGTGAGGGTGACCAGGGTGGCGCTGGACGGCATCGAGTTGATCTGGTTGAGCACGTCACCGGTCTTCGCGCCGGAGCAGGCGAGGAAGGTGAACGTGGTGCCGGAGTGGGCGTTGGCCCACAGCTGGCCGTAGGCGTTGGCGCTGCGCTTGCAACTGCCCGAGCTGCCGTAGCTCCCGGCGCCCACCCCGGAGGAGTAGGAGTCGCCGAGTGCGACGTAGTTGGCGGGCGCCGCTTGGGCGATGCCGGCGAGGCCGAGAGAGGCGAGTAGAGCGACCCCCAGGGCCGCGCACATCCGGAGGAACGATCGTGAGGTGGGACGGGTGGCTTCAGCCATGGGTCACTCCTGGTCGTGACGGCTCGACGAGGAATACGAATACCAGGTGGAATCCCCACACGACACCCCAGAATCCGCAGGTGACTCCACTTGGCTCAAGCAGGAAGTAGGGCCGTAAGTTAGCGCTCGCTAACCGCCCGCCCTACTATGGCCAGATGCCGGCGAACCCCACCCCACTCGTGAACGGCGAGAAGGCGAACAGGCGTGAACAGATCATGGCGGCCGCCGCCGAGCTGTTCGCCCACCACGGCTTCCACGGTGTCGGGATCGACGACATCGGCGCGGCCGTCGGCATCTCGGGCCCGGCGCTCTACCGGCACTTCCGCAGCAAGGACGCCATCCTCGGCGAGATGCTGAACTCGATCAGCCACTACCTGCTCGAAGGCGGCACCGACCGCGCCGAGAAGGGCGGCACGCCGCTCGAACTCCTCGAAGCGCTGGTGCGCTTCCACGTCGGCTTCGCGCTCGATCACCCGGCGCTGATCACCGTGCAGGAGCGCAACCTCGCGAACCTCACCGACAGTGACCGCAAGCAGGTGCGCGCGCTCCAGCGGCAGTACGTCGAGGTGTGGGTGCGCGCGATCCGCGACGCGATCCCCGGTCTCGAAGAGCGCGAAGCCCGCTCGGCGGCACACGCCGTGTTCGGCTTGATCAACTCGACGCCGTACAACCGCCATCTCGGTGACGTAGAGCTGTCCGAGCTGCTCTGCCGGCTCGCTCTGGGCGCACTTTCCGCGGCGGGCTGATCACCCGGATTCGGGGTATCCCCACGGAAGCCGGTGCTGGTGTTTGATAGGCACGTGACCCCGGACCGGAGCGAGGACGAGCAGCGGCTCGTGGAGAAGGCGCAGCGCGCGCTCGTCGCGATCAGCCTCGGCGAGGACGCCGAGGCGCTCGAAGAGGTCACCCCGTCGTCCGACGAGCCGCAGGCGCGCTCGGAGGAGACCAAGGAGCTCATGCTGCTGCTGTTCGGCGAGTGCAGCGCCATGGTGTCCACGCTCGGTGACGGCGGCACGGCCCCGGTGAAGGTCCAGGTCTTCGACGAGGACGGCGAAGAGGTCTCCATTGATCAGGCCGACCCGCCCGTGCGCACCGCCGTGCGCACGCTGCTGGCCGAGGTGCACGGCAACACCGCCGCCGCGCGCGAGCAGGTGGAGATCGCGTTGGCCAGCGCCGCGCCCAACGAGGTCGACAGCCTCGTGCTCCAAGCGCTGCGCTGGACGATCCGGCTGTCGGTCGAATGCCTCGACCGCGACCTGCCCGTCGCCGACTGGATCTCCGACGCCGTCACCGGCTGAGCCCCGGCTTCCGGACAAACACCCGCCGCGCTGGCAGGATCACGTGCATGGAACGCGTGCTCGGCATCGGCGGCTACTTCATCCGCGCCGCGGACCCGGCGGCCCTGGGCGCCTGGTATCGCGACTGCCTCGGCCTCGACGCCGACGAGAACGGGCTGTGGCAGCAACAACCCGGCCCCACCGTCTTCGCGCCCTTCGAGGCCGGCACCGACTACTTCGGCTCGAAGTCGCAGCAGACCATGCTCAACTTCCGCGTCCGCGACCTCGACGCCATGCTCGCCCAGCTGCGCGACAAGGGCACCGCAGTGGCCGAGGAGACGCAGGAGATGGCCGGCGTCGGGCGCTTCGGCTGGGTCACCGACCCCGGAGGGCAACCGCATCGAGCTGTGGCAGTCCGCGTGACGACAAGCCGGTCGCGGTGAACCGGGCGATACTCGAACGATGACGAGCCCGAACGTCGCCGTGGTCGGCCCCGGAGCGATCGGGACGACCGTCGCGGCGGCGCTGCACCAGGTCGGCCGCACGCCCCGGCTGTACGGCCGCACCGCTCGTGATCAGCTCGAACTCCACGCTCCGGCGGAACGAATCGTGGTGCCCGGCCCCGTCCGGATCGCCGCCGACCAGGACGTGACCCCGGTCGATCTCGTTTTCCTGGCCGTCAAGGCGACGCAGGTGGAAGCGGCCGGGCCCTGGCTGTCCGCGCTGTGCCGGGCGGACACGATCGTGTGCGTGCTCCAGAACGGGGTCGAGCAGGAATCCGTCGTCGCGGCCCACAGCCGCCTCGGCCGGGTGTTGCCCAGCGTCGTGTGGTTCCCTGCGCAGACCCAGGCCGACGGGACGGTGTGGCTGCGCGCCCGGGCCCGCTTGACGGTGCCGGACACCGAGCCGGGCCGCGCGGTGTCCGAAGCTCTGGCCGGGAGCCTGTGCACCGTCGAGACGGCAGGCGATTTCCGCTCCTTGGCCTGGCGCAAGCTCATGCAGAACGCGCTCGCGGGGCTCATGGCGCTCACCGGCCGGCGCGCCGGCCTGTTCGCGCGCGCCGACATCGCCGAGCTCGGGCTCGCCTATCTGCGGGAGTGCCTCGCCGTGGCCCGGGCCGAGGGCGCCGACCTCGATGACGAGGTGCCCCGGGAGATCATCGACGCGTTCCGCGCCTACCCGGCGGACCTGGGTACGTCGATCCTGGCCGATCGCGACGCCGGGCGGCCGCTGGAATGGGACGTCCGCAACGGGGTCGTACTGCGTCGTGGGCGCCACCACGGCATCCCGACGCCCGTCAGCGAAGTCGTGGTCCCGCTGCTCGCGGCCACGAGCGACGGGCCGGGATGACGCGGGTGTGAGCCCCCGCGCCCTGGCTGGACACTCCGGTTAGCGGTCGCTAACATCCGAAGGGGAGTTAACGACCGCTAACATCTTGGATCACCAACGTCTCGACGGGGAGTCATGGACACGCCGGTACTGAGCAGTTCCGCGGATCCGCGCAGCGACGCGTTCGCCCGCAGCGTCACCTCGCACGGCGAGCTGGTCGAGGACCTGCGCAAGCGCCTGGACACCGCCCGCCTCGGCGGGCCCGAGAAGTCCCGTGCCCGGCACGTGGAACGCGGCAAGCTGCTGCCGCGCGACCGCGTCGACACGTTGCTGGACCCGGGCTCGCCGTTCCTGGAGCTCTCGCCGCTCGCGGCCAACGGCCTCTACGACGACGACGCGCCGAGCGCCGGGATCATCACCGGCGTCGGGCGCGTCTCCGGGCGTGAGTGCGTGATCGTGGCCAACGACGCCACCGTCAAGGGCGGCACGTACTACCCGCTGACGGTCAAGAAGCACCTGCGCGCTCAGGAAGTGGCGCTGCACAACAACCTTCCGTGCATCTACCTCGTCGACTCCGGCGGCGCGTTCCTGCCGCGCCAGGACGACGTGTTCCCCGACCGCGAGCACTTCGGGCGCATCTTCTACAACCAGGCCACGATGTCCGCGCGCGGCATCCCGCAGATCGCCGCCGTGCTCGGCTCGTGCACCGCAGGTGGCGCGTACGTGCCGGCCATGAGCGACGAAGCGGTCATCGTCCGCAACCAGGGCACGATCTTCCTCGGCGGCCCGCCGCTGGTGAAGGCCGCCACGGGTGAGGTCGTCACGGCCGAAGAGCTGGGCGGCGGCGACGTGCACTCGCGCCAGTCCGGTGTCACCGACCACCTCGCCGACGACGACGCCCACGCGCTGCGCATCGTCCGCGACGTCGTCGCCACGCTCGGCCCGCGCACGCCGCGGCCCTGGGACGTGCGGCCCGTCGAGGAGCCGGTGGTGGACCCGCGCGAGCTCTACGGTGTGGTGCCCACGGATTCGCGCACGCCGTACGACGTGCGCGAGGTGATCGCGCGCGTGGTGGACGGCAGCCGGTTCTCCGAGTTCAAGAAGGAGTACGGGGCGACGCTCGTCACCGGCTTCGCGCACATCCACGGCCACCCGGTGGGCATCATCGCCAACAACGGTGTGCTGTTCGCGGAGTCGGCCATGAAGGGCGCGCACTTCATCGAGCTGTGCGACCGCCGCTCGATCCCCTTGGTGTTCCTGCAGAACATCACCGGGTTCATGGTCGGCAAGGCCTACGAGGCCGGCGGTATCGCGAAGCACGGCGCGAAGATGGTCACCGCCGTCGCGTGTGCGCGGGTGCCGAAGTACACCGTGATCATCGGCGGCTCGTTCGGCGCCGGGAACTACTCGATGTGCGGCCGGGCGTACTCGCCGCGGTTCTTGTGGATGTGGCCCAACGCGCGGATCTCCGTGATGGGCGGCGAGCAGGCGGCGTCGGTGCTTTCGACGGTCCGCCGCGACGCGATCGAGGCCCGCGGCGACGAGTGGTCGGCCGAGGACGAGGACGCGTTCAAGGCGCCGATCCGCGACCAGTACGAGCACCAGGGCAGCCCGTACTACTCCACCGCACGGCTGTGGGACGACGGCGTGATCGACCCGGCGGACACCCGCACGGTGCTCGGGCTCGCGCTGTCGGCCGCGGCCAACGCGCCCCTGCCCGAGGTCAACTACGGCGTCTTCCGGATGTGATGAGCGTGTCTGACGGTTCTTTGTTCACCACGGTCCTGGTCGCCAACCGCGGCGAGATCGCGGTCCGCGTGATCCGCTCGCTGCGGGAGCTGGGCATCCGCTCGGTCGCGGTGTACAGCGACGCGGACGCCGACGCCAAGCACGTGCGCGAGGCGGACACAGCGGTGCGCCTCGGCCCGGCCGAGGCGGCGAAAAGCTATTTGTCGATCCCGGCCATCGTCGCCGCGGCTCAGGTGACGGGCGCGCAGGCCGTGCACCCGGGGTACGGCTTCCTCGCCGAGAACGCCGCGTTCGCGCGAGCGTGTGAAGAGGCGGGGCTGGTGTTCATCGGCCCGCCCGTCGCCGCGATCGAGCAGATGGGCGACAAGATCCGGGCCAAGGCCACGGTGTCCGCGGCCGGCGTGCCCGTCGTCCCCGGCGTGTCCGATGTGGACATTTCCGAGGGCGGGTTCGCCGAAGCCGTGGCCGGGGTGGGCTACCCGGTGCTGCTGAAGCCGTCCGCCGGTGGCGGCGGCAAGGGCATGCGGCTCGTGCACGAGGAATCGGAGCTCGCCGCCGCGGTCGAGTCCGCGCGCCGCGAGGCCCGGGGTTCCTTCGGCGACGACACGCTGCTGGTGGAGCGGTTCGTCACCACACCGCGCCACATCGAGATCCAGGTGCTGGCGGACCGGCACGGCACCGTCCTGCACCTCGGCGAACGCGAGTGCAGCCTGCAGCGGCGGCACCAGAAGATCATCGAAGAGGCGCCGTCGGTGCTGCTCGACGAAGCCACGCGGCAGAAGATGGGCGCCGCGGCGGCCGAGGCCGCGCGGTCCGTGGGTTACGTCGGCGCGGGCACCGTCGAGTTCATCATGTCCGCGCACGACCCGGACGAGTTCTTCTTCATGGAGATGAACACGCGGCTGCAGGTGGAGCACCCCGTCACGGAGATGGTGACCGGGCTCGACCTCGTGGCGTGGCAGGTGCGCGTGGCCGCCGGTGAGCCGCTGACGGTGAAGCAGGAGGACGTGCGCCTCGAAGGCCACGCCGTCGAAGCCCGTGTGTAC
Organism: Amycolatopsis sp. NPDC049253; assembly: GCF_040678995.1. Taxonomy (NCBI): domain Bacteria; kingdom Bacillati; phylum Actinomycetota; class Actinomycetes; order Pseudonocardiales; family Pseudonocardiaceae; genus Amycolatopsis; species Amycolatopsis sp. NPDC049253. The sequence goes on along the minus strand of NZ_JBFAQX010000006.1, from coordinate 104,529 downwards.
GCGGAGGACCCGGCACGCGGCTTCATCCCGACCGGCGGCACGGTGCTGGCCGTGCACGAGCCGTCGGGCGACGGCGTGCGCGTGGACTCGTGGATGACCGAGGGCGCGGTGGTCGGGTCGAACTACGATCCGATGCTGGCCAAGGTGATCGCCTACGGTCCCGACCGTGCGGCGGCGTTGCGCAAGCTCGACCGCGCGCTGGCGGACACGGCGTTGCTGGGCCTGGGCACGAACATCGCATTCCTGCGCGGCCTGCTCGCCGACGAGGACGTGCGCGCGGGCCGGCTCGACACGGAGCTGGTGGACCGGCGGCTGTCCTCGCTGGTGTCGTCGGAGGTGCCCGAAGGGTTCTTCGTGGCGGCTGCGCTCGACCGGCTGCTTTCGTTGCAGCCCAAGGGGTCCGTGGTGGATCCGTGGGACGTGCCCAGCGGGTGGCGCATCGGTGGCGGGGGCGGCGTCACGTTCCGTCTGCGCGTCGGTGAAGTCCAGGCTGCGGTGCGAGTGTCGGGTTCAACCGTGCAGGTCGACGACAACGAGCCGGTCGAGGCGACCGCGACCCGCGTCGGCGACGTGCTGGAAGTCCGGCGGGACAGCGGAATCGAGCGGTACCGCCGCGCCGATGGTCCACAACGGACGGTCTGGCTCGCCCGCGACGGCTTCGGGTTCGCGTTCGCGGACCAGGAAGTGCGCCTGGCCGCTCGTGGTGAAGCCGCGGGTGCCGGGCCGGTGAAGAGCCCGATGCCGGGCACGGTGCTCGTGGTCAAGGTCGCCCAGGGCGACGTGGTCGCGGCCGGCACGCCGTTGCTGGTCGTGGAAGCGATGAAGATGGAACACACCGTGACCGCGCCGATCGACGGCGTGGTGAGCGAGCTTTCGGCGCGCGCGGGCCAGCAGGTGGCGTTGGACGAAACCCTGGCCGTGGTGAGCCCGAGCGAGGAGCAACGATGATCGACTTCCGGCTGGACGAAGAGTACGAAGCGCTCCGCAAGACGGTCGAGGACTTCGCGCACAACGAGGTCGCGCCCGTGATCGGGCCGATGTACGAGAAGGAAGAGTTCCCGTACGAGCTCGTCGCCAAGATGGGGGAGATGGGCCTGTTCGGCCTGCCCTTCGCCGAGGAGTTCGGTGGCATGGGCGGCGACTACTTCGCGCTGTGCCTGGCGCTGGAGGAGCTGGCGCGGGTCGACTCGTCGGTCGCGATCACGCTGGAGGCCGGCGTTTCCCTCGGTGCGATGCCGATCTACCGCTTCGGCACGCAGGAGCAGAAGGAAACGTGGCTGCCCGCGCTGTGCTCCGGCGAGGCCCTCGGCGGCTTCGGCCTCACCGAACCGGGCGGCGGCTCCGACGCCGGCGCCACGCGCACCCGCGCCAAGCTCGACGGCGCCGAGTGGGTGATCAACGGCAGCAAGGCCTTCATCACCAACTCCGGCACCGACATCACGCGCCTGGTCACCGTCACGGCCGTCACCGACGTGATGGAGAACGGCCGCAAGGAGATCTCCGCGATCCTCGTGCCCTCGGGTACGCCGGGCTTCGGCGTGGCGCCGAAGTACTCCAAGGTCGGCTGGAACTGCTCGGACACCCACGAGCTGTCGTTCGCGGACGTTCGCGTGCCGGCGGACAACCTGGTCGGCATCCGCGGTCGCGGCTACGCGCAGTTCCTGTCCATTCTGGACGAAGGCCGCGTCGCGATCGCCGCCCTGAGCGTGGGCCTGGCCCAGGGCTGCGTCGACGAGTGCCTCAAGTACGTGAAGGACCGCGTCGCGTTCGGCCACCGCATCGGCGAGTATCAGGCGATCCAGTTCAAGATCGCCGACATGGAGGTGCGCACCCACACCGCGCGCCTCGCGTACTACCAGGCGGCGTCGAAGATGCTGCGCGGTGAACCCTTCAAGAAGGAAGCGTCCATCGCGAAGCTCGTCGCCTCCAACGCCGCCATGGACAACGCCCGCGACGCCACCCAGATCTACGGCGGCTACGGCTTCATGAACGAGTACCCGGTCAGCCGCTTCTACCGCGACGCGAAGATCCTGGAGGTCGGCGAGGGGACGAGCGAGGTGCAGCGGATGCTCATCGCTCGCCACCTTGGCGTCGCCGGGTAGCGCTTACCGAGCGGTCAGCACGAAGAACAGGAAACTCGGGCTGATCGTGAGCAGCCGGTAGTCCTCGGGCCACAGCTCGCGGGCTTCCGGCGCGGGCATGGGTTCGCTGATCACGGAGATCTCGAAGCCCGCCGCGGTGAAGGCGGCGGTCATCGCGTGCAGCGGGCGGATCCAGAACGACATCGGGACGGTCTGGCTGCCGAACGTCCAGTCTTCGGTCCACTGGTAGGTCTCGAAGTAGTTGGTCTTGAGACCCTCCAGGCGCTGCAGGGCGTGGATCGCGAACGGGTGGTCGACCGAGATCAGCAGGCGGCCGCCCGGTTTGAGGATGCGCTTCAGCTCGGTGAGCGACGGGCCCCAGTCCTCCAGGTAGTGCAGCACGAGGGACGCGATGACGTCGTCGAACGCGTTGTCGGCGTAGGGCAGCGGCTCGGCCAGATCGGCGACGCGCAGGTCGGCTTCGGGCCCGAGCCGGCGGCGGGCCAGCTCCAGCATGCCCGCGCTGAGGTCGAACCCGGACATGATCGCGCCGCGATCGCGCAGTGCCGCGGACAGGGGACCGGCGCCGCAGCCGGCGTCGAGGATCCGTCTTCCGGCGACGTCCCCGGCGAGCTCCAGCATCGCGGGCTGCTCGTAGTAGGCGTTCTGGATGCCGCCCTCGTTCTGGGCCGCGTATGCCTCGGCGAAACTGTCGTAGTGGTTGGCCGGCAGTGTCTGGTTGTCCGGGGTCATGCGACCGATCATGGCAGAAACCGCCGGACCGCCGGTTGATCCCCTTTCACCATAACCCGGGTGGCAAGCCGGAAACATCGGTCCTCGGAGCGATGTTTCGGCGCCGCCGAATGATTACTGTGGTCGGCATGTCTGAGGAACTCGCGCTGAACGTCGGCCCGTCCGGAATCGAGCTGGCGTACGAATGCTTCGGTGATCCTGGAATGCCGCCGGTCGTGCTGATCATGGGCGGTGGCGCGCAGATGATCAACTGGCCCGAGGAGTTCTGCCGGGAACTGGTGGACCGCGGTCTGTACGTGATCCGCTTCGACAATCGCGACTCCGGCCGGTCCACGCATTTCGACGACGCGCCCGTGCCGGATTTCGCAGCCGTTCTCGCGGGGGATTTCGCGACGGCGTCCTACACGCTGTCGGACCTCGCGGATGACACGGTCGGGCTGCTGGATCTGCTCGGACTGGAGAGCGCACACCTCGTCGGAGCATCGCTCGGCGGGATGATCGCGCAGATGGTCGCCATCGAGCACCCCGATCGGGTGCGGACGCTGACGTCCGTCATGTCCACGACCGGCGCCCCGGGTGTGGGCGCGCCCGACCCGTCGATCCTGGCCGAGATGGGGCAGCCGCCGGCCGAGCGGGAGGCGTTCGTCGCGTGGCAGGTGCGCGCGTCGCGGATCACGGGGTCGCCGGGGTTCGGGTTCGATGAGGCTGCCGTCGCCGAGCGAGCGGGGCGGACGTTCGACCGGGGCTACCCCGCGCTGGGTATGCCACGGCAGGCGATCGCCGTGGTGGCGTCGGGCGACCGCACGGACCGCCTGCGGCGGTTGGACGTACCGTCCCTGGTCATCCACGGCGACGCCGACCGCATGTGCGACCTCAGCGGCGGGCGCGCCACCGCGGCGGCCATCCCGGGGGCGGAGCTCGTGGTGGTGCCCGGCATGGGGCACAGCCTGCCGCGCGAGTTGTGGGCGGACTTCGCGACGCGGATCGCCGCGCTGGCCAAGACACGATGACCGCGGCCGGCGCGGCTGGTCCGGCGCGCTGCGCGAAGTCGTCCGTCCCACCGCCAGGCACTGGCTTTCGGCCGGCGACGCCGCGACGATCGCCAGCTACGTCATGCCCGGCGACCTCTCCGATCAGTCCGGAGTGGACAGTGCGGGCCGCGAGATCATCGGCCGCACCAGGCGCTCGCGTCGCGCTACGCCGACAGCCCGCTCCCCGGTTCGGGACTTCCGGTGCCCGGTGAGCGCGTCACCCGCGTCGGCCGGCGGTTAGTCGATCGCCACTTCCGCTTCGATCTCCACCGGAATGCCGAACGGCAGCTCGGCGAGGCCGACCGCCGAGCGCGCGTGGTCGCCCGCCTCCGCGCCCCACAGCTGCACGATGAGGTCGGAGAACCCGTTGACCACGGCGGGCGTGCGGGTGAAGCCAGGGGCGGTGTTGACCATGCCGAACACGCGCAGCCACGCCGTGACGCGATCGAGGTCGCCGAGCGCGAGCTTCAGTGAACTGAGCACCGCGAGTGCGGTCAGGCGGGCAGCCTCGTACGCCTGCTCCTCGGTGACGTCGCCGCCGACCTTGCCGAACGGGCCGGCGAGCGACCCGTCGGGCAGCAGTGGCGCGTGGCCCGAAATGAACGCTCGATCCCGGAAGACGCGGACCCACGGGAAGGAGAGTGTGACGCCGGACGGCGGGGTGATCGGCTCCGGCAGCTGCAGGCCGAGCTCGGCCAGGCGGTTTTCGATGTGCACGACGAAAGCGTACGCCGGATAGTAATACCGGTATAGTTATCCGCATGGTGGAGCTGAAGACCGCGACCGAGCTCGCGGTGATGCGGGAGGCGGGCCGCGTGGTGGCCCAGGCACTGGCGGCCGTGCGGGAGGCCGCGGACATCGGCGTTTCGCTGGCCGAGCTGGACGCCGTCGCCGCTCAGGTGATGGCCGGCGCCGGGGCGAAGCCGTCGTTCCTCGGCTACCACCCGGACTGGGCGCCGACGCCGTACCCGGGGGTGATCTGCGCGAGCGTGAACGACGCGATCGTCCACGGCATCCCCGGCCGGTACCGGCTGCGCGACGGCGATCTGCTCGGCATCGACTGCGGCGCGTCCGTCGACGGCTGGCACGGCGACGCCGCGGTGAGCTTCGTCGTCGGCGCGGCGGACCCGGCCGACCTCGCCCTCATCGCGGCGACGGAAGAAGCGCTCGCGGCAGGCATCGCGGCCGCGCAGCCGGGCGCGAAGATGGGCGACATCTCGGCCGCCATCGCCACGATCGGCCGGGCGGCCGGCTACGGCGTCACCGAAGACCACGGCGGCCACGGCATCGGCCGCGCGATGCACGAGGAGCCGCCGGTGCCCAACGACGGCCGCCCGGGCCGCGGCCTGCGCCTGCGCCCCGGCCTGGTCCTGGCGCTCGAGCCGATGTTCACCCGTGGCGGCCTCGACGACTACCGGCACGCCGACGACGGCTGGACCGTCCACACCACCGACGGCACCCGCGCGTCGCACTCGGAGCACACCGTCGCGATCACCGAGGCCGGGCCGGTGGTCCTGACGCCGCCCTAGGGGTACAACGTCGAAGATGGGGACTTTCACGATCCGCCCGGGCGAGCCTGCCGACGCCGACACGTTGCTGCGCTTCTTCGACGAGGCCGTGGAGTGGCTGGTGGCGCGCGGCAGCGCCGGCCAGTGGGGTGATCAGCCGTGGAGCGGCATTCCGCACCGGGCCTCGCGCGTGGCCGACATGGCGAAGGAGCCGGGTCTCAGCGTCGCCGAGGTCGACGGTGAGCCCGCGGGTGCGCTGATCGTCAGCGAGGAGTGCCCGAAACACGTGCCGCCGGCCGTGGAGCGGGAGCTGTACATCGGGCTGCTCATCACCTCGCGGCGGTTCGCGGGTCACCGCGTGGGCGCGCGGCTGCTGGATCACGCGCTGGAGGAGGCCAGGAAACGCGGCATCGGCCTCGTGCGGGTCGACTGCTGGGCCGGTGGCGACGGCGAGCTGCAGCGCTACTACGAGCGCCAGGGCTTCACGCCGACGGACCGCTTCGACGTCGGCGGCTGGATCGGTCAGGTCTTCGAGCAGCGCCCCTGATCGGGGCAGTCGACTGGCGCTCGGCGTCGCGGCGGGGCACGATATTGACACAACGCCAACAGTGTTCCGTCTCCGTCGACGCAGGAGGAGCCGCCATGGCCAAGCAGCCGCGTTCGCTCGCCGGGAAGGTCATCGTCATCACCGGTGGCGCGCAGGGCATCGGGGCCGCCACGGCGACCGCGCTCAAGCGGCTCGGCGCGCGCGTGGTGCTGGGCGACCTCGACCACGTCCGCGCGGAGAAGACGGCCGGTGAGCTGGGGCCGGAGGCCGTCGCGTTGCCGCTGGACGTGACCGACACGAACGCGTTCACCGAGTTCCTCGACGAGGTCGAGCGCCAGGTCGGGCCCGTCGACGTGCTGATCAACAACGCCGGCATCATGCCGCTCGCGCCGCTCGACGAGGAGGACGACGCGGCGACGCGCCGGATGCTGGAGATCAACCTGCACGCCGTCATCCACGGCACGCGCGAAGCCGTGAAGCGGATGAAGCCGCGCGGGACCGGGCACATCGTGAACGTCGCTTCGATGGCCGGGAAGTCCGGGTTCCCGGGCGCGGCCACCTACTGTGCGACCAAGCACGCCGTGGTAGGGCTGTCGGAGGCGGTGCACCTCGAGCTGCGCGGCACGGGCGTGTCGGTGTCGTGCGTGATGCCGGCGGTGGTGCGCACGGAGCTGGCGTCCGGGCTCGGCGAGGCGAAGTTCATCAAGTCCGTGGGGCCCGAAGACGTCGCCGCGGCCATCGCGGATGCCCTGAAATACCCGAAGTTCGATGTTTTCGTGCCGAAATCCCTGGATTTCACCGGCCGGATCACGCGGCTGTTCCCGCGTGCGTTCGGCGAATGGTTCGTGCGCGCGCTAGGCGGTGATCAGCTGCTGGCGTCGGCCGCGCATTCCCCGGCGCGGGCGGAATACGAGTCCCGTGCTGCTCAGAGCGCCCCGGCGGCCGACTCGGGGAGCTAGGTTCCCGGTCACCGGACACTGTCCGAAATGGACGTGCTTGCCGGGTGCTTGCAAGTGTGGCGGTGTTGATGCCGCCCGCTGCCCCGGGCAAGATTGCCTCCGAGAGGTCGAGCTCAGGAGGCACGCATGGTTTCACCCACGGCACGGCTGGCCGCAGCGGCGTCGAACGTCGTGGGGAAGGTGCTGCACGGTGGCGTCGCCGACCTGCGCCCGATGCCCCGGGTGCTCATCGACCAAGGCCCGAACCGCTCGTTGTACCGGATGACCCACAGTGGCGCGCCGGTGTCGGGGCCGCCGATCCTGCTCGTGCCGCCGCTGGCCGCGCCCGCGCTGTGCTTCGACCTGCGCCGCGGCTGCAGCCTGATCGAGCACCTGGTGGAGGCCGGGCGCAACGTCTACCTCGTCGACTACGGCAACGTCGCGTTCTCCGACCGGCGCCTCGGCATCGAGCACTGGATCGACGAGGTGCTGCCGCGCGCGATCCGCAAGGTGAGCGAGGACGCGGGCGGCGAGGGCGTGCACCTGGTGTCGTGGTCGCTGGGCGGGATCTTCTCGCTGCTGGTGAACGCCGACCAGCCCGACCTGCCGATCGAGTCCGTCACCGCCATCGCGTCGCCGGTCGACTTCACGGCGATCCCGATCGTCGCGCCGTTCCGCCCGCTCGTCGACCTCACCGGTGGCCACCTGCTCACGCCGGTCTACCGCGCGTTCGGCGGCGCACCGTCCTATTTGGTCAGCCGGGTCTTCCGCGCGACGGGCATCAGCAAGGAGATCACGAAGCCCATCGCGATCCTCAAGAACCTCGACGACCGCGACTACCTTGCGCAGATCGAGGCCGTGGACCACTTCATGGACAACATGTACGCCTACCCGGGCCGCACGTTCGGGCAGCTCTACCACCGGCTCTTCCGCACCAACGACCTCGCCGAGGGCACCGTCGACCTCAACGGTCGCAAGATCAGCCTGTCCGACGTGAAGGCCCCGGTGCTCGTCGTCGCGGGCGAGAACGACACCATCGCCCCGCAGCCTTCGGTGGAACGCGTGGTGCGGCTGCTGGAGAACGCACCGGAGGTGCGCTTCCGCACGGCGCCTGGTGGTCACCTCGGCGTGCTGACCGGGCGCAAAGCGCGGGGCACGACGTGGACTTATCTGGACGAGTTCCTCGACGACCGCACCTGACCGCCACGCAAAGCGGGCCACCCGGAGAGTCCGAGTGGCCCGCGTGGGTTGGTGTCAGATCGCGGGCGCGGGACCGCGCTGGGCGGCGATCCACGCGCGGACGTCCTTGTGCAGCAGGCCTCGCAGCGCGAGCGCCGCGAAAACGATGGGCAGCAGCCCGGCCACACCCGAGTTGATGATCGTGATGATGCCGTTGATCACGACGATCGCCTCGACCACGATCGCCAACACCCACGGCCATTGCTTGCCCGACGGCAGCGTGATCGCGCAGACGACGAGGACCACGATCATCAGCACGTCGATCACGAGGTTCACGATCAGCAGCCCGGCGACGCCGGTGTCGTCGGCCGTGGTCGTGGCCAGCCTGCCCGCGAGGACCAGCAGCAGAATCGAGCCAAGCACAAGGATGCCGGCCTGGATCCACATGAAGATCCGCGCCTGGCCCACGCCTTTCGGCGGGCCGTAAACCCCAGGGTTCGTCATGCGGGGAAGGTTAAGGCAAAGGTGCGGAAAACGATCGTTCGGAGATCAATCCGATATTCCGCACCTTGGCCGCTCATTGTGATGCGAGTTGGGGAAAAACTCACTTGAGTGCGGAAAGCGCCTTTTCCAGTGCGTCGAGCGCGCCGACGGCGTCGCTGTAGCAGTTGGGGAGGAAGTAGACGGAACCGTAGAGGCGGTTGGCCTTCGTGGCGGGCAGGGTGGTGAAGGCCTTCTGGCCGAACAGTTCCGGGCCGAGGTTGGCCGGTTTGTTCGCGTTGGTGGCGTAGTAGAAGATCGCGTCGGCGTGGATGCCGCCGATGGGGGATTTCGGGCCGTAGACCCAGAACTGGCCCTGGTCGAAGCCGCCCTGGATGATGTCCCAGCGGACGTGGGCGAGCACGTCGGCGTGGTCGCGCTTGATCGCGGCGGCGCGGTCGGCGTAACGCTGCTGCAGGCCGTGCAGCGCGTTGCCGAGGCCGAGCGCTCGCTTGAGCGTCGCGACCTTCTCCAGGTCGATCGACCCGCCGACGGTACCCATGGAAATCTTCGTGATCGGCCGCCACTTCTCCACGAACTGCGGCTCCACGTACGGCTCACCCGCGCTGTACACCCCGACCGGCGTCCGCCCGATATCGAACGCGGCGCCCCTCGTGAAGCTGTCGAGCGTCACCACCCGCCGCGCCTGCCCGGGCACGTCCACGGGGCCGTTCACCGTGGACACCCGGCGCGTCTTGCCGGCGACCGGCGCGGCCGGCTGCGCGGAACAGGCGCTTCACTTGGTTGATAGCCATTGTGACGCTGAAGCCAGGAGCGGGGCCGCGTCTACTTGAGCTGCGCCGAAGTCTTCCCCAGCACCCGCCGGGCCACGATCAACTGCTGAATCTGCTGCGTCCCTTCGAAGATGTCCAGGATCTTCGCGTCCCGGGCCCACTTCTCCAGCAGCGATTCCTCCGTGTACCCGTACACGCCCGCGAGCTCGACGCACTTCAGCGTCACGTCCACGACCGTCCGGCCGGCTTTGGCCTTCGCCATGGAGGCCTGCAGGGAGTTGGGCTTGCGGTTGTCCGCCATCCACGCCGATTCCAGCGTCAGCAGGTACGCGGATTCGAAGTCGGCCTCCAGTTCGAGCCAGGTGGCGGCGGCCGGGTGCTGCGGGGGGCGGTCGTAGTCGATCGTGACGCCCGCGGAGGTGAGGATTCGGCGCGTCTCCTCCAGGGCGGCACGGGCGACACCCACCGCCATGGCCGCGACCAGCGGCCGGGTGTTGTCGAAGGTCTGCATGACCCCTGCGAAGCCCTTGGCGGTGTCGATGTCCGGCGTGCCCAGCAGGTTCTCGCGGGGGACGCGGCAGTTCTCGAAGCGCAACACGGCCGTGTCGGACGCGCGGATGCCCAGTTTGTGTTCCACGCGAACGACTTCGAAGCCCGGGGTGCCCTTTTCGACCACAAAGGACTTGATCGCCGCGCGGCCCTTCGAACGGTCCAAAGTGGCCCAGACGACCACGGCATCGGCGCGCTGGCCCGAAGTCACGAAGATCTTCTCGCCGTTGAGCACGTAGTCGTCGCCGTCGAGGACGGCGGTGGTGGTGATGGCGGCGGAGTCGGAGCCGCAGTCGGGTTCGGTGATGGCCATCGCCGCCCACAGGCCGGAAAACCGGGCGAGCTGCTCGTCCGTCGCGACGGAGCTGATGGCTGCGTTGCCCAGGCCCTGACGCGGCATGGACAGCAGCAGGCCCACGTCACCCCAGCACATCTCGATCGTGCCGAAGACGACGTTGAGGTTGGCGCCGTTGCGGTTGCCCTTGGCGGCATCCGGAGCGGAACGGCGCACGCCCGCCGCGCCGGCGCCGCCTTCACCGGACGAGTTGAGGCCGTCGAGCAGAGCGGCGAACATGTCGAGCTCGGCAGGGTAGGTGTGTTCGGCGCGGTCGTACTTGCGCGAGATCGGCCGGAACACTTCGGCCGCGGCCTGGTACGCCTGGTTGATCAGCGTGCCGGCCTTCTTCGGAACTTCGAGGTTGATCATCGGAAAGCCTTTCTAGAGGAGGACGGCGCCTTCCATCACACCGATCGCTCGCAAGTCCCGGTACCAGCGCTCCACGGGGTGCTCCTTCACGAAGCCGTGCCCGCCCAGCAGCTGCACGCCCGCGTTGCCGATGCGCATGCCCTTGTCCACGGCCAGCTTGCGCGCCAGCGCGGCCTCCCGTGCGTAGTCCTTGCCCTGCTCGGCCCGCGCCGCCGCGCGCAGCGTGACCAGGCGCAGGCCCTCCAGCTCGATGGCGATGTCGGCGACGGAGAACGCCACCGCCTGCCGGTGGCTGATCGGTTCGCCGAATGCGGTGCGCTCGTTCACGTACGGCACCACGTAGTCGAGCACGGCCTTCGCCGTCCCGGCCGCGAGCGCCGCCCAGCCCAGCCGCGAGAGGCGCACGACCTCGGTGAACACGTCGGCCTTCCCGCCACCGAGCAGCGCACCCGCCGGCAGCGCGACCTTCTCCAGGTGCAGCTTGCCGGTCGCGGCGCCGCGTAGGCCCATCGCGGGCTCGGCCTCCACCGTGACGCCCGCCGACGAAGACTCCACGAGGAACAGCGCGGGGCCGCGGCCTTCGAGATCGGCCGAAACGAGGAACAGCTCCGCTTCCGCCGCGCGCGGGACCAGCGACTTCACGCCGTCGAGCTGGTAGCCCTTCGGTGTGCGCTTGGCTTTGGTGGCGGGCTTGAACGGGTCGAACAGCGGCGTGCGCTCCAGCAGCGCCAGCGCCGCGGCGGGCACCTGGTCGCCGGCGAACGCGGGCACGTAGTCGGCCTGCTGCTGCTCGTCGCCCCAGGCCACGAGCGCCGTGCTCACCGCGGACGGCGCCAGCACCGCCACGGCCAGCCCCATGTCGCCGTGCGCGAGGGCTTCGGCGACGAGCGCGTTGGTGACAACGGACCTTTCGGTCCCGGCGCCGCCCAGCTCTTCGGGGATGCTCAGGACGCTGATGCCGAGCTCGGCGGCACGCGTGAGCAGGCCTTCGGGCGCGGCGAGTTTGGCGTCGGCGTCCGCGGCGGCGGGCCGCAGCTGCTCGGCGGCGAACTCGGTCACCGTGTCCGCGATGAGCTGCTGGTCTTCGCTGGGCGTGAGGTCGAACAGCCCGGTGTTCTCCTGCGCGGGGGCCAGCCGCGCGGGTTTGCCGAGCCGCCGTACCGACTTGAACGACCGCGTGGCCGCCCCCGCAGCGCGGAAACCGTTGCGGGTGCCCGCTTTGACCAGATTCTGCACGGGCCCGCGCAGCCCGGCCCTGTCGATCACGCCGCTCCCGGCCAGCCGGGTGAGCGCGGCCAGGCCGAAGCCCATCGCGTCTCGTTTCCTCGCCGCAGCCATGTGGCCTCTCCCTCGGGTTACCTACTCGTGAGTAGGTTAGCGGGTGACGGACGAGACCGCCAGTCGGGTGTGGCGGTGCGTCACCAGTGCCGGTTCGAACGGCCGAACTGCTGGGCTTCTCCGGTGAATTCGCCGGGTGACGGCAATTGCACTCTTTAGTGTGGAAACGGTTTCATGGTTACCTGGGTCTCGGCACACTTCGATGTGGAATTTTCGCCGGAATGATGTGGGGAGTCATGGCCGTCACTGCCGAAGATCGGACCAAGGTTGTTTTCGAATTGTTCGATGTTGATCACAGCGGATACCTCGAGGAGAGCGATTTCGCGGCGATGTCCACCCGCGTGGAGCAGGTGGCGGACGGCTCGAGTGATGACGCGAAGGCTGCGTTGAGCGCCTCTTTCGGCAAGTGGTGGACCACCGTCGAACGCGAGCTCGACGTCAACCGCGACGGCAAGGTGAGCTATGAAGAGTTCACCGCGTGCGTCCTCTCACCCGAAAAGTTCGACGACACCGTCACCGACTTCGCCGACGCCCTCTCCGCTCTCGGCGACCCCGACGGCGACGGCCTGATCGAACGCCCGCTTTTCACCGCTTTGATGCTCGCCATCGGATTCAACCCGGCCAATGTCGACGCATTGTTTGATTTTTTCCAACCCGACGGTGAAGACCGAATCACCGTTCGCACTTGGCGCGACGGCATCGTGGAGTACTACCACCCGACGAAACCTGATGTCGCCGGGAACTACCTGGTTCCCTGACGCCGGCAGGTCAATGCGGCGGCAGGGGCACCTGCCGCCGCACCCAGGACATCCGCTCGAACGCGACCAGCCCCAGCACCGCGACGGCCGCGGTGACCACGGCCACCGCGGCGGGCGCGTGCTCCAGCAGCGGCGTGACGCCGAGCAGCACGACGGCGAGCACGAGGCGCTGGACGTTCCAGCTGCCGACATTCCGCCGCCGCAACGCACTCAGCGCCACGAGGTACAACGCGAGCCCGCCGGTGAGTGCCCAGATCGGCACGCCGTGCAGCGCCTCGCCGGGTGCGTGGTGCGCGGTGTCGGACAGGTACAGGAACGCCTTCTTCAGGCCCAGCGCCACGAGCACGATGCCCGCGATCAGCGGCAGGTGCAGGAACGTGTACGAGTCTGTCGCGAGCTTCGTCCGCTCCACGCCCTTCGCGCCCGCGAGCCGGTGCTCGGCGACGCGCGCGACCACGTCGAAGTAGGTCCACCACATGCCCGCCGCGAGCGCGACCCCGCACAGCGCGCAGCCGGCGATCAGCCACGTCATGGGCACCGGCCCGATGCCGATCCCGATCGCCACGATCGACTCGCCGAACGCGATGATCACGATCAGCCCGAACCGCTCCGCGAAGTGCGCCGGTGAGTTGAGCCGCCAGCCGGCGGGGCCGGAGAAGTAGACGTTCAGGTAGTCCACGGTCAGCGCGACCACCCACAGCACCAGCTGCCACGGCCCGGTGAGGAACGCCGCCAGCACCAGCAATCCGATGCTCGGCACCAGCCCGCGCAACATCCGCAGCAGCACGCGTTGCAGCTCCGGGTCGTGCCGCGCGGCGCCCAGGTACGCGACCTCGTGCAGCACCCGCACGATCGCGTAACACCCGACGAACAGCAACGGACCGTCCAGCCCACCCGGGCGGTCCGTGAACGCCTCCGGCACCGTGAGCGACAGCAGGAACATCATGCCCATCGCCGCGAACATCGCGAGCCGCGCGATGCCGTGGTCCACGTGGATCGTCGTGCCGAGCCACGCATAACAGCACCAGCACCACCACAGCACCGCCAGCACCAGGAGTCCCTCGGCGACGCCGAGGGGGCTCAGGTGGTCGGCCATCAGCTGGGTCGTCTGCGTGATCGCGTACACGAACACGAGGTCGAAGAACAGCTCGAGCGTCGACACCCGATGTCCCTCGTCCGCCGTGACCAGGTGCAGCCTTCGTCCGGTGGGCACGCGGCATGTTCGCACGTCGATGCGGTGAGGGGGAGCGATTTCGCCCAGGACGGATATTTCAAGGGAGCTTCAGGATGTCCCGGGTCCCGGGCGGCGGGGTGGCGGTGCCGGCGGCGACCGAGTGCCGGATGCCGTTGTAGACCAGCCAACCGCCGCCGAGCGAAAACCGCCGAACCGAGATCTGCGGACAACTCCCGGTCGCAGGCTGCAGCTGTGGATGAACGGACAGCGAAGGACAACGGCGCGCGAGACGCATCCGAAATCCGCAGATGTGGTGAGAGAGCGATTTCGCCCAGCATGGACCGCGGCGGCTCAGGGAACCGGGCACTCCAACACCGTATGCAGCAGAGCCGTCAACTCCGCCTCCAGATTCGCCCGCCCACTCACCCGGCGGGTCCGCGTCAGGTCGTTGGCGATCGTCAACGCCGCGTGCACGCGGATCTTCGCCTCGCGCGCCGGCAAAGCAGGCGAGATCGTCGCCAGCAGAGCCACCCACTGGTCCACATAGTCTCGCTGCACGCGCAGCAGGTCGGCCTTGTCGCGGTCCGGCATGGTGACGCGGTCGGCGGTGAAGGAGACCAGCAGTTCGGGCGTGTGCAGCAGCGTGCGGACGTACGAAGCCGCCAGGCGGCGCAGGGCCGAGAGTTCGTCCGGTGCCCGCAGGGCCTGCTCGGCGGCGAGGGCCAGGCGGTCCGCCGCGCGGTGGCCGATGGCCACCATCAGCGCCGCTTTGCTCGGGAAGTGCCGGTACACGCTGGGCCCGGCGATGCCGGCCGCGGCGCCGATGTCTTCCATGCTGACCGCGTGGAACCCGCGTTCGCCGAACAACGCCGTGGCCGCCGCCAGTACCTGTTCGCGGCGTGAGGGCGTGCCAAGGCCGTCGCGGACCGGCTCCACGGCGCCGCCGGACGGGAGTGTGCTGTTCAACACAGCCGTGGCCAGTTCGACGAGCAGCGGAACGAAGCGGCGGCGGGCCACCGTCGTGTGGTGCACGGCCACGCTACCGAAGACCGACAGCGCTCCCCAGCACAGGAACTCGGCGTCGTCCACGGCCAGGTCGGGCCGGGTGGCCAGCAGGGCCTTCGTCCACGCGTCGAGCACCGCGCCCGAGCGGCGGCGGATCTCGCGGCGCTCGTCGCGGGGCAGATGGGGGCCTTCCCAGCGCCACAAGGCAGCGATCTCACGCCGCTCGACGGCCTGCGTGGCCAGCCCGGTGAGCAGCACTTCCAGCTGGTCGGAAGCACCGGACAACGCCGAAGCGGTCACGGCCTCCATGTCGTCGATCCCCGCCAGCACGACGTACGCCAGGATCGCCTGCTTGTCCGCGAAGTGCCGGTAGAGCGCCGGCCCGGTGACGCCCGCCGCGGCCGCGATGTCGTTGATGCCGACGCCGTGGAAGCCGCGCGCGCGGAACAGCCCCGCGGCGACCGCGGCGAGCTGGGCCTTGCGGTCGCGGGGGCGCGACCCGCGGGCTGGAGTACTCATGGTGAACCGACGATAGCGCGATTCGGAACACGGGCAACCCATTGACACCATCGGGTTCGCCAGGCTTATGTTAATGGGCATTAGCACCCATGGCTCGGTATGCTCGGCCGTGAGATACACCGAAGTGTCCAACCACGCCGCTGCGCGGAGGAGTGTTCAGTGAGTAGCGAGGCCTACATCTACGAGGCGATGCGCACGCCTCGAGGTAAGAACAAGGGCGGTGCCCTCCACGGCACCAAGCCGCTCGACCTGGTGGTCGGGCTGATCGAAGAGCTCAAGGTCCGCCACCCGAACCTCGACCCAAAAGCGATCGACGACATCGTGCTCGGCGTGGTCTCGCCGGTGGGTGAGCAGGGCGCCGACATCGCGCGCACCGCCGCCCTCGTGTCGGGCCTGCCGGAGACGGTCGCGGGCGTGCAGCTCAACCGCTTCTGCGCGTCGGGCCTGGAAGCCACCAACATCGCGGCCCAGAAGGTGCGCTCGGGCTGGGACCAGCTGATCATCGCCGGCGGCGTGGAGTCGATGTCGCGCGTGCCGATGGGTTCCGACGGCGGCGCGCTGTTCATGGACCCGACCACGGCGTACGACGAGTACATCGTGCCGCAGGGTATCGGCGCCGACCTGATCGCGACGATGGAGGGCTTCAGTCGCGAGGACGTGGACCGGTTCGCGGTGCGTTCGCAGGAGAAGGCCGAGGCGGCCTGGTCCGGCGGCTACTTCGCGAAGTCCGTGGTACCCGTGAAGGACCTCAACGGCGTCACGATCCTCGACCACGACGAGCACCGCCGCCCCGGCAGCACCGTCGAGGGCCTGGCGAAGCTCAAGCCCGCGTTCACCACGATCGGCGACATGGGCGGCTTCGACGCCGTCGCGCTGCAGAAGTACCACCAGGTCGAGAAGATCGACCACGTCCACACGGGTGGTAACTCCTCCGGCATCGTCGACGGCGCGGCCATCGTGCTCGTCGGCAGCGAAGAGGTCGGCAAGACCTTCGGCCTCACGCCGAAGGCGCGCATCGTCGCCACCGCCGCCATCGGCTCGGAGCCGACGATCATGCTCACCGGCCCCACGCCGGCCACGCAGAAGGTGCTCAAGACCGCGGGCCTCACCCCGGACGACATCGACCTGTGGGAGCTCAACGAGGCGTTCGCCTCCGTCGTGCTCAAGTGGATGAAGGACCTGCACCTGCCCGAGGAGAAGGTCAACGTCAACGGCGGCGCGATCGCCATGGGCCACCCGCTCGGCGCCACCGGCGCGATGCTGGTCGGCACCGTGGTCGACGAGCTGGAACGCCGCCAGGCGCGCCGCGCCCTGGTGACCCTGTGCATCGGCGGCGGCATGGGCGTCGCGACCATCATCGAGCGGGTGTGAGGATCCAGAATGGCTGAGAGCAAGACCATCCGCTGGGAGAAGGACGCGGACGGCATCGTCACGCTGACGCTGGACGACCCCAACCAGTCGGCCAACACCATGAACTCCGCGTTCCGCGAGTCGCTCGGCGTGACCGTCGACCGGCTGGAGGCGGAGAAGGAAGACATCACCGGTGTCGTGATCACGTCGGCCAAGAAGACGTTCTTCGCCGGTGGTGACCTGCGCGACCTGATCCAGGCCAAGCCGGAGCAGGCCGAGGCGTTCACCGCGTCCAGCACGCTGATGAAGTCGCAGATGCGCCGCATCGAGCAGCTGGGCAAGCCGGTCGTCGCGGCCATCAACGGCGCCGCTTTGGGCGGTGGCCTCGAAATCGCGCTGGCGACGCACCACCGCATCGCAGCCGACGCGAAGGGCAGTCAGATCGGCCTGCCCGAGGTCACGCTGGGCCTGCTGCCCGGCGGTGGCGGCGTCGTGCGCACCGTGCGCCTGCTGGGCATCCAGAGCGCGCTGCTGAACGTGCTGCTGCAGGGCACGCGCCACAAGCCGCGCAAGGCGCTGGAGCTGGGCCTCGTCCACGAGGTCGTCGACACCGTCGAGGAGCTGGTGCCCGCCGCCAAGGCGTGGATCAAGGCCAACCCCGAAGGCGGCGTGCAGCCGTGGGACGTCAAGGGGTACAGGATCCCGGGCGGCACCCCGTCGAACCCGAGCTTCGCGGCGAACCTGCCCGCGTTCCCGGCGAACCTGCGCAAGCAGCTCAAGGGCGCGCCGATGCCGGCGCCGCGCGCGATCCTGGCCGCGGCCATCGAGGGCGCGCAGGTCGACTTCGACACCGCGATCAAGGTCGAGACGCGCTACTTCGTCAGCCTGGCCACCGGGCAGGTCTCGAAGAACATGACCAAGGCGTTCTTCTTCGACCTGCAGTCGATCAACTCGGGCGGCTCGCGTCCGGACGGTTTCGAGAAGTACACCGCCAAGAAGGTGGGTGTGCTCGGCGCCGGGATGATGGGCGCGGCGATCGCCTACGTGTCGGCCAAGGCCGGCATCGACGTCGTGCTCAAGGACGTCTCGCAGGAAGCCGCCGACAAGGGCAAGGGCTACGCCGTCAAGCTGGAGGAGAAGGCCCTCTCGCGCGGCAAGACCACGCAGGAGAAGTCCGACGAGCTGCTGGCCCGGATCAAGCCGACCGCAGACGCGGCCGACTTCGCCGGCGTCGACTTCGTGATCGAGGCCGTGTTCGAGAGCGTCGAGCTCAAGCACAAGGTCTTCGGCGAGATCGAGAGCGTCGTCAACTCCGACGCGGTGCTGGGCTCCAACACCTCCACCCTGCCGATCACCACCCTCGCCGAGGGCGTGAAGCGGACCGAGGACTTCATCGGGATCCACTTCTTCTCGCCCGTGGACAAGATGCCGCTGGTCGAGATCATCTGCGGTGAGAAGACTTCGCCCGCGACGCTCGCGAAGGTCTTCGACTACACCCTGCAGATCAAGAAGACCCCGATCGTCGTCAACGACAGCCGCGGCTTCTTCACCTCGCGTGTGATCGGCACGTTCATCAACGAGGCCGTCGCCGCGCTGGGCGAGGGCGTCGAGCCGGCGTCGATCGAGCAGGCGGGTTCGCAGGCCGGCTACCCGGCGCCGCCGCTGCAGCTGATGGACGAGCTGACGCTCACGCTGCCGCGCAAGATCCGCGTCGAGACCAAGAACGCGGTCGAGGCCGCGGGCGGCACCTGGACGCCGCACGCGTCGGAGGCCGTCATCGACCGCATGCTCGACGAGTACGACCGCAAGGGCCGCAGCACCGGCGCCGGCTTCTACGAGTACGACGAGAACGGCAAGCGCACCGGCCTCTGGCCCGGCCTGCGCGACGCCTTCAAGTCCGGCACCGGCGACGTCCCCTTCGAGGACCTCAAGGAGCGCATGCTCTTCGCCGAGGCGCTCGAAACGGTGAAGTGCTTCGACGAGGGCGTCCTCACCACCGTGGCCGACGCGAACATCGGCTCGATCTTCGGCATCGGCTTCCCGGCGTGGACCGGTGGCGTGATCCAGTACATCAACCAGTACGCCGGTGGCCTGCAGGGCTTCGTCGACCGCTCCCGCGAGCTGGCAGCCCGGTACGGCGATCACTTCCTGCCGCCGGAGTCGCTGGTGGCGAAGGCGGCCAAGGGTGAGATCTACGAATAAGCGCTGACTGAGAGGGGCCCTTTCCCGGTGTCTGCCGGGAGAGGGCCTTTTTCGTGGTCGGCGGCAGGTTCAGCCGTGCAGCCGAGCAACGGGCGTACCACAGTCCTGGTCGTGCACCGCCGGGATCGAGGCGCCAGCAGAAGCCGATGGGGCTGGTGGCGAGAGCGACCGGAGCCCGCCGACTAGGCCATTCGCCGCTGTGACGGCAGAAATGCCGGGAGCCCTCCCGCTCGTCGCATGTGAAACTGGTTCATGGACCAGACCACGACGGCGCCCACCGAGGAGCGTGAAGACCCGCTCGCGTTCGCGGGGTCCGACAAGCTGGTGAAGCTCGTCGGCGCGCTGTACCAGCGGCCGCGGATGGGGGATCTGCCGCGGTCGTTGCACGCGGCGAACGTCGAGTGGGAGGCCAGTTACCAGCAGGAACGCGCGGGGCGCAAGGGTTTGCCGATGGTCTGCCTGGTGGGGCCGGCCGAGGGTGTGCTCGAAGAGTTCAAGCGGCGCCTGGGCACGGCGCGGCCCAGCGGCGGTGTGCGCTACGCGTACCTCCCGCTCGACCAGCGCAAAGACACCGAAGGCCCGGCGACCGAGGCCAGCGTCCACGCGATCCGCGACATCCTGTGGGAGGCGCGGACCGAACTGTTGCGCAGCCCGCGTTCGCGGGGTTCCGGCCTCAGGTTCGGGCTGTTCACGCTCGTCGTGCAGCTGATGGCCGAGAAGCTGCCCGCGTCGGATCCGCCGGAGCGGACGTTGCTGCGCAAGCTGCAGGACAACGGCCTGCTGGTGCGGTTCCGCTCGGCGATCGAGAACGTCGGCAAGGAGCTGGTGCCGTCCAACGACGCGTGGAAGTACCCGTTGCTGGTGCTGCGGTTGCTGACGATGGCGACGTTCCGGCTCGCCGTCACCGGCCGGGTGCCGCTGCTTTCCGGGCGGTACCGCTGGTTCCTGCGCCAGCCGCACCTCGCGCCGGAGATGTCGGGCAGCTTCGTGCGCTTCGCGGTGCGCCTCACCGACGGCGAGTGGCAGCAGGAGTCGCCGGAGTTCGTCGCGCGGCTGCTGGTCAACGCGTTCCTCGAAGACCTGCGCCGCGGCTACCGGCTGCAGTTCTTCCGGCGCCGGCGGATGACGTACCCGGTGCTGCTGCTCGACCACGTCACCACCACCAACGGCGGCTACCGGCTGCTGGAGCTCATCAACGACGTGCGCAACCAGACGGGCCTGTTCGACCCGTTGCTGGTGGTCAGCACGAGCGACGCACCGCCGCCGGACGACCGGCCGAGCCAGGACCGTCCACGGTGGACCGCGGCGGACGCGGGCGACGCGTACCGCTCGTGGCAGCACGAGCTGCTGCGCGACCGCCGCGCCCGCGACGCCGCCGCGTGGTACCTGCCGATCGGCCTCGACCCCGGCACGCCCGAGCAGCGGAGCAGGGCGCGCAAGCACTTGCAGTCGCTGGGGGACACGTATGTGCTGCGGCGTCGTCAGGCCCGTCCGCCGTGGTGGGCGACGCGGTGGATGCGGCTGGGGGTGCCGCTGGTGATCGTGGCGCTGGTGGCGAGTGTCGTCGCGGTGCGGTACGAGGACTTCCGCACGAGCCACTGCGGCACGTCGAGCGAATGGCTCACGTGGACGGGCACCGAGTGCGTGGGGATCTCCGACGGGTCGTTCACGGTGTTCCAGCCCGCCGACGACACCATCCGGCAGGTGCTTTCCGTGATCACCGACCAGAACCGGCGCGCGGCCGAGCTGCACGAGGCGCACCCGGAACGGCCGTACATCACGCTCGTGGACCTCGAAGCGCTGACGTCGTCCAACGGCACGCCCGAAGGCCTCACGGCCGAACGCGAGTCCCTGGAAGGCGTCGCGGTCGCGCAGCTTCGGCAGCTCACCGCGACCGCGACGGCCGAGCCGATCGTGCGCGTGCTCGTGGCGAACGGCGGACTCGGGATGCGGAAGGGCGTGGCCGTCGCGCAACAGCTGAGCCGGATGGCCGAGCGGGACCACAGCATCGTCGGCGTGGTGGGGCTGGACATGAGCAGCCTGCCGACGCAGCAGACCATCCGCGCACTCGGCGACGCCGGGCTGCCGGTGGTGGCTTCGACGCTGTCGGCCGACGGGCTCGCCGACCAGAACCCGGTGTATTTCCAGGTGGCGCCGCAGAACCGGCGCGAGGCCGCGGTGGCCGCCGCTTTCGCTGCCACGCGACCGGGCCCGCGGGTCCTGCGCGTGTACTACTCGGACGACGATTCCGACACCTACAGCACCAACCTGCGCGACGACGTCGTGAAGTCGTTCGCGGACAAGGGCTTTTCGGTCGAGGCCCGGGCTTTCACACCGGACGGCGGCCAGCAGGCGCCTTCGTCTCACGACCGCTACGGCGAAGGTCTCGTCGGCAACGCCGCCGCGGCCGGCCGGGACACCTGCTCCTACAACGGTTTCGTCCTCTTCGCCGGCCGCGGCGTCCCGGACTTCGGCGACTTCGCCACCGGCGCCGCCCAGTGCGGCAGCACCGCCACGATCCTCGGCGACGACGACGTGTCCCGCCATGTCGCCGACCAGGTGGCGCGCGAGCAGATCCGCGCGCTGCCGTACTACTACCTGTCCTTCGCCAGTGAACCGGCCACCGACCCGCAAGGCCTGGCGCGCGACTTCTACACCACGCTGGACCGCACGCTGTTCCCGTTCGAGCAGACCGAACGCGGCCGCTCCTTCGACGGCCACGCGGCGCTGTCCTACGACGCCGCGCTGGTGATGATCACGGCCACCGCCTACCTGCGCGAGACGTCCGCCAACATCCCCGTGACACCGGGCGCGGTCTGGCGCGAGATCACCGCCATCCACACCTCCCGCCCCGACGACCACCAGACGAACAAATACATCGAAGGCGTCACCGGTACCATCGACTACGGCGGCGACATCGGCCGCCACGTCCCGGAAGCCAAGCCCGTCTCGGTGCTGCGCGTCGAGGGCGGCGAGGTGGTGCGGGGCCTGCAGGGCTTCTGTGGCATGGCGGCGGGGCGGGCGTCGGACGCGTGGTGCCCGGCGGATTCGTGACGGGCCGGATCAGCTCGACGGTTGCGTGGCAGGCCGGTAACGGACGTAGGTTTCGGGCAAGGTGGTGTCACCCTCGGAGTTCGACATTCCGGATGTCCGGCCGGGGCAGGGTCAGACCATGCTCGTCGATCGCGAGGTCAACCGTGTCGAGTACGCAGTCGATCAGCCGGATCATGCGCTCATGGCGCTTGTATGCGGTGATTTCCCAGCGGCACCGGGTGAATCGCACGTCTTCGAAGACGAGGCGCGGCCTGCGGTCCTTGTGCGACCAAGGCCCTCGATCGAGCCGAAGTCCAGCTGGGCGTCGGTGAACTCGAACCGCTGGACGGTCTCCGGTTCGTCCTTTTCGACGGCGAGCAGCACCGTGGCGCCGAATCCCGCGGCCACCGGCAGCGCGATCGAGCCACGCCCTCGGCTCAGGAACCCACGAGGAACTCGGCGAAATCCACCAGCGCGGACCGGGCCGAACGTCGGCGCGCAGGCGATCAGTCAGCGGATGGCGACCTCGCAACCGCCAGGAAGTGAGCGCTGGCGTTGATCAGCGATGGATCTTGTTCGACGAGGCGCGCGCAGTGCAGTGCCGAGTGCGCAAGAGCAGGGAACGCGTCCATGCCGGCGACGTCGAGCGCGGCCCAGGCTGGTCCTTCGACTCCGTAGACCTCAACATCGCTGAAACCGGCGGATTGGATCTCGACTCGCAGCTCGTCCGCGGTATGCCAGTGGGTGGGAGTGAATCCGACATGCCCGTCGTAGCGGCCTGATGCGATGACGGCCTCCACCGAGGACATCAGAGTTGCGTCGAGAGTGCCGTTGGTGCCTGTCTCCACAACGGAGAGATAGCGGCTGATACCTGCCGCTGCCAACACGCCTCCCGGTCGCAACACCCGCCGTGCTTCCGCCAGTGCTCGTGCGCGGTCAGCTTGATCAACGAGGTGGTAGAGAGGCCCCAGCATCAGTACCGCGTCGTTGCCGGCGTCGGAAACAGGCAATTGACGAGCATCGGCGACCTGCGCCGTGACGCCAGGCAACATCGATGCGGCGTCGACATGTGCGGGCACCAGGTCAATGAGATGCACTGTGTGACCGTCGCGCGCAAGCCATTCGGCATGCACTCCGGTTCCGCCTCCCACGTCGAGCACGGCTGCCGGCGTAGCGAGGCTCCGGCGGAGAAGTTCTTGCGTGCGCAGGAACTCCAGTCGGCCATGTGGCGACCTCGCCAATCGGATGTTTTCGGCGTCGGTGGCGTAGTGCCGGGCGAGGTCGGTGTTCATAGTGCATGGTGTGCGGCACCACAGCGGGCGGTCAATTGCATTTCTCCTGCTCGGCGTCTTCTGCTCGCAGGCCTACTCGTTTCATCGCGGTCGTCGCAGTGGTGTCGGTGTGGGCAGATCGACGGTGCGGCCTTGCGTACCTTGAGTCCGTCGACCTCGCCGAGCCGGCCGCGTTCGCTCGCTTCGCGCAGCCGGTCGTTGAGGTTGACGATGATGGTCAGCGACCGCGGCTCCTGCGCAGGATCCGGTCGAAGAACCGGGCACCTGATGCGGGCGTGCTCGTGGCGGCAGGGGCTGCGGTAGGGGCGGGCGCACGTGCTCACCGCACCGGGCGGTACCGCAGGTCCACCGCCAGCGCCGGGTCGCCGTCGTAAATGCGGGCCCAGTGGACGGGCGCGGTGCCCGGGCTGTCGAAGAGGCGCACGCCCGAGCCGAGCATCACGGGGGCCAGGTGGACGCGGAACTCGTCGATCAGGCCGAGCGCCAGGCATTGGCGCGCGATGTCCTGGCTGTGGATCTCCAGGTCCTTGCCCTTCGCGGCGGCCAGGCCGATCTCGACGGCCTCGGTCAAATCGCAGTCGAGGAACGTGATGCCGGCGTCCGGGACGGCGTCGTGGGGGTGGTGGGTCAGCACGAACACGGGGCCGGTCCACTCGCCGCCGTACGGCTGGCGGCTCGCGTTGCCGGGGAAGCGCCGCGCGAGGGCGTCGTAGCCGCGGCGGCCGCCCAGGACGGCGCCGAGGGTGGACAGGGCGTCGCGGTGGGTGGCGGGGGCGACTTTGGTGCCGGACATCCAGTCCATCGAGTGGCCGGGGCCGGCCGCGAAGCCGTCGAGCGACATCATGAGGTGCCAGCGCACGTTGCCCATGGGAGTCTCCGTTCGTTTTCGGTGTGCCCGTACTGACTGCGGGCACACCGAAAACTCATCGGACCGTCGGGCGGACCCGGTCAATGGTGGTGCGTGACCGTGGTGTGGTGGCTGGTCGAGTGGGTGGTCGACGAATGCGTTGATCCGCTGCTGTGGCCGCGGATCGCGACGAAGTAGACGATCGCGGCGATGACGATCAGCGCGAGGAGGGCAGCGATGGCGATCTTCACCTTGCTGTAGGGCCGTTCGCCTTGCACTTCGCCGGTGCGGCCGTTGACGAGGATCCGCCAGTTCTTGCCGGCGTAGACGTAGGTGGCGACCCAGACCGGGAGCAGCATCAGTTTGAAGGTGACGTCGCGGTGCTGCGTGTTCATCGACTGCACGCGCTGTTCGTCGCCGCCGATGTCGTGGCGGCAGTCGTCCTCGATGACCGGCGTCATGCGGCGCTTCGCTTCCTCGAAGCCGCTTTCTGCCTCGATGTCGTAGCGCAGCGCGAAGTGCCCGGCGAGGAACTGCGGCTGATACGGCTCGGCCTGCTCCAACGGCCACGGCGCGAGCCGGTCGAGCTCCTTCGGCGGCAGCTGGGTGCTGCCGGGCACCAGCACGTCGTCGAAGAACCGGGCCACCCGGCCGCCCGCCGGGTACCAGCGCGTGTGCCGCACCCGGCGGGTCTTTTGCTGCCCGTTGTCGTAGTAGGTCTCGGTGACCCAGTAGTGCTCGCCGCGCTGTCCGGAGTAGACGGTGTCCGTCTGCGAATCGTAGGTCCAGTGCGGGATGTAGGTGCTCTTGGTCGACTCGGCCGTGCCGACCTTCTTCAACGCGTTCGGCGCGAACCAGCGCGAATTCGTCCACTTCTTCAGGTGCGTGCTCACCGCGCCCTTGTCGAACTGGAACGGCAGCACGCCTTCGGGCACGAGCTGCCCGGACGCGTGCGCGTCGATCACCAAGGGTGCACCGCAGAACTGGCACAGACTGGCCGTTTCGTTCGTCTCGGTGGTGGCGCCGCAGCGCTGGCACTTGAAGACGTACTGGCCGATCGTGGCCACCGGTTTGCGCGCCAGGTCGGTCAGATCGGCGAACGCGATCTCGCGGATCTGCCGGTCGCCCGCCGTGATCTCCTGGCGGAACCCGCAATACGGGCACTGCATCGAGGTGGACCCCGGCGCGAACTCCAGGCGGGCGCCGCAGCCGCCGCACGGGTAGGTGGTCGCGGCCGTGTTCGCCGGCGCGAACGCGGGTGGCGGACCGGACTGCTGGGGACCGCCGGGCATGGGTGCCCCTGGCATCGGCCCGCCGGGCACGGCGCCGCCCGGCATCGGCCCGGCGGGCAACGTGCCGCCCGGCATGGCACCGCCGGGCACGGGTGCCCCCGGCATCGGGCTACCGGGCATGGGCCCGCCGGGCATGGGTCCGCTCGGCATCGGGCCGTGGTGCGGGTAGTTCGGGTTGGTCATGGCGGCTCCCCTCCGCTGGACGAGTCAGGACGGCTCAGGACTGCGGCGGCAGCGGCGGCGGAGTCGCGCCGAACAGCGGCGAGACCTCCGGCACCTGCGAGGCCGGCGTCCATTGCGGCATTCCGGACTTCCACACGAGGGTCTCCCGGGTCAGCGTGCCCGACGAGATCTGCTGCCCGAGCTGGCTCCGGTCGAACGGGCCGAGCTGCTGACCGTTCGCCCCGAGGAACCACTGCTCGGACTGGGGCAGTGGTGGCGGCATCTGCGGCGTCGGTCCGGACGGCGGCTGCTGCTGATACTGCTGCGGCTGCGGCTGGTACTGGGGCTGCGGCTGCTGGTACTGCTGCGGCGCGCCCTGCGGCCCCGCGGCCCGCTGGCCGAGCGCCATGCCGAGGCCGATGCCCAGGCCTTCACCCGCGCCGCCCTGGTTGTTCGCGGCCGCTTCGATCGCGTTGGCGGACTGGAACTTCGTGTACTGGTCGAGATCACCGACCACGCCCATCTGGGTCCGCTTGTCCATCGCGGCCTCGACCTCGGGCGGGACCGAGATGTTCTCGATGATGAACTTCGAGATCTCGATGCCGTTGGCGTGCAGTTCGAGGTTGAGCGCGTTGGCGATCGCGCCGCCGATCCGGTCCTGCTGGGTGACCAGGTCGAGCATCGGCACCTTGGCCGCGGCGATGGCGGGGCCGAGCTTGCCGATGATCATCTGCCGGAGGTACTCGGAGACCTCCTCGGTGCGGAACTGCGGGTCGGTGCCCGCGAGCTCCTTGAGCAGCGCGACCGGCTCGATCACGCGCACCGCGTACCCGCCGAACGCGCGGAGCCGGACCATGCCGAACTCAGGGTCGCGCAGGATGATCGGGTTCTGCGTGCCCCACTTGAGGTCGGTGAACTGCCGGGTGTTGACGAAGTACACCTCGGCCTTGAACGGCGAGTTGAACCCGTACTTCCAGCCCTTGAGCGTGGACAGGATGGGCATGTTCTGCGTCTGCAGGGTGTGCAGACCCGGCGCGTAGGCATCGGCGACCTGGCCCTCGTTGACGAAGACCGCGGCCTGCGATTCGCGGACGGTGAGCTTGGCACCCATCTTGATCTCGTTGTCGTAGCGCGGGAAGCGCCACACGATCGTGTCACGACTGTCGTCGGTCCACTCGATGATGTCGATGAACTCGCCGCGGATCTTGTCGAAAATCCCCACGTACTGGCCCCCGTAGCCTCCGTCGGTTCCGGGCACTCCCCGGCCCGTCGACACCGTACCGCGCGCCCCGACCGGACGTAGCCGGAACCACCGATGCCGCCGACCGTGACGCCGGGCGGTCAGCGGCCGAGCATCCACCGGACGAAGTCGAAGAACTCCTTGGCGTAGAGGTGCGGCTCGTCGGCGGCCGCGGCGACCTCGTCGACCCAGCGGTACACGTCGGCGTAGCGGGGGAGCCGGTCGGCTTCGTAGGCCTGCAGCGCCGTCGGGACGTCGGCGTCGCGCAGGCAGCCGGCGAGGACCGCGGCGTCCTCGATGCCCAGAGACGCGCCCGACGTGATGTGCGGCGAGACGGCGTGCGCGGAGTCGCCGGCGAGGGCGACGTGGGCGGAGACCCAGCGCGACTGCAGGGGCAGCGCCATCACGCGGTTGCTGACCGCGCGGTCCTCCGGCGTCGCCTCGATGGCCTCGCGCAAGGGGAACGGCCAGCCGCCGTCGTGGAGATGGGGGACGCGCGCGAGGGCTTCCTCCTTCGCGGAGCGCGTGGTGGGCGGTGCGCCCAGCTGTGCGAGGACCCAGAACGCCGTGCCGCCGCCGCTGCGGACCACGCCGCCGCGGGTGCGCTCGCGGCCGACGACGAAGCGTTCCACCGTGATCTCCGGGATCGCGCTCTCGGCGACGATCCCGCGCCACGCCAGGTGGCCCGGGTACTCCTGCGCGGCCGAGCCGGGGGAGAGCTGCTCGCGGACGCGCGAGTACACCCCGTCGGCGCCGACGAGGAGGTCGGCTTCCTCGGTGGAATCGTCGGCGAACTCCACGGTCACACCGCCGTCGTGGTCCCGGTAGCCGGTGACGCGGGCACAAGTGCGCAGCTCGGCAGCGGCCGGTTCGTCTGTGCTCAGCGCGGCGGCGAGCAGCTCGTTGAGGCGCTGGCGCGTGACCATGAGGTAGTCGACGTCCGCGAGGTCGCCGTAGTACTCGTCCATGACCTGCCCGGCCGGGTCCTGGTACCGAATCGCGCTCGGCACGCCGGCCGCGCGGATGTCCCCACCCACACCCAGCCGGTCGAACACCGCGAGCGCGTTGGCCCACAAACCCAGCGCGGCGCCGACGCCACGGATCTCGGATTCCTGTTCGCACACCAGGGTTTCGAACCCCGCCTGCCGGAGCGCCAGCCCCGTCGTCAGCCCGACGACTCCGCCCCCGGCCACCACCGCTCGTTTCCGCACGCGCCACATCTTCCTCGGGGGAACGGCGCTGTGACAACCGGGAAAAAGTGTCACAAGATCACCGGTGCGGCCGAGCACGCCGGCCGGAACCCACTTGCCGGGCGGACCTCGCGGACGAGTCGTTTTCGTGGCCGGGCAACGGATTTCGCGCCTTTCCGAGTATTTGTTCACAAACGTAACATTCGTCGCCATTTCCTCGACAAGGCGGCGCATGTTCTTTTTTCGAGGAGGCACAGGGTGTTGCGCAAACTGGGAATGGTGCTGGCTGCCGGACTGCTGGTCGCGGGTTGTGGAGCGACGCCGGAGCCGGCCGGGCACACCGGCGTCGTCGCACCGGTCACCACGACGGCGGCGCCGAGCAGTTCTGCTTTACCGGAAAGCACTTCCGCGACGCCGGCGACGACCGATTCGCCCGTTTCGACCACTTCGGTGCCGACATACGTCGCGCCGGAAACCACCGCGACGAAGGCTGCGGCTCCGAAAACAACGGCGAAAGCCAAAACCACTCCGAAAACCACCGCGGCCCCGCCGAAAACCAACTCGGCCGCCTGCGGTGCCGACTACTACCGCAATTCGTCCGGCGTCTGCGTCCACCGCCCGTCGTCCAATCCGGCAGGTGCGACCGCTCTCTGCAAGGACGGCAGCTACAGCTACAGCCAGCACCGTTCAGGCACCTGCTCGGGCCACGGCGGCGTCCGAACCTGGCTCTGATCCGCCACTGTCCGGAATGACTGCTCCGTTCGGCCCAGTCCGGTAAGTCGCTTCGATCACGAAGCTCCCATGATGGTCCCGACAACCGGTACGGTGCGTTCCGGTATCACGTACGGATAAAACCGGGGGTCGGAAGTGGCTCAGGCAGGTGGGCGGGCGATCGTCGTGGTGCTCGCGTCGTGCGGGCTGGTCGCGTCGTTCATGCAGACGTTGGTGGTGCCGCTGATCCCGGCGTTTCCGAAGCTGCTCAACGCATCCGCGACCGACGCGTCGTGGGTCGTGACGGTGACGTTGCTGGCGGGGGCGATCATCACGCCCGTCGCGGGGCGGCTCGGGGATCTGTACGGCAAGCGGCGCGTGCTGCTGGCGAGCCTGGCCGTGCTGGTGGCCGGCTCGGTGATCTCGGCGCTGACGAGCTCGCTGGCGCTGATGGTCGTCGGCCGTGGGTTGCAGGGTTGCGCGATGGGCGTGATTCCGCTGGGGATCAGCATCATGCGCGACGAGCTGCCGCCCGAGCGCGTGAGCGGCGCGGTCGCGTTGATGAGTGCGACGTTGGGTGTCGGCGGTGCGATCGGCCTGCCGCTGGCGGCCGTCGTGGCGCAGAACGCCGACTGGCACGTGCTGTTCTGGAGCGCCGCCGCGCTCGGTGTGGTGTGTGCGGCGCTGATCCTGCGCTACGTCGGCGAGTCGCCCGTGCGCACGCCCGCGCCGTTCGACTACCTGGGGGCGTTCGGCCTGGTCGTCGGCCTTACCTGCCTGCTGCTGCCGATCGTCAAGGGCGGCGAATGGGGCTGGGGCAGCGCCGGCACGCTCGCCACCGCGGCCGCGGCCGTCGTCGTGCTGCTCGCGTGGGGCTGGTACCAGCTGCGCCGCCGTGACCCGCTCGTCGACCTGCGCGTGTCGGCGCGGCGGCCGGTGCTGTTCACGAACCTGGCGTCGATCCTCGTCGGATTTTCCATGTATGCCATGGCTTTGTCGTTCCCGCAGCTGCTGCAGGCACCGTCGGCCACCGGCTACGGACTCGGCCAGACCATGGTCCAGGCCGGCCTCTGCCTCGCGCCCAACGGCCTGGTCATGATGGCGCTGTCGCCCGTCTCCGCGCGCCTGACCAACCGCTACGGCGCGCGCGTCACCCTGATGACCGGGTCCGTGGTGATCGCGCTCGGGTACGTCTTCGCGATCCTGCTGATGGACAACGTCGTCGAGCTCGTCACCGCGTCCGTGATCATCGGCGCGGGCGTCGGCATCGCCTACGCCGCCATGCCCGCGCTCATCATGGGTTCGGTGCCGGTGACGGAAACGGCTTCCGCCAACGGCCTCAACTCCCTCATGCGGTCCGTCGGCACCTCCACGTCCAGCGCGGTGATGGCCACGCTGCTCGCCAACCTGACCATCACCGTCGGCGCGCTGACGGTCCCTTCGCTCACGGGCTTCCGCACGACGTTCGCGGTGGCGGCCGTCGCCGCGGTGATCGGGCTGGGCCTCACGGCCCTCGTGCCCCCGGTTCGCGCGAAGACGGCCGCCCCGGAACCGGCTGCCGTTTAGGAAAACGGTCTGGGGAGCGCGGCGTGGTAGTTGTGGGTGTCCCCACATGCCGGGTGTGGCGGCGGCTCAGCCGAGGTTGTTGATGCCGAGGGAGAAGTCGAAGTTCCCCACGCCGTAGCGGGCCAAGCCCATCGTCAGCACACCCGCTCCCTCCACCCAGTGGGCCATGCTCAGGTCGCCGGTGTCCCGTGGGTGTAGCCCGAGGCTCTCGATGAACGTCGACACGCTCGCCTTGGCCTGCGCATCGTCGCCGGCCAGGAACACGTCCACGGGGCCGCCTCGGGCCAGGACGTGGCGGAAAAGGGTGTTGAACGCCTTCACGACATGGGCGCTCGCGGGCGCGGCATCGGCCACGCTTTGGGCGACGGAGGTGTCGTGGGGGAGGGCCAGCCCGGTGCCGGTCGCGTTGAAGGGGTTGGTGATGTCGACGATGATCTTGCCGGCCAGCGCGTCCCGGAACTCGCGGACGACCGGCACGGCGCTGTCGAACAGCACTGCGAGGATGACGATGTCGCCGGCCGGGGCAGCACCGAACGTCCCGGTTGTGGCGCCGCCGCCGAGTGTCTTGGCCAGGGCTGCGGATTTGGCCGCGTCGCGGCCGATCACCTCGACGGTGTTGCCGCCCGCCACCGCGAGCGTGCCGATGGTACGGGCCATGTTTCCCGTACCGATGAGGGTGATGTTGCTCATGAGGTGCGCTCTCTTCTGCGTGGGTCAGATGGCGGTGGCGCCGCCGTCGGCAACGAGTTCCAGGCCGTTGACGTAGCCGGAGTCGTCGGAGGCGAGGAACAGGGCGACGGCGGCGATTTCTTCGGGGCGGCCCATCTTTCCGCGGGGGATGAGGGACTCGAATGCGGCTTTGGTGGCCTCGTCGAACAGTTCTTCCTGTTTGGCGGTGGCGACCTGGCCGGGAGTCAGGACGTTGACCCGGATATTGCGGTCGCGCAGTTCGTTGAGCCAGACGCGGGCCCAGGCCTGCTGGACGGCTTTGCTTCCCGCGTAGAGGCTCCAGCCCGGGAAGGCGCCGAGTGAGGCGTTGGATCCGGTCATGAAGATCGACCCGTTGTCGTTGATCAGTGGCAGTGCCTTCTGGACGGTGAA
The DNA here is from genome assembly GCF_040678995.1 of Amycolatopsis sp. NPDC049253. Taxonomy (NCBI): domain Bacteria; kingdom Bacillati; phylum Actinomycetota; class Actinomycetes; order Pseudonocardiales; family Pseudonocardiaceae; genus Amycolatopsis; species Amycolatopsis sp. NPDC049253. The sequence continues at coordinate 73,183 of NZ_JBFAQX010000006.1, read as the reverse complement.
AAGGGTGCCTCGCGCGTTGAGCCAGAAGGCGCGGTGGAACTGCTCCTCGGTGATCTCGCCGAGGACGGCGGGTTCACCCGTTCCGGCGCTGGCCCACAGCACGTCGATCGAGCCCTTTTCCCGCTTGACGGTGTCGTACAAGCGGTCCAGGTCGTCCAGGTCGGCTGCGTCACCCTGCACTGCGGTGACGTTGCGGCCGATCAGCTTGACGGCGTCGTCCAATGCTTCCTGCCGCCGAGCCTGGATGAAGACGTGCGCTCCTTCCTCGACGAACAGCTTGGCGCCGGCCAGTGCCAGGCCGGTGGATCCGCCGGTGATCACCGCTACCTTGCCGTCGAGCTTTCCCACAGCCACTCCATTCACTCGCTCTGCCGATGTTATGTACACCGATCTGAGTGCTTAACTTAGCGGGCAGGTGCGCGGGATGCAAGCTATGTACACCGGTCAGTACCCAAGTCGGCTACACTGGGCGCGTGACAGAATTGGAGAAGGGGCCGCGAGGCCTGCGCCGCGGCAGGGGCGCACGAGAGCGCATCGTCAGCGCGTCACAACAACTGTTCCGCGATCAGGGCATCAACTGCACCGGCATGGACCAGCTCTGCGCGGCGGCTGAGGTATCCAAACGCACGCTGTACCAGCACTTCGCCGGCAAGGACGAGCTGATCGCCGAATGCCTGCACCGATTCGATCCCGACATCCTGCCCGAAGTGTTCGACCGCACCGACCTCACACCTCGCGAACGACTTCTCGCCGTGTTCGACGCGCACGCGCCCCTGTGCCCCTTCATCCAGGCGGCCGTCGAAATCCCCGACCCGGGCCACCCGGCCCGCGTGTACGCCCGCGACTACAAGCGCGCCTTTGCCGCCCGGCTCACCGAAGCCGCCCGCGAGGCCGGCGCCACCGACCCCGAACACCTCGGTGAGCAACTGGCGCTGCTCCTGGACGGCGCCGCGGCCCGCACCCGCGTCCTGAACACCGACGTGTTCACCACCGCCGCCGCCATCGCTGCCGTCCTCATCGACAACGCCATCCCCGCGACAGCCCGGCGATGACTGCGGCAAGGGCTACCCACCGAGGCTGAACCGGGTCAGACAAGACCACCGGTAACTGCCACGACGCCCGCTGCCTCGCTGCCACCTTCCACTGGCTCGACAGCGGGTTCGGCAACGCAGGCAGTTCGGTCTTCTAGAGCAGCGGCGCCACCGCGGCGTCGATCAGGTGCGGCCCCGGCTCGGCCAGCGCCCGGCTGAACTGCTCGGCCAGCTCCTCCGCCGTGGTCGCGCGCGTGGCGGGCACGCCCATGCCCTCGGCCATCTTCGCGAAGTCCATGTCGGGCCGGCTGAGGTCGAGCAGGTCCTTGGCCTTCGGACCGTCCGACGCCGCGCCCACGCGCTGCAGCTCCATCCGCAGGATCGCGTACGCGTGGTTGTTGAGGATGACCGTGGTGACGTCGAGGTTCTCGCGCGCCTGCGTCCACAGCGCGGAGATCGTGTACATCGCGCTGCCGTCGGACTGGAGGTTGATCACCGGACGCGACGGTGCGGCGATCGCGGCGCCCGTGGCCACCGGCATGCCGTAGCCGATCGCGCCGCCGGTCAGCGTCAGCACGTCGTGGCGCGGGGCGCCCGCCGTGGCCGCGGGCAGCAGCAGACCGGACGTGTTGGCCTCGTCGGCGATGATCGCCTGCTCCGGCAGCAGCGCGCCGATCACCTCGACCCAGTTCTGCGCCGTCAGCGGTCCGCTCGGCAACGCCGGCCGCGAAGCCTCCTGCAGCACCGGCTCGACGTCGGCGGCGACGATCGCGGCCACGTCGCTCAGCGCGGTCGCCACGTCCTGCCCGACCTCCGCCAGCACGTGGACCTTCGCGCCCTCGGGCACGAGGACGCTCGGCTTGCCGGGGTAGGCGAAGAACGACACCGGCGCCCGCGTACCGGCCACGATCAGGTGCTTCACACCGTCGAGCTGGTACATCGCCTGCTCCGACAGGTACCCGAGCCGCTCGATGTTCGGCAGGCCCGCGCCGCGTTCGAGGCGGGTCGGGAAGGTCTCGATCAGTGCCTTCGCGCCCGTCGCGGCCGCGATGCGGCTGGTGGCCAGCAGTCCGGCCTCGCGGCAGGCGGGACCACCGATGAGCAGCGCCACCGATTCACCGCTGCGCAGCACCTCGGCGATGTTCTTCACCGTCGTCGCGTCCACGGCCTGCGGCGCGCGCGGCGGGATCGGCGCGCACGTCTCGCCGCCGTCGCCCCAGGACGCGTCTGCGGGCAGGATCAGCGTCGCCACCCGGCCGGGCGCGTCCTGCGAAGCCGCGACGGCCGCGGCCGCGTCGGCACCGACGTCCTTCGTGTGCGAAGACCGGCGTACCCAGCCTTCGAGCGATCCCGCGAGCGCGTCGATGTCCGACTCGAGCGGCGCGTCGTACTGCTTGTGGTAGGTCGCGTGGTCACCGACGACGTTGACCACCGGCGTGTGCGCGCGGCGCGCGTTGTGCAGGTTCGCGAGGCCGTTGCCGAGCCCGGGGCCGAGGTGCAGCAGGGTCGCGGCGGGCTTCTCGGCGATGCGCGCGTAGCCGTCGGCCGCGCCGGTCACCACGCCCTCGAACAGCCCGAGCACCCCGCGCATCTCCGGCACGGAGTCGAGCGCGGCGACGAAGTGCATCTCCGACGTGCCGGGGTTCGAGAAGCAGACCTCCACCCCGGCGTCGACGAGGGTGCGGATCAGGGACTGGGCGCCGTTCATGCTGCTCACTTTCTGGGTGGACGTCCGGAGAACTCAGCCGAAGAGGACGCCGGGGTTGAGGATGCCGGCGGGGTCGAACCCCTGCTTGATCCGCCGCAGCAGCTCGAGCTTCGCCGGGTCTTCGAGTTCCTTGTGGTACTTGGTCTTCGTGCGGCCGAGGCCGTGTTCGCCGGAGATCGCGCCGCCGAGGTCCATGGCGCAGGTGAAGATGTCGGTGAGCAGTTTCGTGCGCACTTCGGGGTCCTTGCAGAAGATCGCGAGGTGGACGTTGCCGTCGCCCGCGTGCCCGCAGCCGATCGCGCCGGCGCCCGCGGTCTGCGCCAGCTCGCGCGCCTTGGTGAGGAAAGGCGACATCGACGAGCGCGGTACCACGACGTCGATCACGTCGTCGGCCCCCGCGGACTTGGCCGACCAGAACGCCTTTTCCCGCGCCTCGATGAGCTTGCGCGCGGAGCCGCCTTCGAGCACGTACACGTCGATCGCACCGAGTTCGCCCAGCAGCGCGCCGAGCGTCTCGACGTCCTCGCCCAGCCGGCCGGTGTCGCGGTTTTCCAGCGCCACCACCAGATACGCCTGCACCTTGTCGCGGATCGCGTCGGGGACACCGAGCTCGAGCTTCTCGTTGTAGACGATCGCGGCCATCGTGAGGTTGTCGATGTACTCGAGGATGTGCGGTGCGAGCCCGCTCGTCACGATCTTCGGCACCGCGGCCATCACCTGGTCGAAGTCGTCGAACGGCGCGAGCACGGTGGCGCCGTGGGGCAGCCGCGGGTGCAGCTTCACCGTGACCTCGGTGGCGAGCGCGAGCGTGCCCTCCGAACCGACGATCAGCTGCGTGAGGTCGTAGCCCGTGGAGATCTTCGACGTACGCCCGCCCGTGCGGATGATCTCGCCGGTGGGCAGCACGGCCTGCAGGCCGAGGACGTTGCTGCGGGTCACGCCGTACTTGATCGCGCGCATCCCGCCCGCGTTGGTGCCGACGTTGCCGCCGATGCTCGCGCTCAGCTCCCCGGGGTACACGGGGTAGGTCAGGTTCGCCTCCGCCGTGCGCTGGTCCAGCTCCGCGAGCGTGACGCCCGGCTGCACCACGGCGACGTGGTTCTCGGTGTCGATTTCGAGGACGGAGTTCATCCGCTCGAACGACACGAGCAGACCGCCTTCGACGGGCCGCGCGGCCGCGGAGAGCCCGGTGCCGGAGCCCCGAGCGGTCACGGGCAGGCCGGCTTCCGTCGCGGCCTTCAGCAGCTCTGCGACTTCCTCGGCGGTGTGCGGCTTCGCGACGTACGCGGGCTTCTGCTGCTGCACGCTCAGCGCTTCGTCGTGGGCGTAGTCGTCGGAGATCGCTTCGCCGACCAGCAGATTCTCCGCCCCGACGATGTCCGCCAGCCGTGCCGCGACGGTACCCATCAGCTGCCACTCCCTCACGCGCCGGTGCCTGGTTACCGAAGCGTAGTACGTCGCGAGGAGGGCTCGCTATGAAACTTCTTCACGTTCATGGGAGGGGTGTCGCGACGGGGCCGTTCGCGCCCCCGTGGCGACCGGCGGCCTCGGTGCCGACCCGATTCACCGGAAAACGAAAAACGGCCTTTTCGGCGACGCCCCGCGAGTCGCCGAAAAATGGCCGGAACGAAAACTGTGCCACGCCGTTGCGCGCGGCGTGGCGGGTGATTCGGGCTGGTTCGAAAAAAGGCCGACCGAGGGGACCGGCCCGCGCCAACAGGCCGGCCCCCGGTGAAACTTTGCCGCCAGATCAGACAAGCCAGCCGAGCACGTGCGCCAGGTGGGCGAGCAGACCCGTGATCAGGTCGTGGCCGTGGTGCGCGTGCTGGATGAACGTGTGCATTGAGGGGCTCCTTGTTCTGATTTGTGTTCAGTTGTGCTCTCGCGAGGAGCGACCGAAGATTTTCACCGCCCTGGCGTGGTGTCAAAAAGCCATTCGCCGGCAGGGGTGGTCGTCACGAATCTTCCCACCATAAACGCGTAAGGCTTTCGTGTTCTGCGGCGGGGTGCCATTGTGGACGGTCGGCCACCGTAGGTAGCCAAGAGTCCTGTTGATCACTCTCGGTAGCAGACTTCCGTTGCGACAACCGGGCGTCGCCGTTACCCGAACCGGTGACGGGGCTGCCACGAATGGTGAGTCTCGGAGGTTCACACGCCCGGGTGACAGAAGCGTGGTGTCAACGCCCGCGACGGCCACGTCAAAGCTTCGTCAACGGCCCGAGTTCCTTGTGCCTGACCGCTTTAACGTCGCGGGCGAAGGAGGTGTGCCGTGCCCGGACCGCTGCACGTGACCGGCTACCGCAAGGCCGTCGAGGTCATCGACGTGCTCACCGAGGGTGAGACCGGCTTCACCGAACTGCGCAGGCGCACCCGACTGTCGCGTCACTGGCTCGCCCGGGTGCTGCGGGTGCTCGCCGCCGAGGGGCTCGTCCGGGGGACCGGTTCGTGGGACGAGCGCCCGGCGCCGGACACGCGGTTCGCGCTCACCGGAGAAGGCCGGTGCCTGGCCGACGAGCTCGCCGATCTCGACGTGTGGAAGGCGCTGTACGAGAACTACGTCAACGGCGCCAACTGAGCCGGGGGTGCTGGGGGACGACGAAGGCCTCCGCGCCCGTCCGGACACCGGACGCGGAGGCCTTTGCTGGGGGTCCTACTCGGCGCGGGCGTACGTGAGCGTCTCGCCTTCGACGCCGCGCAGCCACAGGTCCTGCGCGGCAGCCGCCATCTCGGCCAGGCCCTCTTCGATCGTGGCGAACACGTTGCCCGGCACCCAGCCGGCGTCGCCGTTGATCAGGAGGTTGTTGCGCCCGTAGAAAATCGCGAGGTCCGTGGCGCCCTGGTCGCCGTGCGCCTCACTGTCGTCGTCGTAGCCGTACGCGGGGTTGCCGATCTCCCACGCCTCGAACCCGAAGTACACGACGTCGCCCGGGATCGGCGTGATGGTCGGGTTTTCGCGGCCCGGCTTGGGGTTCGCGAAGGGCGGTACGAGCGTGTAGACCTCGTTGCGCGCGTACTTCGCGTGGTAGGCCGAGCCGCTCTGGGGCAGGGCGTCCCATACGGCCTGGCAGGTGCGCGGCGCCTCGGCGTCGAGCAGCCGCGCGCGGCAGGAGACGCCGCGCTTGTCGAGCGTGATCGTGATGTAGCGCGCCATTCCTCAGCTCCCCGCGGTGACGGAGGCGACCACGTCGCCCCAGATCTTCAGTGCGTCGTCGACCTGCTCGGCGTTCACGACGAGCGGCGGGACCATGCGCACCACGTTCGAGTAGGCACCGCAGGTGAGCAGCAGCAGGCCGCTCTTCGACGCGAGCTGCTGGGCCGCCGCGGCCGTCGCGCCGTCCGGCTCGCCGTCGGCGGTGGTGAACTCGGTGCCCACGAGCAGGCCGAGGCCGCGGACGTCGCCGATGGCCGGCGTCTTGTCCGCGATCAGCCGCGCGCCTTCGAGCAGCTGGCGGCCGCGTTCGGCGGCGTTCTCCACCAGCTTCTCGTCGCGGATCACGTCGAGCGTCGCGATCGCCGCGGCGCACGACACCGCGTTGCCGCCGTAGGTGCCGCCCTGCGAACCCGGGTACGCCTTGGCCATCAGCTCCTGCGAAGCGGCGATACCCGACAGCGGGAAGCCGCTCGCGAGGCCCTTCGCGATGAGCACGACGTCGGGCGTGATGCCGAAGTGGTCGTGGCCCCAGAACTTGCCGGTGCGGCCGAACCCGGCCTGCACCTCGTCGACCACGAGCACGATGCCGTGGCGGTCGGCGCGCTCGCGCAGGCCGGCCATGAACTCGCTGTTGGCCGGCACGTAGCCGCCTTCGCCGAGCACGGGCTCGACGAAGAACGCGGCGGTCTCGCTCGGCGCGGAGACCGTCTGGAACAGGTAGTCGAGCTCGCGCAGCGCGAACTTCGTGGCGGTCTGCTCGTCCCAGCCGTAGTGGAAGGCGTAGGGGAACGGCGCCACGTGCACGCCGCCCATCAGCGGGCCGATGCCCGTGCTGAACCGGGTGCCGGACGTGGTCATCGTGGCCGCCGCGACCGTGCGGCCGTGGAAGCCGCCCTGGAACACGATCACGTTCGGGCGCTTGGTCGCCTGGCGCGCGAGGCGCAGCGCGGCTTCGACGGCTTCGCTGCCGGAGTTGGCGTAGAAGAGCGAGTCGAGACCGGTCGGCAGCACTTCGCCGAGGCGCTTCGTGAGCTCCAGCAACGGCTTGTGCATCACGGTCGTGTACTGCCCGTGGATGAGCTTGCCGATCTGGTCGCGCGCGGCCTCGACGACGCGCGGGTGACAGTGGCCGGTACTGGTCACGCCGATCCCCGCGGTGAAGTCGAGGTGACGTTTCCCGTCGACGTCGTAGAGGTACACCCCTTCACCGTGGTCGACCACGACGGGAGTTGCCTGCTTGAGCAGCGGGGAAAGCTCGGCCATGCGGCGCTCCTGGTTCTTGGTGTGAGGTTGCTTGGGAAGCACGGTAGCGGTTGTCGATTGTTGACAATATCCATAGCATGGCCTCGGGACAACACGGAGGAGCAAGCTGGATGAGCGCGATCACTGAAGCCGGCGTCGTCGGCGCGGTCGACAAGGAACTCTTCATCGGCGGCAAGTGGGTGCCCGCGAAGAGCGGGAAGACCTTCGAGGTGCAGGACCCGTCCACCGGCACTGCCCTGTGCGAGGTCGCCGACGCGGGCGCCGAGGACGGCATGGCGGCCCTCGACGCGGCCGTCGCGGCGCAGGCCGGCTGGGCCGCCGTCGCACCCCGTGAACGAGGCGAAATCCTTCGCCGGGCCTACGACAAGCTGATCGAGCGCCGCGACGAGCTGGCGCTGCTGATGACCCTCGAGATGGGCAAGCCGCTGGCCGAGGCCGCCGGCGAGATCACCTATGCCGCCGAGTTCTTCCGCTGGTTCGCCGAGGAGGCCGTGCGCATCGACGGCGGGTACGCGACGGCGCCCAACGGCGCCGGCCGCTTCCTGATCACCAAGCAGCCCGTGGGGCCGACGCTGCTGATCACGCCGTGGAACTTCCCGATGGCGATGGGCACGCGCAAGATCGGCCCGGCCGTGGCCGCCGGCTGCACGATGGTGATCAAGCCGGCCGCGCAGACGCCGTTGTCGATGCTCGCGCTGGCGTCGATCCTCGCCGAGGCGGGGCTGCCCGAGGGGGTGCTGAACGTCGTCACGACCACCGACGCGGGTGGCGTGATGGAGCCGCTGATCCGCGACGGACGCGCGCGCAAGCTGTCGTTCACGGGGTCGACCGCGGTGGGGCGCAAGCTGCTGGAGCAGTGCGCGGAGAAGGTGCTGCGCACGTCGATGGAGCTGGGTGGCAACGCGCCGTTCCTGGTCTTCGACGACGCGGACCTCGACGCCGCCGTCGAAGGCGCGATGCAGGCGAAGATGCGCAACATCGGCGAAGCGTGCACGGCGGCCAACCGCTTCTACGTGCAGCGCGGGGTGGCCGACGAGTTCTCCCGGCGGCTGACCGAGCGCATGCAGGCGCTGGCGATGGGACGCGGCACGGAGGAGGGCGTGGTCGTCGGCCCGCTGATCGACGAAGCCGCCGTGAACAAGGTGACCGCGCTGGTCAAGGACGCTACCGACCGCGGTGCGCGGGTGCTCACCGGTGGCGCGACCGTGGACGGGCCCGGCCACTTCTACCAGGCCACGGTGCTCACGGACGTGCCGGTCGACGCGCGGATGGCGTCGGAGGAGATCTTCGGGCCGGTCGCGCCGATCACCCCGTTCGACACCGAGGACGAGGCGGTCGAGAAGGCCAACGACACGGAGTACGGCCTGGTGTCGTACTTGTTCACCAACGACGTGAAGCGGGCGCTGCGCGTGTCGGAGCGGCTCGAGGCCGGGATGATCGGGCTGAACCAGGGCATCGTGTCGAACCCGGCGGCGCCGTTCGGCGGCATCAAGCAGTCCGGGCTCGGGCGTGAGGGCGGCACGGTCGGCATCGACGAGTTCCTCGAGACCAAGTACATCGCGGTGAGCCTGTGAGCGAGTACCGCATCGCGAGCATCCCGGGCGACGGGATCGGCGTCGACGTCACGGTCGAGGCGCGCAAGGTCCTGGACGCGGCCGCTGCTCGGCATGGCTTTTCCTTGCGGTGGACCGAGTTCGACTGGAGTTGCGAGCGCTACACCCAGACCGGCTCGATGATGCCGGACGACGGCGTGGCGCAGCTGGCGGCGTTCGACGGCATCCTGCTGGGTGCCGTCGGGTTCCCCGGCGTGCCGGACCACATTTCGTTGTGGGGCTTGCTGATCCCGCTGCGGCGCGCGTTCCAGCAGTACGTGAACCTGCGGCCGGTGCGGCTGCTGCCGGGCACCACGTCGGTGCTTTCGGGGCGGACGGCCGAAGAGCTGGAGATGGTGATCGTCCGCGAGAACTCCGAGGGGGAGTACTCGGCGATCGGCGGACGGCACAACTCCGGGCGGCCGGACGAGTTCGTGCTGCAGGAATCCGTGTTCACGCGGGTCGGGGTGGAACGGATCATCCGCTACGCGTTCGAGCTGGCGCGTACGCGTTCTTCTCGTGTGACGTCGGCGACGAAGTCCAACGGGCTGATCCACTCGATGCCGTTCTGGGACGAGATCTTCGCCGAGGTCGCGGCGAAGTACCCGGACGTCGAAAGTGGACAGATGCACGTGGATGCGTTGGCAGCGCGCATGGTTCAGGCGCCGGACCGGCTCGACGTGGTCGTCGGGTCGAACCTCTTCGGCGACATCCTGAGCGACCTGGCGGCCGCCGTCACGGGCGGACTGGGCATGGCACCGTCCGGAAACATCAACCCATCGGGTGAGTTTCCGTCGATGTTCGAAGCGGTTCACGGGAGCGCTCCGGACATCGCCGGCCAGGGCATCGCCAACCCGGTGGCCCAGATCCTGGCGGGCGCGATGCTGCTCGAACACCTGGGCGAAACCGTTGCCGCGCAAGCGATCCGCACGGCCGTCGACGAGGTGCTCACGGCCGGCGCCGAGCTCACCCCCGACCTCGGCGGCACCGCTACCACAACTCGCCTCGGCACGGCGGTGGCCGAAGCGCTCCGCTGATTTTTCGTCGGTGCTCCCCGCTTCACTTCTCCTCGACCGACCGGCTCCCGCCGGACCGGTTTCGTCGAACGAGGGGGAGCACCGATGTGCGAGCAGTGCGAGGGCCGGGACAGCGCAGGCAGACCCGGGGCGCGTTACCTGGCGGAGATCCTGGAACGGATCCAGGAGTACGGCTGGTGCGTCCAGGGTGTGCTGGGCGCGGGTCCGCGGCCGCCCTGGGCCTACACCGTCGGCCTGACGGCGCACGGCCTGCCGGAGCTCGTCGTCACCGGCCTGCCGCCACACGCGTCCATCCTGCTGCTGGGCGCCGTCGCCGAACGCTCCTTCGACTCCGGCCCACCCCAGCCCGGCGAGGTCTTTTCCTTGCGCGGCTTGCCTTCCGTCGAGGTCGTCGCCCTCACGGCACCGTCGGCGCACCTGTCGGTCGCGGTTTCCTTGTACGGCCACGACATCCGCGCCCTGCAACTCGTCCACGCCGACGAAGCCGGCCGTTTCCCGTGGTCCTCGTCCTACCGCGACGGCCTCGGTGGCCAGCCGGTGCTGGGGACGCGGTCCGATGACTGAGCGAATGTGGCGCGGTCTTCGGCCGGCGTTGCTGAGCGGTCGCGGCCGGCCATTGTCCTGTGCGGCAAGCGAATCGGGGCGCGGAAACTGGCACCGGCGGATCACGGGCGCTCGCGCTGCCGTGGCGGCCGTGACGCTCAGCCGGTCCGGCGTGTGCTGGCCGATGGCTCGGCGGGTGTGGCGCCGCCTTGGTCGCGGATTGCCGGGTGCGGCTGTCCGCCGCTCGCGGTTTCTCCGTGCGGCGGCGGGTGATCCGCGGCTTGGCGGCGCGCGGCCGCCCCTGCGCCGGGCTGCCGCGCGCGGCCCGTGGTCACGCAGGAGCCGGCGCTTCGCCTCCCTGCAGGCTCGTTCCCGGCACCAGCCGGCCGATCGCGTCCTCCATGTGCGCGTCCAGCAGGTGCAGGGCCGCGTCCGCGTCGCCGGTGCGCAGGGCGTCGATGATGCGCGTGTGTTCGTCCACGCGGTCTTCCACGCCCTGGTAGGTGCTTTGCAGCAGTGTCAGGCACATGCGCGTCTCGATGAGGAGCGTGCGGGCCATGCGCACGAGGCGTTTGCTGCCGGAGGCGTTGATGAGGGCCTCGTGGAAGGCGAGGTCGGCCGTCGAGAGCGCGTTGTGGTCGTCGTCGTTCGCGGCGGTGGCCATGTCGGCCACGTACTGTTCCAGCGAGGCCGCGATGAGCTCGCGGTCGCCGCGCAGTGCGCACAGCAGGGCGGCGCGCTCCACGGCCGAGCGGGCGAGGTAGATGTCGAACACGTCGCTCGGCTCGAGGTCGATCACGAACAGGCCGCGGTGGCGCTCGCTGCGCAGCAACCCCTCGGAGACGAGGTGCTGCATCGCCTCGCGCAGCGGCCCGCGCGAGACCTGGAAACGGGAGGCGAGGTCGGTTTCGCCGAGCTGGGTGCCGGGGGGCAGCGCGCCGGTCATGATCGCGTCGCGCAGCTGGCGCGCGATCACGGCGGCGGTCGATTCCCGGCTGACGGGTTCGATGTCGGGCAGGACGACCACGGCTCAGCCCCTCACCCGGAACAACGCGCCGAGCGAGCGCACCAGGCGCGTGGTGCTGGTGAGCCGCAGGCCTTCCCAGATCGTCACCTGGTTCGCGGTGAGCACGGGCTTGCCCAGCGCGGTCTCGATGGTGTTGATCTCGCCGAGCGTGCGCATCGCGGTGTCCGGCACGAGCACGGCGTCGGCCTCGGGGTGGTCGTTCTCCACGGCCAGGCGCACCACGGCTTCGGGCTCCAGGCGGCCGACCTCGGCGGCGGTGTCGATGCCCGCGCTCGCCATGGTGAGCACCTCGACGCCGCCGGCGGCGAGGAAGTCCACGAACAGGCGCGCGACGTCGTCGGGGTAGCTCGCGGCCACCGCGACGCGCTTCACGCCGAGGGCCTGTGCCGCGTGCACGAAGGCGAAGGACGTGCTCGATGCCGGGACCCCGGCCACTGCGGTGAGGCGGTCGGCCTGGTCGCGCGCGCCGTCCCAGCCGTACACGAAGCTGCCGGAAGTGCAGGCCCAGATCACGGCGTCGGGCTCGTGCTTGGCGAGCAGGGTGGCACCGTCGGCGAGGCGGGCCTCGCTGCCGAGGTCGAGCAGCTCGGGCACGGCGTGCAGGTCGGTGCCGTAGATGTGCTCGACCGGCAGCCGGATGTCGCCTTCGTCGGCGTCCGATCCGCCGAGCAGCTGCTCGGCGAGCGGGTAGTCGTCCTCGGCCGCGTGGTCGGGGTAGATGAAGCCGATCGTGGTCACGAAACCTCCGGGATACGCAGATTGTTGACAATCTTAGACAGAGGCGTCAAGACACCTCCCGCAGCCACTTGCCGGGGCCGACGATCGGCAGGTGCATGCGGCGGAGACAGGCCCACATGGTCAGCTGGTTGGCCGTCAGCACGGGCTTGCCCAGCGCCGTTTCGAGGGGCTCGATCAGGTCGAATGTGGGGAGGTTGGTGCAGCTGACGAAGATCGCTTCGGCGTCGCTGTGATCGGCGGCGAGGATGCGCTCGGCGATGGTGCGGTAGCTGACCTTCCAGATGCCGCCGCCCAGGCCGAGGTGGTCGCTGGACACCGTGGTCACGCCGAGTTCGGCGAGGAAGTCGTGGAGCTTGCCGGTGAGGTCGGCGTCGTAGGGGGTGAGCACTGAGATCCGGTGCAGGTCGAGCTGCTGCAGCACCTCGGCCAGCGCCCCCGAGGTCGTCACAGCGTCCGTGGCTCCCGCGTCGCAGATCGCCTTGGTGAGGGAGCGCTCGTAGTCGATGCCGTTGACGAAACTGCCCGACGTGCAGAGGTAGGCGACCACCTCGGGCTCGACGTGCAGCACGTCGCGCGTCGCGGCCGCGAGGTGGCGGCTGTCGCTCACGAGCTGCGCCATCTCCATGCTCACGGGCACGGGCTCGTACGGCGTGCGGGCGAGGTGGAGGGAGACCTCCATGGGCACCCATCGCCAGAGTTCACGTTCGAGGGCGAGGTCGAACGGGGCGATCACGCCGATGCCGCGCTGTGCGAGCGGGCCCTCGAACGCGAGGAAGTCCAGATCCAAGGCTCAGCCTCCGGAATACGCCTGTGCAGATGACACGTCCGGTGCTCCGGGGGTCGTTCCTCGGATTGTTGACAATCATACGAGCCACTTTTACGGTGTCAATGTGATGTCAATGTGATCGCCTCAGAAGTTCCCGTGCTGGCGGTGCTGTGCGGGTCGGCTCCACCACCGGACATGGCCGCTATCGAAGAAATGGCGGTGGTTCGTTACACGGACGCGCCAGGACTACCCGAAGCGCTTACCGGAGCCCAGGGGCTGTTCGTCTACGATTTCCTCTCCACGGCCGTGCCTGGCGCGTGGCACGCGGCCGGTGACCTGCGCTGGCTGCACATCGCGAGCGCGGGCGTCGACCCGGTGCTGTTCCCGGGCCTGGTCGAGAGTGACGTGGTGCTCACGAACTCGCGGGGCGTCTTCGACGACGCCATCGCCGAGTACGTGCTGGGCGTGGTGCTGGCCTTCGCCAAGGACTTCGCGCGATCGCTCGACCTGCAGCGCGCGGGCACGTGGCAGCACCGCGAGACCGAACGCGTAGCGGGGCGCGAGGCGCTCGTGGTCGGCACCGGGCCCATCGGCCGCTCGATCGCGCGGCTGCTGCGCGCGGCCGGCCTGCGCGTGGCCGGGGCCGGGCGGCGCCCGCGCTCCGGCGACCCCGACTTCGGCACGGTGCACGACTCCGCGCGGCTGACCGAACACTTGCCCGCCTTCGACTACGTCGTGGCCGTCGCGCCGCTGACCGAGCAGACGAAGGGCATGTTCGACGCGGCGGCGTTCGCGGCGATGAAGCCGTCGGCGCGGTTCGTGAACGTCGGACGCGGCGAGCTGGTGGTCACGTCCGACTTGGTGGCGGCCTTGCGCGGCGGGCAGATCGCGGGCGCGGCCCTCGACGTGTTCGACACCGAGCCGCTGCCGGGCGACAGTCCACTCTGGACAATGCCGGACGTGCTGCTCTCGCCGCACATGTCGGGGGACTTCGTCGGCTGGCGCACCACCCTGGTAGAGGTGTTCGCGGCGAACTTCCGCCGCTGGGTGGCCGGGGAGCCGTTGCACAACGTCGTGGACAAACGGCTCGGATACGTGCCGTCGGAATCTCAGGGAGCAGCCGGATGAGCCACCGGGAACTGACCGCCAGCGAACTGGTCGCCGCCTACGCCACCGGGGAGCTTTCGCCGGTGGAGGCGACCGCGGACGCGCTGCAGGCCATCGAAGAACGCGACGGCGAGCTCAACGCCTATTGCCTCGTTGACGCCGACCGCGCGCTGGAACAGGCGAAAGCCGCCGAGATCCGGTGGCGCGACGGCAACCCGATCGGCTGGCTCGACGGCGTGCCCTCGTCGATCAAGGACATGTTCCTCACCGCCGGCTGGCCCACGCGGCGCGGCTCCACGAGCATCCCGGCCGAGGGGCCGTGGGACGTCGACAGCCCCGTGATGGCGCGGATGCGCGAGGCCGGCCTGGTGGTGCTGGGCAAGACGACCACGCCCGAGATCGCGTGGAAGGGCGTGACCGACAGCGCGCTCGTGGGCATCACGCGCAACCCCGTCGACCCGTCGAAGACCGCGGGCGGTTCCAGCGGTGGCAGCGCGGCGGCCGTCGCGGCGGACATGGGCGCGATCTCCGTGGGCACCGACGGCGGCGGTTCGGTGCGGATCCCCGCGTCGTTCTGCGGGATCGTGGGGCTGAAGCCGACCCACGGCCGGATCCCGCTGTTCCCGGCGAGCCCGTTCGGGCCGCTGTCGCACGCCGGCCCGATGGCGCGCAGCGTCGACGACACCGCGCTGCTGCTCGACGTGATCGCCACCTCCGACCCGCGCGACCCGGCCGCGCTGGCGCCGCCCGTCGGCACCTACCGCGAGGCCGTGCGGCGCGACGTGCGCGGGCTGATCGCGGCGTTCTCGCCGACCCTCGGCTACGTGGACGTCGACCCGGAGGTGGCCTCGATCGTCGCGGCGGCCGTGAAGGCGCTCGACGACGCCGGGCTGCAGATCGAGCAGGCCGACCCGGGGTTCGAGGACCCGAAGCCGTCGTTCGACATTCTGTGGTCCACCGGCGCGGCGAAGCTGCTGGACTCGTTCCCGCCGGGCAGCGAGGACCGCGTCGACCCGGGGCTGCGCCGCGTGTGGGAGCAGGGCAAGACCTACAGCGCGAGCGACTACCTCGACGCCACCGCGGCGCGCGCGTCGCTCGGCATCCTGATGGGCGAGTTCCACACGCGCTACGACGTGCTGATCACCCCGACGATCCCGATCCCGCCGTTCGAGGCCGGGCACGACGTGCCGCCGGGCAGCGGCCTGAGCGAGTGGCCGGAGTGGACGCCGTTCACCTATCCGTTCAACATGACGCAGCAGCCGGCGATCAGCGTCCCGGCCGGACGGACGTCGAAGGGATTGCCGGTGGGGCTGCAGATCGTGGGCCCGCGGCACTCCGACGACCTCGTGCTGGCCGTCGCGAAGCTGCTCGAAGAGGTGCGGCCGTGGGTGGTGCGCTGACCCGACGCACGTTGGGGTGAACTCCGGCCGCCAGCACCGGAAACTGTGCCAGGGTCTGGCGCGTGCATTCCACGGGCTGGCGATACGAGCAGGCGATCGCCACTGTCGACATGACCGGTCAACCCACCCGCGTGATCGTGGGCCTCATCGAACGCGACGACCGTCTCTCGGCCGCCCTCCGCATCGAAGACGGCCCGACGGCGCTGGTGCCGCTCGAAACGGGCGGCGAGCTGCTCAAGGCGCTGCGCCAGACCCTCGAGAGCTGGTGGAAGCTCGACGGTCACCGCGACGTCGCGCCGGAGCCGCGGTCGCCCGGGCGCTGACTACCGGAAACGTGCACCACCGGAAACGCTGACCACCGGAAACGCCAGCCGCGCCAAGCGGTCCCGGCCGGCCGGCGTGATCCGCAGGGCTCGCCCGGCCGGACGGCGGCGCACCCAGCCCCCGTCGAGGAGGCCGCTCAGCAGCGCGGCACCGAGCGCGCCGGCGAGGTGGACCCTGCCCTGTGACCAGTCGAGGCAGGCACGGACGGCCGGAGCCGCGGTGACTCCGGTGATCCCGAGCGCGGTGAGCAACGGATGGTCGAAGGTGCGCACGGCGTCGGTGTCGCCGGGGCGGAGCGCGCTGACGACACCGTCTTCGTGAAGCCGTGCCGCGATCGTGACGCCGAGCCGGCCGCCGAGGTGGCCGTAACACACGCGGGCCTCGAGCAGCTCGTTCGTCGGCAGGTCCGGCTGCAGGTTCGCGGGCAGCCGCGGAGGCGCGAGCGCGGCGAGGGCTTCCACGAGCTGGGCAACCTCCGGACCGGCGAGCCGGTGCAGCCGCCGGCGGCCGGACTCCGTCACCCGCACCAGACCCGCGTCACACAGCCTGCGCAGGTGCGCGCTCGCGGTGGAGGGGGCGATCCCCGCGACCGTCGCGAGGGCGCGCGCGGTGTGGGCGGCACCGTCCATGAGCTGCAGCAGCATCGCCGCGCGCGCCGGTTCGCCGATCGCCTGCGCGACGGTCGCGATGTCCGGTCCGGCCGTCATCGGCCGAGATTAGCCCGCTGACAGTTCGCTGCGGAGCGAAGAGTTGTTGTGGCAGGCTGCGAGCCATGACCGAGTTCACGACGCCGATCGACGACCGCTGGTTCGAGGACTACCCGCAAGGCGCGGTATACGAGTTCGGCGAAGCGGTGGTGACCGCCGACGAGATCGTCGAGTACGCGCGCCGCTTCGACCCGCAGAGCTTCCACACCGACCCCGCCGCGGCCGAGCACGGGCCGTTCGGCGGTCTCGTCGCGAGCGGCTGGCACACGGCGGGCGTGATGATGCGGATGTTCGTGGACCACTTCCTGTCGTCGGTGTCCAGCCTCGGCAGCCCGGGCATGGACGACGTGCGCTGGCCGCGTCCCGTCCGCCCCGGCGACAAGCTCCACGTGCGCGCCACCATCGAGGAAGCGCGGCTGTCGAAGTCCAAGCCGGACCGCGGCCTGCTCCGCACGCACATCGAGCTCTTCAACGCCGACGACGAGGTCGTGATGAGCGCGCACGCCATCAACTTCATGGCGGTACGCCCGAAATAACCGGTTTGCGGCGGATTCAGGCGGCCGGCAGCGCGACCGGTTCGTGCCGCACCAACCCGCGCACCTGCCGGCTGGACAACGCGAGCAAGGTCGCCACCACGATCAGCACGCCACAGCCCAGCAGCACGGGCTCGCGACCCAGGTGCTCGACGAGCGGTCCCGCCGCGATCTGGCCGAGAGGCATGGCCGCGAGGGACCCCAGCATGTCGTAGGAGTACACGCGGGCGAGGCGGTCCTCGGGGATGTTCTCCTGCAGGGACACGTCCCACACGACGCTGAACTGCTCCATCGCCAGGCCGGCCAGGACCATCGCCGCGAGCAGCGGGATCAGCGCCGGCCAGAGGCCCAGGCTGAGCACCGGCAGCGCCTCCGTCGTCACCAGCAGGACGCCGACGAACAGCGCGCGCCGCGGTTGCCAGCGGGCGGCGACGAGGCCGCCGAGCATGGAGCCGGCCGTCTGGACCGCCAGGGCGAGGCCCCAGCCGGTGCGGCCGAACGTCTCGTCGGCGACGACCGGGCCGATCACGACGAGCGTGCCGAGGCCGGCGGCGTTGACGAAGGCGAACTGCACCACCACGATCCACACCCACGCGCGCGAGCGGAACTCGTGCCAGCCCGCCACGAGGTCGGCGAGGGGATGGCCCGCGTCGATCCGGGCGCCGCGCGGGAGACGGATGCCGCGGTAGGCGACGGCGGCGGCGAGGAACAGCAGGGCGTTCGCCGCGACCGCCCAGCCCGAGCCGGCCACGGCGACCACGATCCCCGCGGCACCCGCGCCCGCGACGCGGCCGGTGTTGGTGAGCAGCCGGATCAAGGCGTTGGCCTGGCTCAGCCGGGTCCGCGCCACGGTCTGGGGCGTGATCGCGGCCGCGGCAGGCAGCGAGATCGCCGCCACCGCGCCGTTCACCGCGCTCAGCCCGACGAGAAACGGGATCGACGCGAATCCACAAAGGACACTCACCGCGAGCACGCCCTGCGTGACGCCGGCGGCCACCTCGGTGCCCTGCATGATCACCGAGCGTGGCAGCCGGTCGGCCAGCACGCCGCCGAACAGCAGCAGCGCGATGTTCGCGACCGATCGCACACCCACCACGAGGCCGAGGTCGACGGCCGAACCGGTGAGGTCGAGCACGGCGAACGCGAGCGCCACGGGGGCGACGGCGTTGGCGAAGGTGGCGAGCGTCCGTCCGGTGGCGAGCGCGCGGAAACTCCTGCCGCGCAACGGCTCGAGGAGGCTCATCGGCGCGTCACGCGAGCGAGTATCCGATCACGGGGACATCCGGCACAACTCGATATCCGCTGGCCGGGACGCACGCCACAGGTGTGGTGCGCGGCCGTGGCCCGTGTGCTCTCCTAAGGGCCATGCGAACGACGATTCTGGGCAGGAGCGGCCTCGAAGTGTCGAGGGTCGCCTTCGGCACGTGGCAGCTCGGCGGGCAGTGGGGTTCCTTCGACGAGGACACGGCGATCGCGGCCATCCGGCACGCGCGCGAGCTCGGCGTGACCCTCTTCGACACCGCGCAGGCCTACGGCGCCGGCGCGGCCGAACAGCTCCTCGGCAAAGCACTTCGCAGTGAACTCGAGCGCGACCGCGACAGCGTCGTCATCGCGACCAAGGGCGGCACGAAACCGCGTGCCGAACGGGCCCGCGACTCCCGCCGTGAGTGGCTCACGCAGGGCGTGGACAACAGCCTGCGCCTGCTCGGCGTCGACCACCTCGACCTCTACCAGATCCACTGGCCCGACCCCGAGACGCCGGCGGCGGAGGTCGCGGCGACGCTGCAGGAGTTCGTCGACGCGGGCAAGGTCCGCCACGTCGGCGTCTCGAACTACAACGCCGCGGAGCTCGCCGCGTTCGACGAGACGCGCCCGGTGGAGACGCTGCAGCCGCCGTACCACCTGTTCCGCCGTGGCATCGAGACCGATCCGCTGCCGTACGCGCGGGAGCACGACATCGGGGTGCTCGCCTACAGCCCGCTCGGCAGCGGCCTGCTCACCGGCACCTTCACGGCCGACTCCGTCTTCGACGAGTCCGACTGGCGCTCGAAATCCTCGGCGTTCCAAGGCGAAAACCTGCGGCACAACCTGGAGATCGTCGACGAGCTCGCCAAGTTCGCCGCCGAGCGCGGCGCGTCGGTCAGCCAGCTCGCGATCGCCTGGACGCTCGCCCAGCCCGGCGTCCACGTCGCCATCGTCGGCGCCCGCAAGCCGCGCAACATCGAGGCCAGCACGGCCGCCGCCGACCTCGACCTGACGCCCGAAGACCTCGCCGAGATCGAGCGCATCACCGCCGGCGCCATCCAGGTCGGCGGCGCCAGCCCGGAGGGCATCGCGTAACCGCTACTTGACCCCCGTCGCCCCTTCCAGCTCCGCCAGCGCCGTGTCCAGGTGCGTGAGGATCCGCTGCAGGTGCGGCACGCTGCGCCGGCACCCGGTGATGCCGAAGTCGAGGTTGTCGCCGTTGCTGGTCAGCGTGATGTTCAGCGCCTGGCCGTCGAGCAGCACCGACGCGGGGTAGATGCCGTCGAGCGCGGCCCCGTTCCAGTACATCTGCTTGCGCGGGCCCGGGACGTTGGAGATCACCAGGTTGAACGGCGGCCGCGTGTTGTTCACGACGCCCGGGATCGGCGACGCGCCCAGCTGTGCCACGTTGACGCCCGAGAGCAGCAGTGTCTGCAACGGCGTGAGCTCCGAGAAGAGCTTCTTGCCGTTGGTCATCGACGTGTGGATCGCCGAAAGCCGCAGCGCCGGGTCGGACAGGTCGGTGCCGAGGTTGCACAGCAGCGCACCGATGTTGTTGCCGCTGGCCTCGCCGGCGTCGGCCTTGCGGCGCAGCGACACGGGCACCATCGCGATCAGCGGCGCGTCCGGCAGGGCGCTCTGCTCGATGAGGTAGTCGCGCAGCGCACCGGAGCACATGGCCAGCACCACGTCGTTGCGGGAGACGCCGGCGGCGGTCGCCACCGCGCGCACGCGGTCGAGCGACCACGACTGCGCGGCGAACCGGCGCGCGCCGCCGATGGGCACGTTCAGCATCGTCTTCGGCGCCTGCATCGGCAGTGTGAGCGTGTGCTCCCGGAACGCCTCGCGCGCGACCTTCGCCGCGGCCGGCGCGATGCCCGCGACCTGGTCGAACGTCTTGCCGGCGAGGCTGAACAGCGACGGTTGCGCGTGGCCGTTGCCGTGCGTCCCGTTCTGCCGGCTGCCCCACGGCGGCGGGCAGTCGAGGTCGTCCGGATCGTCGGACAGCGTGCCCTGCAGGTGGCGCAGCGCCGACACGCCGTCCATGAGCGAGTGGTGGATCTTGGAGTACATCGCGAACCGGCCGTCCTGCAGGCCCTCGATGAGGTGGATCTCCCACAGCGGCCGGTGCCGGTCGAGCAGGGTGCTGTGCCAGCGGGAGGTGACCTCCAGCAGCTCACGGATGCGGCCCGGCTGCGGCAGCGCGGAGTGGCGGAAGTGGTAGTCGAGCTCGAGCTCCGCGTCGGCGGCCCAGCGCACGTAGCCGGCGGTGTTCACGGGCCGGCTGGGCCGGCGCCGGAAGACGCTGCGCATGTTGTCCGTGGCGAGCATCTTCTGGCGGAGATCGCTGAGGTAGTTGCCGCCTGCGTTCTCCGGTTTGCGGAACAGCTGCAGGCCGCCGACGTGCATGGGGTGTTCGCGGGTCTCGACCATCAGGAACATCGAGTCGGTCACGGGCATCAACGGCATTTCCGACCACCTTCCGCCACGCCGGGGGCATCGGCGCTCCCCGGAGCCTGAGTCTACGCACGATGCGCCGTTCTCTGCCCTTTACCACGTAATCGCTGGTGACAAACGGTGTCCGGTGACGACTGTGCGGCGGTGTTCGTGTGGTGGATACGATCGCAGGCGTGGCAGGACGGACTGGTGCTCAGCATCTGGGCGACGCGCTGAAGGCACTCGGGACCGAAGTCGTGTTCGGGCTCCCGGGGGTGCACAACCTGCCGCTGTGGGAGGCGTTGGCGGAAACGGGAATCCGGATCGTCGGTGTCCGGCACGAACAGACCGCGGGGTACGCGGCCGACGGTTATGCCCGCGCCACGGGGAAACTCGGCGTCGCGCTCGTGACGACCGGGCCGGGTGCGGCCAACACCCTCGGCGCCGTGGGTGAGGCGATGGCCTCGGCCGCGCCGGTGCTCGTGGTCGCCACCGACATCCCGTCCACGCTCAAGCGCCCCGGCGTGGTGCGCGGCGTGCTGCACGAAACGTCCGACCAGCAGGCGATGTTCGCGCCCGTGACCAAGGCCGGCTTCACCGTCCACCGCGCCGAGCAGATCGGCACCACCGTGCACCGCGCGGCGCGCCTGGCGTTGATGCCGCAGACCGGCCCCGTGTACCTCGGCATCCCGACGGACTACCTGCGGGAAACCACGGAGGCGAGCGGACCGCCGAAGCCGCTGGCCGAGCGGGTGCTCGACCTGCCCGACCTGGCCCGCGCCGCCGATCTCCTGTCCCACGCCAGGCGTCCGTTGATCTGGGCCGGCGGCGGCGCACTGCGATCGGAAGCGGGCGAGGCCATCGGCAAGCTCGCCGAACGCCTGGCCGCGCCGGTGATCACGACGTTCGCCGCGCGCGGGCTGCTGCCGCTCGATCATCCTTGCCTGGCCCCGAATCCGGTGCACGCGCCGGAGGTCGGTGAGCTGTGGGACGAGGCCGACGTGGTGCTCGCCATCGGCACCGACTTCGACGGCCTGATGACGCAGAACTGGCTGATGCCCGCGCCGCCCCAGCTGATCGCGGTGAACGTGGACGCGTTCGACGCGGCGAAGAACTACAAACCGGACATCACGTTGGTGGGTGATGCCCGCCGGGTCGTCGAGTCGCTGCGGCCGGCCAGCAGGCCGGGCCTCGACGAGCTGACCGCGCGGCTGGCGTCGATCGGCCGCCGCGTGCGCCAGCGCATCCGCACCGAGGAGCCGCAGGCCGCCGACTTCCTGTCCACTTTGGAGGAGGTGCTCCCGGAGCCGGCCATGCTGGTCACCGACATGTGCGTGGCCGGTTACTGGATCGGCGGCTTCCACCGTGTGCCCGCGCCGCGCCGGCTCGCCTACCCGATGGGCTGGGGCACGCTCGGTTACGGCTTCCCCGCGTCGCTCGGCGCCGCCGCCACCGGTTCCGGGCGCGTCGTGTGCGTGACCGGCGACGGCGGTTTCCTCTACGCCGTGGGCGATCTCGCGACGCTCGCCGAGGAGCAGCTGCCGGTGACGGTCGTGGTCGTCGACGACGGTGGTTACGGCATGCTGCGCTACGACCAGGACCAGGAAGGCCTGCCGCACCGCGGCGTCGACTGGGACAGCCCGGATTTCGTCGGCCTGGCACGGTCGTTCGGGGTGCACGCCGACCGCGTTTCCGGGTTCGGTCGGGCGTTCCGGCGGCTGCTGGGCGAGTTCATCGAGTCGGACGAGCCCAATGTGCTGGTGGTGCGAGCGAAGCTGAAGCCGCCGGTCAACACCTCGCCTCGGTGGCCGCGGAAGCCGCGCTGATGGCCGGCCTGCGGGTCGGCGTCGACATCGGCGGCACGTTCACGGACCTGTGCGTGCTCGGCGAGTCCGGGGTCGTCGCGGTCGGGAAGGTGCTCACGACCCGTCGCGAGCCGGCGCTCGCGGTCGCCGAGGGCCTGGCGGAGGTGTTCGCCCGCGCCGGGTTGGACTTCGGTGACGTCGACCAGCTCGTGCACGGCACCACGCTGGTCACGAACGCGCTGATCGAACGCAAGGGCGCGCGCACGGCGTTGCTGGCCACGGCGGGGTTCCGCGATGTGCTGGAGATGCGCCGTGAACACCGGTACGAGCTCTACGACCTTCGTCTCGAGCTGCCCGAACCGCTGGTCCCGCGTTACCTGCGGTTCGACGTGCCGGAGCGGATCCTGGCCGACGGGACCGTCCACACGGGACTGGACGAGGAGCTCGTCGCACGGCTGGGGCGTGAGCTCGACGCGCGGGGGATCGACGCCGTCGCCGTGTGTTTCCTGCACTCCTTCACCAACCCCGCGCACGAGCGGCGCGCGGCCGAGGTGCTCGCGCGCGTGGCGCCGCGGCTGCGGGTGGCGCTGTCGTCCGACGTGGTGCCCGAGATCCGGGAGTTCGAGCGGACCTCCACCACGGTCGCGAACGTCTACGTGCGGGACCTCGCCGAGCGGTACCTGGCGGATCTGGCTCGCCGGCTGCGCGAGCTGGGGGTGCGCCCCGCGCCGCACATCATGTTGTCCCACGGCGGGATCGCGACCGTCGAGACCGCGGCCCGTTACCCGATCCGCATCCTCGAATCCGGGCCGGCCGGCGGGGCGCTCGCCGCGTCCGCGTTCGGTGTCGGGGCCGGGGAACGCGACCTGCTGGCGTTCGACATGGGCGGTACGACGGCGAAACTCTGCCTGGTCGCCGACGGCGCGCCCCTGGTGACGCACGAGTTCGAGGTCGGCCGCGAGTACCGGCTGCTGCCCGGTTCGGGGCTGCCGGTGAAGGTGCCGGTGACCGACATGATCGAGATCGGCGTCGGCGGCGGCTCGATCGCGCGGGTGAACGCGCTGGGGCTGCTGACCGTCGGCCCGGATTCGGCGGGGTCGGAGCCGGGGCCGGTGTGTTACGGCCGCGGCGGCACCGAGCCGACGGTCACCGACGCCGACCTGCTGCTGGGTTACCTCGACCCCGCGTACTTCCTCGGCGGCGGCATGGCGCTCGACGTCGAGGCCGCGCGTGCGGCGGTGCGGACGAAGATCGCCGAGCCGCTGGGCGTGAGCGTCGAGGAAGCGGCCTGGGGCATCCACACGAGCGTGAACGAGGACATGGCCAACGCGGCGCGGGTGCACGCGGTGGAGCGGGGCAAGGATCCGGCGAAGCTGCCGATGTACACGTTCGGCGGTGCGGGCCCGGTGCACGGCGCCGGGGTGGCCCGGGCACTCGGGGCGCCGACGGTGGTGGCGCCGCCGGCCGCGGGTGTGCTGAGTGCGCTGGGGTTTCTGACGGCGCCGCTGGCGTTCGACTTCGTGCGTTCGGCGCGGGCGGCCGTGCTCGACCTGTCTTGGGAGGACGTCGACGCGCGGTTCGCCGAGATGGAGGCCGAGGGGGCGGCACTGCTCCAGGAGTCCGGTGTGGACGGTGCGGACGTGACGCACACGCGCGTCGCCGAGATGCGCTACGCCGGGCAGGGGTACGAGATCCGCGTGCCGGTGCGGGCTTCGGCCGTCTCTTGGCCGGACGCGTTGGTCGCGGATTTCACGGACGTCTACCGCTCGTTGTACCGCCGAAGCGGACCGCCGGTGGCGGTGGAGGTGCTGAACTGGCGGGTGGTCTCGTCGGCGCCGGCGCCCGAGGTTTCGTTGCGGCTCGAGGACTCCGCGTCCGGGGATGCCTTCGACGGCAGCCGTCCGGTTTACTTCGCGGGTGGATTTGTCGACACGGCCGTGGTCGACCGGTACCGGTTGCGGCCGGGCACGCAGGTCGCCGGTCCCGCGATCGTGCAGGAACGCGAGTCGACCGTGGTCGTCCCGCCCGGCGCGCGCTGCGTGGTGCGTGGCGACGCGAGCCTGGAGGTGAGCTGGTGACCGACCCGATCCTCGTGGGCCTGATCGGCAACCGGCTGCACTCGATCCTGGCCGAGCAGCAGAACGCACTGGTCAACACGGCGTTCTCCGCCGTGGTGCGCGAGTCGCTCGATCTCGCGTGCGCCGTGTTCGACTCGCACGGCGAGATGATCGGCCAGTCGACCGGCGGCACGCCCGGCCACATCAACGCGATGGCCACCGGGCTGCGTCACTTCGTCGCCGAGCACCCGCCGGAGACGCTGGAGCCAGGCGACGTGCTGCTCACCAACGACCCGTGGCAGACGGCCGGGCAGATCAACGACATCACCGTCGCCACGCCGGTGTTCGCGGGCGGTCGGCTGGTCGCGTGGTTCGCGTCGTGCTGCCACGCGCCGGACATCGGTGGCCGGCTCGTGTCCGCGGACGCCACGGAGGTCTTCGAGGAGGGCCTGCGGCTGCCGATCCTGAAGTTCCTGCGCGCGGGCGAGGTCAACGCCGATCTGGAACGGCTGATCCGCGCCAATGTCCGCACGCCCGAGGAGACCATCGGCGACCTGTACGCGCAGGTCGCCGGCAACGACGTCGGCGCGGCGAGCCTCGTGCGGCTGCTGGAGGAGTTCGGGCTCGCGTCGCTCGACGACGTCGCCGCCGAGATCATGAACCGCTCCGAGCGGGCGCTGCGCGAGGCGATCAGCGCGTTGCCGGACGGCGTGTACCGCAACGAGCTGGTGACCGACGGCTTCGACGACGAACCGGTCACGCTGCGCGTCGCGGTCACCGTGGCGGGCGACGAGATCCACGTGGACTTCGCGGGTTCCTCGCCGCAGAGCCGACGGGGGATCAACGTGGTGCTGAACTACACGCGGGCGTACGCGTCGTTCGCGGTGAAGGCCGCGATCTCGCCGGAGGTGCCGCACAACGCGGGGTCGTTCCGGCCCGTGCACGTGAGCGCGCCGGAGGGCTCGGTGCTCAACTGCCTGCCGCCGGCGCCCGTCGCGTCACGGCACTTGATCGGGCACTTCCTGCCGTCGTTGCTGATCGGGGCGCTACCGGGCTGTCCGGTCGCGCCGAGCGCCGACGCGCTGTGGATGACGATCTGGCGCGGTGAAGGCTTCATGTCCACGGTGTTCCAGACCGGCGGCATGGGCGCGCGCGTGTCCCGCGACGGCCTCTCGACCACGGGTTTCCCCAGCGGCCTGCGCTCGACGCCCACCGAGGTGATCGAGACGAGCGCACCGCTGGTGCAGGGCGTGCGCGAGCTGCGGGTGGACTCGGGTGGCGCCGGGCAGTTCCGCGGCGGGCTGGGGCAGCGGACGACGATGTCGGCCCGGGGCGGGGTTTCCTGGAGCGTCAACGGGAACGTCGACCGCGTGCGGGCCGCTGCGTCCGGTGTGGACGGTGGTGCTCCCGGTGGTCTCGGGCGGTTCGGGCTGGTTTCCGGGGATGAGCTGCCCGCCAAGAGCCGCGTGGCCCTGGACCCGGACGCCGAGGTCGACGTCGTCCTCCCCGGTGGCGGCGGCTACGGCGACCCGCGGCGGCGCGCCGTGGCGGACGTGCTGGCCGACGTGGTGGCGGGGTACGTTTCCGCGGAGGCGGCGGAGTCCGTCTACGGCGTGGTGGTGCGGTACACCGGTGCGCCGGACGCGCTGGTCAGGCTGCCGGAGGACTACGAGGTGGCCGAACTTCGAGGGAGGGACTGAACATGGGTCGGCTGGCCGGCAAGGTCGCGGTGATCTTCGGGGGCGCGCGGGGCATCGGCCTCGCGACGGTGAAGGAGTTCCTGGCCGAGGGCGCCGTGGTTTTCGCGAGCGACATCCGCGAACCGGCAGCGCAGCTGGACGGCTACCGCCATTCGCTCGTGGACGCCACCGACGAGACCGCGGTGAACGACTTCGTCGCGGGCGTCATCGAGGACGCGGGCCGCGTCGACGTGCTGGTGAACAACGTCGGCGTCCACCTCGCGAAGCCCCTCACGGAGACGACGCTGGAGGACTTCGACACCATCTTCGCCCTCAACGTCCGCTCCGCCTTCCTCGGCACGCGCGCCGTCCTGCCCCACATGCTCGCGCAACGCTCCGGCAGCATCATCACGACGTCCTCCAACGGCGGCGTCATGGGCCGCCCGGGCGACCCGGTCTACAACGCGACGAAGCACGCCTTGGTGGGCCTGACGAAGTCCCTCGCCGTCGCCCACGCCCACCAGGGCATTCGCGCCAACACCGTCAACCCGGGCGCCATCGACACCGACATGCTCCGCTCGACCCTCGCCTCCCCGGACGACTTCGAGACCAAGCAACACCAACTCGTGGCCAGCACCCCGGCCGCCCGCGTCGGCGAGGCCACCGAAGTCGCCAAGGCCATCCTCTTCCTGGCCACCGACGAATCCCGCTTCATCAACGGCGCCGTCCTCCCCATCGACGGCGCCAAATCCGCCGGCGCGATGCCCTCGAACCGCTACAGCCTCGACTTCGACCTCGGCGCCCGCTGACCGCTGACCCCAACGCGGCGTTGGTTGCGCCCAACGCACCCAATGCGGCGTTCGTTGCGCTCAACGCTCCGAACGCCACATTGGGGCGCTTCGGCCCCCACCCCACCAGCCACCCGCCTGCCTGACTCACCACCCACCCAGGCCACGCGCGGACCCTCGCAACCGCCGCCCACCCACGCGACGAAACCGGCACCCAGACCCGCCCCGGCACCCCGATCCGAAGCCTCCTTGCGGCCGGCGAGCCGTTGGCAAGGCACGCTTTCCCGCCTTGACAACGGCTCACCGGCCGTCAACACAATCCAGCTTCGGGGTGCACACCCACCGCAACACGCCCTGCGAGGCCCAAGACCCAAAACCCAACCCCCTACGCCACCGGTTTCACCCCCCGCCCTCCATCCCCCAACTTCTTCCTCCTCGCAAACCACCCATCCCTCAACTCGGCACCGAGCTCCTCATGCCGCGTGACCAGCACCCGCACGGCCTCCTCATCCGAAACGTCATACGGCGCGATCCCGTACAGATACGCCGTCGCATCCCGTTCCAAGGAGAATCTCAACCGCACATACTCGATCCAGTCGTCGTGAAACCCCAGGACCGTCCGGATCGTCGTCGCGATCAGCACCAGCGCGCCGGCGATCGCGCTGAACGCCACGTCCCACCGCAGCGCCGCGAACACCGGCACGGCCGCCGCGCAGGCCACGCCGACGAACTCCGTGGTCACGTAGTGGATGCGGCTGCGGCGGGCGTGGTCGCAGAACCACACCCACCGCCGCACGACCACTTCCGGCAGCGGCTTCCCGTTGCGGGTTCCGGTGATCATCCAGTGCTCGGCCGGCAGGGCCTCCGTCGACGCCATGCCGCATTCTCCCGCCGCGACGTGGCGGGTGTGAATGGTTCGAACCGATTCAGCACGTCACCGCCGCATCGGCCCAGTCGGCGTGATCCGTGTTGTTCCCATCCCCACCATCCGTCACCACAAGGTCCAGCACCTGCACCCCACCCAACGGCACATCCACCACCTGCGCCGCCGACCCATGCCGCAACACGTCCGTCGAAGCCAACGTCTTCCCATCCCCCCGAACCTCGAACGTCACACTCCCCGTCGCGAACTCGTCGTCCAGGCCCACCACGGAATGAAACGTCTGGCAACCGCCACCCAGATACACCCGGACCAGCGAAGGCGCATGCGCCCCCAACCCATCCGAATACACCTGGCCATTGATCGTGATCGGATTCCCATCACCAGCCTGGTTCTCCCCATTGCTGGTCCCGCGCTCGACCGGACCCCAGCCGTTCTCCGTCAGCAGGAACGGTGCCTTCGACATCGGCGTCACCCCGGAAGCGAACGGGGTCACGACCGGTCCGCTCGCGTCGGCCGACAACGAACGCCGCCCCCACCCCGTCGTGTACGAAGCCTTCGCCGACATCGCCACCTGCGCCCCCGGCTTCACGGGCTTCACCGTTACCGCGCGGTCCCAGGACTTCCCCGGAGCCACCACCGGCACGAGGACGTCGCCGCGTCCGTCGAGCTGCCAGCCGGACGGCGCCGACACGGTCACCCGAGCCGCGGCGAGGGGGGTGCTGCCGTCGTTGGTGAGCCGGACGTGAGCCGTGAACGGCTTCCCCGCGGGGAAGTACGAGCCCGCGTCGAGTGACAGCGTCGCCGCCGGGGCGGCGGCCGGGAACTTGGCCGGCCACACCCGGAACACCGCCGACCCGTGGCTCGGCACGGTCGCCCGCAGCGTCCCGGTGCTCTCCGTCTCGGCGCCCGTCCACAGGTCACGCACGCGGAAATCGCGCCCGGACAGGCCGATCTCCGACGCGTTGCTCGTCATCGTCGCGGCGGAGATCCCGCGGTTGAACAGCACCACCGCGGCCGAACCGTCGGACATCGGCTTGGTCCACACCTCGGTGTCGCCGTCGTCGCGGACCTTGTGGCCCTGCACGCCCGCCCAGTCCTGGTCGAGGGCGACCACGTCCTTGTTCGCCAGGATCGCCTTCGTCGCGGCCGGCATCGAGCGGACGTCGTTGCCCGCCAGCAGCGGCGCGTTCATCAGCGACCAGAGCGCGAAGTGCGAGCGGTACTCGGCGTCGGTCATGCCGCCGTTGCCGACCTCGAGCATGTCGGGGTCGTTCCAGCCGCCCGGACCGGAGTACTTCTCGAGCCCCACCTGCTGGTCGAGGATGCCGGTCATGCTGGTCCAGTTGTCGCTGATGTCACCGGTGGTGCGCCACAGCTGCGCGCCGGAGGTCTTGCCCCACAGCCACGGCTGGTTCTCACCCCACTCGCACAGCGCGTAGATCATCGAGCGGCCGGTCTTCTTGATCGCGTCGCCCATCTTCGTGTAGCGCTCGATCGCGGGGCGGCCCTCGTTGTTGCAGTTGTCGTACTTGAGGTAGTCGACGCCCCAGTCGGCGAAGGTCTGCGCGTCGACGTCCTCGTGGTCGAGGGCGCCGGGCATGGTCTTCGCGCAGGTCTGCGTGCCGGCGCTGGTGTAGATGCCGAGCTTGAGGCCCTTGCCGTGCACGTAGTCGGCGAGCGTTTTGATGCCGCTCGGGAAGCGTTCGTGGTTGGGTTCGAACTTGCCCTCGGCGTTGCGGTTCTGCTCGGCCCAGCAGTCGTCGATGTTCACGTACTGGTAGCCGGCGTCGCGCAGGCCGCTGCTGACGATCGCGTCGGCGGTCTCGCGGATGAGGGTCTCGTTGATGTTGCAGCCGAACTTGTTCCAGCTGTTCCAGCCCATCGGCGGCAGCGCGCCGGTTTCCTGCTGGACGGCGTTCGGGGCGGCGGGGGCCGCTTCCGCGCTCGCGGTGGTGAGGGTGGTGGCCAGGCCGGTGGCCAGACAGGCAGCCGCCAGCAGGCCCACAAGACGACGCATACAAACCTCCCAGAGTGCGCAACTCTGCACAGACTTCCTCAAGAATCAACAGGAGTGAACGGTTCACGTCAATGGGCCGTTGGTAGGTAATCCGTTGGCCGGAAGGTAGAAAGGAGGTGTAGGTCCGCGACGATGCCCCGAGGAGCCGCCCATGCTCGAGGTCCGCCCGCTCGACGGTCTCAAGGTCGTCGACCTCTCCCGGATCCTGGCGGGGCCGTACTGCACGCAGTACCTCGGCGAGATGGGTGCCGACGTCGTCAAGGTCGAGCCGCCCGGCCACGGCGACGACACGCGCCTGTGGGGCCCGCCGTTCGTCGGCGACGAAGCCGTGTACTTCCTCGCCGCCAACCGCAACAAGCGCGGGATCGTGCTCGACCTCAAGTCCGACCGCGGCCGCGAAGCCGTGCGCCGGCTCGTGGCCGACGCCGACGTGCTCGTCGAGAACTTCCGGCCCGGCACGCTGGAGCGTTGGGGCCTGTCGTACGCCTCGCTGTCCGAGCTGAACCCGCGCCTGATCCATGTCTCGATCACGGGCTTCGGCCAGACAGGGCCGTACCGCGACCGGCCGGGCTACGACCTCGTCGCGCAGGCGCTCGGCGGCGTGATGGGCCTGACCGGCGAGCCGGACGGCGCGCCCGCCAAGGTCGGCCTGCCCGTGGCCGACCTCAACGCCGGCACGTGGGCGATCATCGGCGTGCTGATGGCGCTGCAGGCGCGGCACACGACCGGACGTGGGCAGTACCTCGACGTCTCCCTGCTCGACGCGCAGCTCGCCTGGCACATCTACGCCGCCGGCGCGCACTTCTACGACACCCCGCGCCCACGCCGGATGGGCTCGGCGCACCCGAGCATCGTCCCGTACCAGGCGTACCACGTGTCCGACGGCTGGCTGATCATCGCGGTCGGCAGCGAGAAGCTGTGGCGCGCGTTCTGCGGTGTGCTCGGCCTGGACATCGCCGAGGACCCGCGGTTCTCGACCAACGCGGCGCGGTCGGCGCACCGCGACGAGCTCAACGCGTTGCTGGAGGGGGTGCTGGTCACGCGCACCGTCGACGACTGGATGAAGGCGCTGGACGAGGCGAGCATCCCGGCCGCGCCGATCAACGACATCGACGACGTGTACGCCGACCCGTGGACCGCCGCGCGCGACCAGGTCGTGCGGCTGCCGCACCCGACCGTCGGCACCTACCTGGGCACGGGCTTCCCGGTGAAGGCATCGGACACGCAGCCGCGGCCGACGTCGGCGCCGCCGGTGCTGGGCCAGCACACGGCGGAGGTGCTCGCGGAAATCGGGTACTCGGAGTCGGAGATCGCCGAGTTCCTTTCGTTGTGACACAAGGAGGATTGCATGGAGAACCCGCTGTGGCACCCGTTCGCGGACATGGGCGCCGTCGACGGCGACCGCTTCGTGATCACGCGCGGCTCGGGCTCGTACGTGTGGGACGACGGCGGCCGCCGCTACTTCGACGCCACGGCTTCGCTCTGGTACGCGAACTTCGGGCACGGACGGCCTGAGATCACCCAGGCCGTGACGGCGCAGCTGGAGAAGCTGGATTCGTACAACCTGTTCGGGTATTACGCGAACGAGCCGGCGTTGGAGCTGGCGTCGCGGCTTTCTTCGCTCGCTCCGGTGCCGGGTTCGAAGGTGTTCCTCGGGTCGGGCGGTGGTGATGTCGTCGACACGGCGGTGAAGATCGCGCGGGCGCACTTCGTCCACACCGGACGGCCGGAGAAGACCCACATCATCGGGCGGACGCAGGGGTACCACGGGACACACGGCTTCGGTACGGCGGTGGGCGGGATTCCCGTCAATGCCGAGGGATTCGGGCCGATGCCCTCGGGGTTTTCGCATGTGGCGTATGACAGTGTTGCGGCGTTGGAGGCCGAGATCCTGCGGGTGGGCGCGGATCGCGTTGCCGCGTTCTTCTGCGAGCCGGTGATCGGTGCGGGTGGCGTGTTGTTGCCGCCGGAGGGGTATCTCGAGGCCGCGGTGGAGGTTTGTCACCGGCACGGGGTGCTTTTCGTGGCGGACTGCGTGATCGCCGCGTTCGGGCGGTTGGGGACGTGGTTCGGGATCGATCGGTGGGCGGTTCGGCCGGATATGGTGACGACCGCCAAGGGCCTTACCGGTGGGACCATTCCGTTGGCCGCGTTGTTGGTTTCGCCGGAGGTGGCGGCGCCGTTCTTCACCGGTTCGCCCGGGGCGCCGGTGCTGCGGCACGGGGCTACCTATGCCGGGCACCCGGTGGGCTGTGCGGCGGCGTTGGCGACGTTGGACATTTATGAGAAGGACGGGTTGATCCCGCGGGGGCAGGAGCTGGAGAAGCCGCTGGCGGACGCGCTGGCCGCGGCGGCCGAGCATCCGTTGGTGGCGGAGGTTCGGGCCGGGCTGGGGTTCCTGGCCGCGGTCGAGCTGTCGGCGGAGGTGCTGGCGGCGGATCCCGGGGCACCCGGGAAGCTGCAGCGGCTGGTGCGGGACGAGGGGGTTTTGGTGCGGCCGTTGGGGAAGGGGATCGCCATGTCACCGCCGCTGGTGGCGGGGGACGAGGAGCTGGACCTGCTGGCGGCGGCCATTCCGGCGGCGCTTTCCCGGCTGCGGGGTTAGGTTTCCGCTCGTTGGGGGGCGTTCCGCGTGGCGCGCCCCTTGACTTCGTGGCCGCGTCAGCCGGCGGTCAGGTAGAGGACGGCGTAGCAGGCGAGCCAGTGCTCGACCATGTAGTCGCTGCCGCTGACGTGGTCCAGCTCCGGCTCCGCGTGGACTTCGGCGGCTCGGGCCAGAAGGGGTTGGCGCGGGTCGGCGGCGGGGAGGCTGTCGGCCAGGCGCAGCCAGCACCAGGCTCGGCTGAGGTTGAGGCCGCGGAGGTGCGCGATCTGGCCGTCGCTGTCGTCGGTCACGGTGGCCGGGGTGAGCAGCGCGGCGGGGAGCTCGGGGAGGAACCGGTCGAACCACGCCGCGAACTCGTCGGGCGGCAGGAGACTGGCCTGCAGCTCCGCTTCGGTGAGGGCGGGCGACAGGAAGTCGGCGCCGGAGGGTTCCCAGCCGGCGGGGTAGCCGGCGTCGGCGCTGAACCAGCGGGCGGCGGCGTCTTCGATGGCGGCGAGGAGGGCTGGGCCGTCGGCTTGGCTCCGGGCGTAGGGGAGGGCTCGCGACAGACCGAAGGCGCTGTTGTTGTGCGCGCCGGTGCGGATGGGGTAGGCCTGTTTCGGCAGCCAGCCGAGAAAGGCCTCGGTGACGGCTGCCGACAGGGGTGCGAGGTTGGCCGACCAGGTGCGGGCGTCGGGGTCGTCCCAGGTGCCGATTTCGTGGTGGAGCATGAGAGCCCAGCCCCAGCCGTAGGGGCGGGCTCTTGATCCCTTGGTCCGGAACGTCTCGGCTTCGCCTTCGAGGGCGTCGGCGGTGAGGTGCTCGTTGAGCGTGGCCCGGATGTCGTCGGTGGGGATTGCGTCCGGGACCGTGCGGAGCAACCGGACCAGGAGCCAGTGCATCTCGACGCAGGAATGCCAGTCGAAACAGCCGTAGAAGGCGGGAAACAGGTCGCGCGGACGGTTCGGGAAGTCCCCCGGGAACCGCATCGTGCTGCGGATGTCGTTGGGGAACTCTTTCCTGACGTTGCGCAAAGCGGCCACACTGTACTCGGCGGCTCGGGACAGCAGCTGGGTCTCTCGCCGGGACGTCATGGGTGTCGGGGCCTCCTGTCGCTGGGCGATCGGACCGGCCGGTATTGCAGCCGGCCTGTCACGCATCACCCCACATGGATGCGCCTGACCGCAAGACATGGATGCGCCTGACCGCAAGATCCTCGGTCACGCTACCCACAACTTGCCACTCTTGGTCGCGAGTTGTGGTTTCCACCGGCAAGGCGCCGCGTCTGCTGGCACGCGCGGGGGTGAGCGGCAACCCTCATGCCTCCTCGCTGCCATTGCCACGGCACCGTGCGACATCTGGTGGGCAAGTTTCCGCACCGGTTGGCAAGGCGCCATGGGTCTGGCCATCAGCCGGCGTGCCGCAAGAGTTGTGCCGCTGCCGCTGTCACTGCCTTTGTCGTGGCAAGGCGCGGCGGGCAGCGGCGAGATTCCCCGCGGATTGGCGGGGTGCCGCTTCACGTGGCAAGAGTGCGGATGGCATGGCGACGAGGCAATGGCAAGCGCCGGGCGCCTGGCATGTGCCATTGCTGTGACGACATCCAGCTCGAGGTGGCGAGGTGCCGTGCTGGTTGGCGAGGCGGTGGCAAGTGCGGTGCGCTTGGCGTGTGCCGTTGCTTGGGCGATGTGCGGGGTGAGGTGGTGAGGTGCCGTGCTGGTTGGCGAGGCGCATCACGGAATGGCATGAGCCAGCGTGGAGTGGCATGTGCCCGTGCGGAATGGCAAGGATCAGCGTGTGGCATGTGCTCGCGTGTGGATGGCGAGGATCCGAGTAGTGAGGTGCCGCGAGGGGTTGGCATGGCGCCGAGCGGGATGGCATGACGCCGCGTGACGTGGCAAGGAGCATCGCTGGGCGCGTGGACCCGCGTGGACCCGCGTGGAATGGCATGGGTGGCCCGAGTGGCAAGGCATGGTCACCACGAAGGCTCGGCTGCCCCCAAGTCAGCCGAGCCGCGGCGCGATGTGGGTCGGGCCGAGGCGGTCAGCGGGTCCGCCCCCCCCAAGAAAAGAAACCCGGCCAAGCCATCAGCCGATGCAGAATTCGTTGCCTTCCGGGTCCGCCAGGGTGATCCAGCGGTTCGGGCCCTGCGAGCCCCGGTGCAGGAACGTCGCGCCCCTGGCCTGGAGTTTGGCGAATTCCTTCTCCATGTTCTCCGGGCCGCCGACGCGGACGTCGAAGTGGAGGCGGTTCTTCACCGTCTTGCCCTCGGGTACGAGCTGGAACAGCACGCGGCGCGACGTCTCCGGGTGGGAGATCGCCGCGCCTTCGCGCCAGACCAAGACGCCCCGGTGCAGTGCGGTGTCGGACTCCATTGCGTAGCCCTTGGCGATCATCTCGCGGATGAAGGCCTCGTCGCTGGGTTCGACGGTCCAGCCGAGCGTCTCGGCCCACCAGTCGGCCTGGGTGTGCGGTTCCGCGGAGTCCACGGTCACCTGGAAGTCATACGCCATACCGGGACATTAACGACCGACCCCGACATTTTCGGCAGCTCGGACTCGCCCGGCACGTCGGTGAACGCCCACTTGTCGACGCCGCCGCCCATGATTTCGGCGTAGCGGCGGGCGCCGTCGGCGTTGGCGAAGCGCACCTGCTGGCCGTTGGTGAGGTGGGTGATCTTGACTGCCACACTGCCTCCAGACGATCAAAAACCGGGAGTGCCGGCCCGCGGAGCTTCCCCCTCCGGGGCCGGCTCGACCAGTAGAACACGTGTTCGAAGGCGCCCGCAAATCGGGTCCCCCTCGTGGGCGACGCATGTCCCCCGGAGGGGTAACGGAGCTGGTCAGCGGATCATCGCGAGACGCGGCCAGCGGTCCAGCCCGAGGGCCGCCTCGTGCTCGCGGATGGCCCGCAGCGAAGGTCCCCACGACGACTCGGCCAACTCCCGGAAGCCCAGCCGCGCGTAGTACGGAGCGTTCCACGGCATGTCGCGAAAGGTCGTCAAAGTCAGCGCCGGCAGGCCACGGCTGACCGCCCACGAAGCCGCCGTCTCGATCAGCCGGCGGCCCAGCCCCCGGCGGGCGAAGGCCGGCAGCACTGACACCTGCTCGACGTGACCGTTCCCGTCCACGACGTCCGCCAGCAGGTATCCGGCCACGACACCCGAGACGTCCACGACCCAGCACCGCCCGTCGGCCTGGTACGGCCGCAGCTGGGCCATCGAAAACGGTTCGTCATCCGCGACGGCCACCATCCCCAGGTCGCGGAACGGTTCCCCGGCCGCGCGTTCGAGTTCACCCAGCAAGGGCAGGTCGGACGCACGAGCGAGCCGGATCATCCCCCATTCCTACCCGCTACACCGAATACGACGAAACTGCTTTCTGGATGCGCTCGGCATACACCTGCAACGCGCTGATCGCCTCCGCCCGCGCGGCGTCGCCGATGCGCGCGGCGGGCCCGACGAGCGAGAGCACGCTCGGCCGCGTGCGCCCCGTTTCCACCGGCACCGAACACGCCCACACGCCGTCTTCGATCTCGCCCCAGCTCTGGGCGTAGCGGTTCGCCAGGGCGAGCTTCAGCTCCTCGCGCACCTCGATCCCGTGTTCGCGCGCGATCTCCGCCACGCGCTGCTCGCGTTCGCCGTCGGGCAGCAGGGCGAGCAGCATCTTGCCGGTCGCGCCCGCGCCGAGCGGGATCGAGTGCCCGGGCTGGAACGTGAACCGCATCGCGCGGTCGCATTCGACCCGGTCGGTGCACACGGCCAGGTCACCGAAGTGCTGGAACAGCAGGATCGTCTCGCCGAGCTCGCGCGACGCCTCCTCCATGGTCGGGCGGGCGATCCGCGCGACGTCGTTGGCCAGCCGCGCGGCGCGCGCGAGCGGCATCACCTGGCTGGTCACGTGGTAGCGGCCCGAGCGGGCCTCTTCGAGCAGCTGCAGTTCCTTCAGCAGCTGCACGTAACGATAAGTCGTGGCGACCGGGCTGCCGATCACCTCGGCCAGCTCCGCGACGCTCGCTTCCCACCGGTGCTCGGAGAACGCGAGCAGCACCTGCAGAACCTTGCGCGAACTGCTCGTGCCTGCCGTTCGGCGCGGCGCCGCGGAGCTTGCAGAGCTTTCCTCGGAAGGCGGCATTCGAATCCTCTTCGTGGTCTGCGACCCGACTCGCGCACACGACAAGTGAATAAATTACCACACGCCCAGAACAATCGCGGGCGGCACATTCAGTGGAATGATCACGGCCGGTTATTCGGCCCGTTTCTCGGCGACCAGGAACGGCGTGAGCAACCCCGGCACCGTCGCGTCGGCCAGCGCGAGTCCGGCGCTTTCGCCGACATCCACCACGTGGTAGCGGCCGCGCCCCGCCGCGATCGGCGCGACCACCGTGACGAGCCCGGCGCGCCGCTGGAACCACGAGCGCTCGACGACGATCCCGGTCAGCCCGTCGCGCCGCACCGCGACCGTCGTGCGGGCCAGTGAGCCGGAGCGTGAGACGAGGTAGCGCCCGGCCAGCGCGTGGCCCAGCGTGCGATAACGGTCCCAGCCCACCAGCACCGCGAACGGCACCAGCACCAGCGCGAGCTGCCACGGCCAGTCCGGCAACGCCCCGGCCCACGCCAGCAGGAACAGCGCCGCCGCCGGCACCAGCACACTCGTCAACGCCCGCGTGATCCGCCGGTTCAACGCCTGCCGCGGGTGCCGCACGAGCACCGCTCCCGCGACGTCCTCGCCCAGCACCTCGCCCGCCACCTCCTGCGCGCGTCCCAGCGGCGCGGGCGGCAGCAGCAGCCCGCCGCCCCTGTCGGCACCCTTGCCCTCGCGAAGGCCCGCGGCCACCGCCACGCACTTCGCGCCGCCCACGATCCGCAGCGGCAAGGGTTCTTTCAACTCGACGCCGCGCAGCCGGTCTTCCTCGATCGACACCGACCGCGTGGTGATGAGCCCGCGCCGGATGTGCAGCGTGCCGCCCGGCTCGCGCGTGAGGCGGAAGTTCCAGAACGACAGCACGTAGCCGCCCACCGACAGCACCGACACGAGCAGCAGCAGGCCGATCGCCGCCGTGACCACCGTGAGCCACACGGGTTCCCGCGTCACGCGGTCGGCGAACTCGCGCAGCGGCCCGTAGCGCACCGGGTCGAGGTTCAGCTCGTGTGCGAAGTGGTAGACGGTGCCGAGCATCGCGCCCACCACCGCGATGCCGGACAGGGTGAACGGCGCGTACCGCAGCCATTTCCGGTCGACGGCCGCCACCAGCTGCTCCGGCGGCGCCACGACGTCGGCCGGCACGGTCTTCCGGTGCAGCAGCAGGGTCCGCAGCCGTTGCGCTTCCTCGCGCGTGACGGCGTCGAGCACCAGCTCGTCCTTGCCCGGCCCCTTCCCGTGCGAGTGCCGTCCGGTGCCGATCCGCACCGCGGCCAGGGAGAACAGCCGGTGCTTCGGCTCCGACACCACGTCGACGGTGCGGATCCGGTCGCGCGGCACCGCCCGCTGCTTGCGCAGCAGCAGCCCGGTGCGCCATTCCACCTGCGTCGCGGTGACGCGGTAGCGCGAGGTGAGGCAGTGCGAGATGCCGGTGGCGATCGTCAACGCCGTGAACGCGAGCCCGATCCACTGCCAGCTGTTGCCGGAGCCCAGCACGAGCGCCCCGACGAGCACGGGCAGTGACCGCACGAGGTCGAGCACCGGCCGGATCAGCAGCATCCGCAGGTCGAGCCGGTGCCACGGCGCCTCGGCCGTGCCCTCGTACGCCTGCGTGGTCGCCGGCAACGCCGCGCTCACGTGGCGTCCCCGCGCACGGCCTGCGTGGTCCGCGTCAGCTCGTCGGCCAGCGCCACGGCGCGGTCGTTGTCGAGTCCGGAGATCCGCAGCGGCCCCGCGGCCGACGCCGTGGTCACCGTGATTCGGGCCAGCCCGAACAGCTGCTCCAGCGGACCGCGCTCGATGTCCACGGTCTGGATCCGCGAGATCGGCGCGATCCGCCACTCCTGCTTGAGCCAGCCCGCCTGCGTGTAGACGGCCTCCGCGGTGACCTCCCACCGGTGCACGCGGTAGCGCCACTGCGGCATCACGAGCAGGTGCAGCGGCCCGAGCACGCAGCAGAGCACCAGCGTCACCGAGAGCCACGACGGCGCGTCGTCGCTCGTGGCGACCACCACCGCCTGCACCCCGATCACGACGAGCCAGCCGATCGCGGCCGACGTCGTCCAGTGGCCCATGGCCTTGCGGCTCACCCGGTGCTCGGGTGGCCGAAGGCTGAGGCTCAGTTCTTCTGCGGTCACCTGCTCAGCGTGCCTGAACTGTCGTGATCGTGGCCACGACAAGTGTCAGGGTGCCCCGATCCGGGGCCTCGGTGAGTGCGTGGCGTTACTATTTCGGCCGCGGGCGGGATGGATTCGTGGCGGCGCCGCGTTGTAACGACTTAAGCCTGTGCAAGACAGCGATCAGCAGGAGGATCCGGTGGGATTCGATCCCGAGGAACTGTACGAGGTGGACTCGGACGTCCCCGACCTGGACGGAGCCGTGCTCCTGCACTTCTTCGACGGTTTCATGGACGCGGGCTCCACGGGCAGGCTCGTCACCGACCACCTGACGAACGAGGTCGAGAACCGCGTGATCGCGCGCTTCGACGTCGACCGCCTCATCGACTACCGCTCCCGGCGCCCGCCGATGACCTACGCGGTGGACCACTGGGAGGACTACGAGGCTCCTGAGCTGGCGGTTCGCCTCCTCCACGACACCGACGGCGTGCCGTTCCTGCTGCTGTCCGGCCCCGAGCCCGACCACGAGTGGGAGCGCTTCGCCACCGCCGTGAAGCACCTGGTGGAGCGCTGGGGCGTGCGCCTGACCGTCGGTTTCCACGGGATCCCGATGGGCGCCCCGCACACGCGTCCGCTCGGCGTCACGGCCCACGCGACGCGTGAGAGCCTCATCGGCGGCGACCACCAGCCGCTGCCCAACCGCATGCAGGTGCCCGGGAGCGTGTCCGCGCTGCTGGAGTACCGCCTCGGCGAGTGGGGTCACGACGCGATGGGCTTCGCCGCCCACGTGCCCCACTACCTCGCGCAGTCGGCCTACCCGTCGGCGGCGCTGCTGGTGCTGGAGTCCGTCGAGCGCGCCACCGGGCTGCACCTGCCGGACGGGGAGCTGCGCGTGGCCGCGCAGGTCGCCACGGCCGAGATCGACCGCCAGGTCGCCGAGTCCGACGAGGTCGCCGACGTCGTGCGCGCGCTGGAGCGCCAGTACGACACGTTCGTCGAAGCCTCCGGTCGCGACAGCCTGCTGGCCGAGTCGCAGGAGCACATGCCGACGGCCGAGGAGCTCGGTTCGCAGTTCGAACGGTTCCTGGCCGAGCAGGGCGGCGGGGAGTCACCGGACCGCTGACGCGCCGGCGGCCCCCCTGAGCTCTCAGCCGCGGGCCCGTCTGCGCCCGGTGCGATACGCGATCGCGGCCGAGCGGACCGTTTGCCAGGCCCACCACATTCGTGTCGTCATGGTCGCCACCATCCCATGATCGGCCCTGGGGGTTTCCGGCAAGCTGCCCGCAGGGGTGCGGCGGGTGACGTTCGGACCACGGGCAGCCACCTCTTCCGCTGATCGGTACACAGTGGACGCTTGCCGTTACCCGCCGGTAAAGCGGCCGCCTCGATCCGGTGCCCTGTTGTTGTATATCGTCCCGGGATGACCCAGCCGCACCGAGATCGTTCCATGGCAAGGACGTTGGGCGGAGCTCTGCGGCGCAAAGCCGGCCTGGCGCTGCGCCGGGTGGCCACTCGCCTGCATGACCCGTACACCGATCAGCTGAACCGGATCCGCGACGAGCTCCGCGAGGAGATCGTCCGCCAGGGTGACCGGTTGCTCGACCGGGTGGTGGAGTTCGAAATCCGCAGCCGCCGCGACATCGTGTACGCCGGCGACCAGGACGCGGCGCTCGAGAGCAACGTGTTCGCCCGCGAGAACCTCGTCGGTGCCCGCCACTTCGGCAGCCCGCCCGAGACGCTCAAGTTCGCGTTGTCCCTGGCCCCGACGGGTGGGATGGCGCTGGAGTTCGGCGTCGCGTCGGGCAACACGCTGCGCACCATCGCCGCCGCGCGCGGCGGCGTCGAGGTCTACGGCTTCGACTCCTTCGAAGGCCTGCCCGAGGCCTGGCTCAACGGCATGCCCGCCGGCGCCTTCGCCCGCGAAGACCTGCCGGACGTGCCGGGCGCGGAACTCGTCGTCGGACTCTTCAACGACAGCCTCCCGGGCTTCCTGGAGAAGCACCCGGGCCACGTCGACTTCCTCCACGTGGACGGCGACCTCTACAGCTCCGCGAAAACCGTGCTCGACAACGTCGGCCCGCGCCTGCGCCCGGGCAGCATCGTGCACTTCGACGAGTTCTTCAACTTCCCCGGGTGGAAGCGCCACGAGTACCGCGCGTGGATGGAACACATCGACAAGACGGGCATCGAGTTCACGTACGAGGCCTATACGTACAACGACAATCAGGTGACGGTGCGGATCACGCACGTGCCGGGGTACGAGGCTCCCGCGCCGGAGCCGGCGGATCACGCGGGCCGGAAGATCACGCCCTAACGCGGGTAGCAGCCCTGCTCGTTCAGCGGCCCGATCGGCGGGAGGACCAGACCGCACAGGTACCCGTCGATCCAGTGGCCGTTGCCCGCGACGTTGGTGCCGAGGCGCACCAGCGGGGCAAGCGCTTTCACGGCGCGGGCGAGGGAATCCTGGTTGCGCTGCAACAAGGACGTGAGCTGGTCGAGACCGGCGAGCGTGGGAGCGAGGGCGCGGTCGTTGTCGGCGACGAGGCCGGACAGCTGGGTGGCGAGGCGCCGCGATCCGTCGAGCAGGGTGGAGATGGCGGACTCGCGGTGGGCCACTTCGTCGAGCAGGAGGTTGCCGTCGGCGAGCAGGCGCTGCACTTGCGCGTCGCGGTCGACGAGCGTCGACGACACGGTGCGGGTGTTGGCCAGCAGCGTGGTCAGCTGTGTGTCGCGGGACGCGATGGTGTCCGACAGCCGGGAGAGGCCGCCGAGTGCGGTCCGGACGTCGGCCGGGGTGTCGGCGAAGGTGGCGGCGAGCGTGTCGAAACTGTGCGCGAGCCGCGCCGTGTCGATGTGGTCGACGGTGGCCGAGAGGTCGCGGAACGCGTCGAGCACGTCGTAGGGCTCGGTGGTGCGCGAGCTCGGGATGGGCACGTCCGGGTCGAGCGAGCCCGCGCCCGCCGGGTCGAGCGCGAGATATTTCTGGCCCAGCACCGTTTTCAGCTTGATGGCGGCGGTCGTGCCGTCGCCGAGCCACGCGTCCTTGACCTTGAACGACACCCGCACGCGAGCGCCGTCGAGCGTCACCGCGGACACGCGCCCGACCTCGACGCCGGCGATGCGCACGTCGTTGCCGTTCCGCAGCCCGGCGGCTTCGGTGAACTCGGCGGCGTAGGTGGTGCCGTCGCCGATCACGGGCAGGTTCCGGGCGTTGAGCGCGGTGACGATGCCGAGCACCAGCACCGTGAGCCCCACCAGCGCGGTGCGGACGGGACGGCGGGGACCTCGGGCTGAGTGCACGGCGTGAACAGTGCCGCAGCCGGCGTGGTGACGCCAGTCACACAACACCTTCGGTGGACGCCGGGGGGTTCGGCGGCGATCGCCGGCGGGTACTTTTCGGCGAAGCGTTCAACCTCGACGGAAGGTGGCACGGCGTGGCGCACACGCGGGTCTACCGCGACGGCGTGCTGGTCGAAGAGAACTTCCCGGTCGAGCAGGTCTCCGACTACCTGCAGGACCCGGCCACCACCGTCTGGCTCGACTTCTGCGAGCCGACCGAAGACGACCTCACCTCGATCTCCGAAGAGCTCGGCCTGCACGCGCTGGCCGTCGAGGACGCGGCCGAGGAGCACCAGCGGCCCAAGTTCGACCGCTACGACACGCATTCCTTCCTCATCGCGTACTCGGCGCACTTCGACGTCGACACGGGGATGGTCACGAAATCGGAGCTCGCCGCGTTCGTGACGAAGCAGGCGCTCGTGACCGTGCGCAAGGACGACGGGTTCGACATCGAAGCCGTGGCGCAGCGGTGGGACGCCTCGGCCGATCTCGCGAAGTCCGGCGTCGCGTTCCTGCTCCACGGCCTGCTCGACTACATCGTCGACGGGCACTTCGACAGCGTGCAGGCGCTCGACGACCAGATCGAGGCGCTGGAGGACCTCGTGTTCGACGAGCGGCCCGACCAGCGTGAGCTGCAACGGCGTTCGTTCCGGCTGCGCAAGAGCCTCACGGCCTTGCGTCGCGTGGTGCTGCCGATGCGCGAGGTCGTGAACACGGTGATGCGGCGCGACCAGCACCTGATCGACAGCGTGATGATGCCGTACTTCCAGGACGTCTACGACCACGTGCTGCGCGCGTCGGAGTGGACGGAGTCGTTGCGGGACCTGGTGGCGACCGTGCGCGAGACGCAACTGAACCTGCAGGGCAACCGGCTCAACACGATCATGAAGAAGGTCACGAGCTGGGCTGCGATCATCGCGGTGCCCACGGCGGTGACCGGGTTCTACGGGCAGAACGTGCCGTACCCGGGATTCCAGGCCACGTCCGGGTTCTGGGTGTCCACAGTGGCCATTGTGCTGCTTTCGGTGGGGCTCTACGCGTCGTTCAAGCGCCGCGACTGGCTCTGATCGCGTTTCGCCCCGCGCGCACCCGGGTAGGTTCGGAGAGGAAGGGATTTCGCACTTCGGGGAGAACAGGCATGCGTGACTTCAGCGCCGGGCTGTACCCGGCCGCGGACCTGATGACCGAGGAAAACGTGGCGCACCAGGAAGAAGTGCGCCGCAAGGCGGCGCTTGCCGTGGCGGCGAACTCGCGTGACGCCGACGACTGTGCGCTGCTGCTGGACCTGCTGGGGCTGCACACGGCGGAAAGCCGGCGCGGGGAAGTGGCCTGAGCTCAGCCGGCGGAGAGCTTTTCGGGTACCTCCTGCTCCTGGCTCTCGTTTTCCTGGCAGAGCGTGCACACGAGCTTGCGGCCGATGCACTGGCCTTCGGGGGTCACGAGGTGGGCGACGTGCAACGTCGGGTAACCACACTTCTCACAGGGAATCGCGGTGCTCTCGTGGCTGATCAGCACGCGGATGGGCATCGGGCTCTCCTCCGGCGGAGTCGGGGTCGCGTTCGGCTAACCCGTTTGCCCGCAGCTCAGACGCGGCGGCGGCGATTGTCACCCGTTCGGCGCAACAGGTTCACCCTGGGTAGAACGACCGGTCCGGCTGAGCTCTTCTAGGCCCGGTAAACCTCGGTCCCGTCGACGTAGGTCCGCACCACTCGCGCCGTGCCGATCTCCCGGCGTGGGCCGTCGAACGGGTCGCGGTCGAGAACCACCAGGTCGGCGGCCTTTCCGACGGCGATCGAGCCCGTGCCGTCGTCGAGGTGGTTCACCGCGGCGCTGCCCGCGGTGTAGGCGCGCAGCGCCGTCGCCAGCGGCAACGCTTGTTCCGGACCCAGCGGCGGAGTGGTCGCGCCGGGCAGGACGCGGTTCACGGCGACGTGGATCGCGGCCAGCGGGTCGGGGCTGCTGACCGGCCAGTCGCTGCCCATCGCGAGTGCGGCGCCGGTGCGCAGGAGGTCGCCGAACGGGTACTGCCAGGCGGCGCGCGGATAACCGAGGAAGGGCAGCGTGAGCTCGTCCATCTGCGGTTCGTGCGCGGCCCACAGTGCCTGCAGGTTGGCCGTGGCACCGAGGCGGTGGAAGCGCGGCACGTCGGAGGGGTGCACCACCTGCAGGTGGGCGAGGTGGTGTCGTCGGTCGGAGGTGCCGTTCCCGGCGATGGCCGCTTCGAGCGCGTCGAGGACGTCACGGACCGCGCGGTC
The DNA here is from genome assembly GCF_040678995.1 of Amycolatopsis sp. NPDC049253. Taxonomy (NCBI): domain Bacteria; kingdom Bacillati; phylum Actinomycetota; class Actinomycetes; order Pseudonocardiales; family Pseudonocardiaceae; genus Amycolatopsis; species Amycolatopsis sp. NPDC049253. The sequence continues at coordinate 28,915 of NZ_JBFAQX010000006.1, read as the reverse complement.
GCCGATCGCGTGGAAGTGCACCTGGAAGCCGGCGGCGTCGAGAGCGGTGGTGACGACGCGGAGCAAGGCGGGGTCGAGGAAACCCAGGCCGTGGTCGTCGGTCGGGTGGCCGTGGCGATCGAGGTAGGGCTCGAGCATCGCGGCCGTGAACGTCTCGACCACGCCGTCCTGCATCACCTTCACCGACGGCGTGCGGTAGTTGCGGCATCGCGCGGCCGTCGCCGCGCGGATCTCGGCGAGGTGCGCGACCTGGTCCGCGACGGCTTCGGGCGGGCACGAGCGGTCCCACCACAACGCGCCGGTGACCTTCGCGGTCAGCGTGCCGGCGGCGTCGGCGCGCCGGTAGGACTCGTGGACGTTCGGCCCGTCGCCCGGCACGGCCACCCAGGCGTCCTGCCAGTTCGTGATGCCGCAGGAGTGCAGGTAGCGCTGGGCTTCGGCGAGGGCGGCGTCGAGGTCTTCCTGCGTGTCCGCCGGCGCGACGCGCGCGACGAGGTCGGCGGCGCCTTCGTGGAGGAGCCCGGTGGGTTCGCCGTCGGGATCGCGTTCGATGCGGCCGTCGGCCGGGTCGGGGGTGTCGCGGCCGATCCCGGCTCGGGCCAGCGCGGCCGTGCTGACCCAGCTGGAGTGGTGGTCGCGGTTGGGGAGCAGCGCCGGGCGATCGCCGACGACGGCGTCGAGCGCGGCGCGGTGGGGGCGTCCGCCGGGGAACGCCTCCATGGCCCAGCCGCCGCCCAGGATCCACTCCCGGTCGGGGTGCGCGCGGGCGTATTCGCCGATGATGCGGGCGTAGGCGTCGGCGGTTCCGGCGCCCGAAAGGTCGCAGCGGATCCGTTCGAGCCCGCCTAGCACGGGGTGCACGTGGGCGTCGCCGAAACCCGGCAGCAGGAGTCCGCCGGCGAGGTCGACGACGTCGTCGGCTTCGCGCAGGACCGGCTCCACCGTGCGGTCGCCGCCGACGGCGACGATCCGTCCGCCGGACACGGCGACGGCCGAGCAGCTCGTGCCCGCGGCGTCGGCGGTGAAGACGCGGCCGCCGCGGAAGACCGTGGTCGTCATTACCGCACGGTAGCCGGACGAGTCCACGGAGGACTGCGGGTCGGATGGGGAATTTTCGTTGCCCCTGCGAACCATCTGCGCGCTTCGAAGAGGACCGATCCGGCAACTGACCAGCGAGATGACCACATCGGCGGACGTGAACGTTTCGTCCGAGATGGTGCCCTCACCCGCGTTGATCTTGCCCGAAGTTACCCCATCCGGTCGGCCGGAGGGGCCAAACCACCGACCTCTGAGCACACTTCGTGACTCCCCAACCTTCTAACGGAGGAAGGCGTTGGGGCATTCGATGTATCTGCCGCTCCGCCGTAACATCTTGTGCAGAGGAGCAGTCGGGTGAAAGCTCGGCTGAGGGGAGGGGTTTCGATGATGAATGCCGACAGGGTGGATGTGGCGGACGACTACCTCACGCGCCAGCAGCGTGCGCTGGCCGAGGCGGTGGAGTCCGACGGGGGATTCGGTGAGGGAGGCCGCAGCTTCCGGATCGCCGAGCACCTCGCGGCCGAGGGTGGTCTGCACCGTTCCGAGGTGATGGCCGCGACGGCGCTTTTCCTGGCTTACACGGCGTTCCAGGCGGGCAACCTCGACGCGGCGCAGGGGTTCGCGCGCCGGCTGCGTGGTCTGGACCCGGGCAGCGTGGAGCTGGTGTTCCACCTCATGCGGCTCGAGGTCGGGCGCGAGCAGGGCTGGCTGCCCCGCGCGCAGTACGACGACCTGCTGGCCTACGCGTGGCGCGAGAACCGGTTCGACCTGGCGCAGCGCGCCGGCGACATCCAGGCGCGCGACGTCGACCCCGGTGCGGCGCCGGTCGGCTCGTGGGCCGAGCTCGAGCGGACGCTCTGCCCGCTGCTGGCGTGACGCCTGCCTAGCGCGGTGGTTCCGGCGCGTTGCGCGCCATGAACGTGCCGGCGTCGCCCTGTGCCGGGTCCACGAAGACGACGTCGTCGGGGCGCCGCCTCGGCACGTCGACCGACAGCACCACGAGCGGGTGCTCACCGATCCGCGGGAAGCCGTGGACCTTGGTCTTCTCGAAGTGCAGCAGCAGGCCCGGGCGGGCTTCGAACTCTTCACCGTCGAGGTGGAACGTGCCGCGGCCGATGAGCACGTAGAGGTGCTCATCGCATTCCGTGTGGTAGTGCAGCGGCAGCTCGCGGTAGATGCGGAAGATCCGCGCGCTGGCCGTGGGTTTGTCCACGAAGTACTCGTCGACCAGCATCGTGTCGGCCGTGTCGGGCAGCCGCTCCAGTGCGGCGAGGACGTCGAACACGTTGGTTTCCACAGTCAGCTCCAATCGATTCGGTCGAAGAGCTCTTTCAGCTTGGCACCTCGGTGCGCGCTCGTCGCGGAGATCCAGGCGATGCGGCCTCGCAGGTGCGCCTGGAAATCGGGGTGGCCGGCGCGGTTCTGGGCTTCGGGACCGGTTGTGGCGCAGTTGTGGAGGGTGGCGCGGAGGTCGTCGTACTGGCTTCGCTGAGCGGCGGGTTTGGTGTTGACGACGAGCCCGGCCACGCGCTGGCGTTGGTGCTTGGCGGCGACGGAGGTTTTGTTGTCGCGGAGGCGGAAACCTTCGTCGTCGACGATCCGGCGGACGCCGGGGAAGAGCCGGTGGAGGGGGAGGGTGGCTTCGCCGGAGAAGGCGAGGTCGTCGGCGTAGCGGGTGTAGTTCGCGCCGAGTTTCCGGGCCAGGCCCCAGAGCCTGCGGTCGAGGCGGTGGGTGACGGCGTTCGCGACGGCCGGGGATGACGGCGCGCCTTGGGGCAGGTGCGGATTCTTGAGTGGGTCGCGGACTTTTCTCGGCGCGTTCTTGAGGACGTCCGGTGGCGTGGCCGTGGTGAGGATTCCGGCCAGCGCCTGGGCGACGGCGGGCGGGTAGCCGGCGAGTTCGAGCAGCGAGCGGACCCGGCGCGCGGAGACCGTGGGGAAGAAGTGCTCGAGGTCCATCCGGACGACTTTTTCCTGGCCCGCGTGGGGTTGCGCGCACGTGAGGATGGAACGGCCGGGGTGGAAGCCGTGGGCGGCGTCGTGGACCGGGAGGGCGGCGAGGACGTGCCGGCGGACGCGTCGCTGCACCTCCGCGAGGCGGGGCTTGGGGCGTTCGATGAGGCGCAGGCCGCCGGTCGCGGTGGGGATCCAGTGGTGGTGGTAGTGGCGGAGCGTGCGGTTGGCGCGGTCGTTCCAGCGGCGGGTGTCGGCGAACCAGGAGAGCTCGCCGGGGGTGAGATTCAGGGCCGCGGCGCACGATTCGAAGGTGGCCCAGCGGGCGACCTGCCAGCGCCAGATCGGGGGAAGCGGGTCGAGCGGGGACGGTTCTTGGGGTCCGAGTGGCGCGGTGCGGTCGGTTGACGCGGCTGGGCTGGTCGGCGACGCGGGGGTGACTCTTTCTCCGTTCATCCGCGCGGTCTTGTACGCGCAGCGTGCCGCCCTCGCGTGGGGCGCTGTGGGTGGGTGATGTGGTGCGTTCCGGGGTTGCCCCGGAAGGGGTGGTTCTCCACCGGGCTCACCTCCGCGTCGCCGAGTCTCCGAGTCTAGGGGTGCTCGGGTGGCTCGGCGTGCTGCACACACCATTGCGCCCGGGGTGGTGGGCGGTGGGGCGCCCCGATTTTTGATTGTGACCGTGTGGTCGAAAGACATCGGGGGCCGCGGCCGGTTTGGGGAGGAGTGGGTGGGGGGTGAGTTGCGCTGCAGGGTGGGGTTGAGGGGTGGCAAGAGCGGCGCGGGCTGGGTGGGGCGTGGGTGAGGTGGGCGGGTGGCGGTGTCTTGGTGGCTCACTTCGCTTGGTGGTGGCCCGCCCATCAACGGCCCGGCGGGTGCCGGGCGCGCCCTGGTCGCCGCTTTACTCTGCACGGGACCACTGATTCGCCGGCTGCTGGCCGGACCCGGCTGCGGCTTTCATCTGCACGGCGCCACTGACTCGGCGGCTGCTGGCCGGACCCGGCTGCGGCTTTCATCTGCACGGCGCCTCTGATTCGCCGGCTGCCGGCCGCACCCGCCGCGACTTTCATCTGCGCGCCGCCGTGGTTCGTCAGCTGGCGGTCGACGCCTGGCCGCCGTCTTCGCGTGCACGGCAACGCCGGCCCGTCGGCTGCCGGCCGCCATGGCCGCCCTTCAGCTGCACGCCATCAACGGCCCGGCCGCTGCCGACCACGCCGCGGTCGCCGGGTTTGCCTGCCCGCCGCCACTGGTTCACCGGCTGCCGGCCACGTCCGGCCACCGACCTTCATCCGCACGCCATCGCTGGCTCCTCGACCGTCGATTACGTCCCGGCCGCCGATGTTCATCCGCGCGCCACCGCTGGGCCGTCGGCTGTCGACCACGCCGGGCCGGGCTGCCGATCTTCAGCTGCCGCCGCTGGATCGTCGGCCGCGCTCCGGTGCCGCTTTGCCCGCACGCCGCCACTGGTCCGCCAGCTGCAGACTGAGCCCGGTCGCCGCCGCCATCTGGGTGCCGTCGCCGGGTCGCCAGCTGCCGGCCACGCCCCGGCGGATGAGGTTCGTCCGCACACCACCGCTGGTCCGCCAGGCGTCTGCCGCGCGCAGGCCGCCGATCTTTGTCCGCGCGCCATCATCGGCGCGCCGGTGCGCAGAAGACCCGCCTGGCACCACGCCACGCGCCGACGAGCCAGCGGTTGTGTGGTGGGTAGCTGCGGGACGTGGTCGGTTGCTGGGGAGGTGTCGATGGAACGTGGAGTCGATCAGGCCATGGTCGAAGTTCGGGTCGCGGTGACGTTCGCTGAGTTCGAGCAGGCGCGGGAGTGTTGGCGGGCGGCCAATGTTGCGCGCGGCAAGGTGCCGGGGCGTGAGCGGGTGGAGCGGGTGCGCGAGAAGTTGGCGGATCCCGAGGCGGTGGTGCTCGTGGCGGTGGAGGGCGCGCGGGTCGTGGGCATGGTGTTGGCGGAGGTGGGGCGGGCGGAGGACGGCGAGGGACCGGTCGTGCCGGGGTTGTGTCACGTCTCGATGGTGTTCGTGCGGCCGGAGCGCTGGGGGGTTGGCGTCGGTGGGGCATTGCTGGGTGCATTGAAAGAGCGCGTGGGGTACGCGCGGCTGCAGTTGTGGACCGGCGTGGCCAATGGGCGGGCGCTCGCGTTGTATCGGCGCGCGGGGTTCAGGGCCAGTGGGCGGCGGCGCGAGATCTTCGGGGTCGGGCAGGTCGTTCACCTCGTGTGTTCCGGTGGGTGACACGGGCCACCCACGGACTCTCTTGACCTCAAGACCTTGCCTATAGCAAGTTTTGCCCTATGCAAGACTCCGATCTCGAACGCCTGGAACGCCTGGAGCGGCTGACGCGGGTGCTCGTGGCGGTGGCGTGGGACAGTGCGCACGCCGCGCCGCGGGGGGTGACGTTTCCGCAGGTGCGGTTGTTGGTCGTGTTGGCGAGTGTGGGGCGGGTGCCGTGCTCGCGGCTGGCGGCGGCGATGGGGGTGAACGCGTCGTCGGTGACGCGGTTGGCGGACAAGCTCGAGGCGCACGGCTATGTGCGGCGCGGGGAGGACGAGCACCGGCGCACTGTCGTCACGATCGAGGTCACGAAGGCGGGGCAGGCTGTGGTGGACGACGTGCTCGCGCGGCGGCACGAGGCGCTCGGGGAGTTGCTGGGGCAGCTCGGACCCGACCAACGGAAACGAGCAGCGGCAGCCGTCGAGGACTTGCTGGCGGCGGCGGAGAAGGCGCCGCTGGTGCCGTCGGCCGGGCCGGGGCGGCTGTGAGCGCGCAGGGGCGGGCGGCGCACCTGGGGGACTTCAGTGTGCGGCCGCGGATGTTGCTGATCACGGCGTTCGCGCTGTTCGTGGGGGCGGCGAGCGCGGTGGCGGCGTTCGCGTTGCTGAAGCTGATCGGGTTGATCACCAATCTCGTCTTCTACCAACGGGTCGCCACCGACCTGGTGGCGCCGGGTGCGGTGCACCACCCGTGGTGGCTCGTGGTGACCGCACCGGTCGTCGGGGGACTGGTGATCGGGGTGATGGCGCGGTACGGCTCCGAGAAGATCCGCGGCCACGGCATGCCCGAGGCGATCGAGGCCATCCTGACGGGCGAGAGCCGCGTGGCGCCGCGGGTGGCGGTGCTCAAGCCCGTGTCGGCGGCGGTGAGCATCGGCACGGGGGGACCGTTCGGGGCCGAGGGTCCGATCATCATGACCGGCGGCGCCGTCGGGTCGATCCTGGCGCAGCTGCTGAAACTCAGTGCGGACGAGCGCAAGACGTTGCTGGTCGCGGGGTCCGCGGGTGGCATGGCGGCGACGTTCAACGCGCCACTCGCCTCGATCCTGCTGGCGGTGGAGCTGCTGCTGTTCGAGTGGCGCCCGCGCAGCCTCGTGCCGGTGGCGGCGGCCGTCGCGGTCAGCACCGTACTGAGGGGCTACCTTCTCGGCACCGGACCGGTCTTCGGCGTGCAGGCGCCGCAGAACACCGGGCCGCTGGCCGACGGTCTGGCGCTGATCCCCGGCATCACGGGCGGCCTGCTGGCCATCGGCGCGACGGCGCTCGTCTACTTCGCCGAGGACCTGTTCGCGCGCGTGCCCGTGCACTGGATGTGGTGGCCCGCGATCGGCGGCCTGATCATCGGCGCGGGCGGGCTGGTCGAGCCGCACGCGCTGGGCGTGGGCTACGACGTGATCGACCAGCTGCTCACCGGCCAGGCCACCACGCAGCTGATCGTCGGCATCCTCGTGGTCAAGACGCTGATCTGGGCCCTGTCACTGGGCTCCGGCACGTCCGGCGGCGTGCTGGCGCCGGTGTTCATGATCGGCGCCGCGCTGGGCGCGGCCGAGGGGGCGGTGCTGCCGCACGTCGCGGCCGGGTTCTGGGCGACGTGCGGGCTGGCCGCCGTGGTCGGTGGCGTGATGCGCTCGCCGCTGACCGGCATCGTCTTCACGCTCGAGCTCACCCACGCGTGGAGCTACCTGCTGCCGCTCGTGGTCGCCTCGGTGTCGGCGTACGCGTTGTCCGTGTTGCTGCTGAAGCGTTCCGTGCTCACGGAGAAGATCGCGCGGCGGCGCCTGCACCTCACGCGCGAGTACACGACCGACCCGTTGGAGACGTTCTTCGTTCACGAGGTCATGACGCCGGGGCCGGCCGCGCCCGCGCGCGTCACCGCGTTCCCCGACGAGACGCTGCGCGAGGTCGCCAACAAGCTCGCGCTCGGCCACGTCACGCGCGCCCGGGTGGTGGACCGCGAAGACCCGGAGAAGGTGCTCGGTGTCGTCACCCTCGCGCAGCTGCTGCACGCCCGCCGACGTGACCTGCACGAGGAGCACCACCGCGAGCGCGTGCTGCCGATGCGGGTCGTGGTCCCGGACTGACGGCCCCGCGCACGTCCCGATCTTGACGGTGTGAAAATGATCCACGTGGGTTCGCAATCGCGGCGGCGCTGGTCGCCCGGGTGGATCGTGTTCACCATCGTCCTGGTGCTGATCGCCGTGCCCGTGAGCGTGGTCGGCTACAACACGCTCACGGCCGGCGCGCACGAGGAGGAGCACACCGTCTCGCCCGCTTACTTCGCCGACGTCTCGGCGCTGCCCGTCGCGCCGCCGGCGCCCGCGGTGCAGCCGGGCGGGTCGAGCGGCACGTGGCGCATCGACTGCGGCCGCGACGAGGAAGGGCGCCACAACTCCGACAACGTCGTGATCAGCCCCGGCGTGGCCGGCGGGGCGCACCACCTGCACGACTACGTCGGCAACGACTCCACCACCGCGTTCTCCACCGACGCCTCCCTCGCCGCCGCCGGCACCACCTGCCAGGCCGGCGACAAGTCGACCTACTACTGGCCCGTGCTCCGCCTGCCCCGCGGCGACGCGCACCAGACCGTGTTCGGGCGGATCCTCGTGCCGGATTCGGTGCTGATCGAGTACCAGGGCAGCCCGGTCACCAACGTCGTGCCCATGCCCCGCTTCCTGCGTGCCAACACCGGCAACCCGCACGGGTACACGCAGGGCGGCGTCGGCACCGACCACGTGCAGTGGACCTGCTCCGGCAGCCGTGACCACGTCGGGCGCCAGTACCCGCGCTGCCCGGCCGGGCAGCAGGTCGTGCGGTTGTTCGACTTCCCGAGCTGCTGGAACGGCCGCACGACCGACAGCGCCAACCACCGGTCGCACCTGGTCTTCCCCGCCCCGAACGGCGCGTGCCAGGCCGGCACGTTCGCCGTTCCGCGCCTGCACCTGGAGATCTCCTACACCGTGCCGCCCGGCGCGGAGTACGCGATCGACTCGTTCCCGGAGGAGCTCGACAACCCGATCTCGGACCACGCCGACTTCATCGACGTGATGCCGGACGCCCTGATGGCGAGGGTCGTCGACTGCGTGAACTCCGGCAAGCACTGCTCAGCCTGACGCTCGGCGGCCGGAAAGTGGTGTTGGTCACGGTTCGGTATCCGCTGAACTGAACCCCGCTCGCCATCCGTGTGCCCCTCGTGGAGGTGGAGAGATCCCGCACCTTGCGGGACTCGGGAGGGTGGTAGCGGATGGCCGGGTTGAGGACCCGTCATCGTCAGCAGGTCGCCGACGAGGCTCTCGTGCGCTCGCTGTTCGAGGAGCACGGCAAGGCGATGCTGGCGTACGCCACAAGGCTGCTCGGTGATCGAGCGGCGGCGGAAGACGTCGTGCAGGAGGCACTGGTGCGCGCTTGGCGACACCCCGACAGCCTGGTCAACGGCAAGGGCTCGGTGCGTGGCTGGCTGCTGACCGTGGTGCGGAACCTGGTCACGGACAAGATCCGGGCACGGGCGGCGCGGCCCACGGAGGTGGCGGAGTCGCCCACCACCGTGCCGGTGGCGCGCGACCACTCCGACCAGGTCGTGGACTCGATGGTGGTGCTCGCGGCGCTGGACGACCTGAGCGCCGAGCACCGCGAAGTGCTGGAACACGTGTACCTGCACGGGCGGACGGTCGGTGAGACCGCCGAGAAACTGGGCATACCGCCGGGCACGGTGAAATCGCGCTCCTACTACGGGTTGCGCGCTTTGCGTGAGCAGTTCCGGTCGCAGCGACTGGGAGTGGGGGCCGCCTGATGAACACTTCGCACAGCGACCGGTTCGATCTTGAGGCCTACGTGGCCGGCGAGGCGGGCACAACCGACCAGCAGGACGTCGAGCAGCACCTGACGACCTGCGCGGAGTGCCGGGAGGAGGTGGAGTCATTGCGTGAGATGCAGGAGTTCCTGGGCGCGTTGCCGCCCGAGGCGCTGCTCGACGGGCCACCGGACGACGCGGACCTGCTGCTGCAACGCACGCTGCGGCAGATCAGGTCGGAGTCGGCGGGTGCCCGCGGCCGGGGCCGGATCCTGGCCGCGTCGGCGGCGGTCGTCGTCGCCGCGGCGGCGCTGGGCGCGGGCGTGCTCGTCGGCAAGTCGGGCGACAGCGGAGCGGGAACGGCCGTCGCCGCGCCGCCGGTGTCCGCGCCGGCCACGGTGGCACCGGGAACCCGCTTCGTGACAGGGGAATCCGCCTCCGGCGCACGGCTCAACGTCGCCGTCACGCCGGCGGTCGGCTGGGTGCGGCTGAACGCGTCCGTCACCGGCATCCCGGCGGGGCAGAAGTGCCGGCTCGTGGTGGTCGGCAAGGACGGCAGCCGGGAGATCGCCGGCAACTGGCTGGTGTCGGACAAGGCCGCGAGCGACGGCGTGAACCTCGACGGTTCCGCGCTCGTCGACCCGGCGAACGTCGGGTCGGTGCTCGTGGAGAACACCGACGGGCACCAGTTCGTGTCGGCCTCGCTGTAGGTTCTTCAAAGGGCGCTGCCCGTTCGTCCAGTGTGGACTGGATGAACGGGCAGCGCCTTTTTGCCGTCCTGGCAAGGAGTTCCCGGTTCAGGCAGGTGTGACCGCCGTCACGAAACTTCGGTGAACCCTCACGGCGACCACACCCGTGTACCGGTCATCGAAGGCTCGCCATCTCGGGCGGCCGGCTCTGACAGGGAGAAACCCGAAATGTTGCGTACTCGAGTTGCGATGCTCGCCGCCCTGGTGGCGACGGGTGTGGCGGCGCTGACGGCGTGCGGTTCCACCGCCGGCACGCCGAGTGCCGCGCCGGCCGGTGCCGGGGGCGCCGAACTTGCTTCGTCGGTCAACTTCCTGACCGGCACGGCCCAGGAGAACGGCGCGCCGCAGAACACCGGCGACTTCGCCGACCCGGCCGACACCGACGCCGCCGAGCAGTGGGTGGAGCTCGACGCCGGTTCCGCGTCCGGCCTGAACCCGGTGGTGCTGAACGGAAAGGGCTTCCTGCTCTACCGCTTCGACAAGGACAGCCCGAAGCCGCCGACGTCCAACTGCAACGGTGACTGCGCCAAGACCTGGCCGCCGGTCACGGTGAAGGCGGGCGGCAAGGTGTTCCTCAACGGCGTCGACAAGAACGACGTCGGCTTCGTCAAGCGCCAGGACGGCACGCTGCAGGTGACCATCGGCAACTGGCCGGTGTACAAGTTCAGCGGCGACTCGCAGCCGGGCCAGGCCAAGGGCCAGGGCGTGGGCGGCACGTGGTTCGGCGTCACGCCGGAGGGTGGCAAGGCCCAGACCTCGCAGGAGGGCACGGACCCGACGACCGGCGTCGACTACAAGACCGGTACTGCCAAGGAAAACGGCGCCGACCTGAGCCAGGGCGACGACTACAAGGGCCCGCGCACCGACGACGCGGCGATGAAGTGGGTGCAGCTGACCCGCGGTTCGGCCGGTGGCCTGAACCCGATCGTCCACGACGGTGCCGGCATGACGCTCTACCGCTTCGACAAGGACAGCCCGAAGCCGCCGACGTCCAACTGCAACGGTGACTGCGCCAAGACCTGGCCGCCGGTGCTCGTGAAGCCGGGCTCGCGCATCTTCGTCAACGGTGTTCCCGCAGCCAAGATCGGCATCCTGACCCGCGCCGACGGCACCCGCCAGGTCACCATCGGCGGCTGGGCGCTCTACCGCTTCTCCGGCGACAAGAAGGCCGGCGACATCAACGGTGAAGGCGTCGGCGGCACCTGGTTCGCCATCTCGCCGACCGGTGGCAAGGTCCTGCCGAAGGGCGGCGCTCCCGCCTCCAGCGGCCAGGCGGCCCCGCCCGCGTCGTCTTCCTCGACCGCGACCCCGCCCTCGTCGAGCACCACGACTCCTCCCGGTGGCGTGACCCTCGGCAACGGCAGCGCGATCCTCGACAGCGGCATCAACTTCTCCGAGCCCAACGGTTCGTTCGGGGTTTCGGGCCCGGGCTGTGTCGCCAACCCGCAGCCGACGCAGGTTTCCTCGATCCAGCTCAGCGGTGGCCCGGTGAAGCTGTGGAAGGGCCCGAACTGCACCGGTCAGTCGATGGTCATCACGGCCAGCGTGCCCGACCTGAGCAAGATCGGTTTCGACAAGCAGGTCGCCTCGATCCGCTTCGGCGACAAGTGAAGTAGTCCGTAGCCGAAGAGCCGGGGTGTGCACCGACGGGGGGTGCACACGCCGGCTCTTCTTTTATGGGCTCTGTTCATCTCCGTTTTCGCGGTCATGGTGAGGTTTGCTTTCCTGGCTTCCAGGGCGCGAGTTCCCTTCGCCGCCGGACGGTGGCCGGCTGCCGGGTCTCACGGCGTGAGGACTGTTTTCCCGACGGCTGCCCGATCCTCGAACGCCTGGTGGGCCGCGCGGGCTTGCGCCAGGGGCAGGACCGTGCCGATGATCGGCCGCAGTTCGTCGGACTCGGCCAGTGCGAACGCCTGGTCGCGCAGCCGCGCCAGTTGCTGTGCGGGTAGGGCTACTGCCGCGAAGCCGGTGACGGACACGGCCCTGTGGTAGACGGCGAGCGGGTCGAAGCGTGGTGGCTGCCCGCTGGTCGTTCCGTAGATCACCATCCGGCCGACAGCGGGTGCCAGCAGATCGAACGCGGCCTCGGATATGGCTCCGCCAGTGCTCTCCAGGACCACCGAGACGCTGCCGCCCACCGCGTCGCGGACGCGTCGGGGCCAGTCCGGCGTGCTGTAGTCGATCACGACATCGGCGCCGAGTTGCTTGGCCACCGCCAGTTTCGTCTCACCCCGGGCAGCGGCGACCACGGTGGCGCCGGCGTGTTTGGCCAACTGCACCAGAAGACTGCCCACGCCTCCAGCGGCTGCTTCGACCAGGACCGTGTCCGCCGACGTGAGGCCGGCAGCCTCGGCCACGCCGACCGCGGTCGCGCCTTGGCCCAGCAGCGCCACGGCCATCCGGTCGTCGAGCGCATCGGGCAGCGGTACCGCCGACGCTGCCGGCAGGATCGCCAGCTCGGCGTAGCCACCGCCGGACGTCGTCCCGACCACCTGCCTGCCGACCGTCCGGGCGTCCACCCCGGCTCCGACCGCGACCACGGTACCCGCGACCTCGAATCCCGGCGCGAACGGCAAGGGAAGATCCGGCAGCGCGGTGCGCATCAGGCCGGCCCTGATCCGGACATCGGCGAACCCGATCCCCGCGGCTGTGACCCGGATCAGCATCTCACCGGAACCCGGTCGTGGATCGGGCGCCTCGTCGACGCGCAACACATCTGGCGGGCCGTACTCATGGAACCGAACAACGCGCATTCTCCTTGCCCTTCGGTCTTGTCCGTTGATCAGGACCGGCGACGCCGGATTCGGGCGCCGAGTGCGAAGGTATCCATGAGATGCTGGTTACTTCAAAGGTATCTGACTACCGTGAGGGTACTGATGGACCCGCTCGATCCCGACATGTTCCACCCCACCTGTCCCAGCAGCATCATGCCGATCCGCATCGGCGACAAATGGTCGGCGATGATCATTGTCTGCCTTGAACAGGGCCCACGCCGGTTCTCCGAACTCCGCGTACCCATCCACGGCGCCACCCCCAAGGTCCTCACACAGACCCTGCGTGCCCTCGAACGCGACGGCATGATCACCCGCACCGTCTACGCCGAGGTGCCACCACGAGTGGAATACGAACTGACCCCGCTGGGACGCACCCTGCTCGACCCCATCGCGGCCTGTCGACGCTGGGCACAGGAACACCTGCCCACCCTCCTGGCCGCCCGCGAGGCCTACGAGAACCACACAACTCAGCCCGCCTAGCCAGCCGGCCACGACATCGAATTCGGGTGGAAGTGCGGAACCCGAGGGTCATGCGATGTGGCGAGAATGGCCGGCCCAGAAGGGTTCGGCCAGTTTTCGTTTGTCCACTTTGCCCACCGGGGTGAGGGGCAGTTCGCCGGTGAAGTCCACGGTGGACGGTACGAAGTGGTCTCCGCCGAGTTCTTCGCGTACGTGGTGGCGGAGTTCGGTTTCCGTCGTGTCCGGGTGTGCGACGACGACGGCGTGAACCAGCTCCCCCTCGCCGTTCGGTCCGGGCACGGCGAAGACGGCCGCGGCTTTGACGTCGGGGTGGGTGAGCAGCGTGTGCTCGATGGCGGTGGAGGCGACCTTGGTGCCGTGCTCGCCGGTGATGATCACGTCGGCGATGCGGTCGTGGAGGTAGAGGTAGCCTTCGTCGTCGAAGTGGCCCAGGTCGCCGGTGGGGAGCCAGGTGTCGCCGATCGGGGGTTCGCCGTGGTAGCCGTCCATCATGGACAGGCCGCGGACGAGGATCTCGCCGTTTTCCGTGCGGGCCTCCATGCCGGGGACGATGCGTCCTACGGAGCCGAGGCGGTGGGCTTGCGTGAGTTCCTCCGCGGAGATGCTGGCGATCATCGGTGCTTCGGTGAGGCCGTAGCCCTGGCCGACTTTCGCGCCGAAGGCGTCGAGCGCCTGGGCGAGCCTTTTCGGCGGAAGCGGGGCGGCGCCGAGGGAGAGGGATTTCAGGCTGGAGACGTCGGTGCTCGCCAGCGCCGGGCTGTCGAGCACCTGTGCCAGCCTCGGCGGTGTGAGGGAGAGGCTGGTGACTCGGTGGGTCTCGATGTCGTTGAGGAGCTCTTCGGCGTCGAAGCTTGTGCGGAGGACGACTTTGTTGCCGCTGAGCAGGGCGCCGAGCGCCGCGGCGTTGCCGGTCATGTGCGTGAGCGGGGCGGTGATGAGGACGGTTTGCCCGCCGTCGGGGGTGAAGATGTGGGCCATGCCGTCGTAGATGCCGCTGTGGCGGATGAGCTTCGGTGTGCCGGTGGTGCCGCCGGTGGGGAAGATCGCCGTCACCCGGTCGGGCGTGGTGTCCGGAGTGGACGGTTCGCCGGCGGTGAGTTCGTCGAGGTCGATTCGGGTGGCACCGGTCTGCTTCAGGGCCGCTTCCCGGGCCGGCTTGCTGGCTGACGCCGCCACGAGCAGGACTTCGAGGCCCCGCAGCTGCGCGGCGACCTGCGCGAGGATCACCTCGGGCCGGTTGGGCGAGTCGATCGCCACGACGCCGGTTGCGCCGCTGAGCCCGGTGTGGATCCGGCGGAGCGTGTCGGCCGCCGCGCCGTAGGTGGTCGCTCGCCCTTCGTGGTGGAAGAGCACGGTGTCGCCACCCCGGTCGAGCATGGCGAGGACGCGGGTCAGGAAGTAGCTCACGTGCGGCACGGTAGCCCTGCCTGCTGCGGCCCATGCGGTGCAGCAGCAAGCCTTGCGGCGACGGATCCGGCGTCCCCCGCGGCGCGGCGAAGAAACGGTGTGTGGTCTCGGCCGAGATCGGGGTTTCGGCGAGGCCGGCGTAGATCGTGTCGAGGTGGGTGGTGACCCAGTTGACGAGGTCGGAGTCGAGGGATTCGTCGGTGCCGGTGGCGCGGGCGAGGTCCCAGGTGTGGATCACGGTGTCGGTGGTGCGGACGGCGAGGGCCTGCGCGCCGCGGATCCGGCCGAGCGGGTAGTCGACGAGGCGCTCCAGGGCGCCGGGCGCGCTGAACGCGGCGGCGGTTTCGGTGAGCGAAGCGGTGTAGGCGGCGACGGGGTCCGCGCCGAGCGCGTCGGTGTCGCGCAGGTGGAGGAAGTCGGCGGCGGACGCGCCGTGCAACAGGGCGACGTAGTTGAGGTTTCCACGGGTGACGTGGTTGACCAGCTGACGTACGGTCCAGTCGGCGCAGGGGGTCGGCGCCGACCACTGGTGGGCGCACACCTGGCGCAGGCGCCGGCCGAACTCCGCGCCGGCGTGGCGGAAGCGTTGGATCATCCGCCGAGTCAACCGCGGGCGCGAACCTGGCACTCGCGGATTTCGGACATCGCGCACCCTTCGGTCGGAAAGTTTCCGCCCGCCACGCCCAGGCGTTACCGTGGGCGCACTGGAGGGAGTGCCATGAAGCGAGTCGTGCAGGTGGTGGCCGCCGTCGCGGTGGCTGTGGTGACGGTGGGGGCGGTGCCCGGGGCGGCGGGCGCCCGGGAGCTCACGCCGAGGCAGCTGGCGGGGCAGCGGGTCATCTACTCGTACGCCGGGTTGACGCCGCCGGAGCAGTTGCTGCAGCGGATTCGCGCGGGTGAAGCGGGTGGGGTGATCTTCTTCGGGGAGAACATCTCGTCGAGCAGCCAGATCGCAGGCGTGGTGAAGCAGCTTCGCGGCGCGGCGGCGCAGAGTCCGGTGCGCGAGCCCTTGCTGTTGATGACCGACCAGGAAGGCGGGCAGGTCCGGCGGCTGCCGGGCGAGCCGACGCTGTCGGAGAAGCAGGTGGGGCAGTCGGCGAACCCGGAGGCGGCGGCGAAGGCCGCCGGCACGGGCGCCGGGAAGAACCTCGCGGGCGCGGGGATGAACGTCAACCTCTCGCCGGTGCTCGACGTCTACCGGCAGGCCGGGAACTTCATCGACGAGTACGGCCGCTCGTACTCGAGCGACGCCGCCACGGCGGGCACACTGGGACGCGACTTCGTCGCCGCGGAGCAGGCCACGGGCGTCGCGTCGACGGCGAAGCACTTCCCCGGGCTGGGGGCGGCGCCGGCGGGGAGCAACACGGACGTCGCGCCGGTGACGCTGAACGTGCCGCTTCCCGAGCTGCGTACGAAGGACGAAGCGCCGTACGCGGGGACGGCCGCGAAGCTCGTGATGCTGTCGTGGGCCGTGTACCCGGCGCTCGACGCGAGCCACCCGGCGGGCCTCTCACCGACGGTCGTGCAGGAAGAACTGCGCCGGCGCGACGGCTTCCGCGGCGTCACCATCACCGACGCCCTCGAGGCCGGCGCCCTCCAGGACTACGGCGACACCGGCAACCGCGCGGTGCTCGCCGCGAAGGCGGGCGTCGACCTCATCCTGGCCTCCGGCCGCGACGTCAACCAAGGCGACGCGGCAGCCGACGCACTCGCGAAGAACCTCGGCTCGATCCCGGACTTCACGGCGTCGGTGGACCGGATTTCCGCTCTGCGCAAGGGATTGTCCTAGGGGCGAAGGGCGAACCGCCGCAAGCTCGGCGTCGTCACCGCGACGGCCGCGACCGCGGCCACGCACAGCAGACCGCCGCTGACGAGAGAGGCCAAGGCGGAGGTCGGGGCCGCCACCAGGCCCGCGCGGAGGTTGCCGAGGTCCGGGCCCGCCTGGCCGACGATCTGCTCGGCGGCGGCAACCCGCCCGAGCAGCTCGTCGGGCGTGTGCAGCTGCACGACGGTGCTCCGTGAAACCACCGACACCGTGTCCGCCGCACCGGCCAGTGCCAGGAAACCCAGGCCCAGCCACGGATTCGTGGTGAGTCCGAACAACGTCAGCGAGAGACCCCAGGCGGCCGACCCCACCAGCATCACCACCCCTGGCCGCGGCCGGCGGGTGAAGACGCCGGAGAACACGGACGCCGCGACGCCTCCGACGGCGATGGCGGTGAGGAACAGGCCGAGGGTGCGGGGGTTGCCGCCGAAACGTTCGGCGTTGACGAGCGGGAAGAGGCTCATCGGCATGGACAGGACCATCGCGGCGAGGTCCGTGAGGAGAGCGCCGCGCACGACGGGGGTGCGGACGAGGAACGCGAGGCCGTCGGCGATGCCGCGCAGGCCGGGGCGCGCGGAATCGTCGGGTTGCATGGCCGGGAGGCCGAAGGCGCCGTAGAACGCGCAGCCGAACGTCACGGCGTCGATGGCGTAGCAGCCCGTCACGCCGACCCAGCCGATGAGCACGCCGCCGATCGCGGGGCCGAGCAACATGCAGCCCTGGAAGGAGATCCGGTTCAGCGCGAGCCCGGCGGCGAGCTGTTCGCGCGGCAGCAGCCAGGGGATGAACGTGCGCGACGCCGGCCCGCTGCCGGCGACGAAACACGACTGCACCGCGAGGATCGCCAGCACGCCGCCGACCGGGAACCCCGCCACTGCGCTCTGCGCGACCAGCAGCACCGAGCACACGGCCTGCGCCACCGTCATCGCCAGGTAGAACCGCCGCCGGTCGACGCGGTCCACAAGCGTGCCCGCGAACAGCCCGAACACGACGATCGGCAACGCCTGCGCGAGTCCGACGGCGCCGGTCCACACGGTGCTGCCCGTGCGTTCCCAGACCTGGTACAGCACGGCCACGAGCGTCAGCTGCGCGCCGAGCACCGAGCACGTGCGCCCGATCCACAGCCGCTGGAACTGCGGCGAAGTGCGCAACGGTGTCACGTCGAGCAGCTGCGCCCTCATCGCCAGGCCTCGTCGCCCTCGAGTTTCTCCGCGATGCGGTCGTGGAAGCTCTTGCGCGCCAACGCTTTCTCGACGTCTTTGACCACCTTGCTCAATGGGTACGGGATCTCGGCCTCGAGATCGACCAGCACCGCCTCCGTCGCGCGCCACTCTGCCGCGAGCCGGCCGACGAGCTCCTCGGCCTTGGGCGTGAGCGCCACCTTCTTGCTGCGCGCGTCGTCGCCCGTGGTGGTCGTGACCAGGCCGGCCTTGCGCATGGCGGCCACCTTCTGGCTCAACGCCGAGTGTGTCCGCTCGACCGACGCCGCGAGCTCGGTGATCGTCATCGGCCCGCGCGCGTGCAGGCGCAGGAGCTCCATGACGAAGCTCGGTTTCAGGCCTTCGATGCCGCGCTCGGTGTAGAGCCGGCCGATGTCGTCGTCCATCGCGTGCTGCAGCAGGCGCATGGGGCGCCAGAGGCTCTGCTCGGTGGGATCGGTGAACTCGGGCATGGGCGCAAGTGTAACAGGACTTATATAAGTGCTGTTACAATACGGCCGTTCGGGGGAAGGTGTTCCAGTGGCCGGGAAATCGGCCGATTCGTTGTGGTTCAAGGGAAAACTGGCGCTCCGACGCCGGATCGGAAGTCGATCAAGTGGGTACTTTTCCCGTGCTGGCAAAGGATTCCCCACCGCTGCCGGCTGGGAGGACGCATGCGTCACGAGCCGAGGTTCACCCGTCGAGCGGTGTTCACGGCGGCACTCGCGGGGATGGTCGTGAGCGCGTGCGGGGCGGTGTCGCGACGGGTGCCGGCGGGGGCCTCCGTCGCCGTCCTCGATGCCGCAGCCGCCACCGGTACCGCCCCCTCCGCCGCCGAACGCGTTGGCCACGAGCCTGCTCGTCGGCTTCTGCGGCGCGCCGCACGCGAAAGCCCTCGGCGAGATGACCGGTGATCTCGCGGCGGCCGGGCGCGAGCTGATCGGGCAGGCGGGGGCATACCGGCAGGCGGTGACGCCCGTCGTCGAGCTCGTCGCCACGGCCGCCCACCGCACACCCGGGCCCGACGGCAGGTACCGCACCCGCGCGTCCGACAGCACCATCGCCGAGTACCTCGCCGAAGCGCGGGCGCTCAAGGGCGTGCTGCTGCTCGACATCCAGCCCGGCCGCGCGGATTTCCTGCCCGAGGTGCGGGCGTACGAGCGGTGGCTGGCCGAACCGGACGTCGGCGTCGCGCTCGACCCGGAGTGGGCGGTCGAACCGGGCGTGGTGCCGGGCGAGAAGTTCGGGCGGACCACGGGCGCGGAGCTCGACGGCGTCGCGGCCTACCTCGCGCGGCTCGCCCACGACCGCCGGCTGCCCGACAAGATCATGGCCTACCACCAGGTCGCGGCTTCGATCGTCCGGGACGAGGCCGCGTTGCGCGCGCACCCGGGGGTGTCGATCGTGAAGGTCGTCGACGGCATCGGCAGCTCGGCCGCGAAGAAGGCGACCTGGCGCACGCTCATGGCCGCCAAACCCGCGCACGTGCTGGCCGGCTTCAAGCTGTTCTACGAGGAGGACACGCGCCACGGTGCCACGCTGATGACCCCGTCCGAGGTACTCGCGCTCACGCCGAGACCCTCGTACGTCGTGTATGAGTAAGCGCCCCCGATCCGGGTGACACCCACGCGTGTGGTCATCCGCTCGGCGCCGGGAGGAACGGGCACTCTTGCTGCGGACCCTCCACGACGGGAGCAGCTCGCATGCACGCCTGGTGGCCCCTCGCGACGGTCGCCGCGGTGTTCGCGGCGCTCGCCCTGGTGCACCTGCGCCGCTCGGCCCAGCCGCGCGGCACCAGGCAGCCGGCCGCGGCGCCTTCGGCCCGGCGGCTGCTGTCTCCCGAACCGCCCGTCGTCGCGCAGCGCGGCCGGGCCCGCCACCGCCTGGAACCGGCCACGCGCTCCCGCGGGGAGGTGGATCCGCTGGCGCGTTACCCCGTGGCACGGCAGCGTCCGGTGCCCAACGCCGTCGCCCAGCGCCTGGGCGGCCCGGACTCGACGCCGACACGACCGTTCGCGCTTCCGCAGCCCCGCAACCGCGACGCCGACTCGCGGAACTGGCCCGCCGCCGCACCCCCGCGCCCGACCCCGCCGACCCGCCGCCGCAACCGTCCCGGCAAGATCATCACCGACCCGGCCTGGCCGGGACCCCCGGTTTCCCGGTCCAGCCCGGCGGTTCCCGATCCGTCCGGGCGGGACCGGGAACCGCGCACCCGGCGTACCCGCCGCGACCGCGACCGCCCCGACGGGTGACGAGGGTTTCGCGGCCGTGAGATCCGGCTTCGCAACGATGACCGCAGCACATCCCGGCTTGCTGTGCGCCGCTTCGGCGATCCACGTCCGCCCGGCCGTCGCGGGCATCGAAATCGCCCGGTTCCTCGTGGCGTCGTGTCGATGGCCGACCGAGATCAGGGACGTCGAGACCCGTGGTCCCGGAGATCGCGGTCACCCGGACGGTTGACGGGCGCCACCGCGGGGTAGGTAGAGGACAGCCCGCCGCTGTGGTCCCTCCCCCCACCTCTGCGGCGGCGGGCGCGGGCCGGGCCCCTGTACCGGGGCCCGGCCCTGCCATGGTCCTATGTGGACGAAGTCACCGGCTCGCCCGGACAGGTGCCCGCGGCGGTCCGGCCGGTGCTGAAGAATTCCACCGCCTTCGACCCGCACGCCACGAGGTCGAGGGAACCGTGCGCGCCATTGTCGACGGTCAGGAGCGAGCCGCCGATGCGGCGGCGCATGTCCTCCGCCCACGACGCGGGAGTGGTCGTCTCCGTGCGGTGGCCCACCAGCTGCAGCGGGCTCGTGCCGCGAGCCAGGTGCCACGGCTGCTTCGGCAGCGGCCACCCCGCGCACCAGTGCTGGTAGCCGGCCATGCCGTGGAACAGCGGTGACATCGCCTGCCGCTGCTGCTCCTCGCGCCACATCGCGGGTTCGCCCGGGTCGGCGCCCTGGTCGTTGCACAGCACGGAAACCTGCATGAGCAGGCCGGCGAAGTGGCTGTCTTCGAGGCCGAAGCCGGTGAATTCCGGCTCGTTCCCGACGAGCGGCGGGTTCTTGCCGTCCCGCAGGGTGGTGAGGGTGTCGGCCATCGCGGGCCAGTGGGACTGCTGGTAGGTCAGCACGGTGCGGAGGTTGCCGCCGCTGAACGTCAGCGGTTTGCCGTCGGCGGTGACCTGGCGCGGGTGGGCGTCGAGGCCGGCGGCGAGGGCGGTGACGTCCGCGCGGATCTTCGCCGTGTCGGTGCCGAGGTGGTACTGGCCGTCGCGCGCGGCGAGCCAGGCGGCGAACCGGGAGAAGTTGGCTTCGGCGGCGTCGATCTGGCCGTTGTTCATCGTGCGGAGGCTGAAGTCGGGCGGCATCACGGAGTCGAGCAGCATGCGGTCGACGTGCCGGTCGTAGCGGCTGCGGTACACGGCGCCGAGCGCGGTGCCCCATGAAACCCCGTAGAAGCCGATCTTCGGCTCACCCAGGGCGATCCGGATCTGGTCGAGGTCGCGGGCGACGACGTCGGTCGACAGGCTCGCGATGAACTCCGGGTCGTACGCGGTGCAGCGGGCGTTCTGCCTGGCCGTCTGCTCGTAGCCCTGCCGGTACTGCTCGGCGGGCGACGCTCTCGGGTCGGGATTCGGGCCGTCCTCAGGCGCGACGTCGCAATCCTTGCCCTCGCTGAAGCCGACGCCGCGCGGGTCGAAGCCCACGATGTCGTGGTCGACGCCCATGCCCGCCACCGTCGTGTGGCTGAGGGTGAGCGGCATGTCGAGCCCGGAGTTGCCCGGCCCGCCGGGGTTCACCACGATCACGCCCTGGCGCTTCTCCGGCGACGTCGCCTTGAGCCGGCTGACCATCAGGTCGAGGCGGCGGCCGTCGGGATGGGCGTAGTCGAGCGGGACGGAGACCTTCGCGCACTCGGTGCGCGCGTCGGTCTGATCCCACTCCTTGATCAGGGTGCGGCACGGGGCCCAGGCGAGTGCCGCGGGCGCCGGCGTCGCCGCGACGACCGCGGGCAGTGCGACGGCGAGCGCCAGTAAGGGGACGACCTTCTTCATGATGATCATGATCGCGGCGCGCGAGGCGGGCTGCCTCGGGCGATCGGGTCACAAACCCGGCCGATCGGCTGATGTGCCTCCCGGAGGTAGCCTGGTGCGACGGTTGCCGGCGAAAGGATTTCGATGCTGCCCCTGTCCGGAATCACGGTGGTTTCCCTCGAACAAGCTGTGGCGGCGCCGTTCGCGACGCGGCAGCTCGCGGACCTCGGCGCGCGGGTGATCAAGGTCGAGCGGCCGGGTTCGGGGGACTTCGCGCGGTCGTACGACGCCACCGTGCGCGGGCTGTCGAGCCACTTCGTGTGGCTCAACCGCAACAAGGAGTCGATCGCGCTGGACCTCAAGCAGCCGGCGCAGCGGCGGGTGCTCGACGCGTTGCTGGAGCGCGCGGACGTGTTCGTGCAGAACCTCGCGCCGGGCGCGGCTTCGCGCCTCGGGCTCGGGTCGGAGGAGTTGCTGGCGCGCCACCCGCGGCTGATCGTCTGCGGCATCTCCGGCTACGGCACCGACGGCCCGTACCGCGACAAGAAGGCCTACGACCTGTTGGTGCAGTGCGAAACCGGCGTGCCCGCGCTCACCGGCTCGCCCGAGGAGCCGGCGAAGACCGGGATTCCGGTCGCGGATCTGGCCGGTGGCATGTACGCATACAGCGGCGTGCTTTCGGCGCTGTACGAGCGCGAACGGACCGGTCGCGGCCAGGCGTTCGAGGTGTCGTTGTTCGACGCGCTCACCGAATGGGTCGGTTTTCCGCTGTATTACACGGTTTACGGCGGTACGCAGCCGGCGCGAACGGGGCTTTCGCACGCTGCCATCGCCCCGTATGGCCCGTACGTGTGCGGTGACGGCGAGACGGTCTTCCTCGCCGTGCAGAACGACCGCGAGTGGCGGCGGCTGTGCACCGACGTGCTGGGGCGCGCGGAGGTCGCGGATTTCTTCGCCACCAACGACGAGCGCTCGGCCCGCCGCGACGAGCTGCGCGCCGTGATCGAGGAGGCCTTCGCGCCGCTGGACTCGGCGACGGTGCTCGCCCGCCTTGACGCGGCGTCGATCGCCAATGCGCGGCTGCGGACCATCGCGCAGCTGGCCTCGCATCCGCAGCTGGCCGAACGCGGGCGCTGGGGCTCGGTGGATTCGCCGGCGGGGCCGTTGCGGGCCTTGGTTCCGCCCGTGACGGTGGCCGGGCGGGAGCCGCGGTTCGACCCGATTCCGGACGTGGGGGAGCACACCTCGGCGCTGCTCGCGGAGCTGGGTTTCGAGGGGATGCCGGACTGACGGGTTTCGCCCGGCGTTTCCTGTCGGCGTTTTTGTCGGGGGTGGGTGCCAAGCTTCCGGCATGGTCCCCGTGCTGCTCTTGATCGACGTCCAGAACAACATGCTCCGCCCGCCCGAACCGGTGCCTTCCGCGGCCACCGTCGCCCCGGCGATCGAGGCGGTGCTGTCCCGCGCGCGTGCCGCGGGCGCGCCGGTGGTGCACGTGCGCAACAACGGCACCGGCGACGACCCCGACGTGCCCGGAACGCCGGGCTGGGCTCTCGTTCACGACGTGCTCCCCGGCGAACACGTGGTGGACAAGACCACGCCCGACTCCTTCGCCGGCACCCCTCTGTCCACCCTCGTGCCCGCCGGCGCGCCCCTCGTCGTCGCCGGTATGCAGAGCGACTTCTGCGTTCGCGAGACAACCCTGGAAGCCCTCCGGCGCGGCCACCCGGTCACCCTGGTCACCGACGCCCACGCGACCTACGACGGCCCCGTCCCCGCCGCGGAGGCCTCCGCCGCGGTCGCCGCCGAACTCGCCACCGCGGGCGCCTCGCTGGCCTCGAGCGAAGTGATCCACTTCGGCTGACGGAGGTCCCAGCCGCGGCGTGGCCGGGTCGGGGGTAGGGTAAGTCATCAGGTGATGACATCAACTGATGACTGAGGTGTTGCCGCGATGTCCGGGATGGCCGAGCTGAGTGGTGCACCCTGGCGGCCCGAGAGGTCGGGGCTGCCGGGGTGGGCTGGTGAGGTGCTGCCGCACGGGTTCTTGCCCGGTGGGCGCCGGTTGTCCGGGCGAGCCAGGCGCGGGCTCGCCGACTCGGCAGACCTGTGGGTTGTCGGCACGTCCGCGGCGGGTCTGTGGTGAGCGGGCCGGACAAGCCGCCCGTACACGCCTCGGGCCCGCCGCCGTCGTGCGGCGCGCCCGAGACCGGCGACGCCTCGCAGGGCTCAGCGAACGGCGCCGGCGCGGCGCCGGGGTCGGACGGACCCGCCCTCGGCACCGACGGCAGGCGGCATCCACGTGCCGTGAGCGACGTGGCGACGTGCGGTGGAGCCGCATGGCAGCCACGCGATCCGGACTTGGGCGCGCCGGTCTTCCGCGCCGACGGCGGGCAGTCTGCGCACACCGCGGGCGCGGCTGCGGCGCCCGACGGAGCTGCGCGGCAGGTGCGTGCTGCGAGCGGGGTGTCGGAGCCCGCCGGAGGCAAGCGGCAGCAATGCGACCCGTGTGCGACGCCGGGGTTGGGCGGGCCTGCCCTTGGCGCCGAAGGCGAGCGTCTCGCGTCTGCGATGAGCGAGACGGTGGGGTCTGCCGGAGGCGTGCGGCAGCCACGCGATCCGGGCGCAAAGCCGGAGGCGGGTGGACCCGTCGCCGACAGCGCGCGGCCCGCGCGTGCCGTGAGCGAGTTGGCGAAGTCGGCCGGAGCTGCATGGCAGCCGCGCGATCCGGGTGCAGAGCCGGATGTGGGCGCGCC
The DNA here is from genome assembly GCF_040678995.1 of Amycolatopsis sp. NPDC049253. NCBI lineage: Bacteria > Bacillati > Actinomycetota > Actinomycetes > Pseudonocardiales > Pseudonocardiaceae > Amycolatopsis > Amycolatopsis sp. NPDC049253. The sequence continues at coordinate 4,654 of NZ_JBFAQX010000006.1, read as the reverse complement.
GGTCTTCGATGCCGACGGCGCGCAGTCTGCGTGCGCTGCGGGCGAGGCTGCGGGGTCTGCTGCAGGCAAGCGGCAGTTGCGCGATCCGAGCGCGGCGCCAGTGCTCGGTGAGGGTGGGCAGCCTGCGCGTGCTGCGAACGAGGCTGCGGGGTCTGCCGGAGGTGCACGGCAGCCGCGCGATCCGGACGCAAAGCCGGAGGTGGGCGAGCCCGTCGTCGACAGCGCGCGGCCCGTGCGTGCCACGAGCGACGTAGCCGCGAGCCGCACGGCTGAGCCAACCGCCCGCGGCTTGGTGCCCACGTTGGTGTTCCTCGGGCTCGTCGTGGCGGTGATCAGCAGCCTGGGGGCGCCGCTGATTCCGGCGGTGGCCGAGGTGCACCGGGTGTCGCTGGGGGATGCGCAGTGGTCGTTGACGGTGACCTTGGTGGTCGGGGCGATGGTGACACCCGTGATGGGGCGCCTGGGTGACGGGCCGGCGCGGCGGGGCGTGATGCTGGGCGGGCTGGCGCTGGTGGTGCTGGGGTGTGTGCTCGCGGCGTTGCCGTTCGGGTTCGTGGCGTTGCTGGTGGGGCGCGCGTTGCAGGGCGCGGGGCTGGGCCTGACGCCGCTGACGATCGTGGCGGCGCGGGAAGCGTTGGTGCCCGCGAAGGCGAGGCCGACGATGGCGATCCTGTCGATCACGACGGTCGCCGGGGTCGGGCTCGGGTATCCGGTGACCGGGCTGATCACGGAGCTGGGCGGGCTGCCGGCGGCGTACTGGTTCGGGGCCCTCGTGGCGGCGGTTGCGCTGGTGGCGGCGATCAAGGTGGTGCCCGACGCTGTGAACGCCGAGGCGAAGCGGCTGGACGTGCCGGGAGCGCTGCTGCTGGGGGTGGGGCTCGGCGCGTTGCTGTTGTGGATCAGCAAAGGCGAGGAGTGGGGCTGGGGCTCGGGGGCGTCGGTCGGATCGGTGGTCGTCGCGGTGGGCGCGCTGGTGGCGTGGGTGTGGCATGAGGGCCGCAGCAGCCATCCGCTGGTGGAACTGCGGTTGGTGCGGCTGCCGGGGGTGCTCGCGGCCGACGTCGCGGCTCTCCTGTCCGGCACGGGGATGTATCTGCTGACGTCGTTGATGGTGCAGTTCGTCCAGACGCCGCCGGCCGACGGCGGGCTCGGCGGGTCCGTGGTGGTGGCGGGGCTGGTGCTGCTGCCGTTCTCGATCGGGAGCCTGCTCGCCAGCCGGATCGCGCCGCCGGTGATCCGGCGCGGGTGGGGGCGCGTGCTGATCCCCGGGGCTTCACTGGTCGGCTTGGTGAGCGTCGGCGTGTTCGGCTTCGTGCGCCACGACTACGTGGTGCTCATCGTCGTCATGGCGGCCACCGGGCTCGCCGTCGGCACGGTTTTCGCCGTGCTGCCCGGCATGATCACGCGCGGGACGCCCCCGCACGAGACCGGCAGCGCGATGAGCTTCAACCAAGTGCTGCGCTACGTCGGCTACTCCACCGGCAGCGCGCTCAGCGCCGCGATCCTCGTCGGGCACACGCCGGATGGGCAGCGCTTCCCGAACGCCCTCGGCTACACCGTCGCCGCCTTCGCCGGGGTGGCGGTCTGGGCGCTGGCCGCGGTGTTCGCCATGCTGCTGCCCGGAAAAACGACCGGAGGAGCGCGCCGATGACGGACCGGACCACGCCGCGGCGCCGGGATGCCGGACGGACGCGGGCCGCGCTGCTGCAGGCCGCGGCGGAGTTGTTCGCGGACCGGGGATACGCGCAGGCGACGATTCGCGACATCGGCGAGCGAGCGGGCGTCGATCCGGCGATGATCGCGCGGTACTTCGGGGGGAAGGCGCAGCTGTACGTCGCCGTGCTGCAGGAGGAGACAGGCGAAGAGGAGCTGGCCGACCTCGGAGACGCCGAGCGGTTGCGGGGGCTGGTCGGGCGGGCGGTCAGGCAGGGGCCCGGGCCGCTGTACCAGGTTGCGCTCCAGCCGCATGACGACGCGAAGGCCAACGAGTTCTCGCGGGAAGAGCTGCACCGCCGGATCGTCACGCCGCTCGCGCGTCGGCTGATCTCCGAAGGGGTCGAGCAGGCGCAGGCGCGCGCGGAGCTGCTGACGGCGGCGTTCGCGGGGGTGCTGATCGGGCGGACGTCGGGTGCGTTGCGGGAGCTCGCGGCGCTCGACGAGGAGAGCCTCACGGCCTTGGTGACGCGGCTCGTGTCCTCTATGGAGTGAACCGGGCACGGAATATGCCTCCCTGCCCCGGAACCTGTTTCGGGGGTCGGCCGTCCTGGGTAGTGAAAAGCCGTCCACGAAGGGGAGTGCGCATGTGGGGTAAGACGATCGTCCCGGGTATCGCGGTTTTGTTCGCGCTGACGGCCTGTTCGAGCACCACGCCACCGCGGCCGGCGCGCCGCAGCCGACGCCCGACGCGGCCGTGAACGCGGACCAGCCGGCGGTCTCGCAAGAGAGCCGGCAGTCCTTCCACGCCGAGCTCACCATCCAGGACCAGGGCCTCGGCCTGCTCGCCCTCGAGAACACCGGCAAGGACCCCGTGACGATCGAGGGCTGGCCGGCGCTGCAGTTCCTCGCCGCCGACAACTCGCCGCTCAAGGTGCCGACGCAGAGCGTCGACATCCCCGGCGCGGGCCCGTCCATCACGCTGCGCCCCGGCACCAACGCGTTCGCCGGCGTCAAGTGGGAGACGGGCGACAAGGGCAGCGCCGACACGTTCGTGGCGACCACCCTCAAGCTCACCCCGCCCCACGGCACGAGTGCGACGGTCGTCGACGTGATCGGCACGGACGGCAAGAAGGTCGGCTACCCCGAGCTCGACATCACCTCGGTCAAGGTCGGCACGCTGCAGCCCAGCACCCAGGGCGTGCTCGTCTTCTGACCACGCCTCAGCGGACGCGCAGATCGTCCAGAGCGGACCGGTTCCACGACATCCCGTGGCCCGGCCGGTCCGGCGGGGCCACGCGTCCGTTGTGGACGGTCAGCGTCTCCTGAAGCACGTCGTCGATCAGCGGGAAGTGCTCCACGTAGGGGCAGTTCGGCGCCGCCGCCGCGAGGTGGACGTGCAGCTCCGGCAGGAAGTGCGGGCTCAGCGGCGCACCGAACGCCTTCGCGATGGCCGAGATCCGCGGTCATTCGGTGACGCCACCCGTCAGCGGCACGTCGGGCTGCAGCACCGAAGCGGCCCGCGCGTGCAGGTACGCCGCGAATTCGAAACGCCCGTGCAGGTGCTCGCCGACGGCGACGGGCAGCGCCACGGCTGCGGCAAGCGTCGCGTGGCCGGTGACGTCGTCCGACGGAAGGGGTTCCTCCAGCCAGCGGCCCGACCCAGGTCGGCCAACCGCGCACCGGTCCACGACGCGGTCGGCAGGTCGAGCCGTTCGTTGGCGTCGACCATGATCCGCGCGTCGTCACCCACGGCCTCGCGCACCGCGCGCACACGGGCGACGTCTTCCTCGGCCTGCCGGGCGCCGACGCGGAGCTTCACGGCGTGGTGGCCCTCGTCGAGGTACGCACGTGTGCCGTCGACCAGCTGCTCCACCGACATCGCGTGCGTGGCCCGGCCGCTGCCGTGGATCTCGACGTCGTCGTGGTGCGCGCCGAGGAAGCGGAACAGCGGCAGGCCTGCGCGGCTGCTGGTGCTGGGCGGTGGCATCGGGGGTCTGGCCGCCGAGCTCCCCGTGGCCCGCGACGGCCACGCGGTGCGGGTGCTGGAACAGGCACCCGAGTTCGCCGAGATCGGCGCCGGCCTGCAGGTCGGCCCCAACGCGTCCCGTGTGCTCGACCGCCTGGGCGTGCTGTTGGTGGGGTCGAAGCCGTGGAGCCAGTCGACGATCTCGAAGTCGTCGGCGGCCCGGGGCTTGAGCGCGTGGGCTCGCGGCAGGGCGCCGACGCCATCGAGGTGCAGGAGGCCGCCTCAGGTCCGGGTGGTCGTCTGCACGCGGGCGGTGCGCGGGGCGCGAATCGGTTCGTGGGAAACCATCGAACCGGGGTTCGTGGAGCTGAGGGCGCCGGGCGGGGCGCTGGCCGACGAGGCCGCCGTGCCGAACGCCGTCGTCGGCCACGGCGCACCGTGGGCCCTCGTCGCGGCCGGTGGGCAAGAGGCCGGCGCTCGGCTCGACGCCCTCGCGGATGCGCTCGTGCAGTGGTCACAGGACGAGCGGAGCGCCAACCTGCTGGCCGCCGGCCAGGCCACGACCCCCGCCGAGGTGCGCGCCGCGTACGACCCCGCGCGCTACGAGCGGCTCGCACAGCTCAAGCGGCGCCACGAGCCGCAGAACCTGTTCCGCGTCAACCACACCATCGCGCCCGCGGCGAGCACTCCGGTGCCCTGGACAGCACGATGGCCCCGGATCGAGTGATCCGGGGCCATCGTGGTGGTGGGCGATACTGGGATCGAACCAGTGACCTCTTCGGTGTGAACGAAGCGCTCTCCCCCTGAGCTAATCGCCCTCCAGGTGAGTCCACATCGGACTACGTGCGCGATACTGGGATTGAACCAGTGACCTCTTCCGTGTCAGGGAAGCGCTCTCCCGCTGAGCTAATCGCGCGCTGCGGGAAACCAGCTTAGCGAACCCCTTCCGGGGCCCGTCACGGGGGCCACCCTCTCGCCGCGCCGCGGTCCGGGCGGACCCGTGAAGGGCCCCGAGGCTCTGCCGGGTCCCGG
>NZ_JBFAQX010000005.1:460649-511396 GCF_040678995.1 Amycolatopsis sp. NPDC049253 | reverse complement strand
CCGATACGACCGCTACGCCAACCACTTCTGCGCCTTCCTCACCCTCGCCGCCACCCTCACCTGCTACAAGAAACTCACCTACTGAGACATGGTCTTAGGTGTCTACGCGGCCAGCAAAGCGGCGCTGCGCTCGTTCGCGCGAACTTGGGCCAATGAGCTCAAAGGCTGCGGCATCCGCGTCAATGCCATCAGCCCCGGCACCATCGACACGCCCATGATCAGGTCGGGCGTCGAGGCCGACCCCGAGCAGGGTCCGCAGATCTTGGACTTCCTGATCTCGCGGATCCCGCTCGGCCGGATCGGCGTGCCGGATGACGTCGCCGACGTCATCCTCTTCCTCGCGTCCGACCAGAGCCGTTTCGTCACCGGATCCGAGCTGTTCGTGGACGGCGGCACCGTTCAGGTCTGAAAAATCCGGCGGGTCACGGGTACCGCCCTCGCCGGTACCCGTGGCCCGCCGGGGTCACTGTGCGAGCTCCACCCGCCACGCGGCCGCGGACTTGCCCGACGGCACGATGAGCGGCCAGACATCCGACCCGAGAAACCCCGATTCGTCCGCCGCCCGCGCCGCCGTGCAGCTGTCGCGGGAAAGCCCGTGCTCGGCCGCGAGCGCGGCCACGGCGTCCGTTGTGGACTGTCCGAACACACCATCGGTCGGCACGCCGTAACCCGCGGCGCGCAAGAACCGTTGCGCGGCAAGTACCTGAGCCCCCACGTCGCCGGGCTTCAGCAACGGCCACTCCGGCACTTCAGCCCGCGAAACCGCGACACCAAGCACGCGCGACACGGCCGTCCGCAGCTCCGGGAGCCGATCGTACAGCACTTGCCCGCAGCACTCCGTGGAATTGAAATCCCGGTGGCCCTTGATGAAATCCGGCGAAATCCCGTACTGATCGGCGATGTAGGCGACCAGGGACACCAGTGAATTCCACAGCGCCACCGGCACGTCGACCGTGCTGTACAGGCCTTCGTTCTCGATCCCGAGGCACTCGCTGTTGTGGTTGCCGACGTTCGCGCCCTGCACGTGCTGCTTGCCGCCGCGCAGGATCTCCAGGCTGCGGTGCCGGCCTTCCGTCACGTAGCCGCCGCGGCTGTTCGTGAACTGCTGGCCCGTGTCGATCCAGCCGCGGGTGTCCATGTGGAAGTTCTGGATGTCGCGTGAGATCTGCAGCGCGTGGGCCAGCGAATAGTCGGTGTTGTTGCCCGGGTCGACGGTGTGGTGCACCACGATGTACGTCGGCTTGTGGTTCTCGACCACGATCGCGCCCGTCGCGGGCCGCGCGTTCCACTCGTGCGTCGGGCGGATCTGCGGCGCGGTAACCGCTGTCGCCGTTCGCGCCCCGGCCAGGCCGAACGCGCCCGCCGCGGTGACCGTGAGCCCGCCCTTGAGCACGGCACGGCGAGTGGCTTCCCCCATGCGAATCTCCTCCGCCGGAAACAGCGCTGGAACGGCGTCGGGGGAAAGCTAACCCGCGGCGGAGATCATGACAACTTTTTGCCGACTTTCGTCGTACCCCGTGAGAACCAGTCCGTCAGTGTTCACCCGGCAGCGCGAACAGCCCGTTGTCCGTCTGCTCCAGCAATCCGTCGACCAGCAAGGAGTCGAGGCACCGGTCGCGCTGCCCGGCCTCGTGCCACACGACGTCCAGCCGCGCCTTCTCCACCGGCCCCTCGCTGCCGCGCAGCACGTCGAGCAGCAGGCCGCGCACCTGCCGGTCGGTGCCCGCGAACTTCTGCACGGGCTTGGCCGGCCCCGCGTACTCCGGGCGGCCGTTGTGCTGCCACGTGCAGGTGTCGTACACCGGGCAGTCGGCGCAGCGCGGTGCACGCGCGGTGCAGATCAGCGCGCCCAGCTCCATCAACGCCGCCGACAGCTTCGCCGCCGGCGCGTCCTCGGCCGGCAGCAGCGCCTCGACGTCGGCCATGTCGCGCGTGTTCGACGCCGGACCCGCGTCGCCGGCACCGTGCACGGCCCGCGCGACCACGCGCCGCACGTTCGTGTCGACGACCGGCGCCCGCTTGCCGTAGGCGAAAGCCGCCACGGCCCGCGCGGTGTACGCGCCGATGCCGGGCAGTGCGAGCAGGGTGTCCACATCGGACGGCACGACGTCACCGTGCTCGGCCGCGATCACCGTGGCCGCCGCGTGCAGCCGCAGGGCGCGGCGCGGGTAACCGAGCTTGCCCCACGCGCGCACGACCTCGCCGGTGGTCTCCGCGGCCAGCGCCGAGGGCACCGGCCAGCGCGCCATCCACTCGAGCCAGATCGGCTGCACCCGCGCGACCGGCGTCTGCTGCAGCATGATCTCGCTCACGAGCACGCCCCACGCGGAGCACTCCGGCTCCCGCCACGGCAGGTCTCGCCCGTGCGTGCCGAACCAGTCGATCAGAACGTCCGTGTCCACAGCCACGCCGACCATTGAAACCGACGCGGCTCAGACGACCTCGGTCAGGCTCCCGGTCTTCACGTCGTAGACGAATCCGCGCACGTTGTCGGTGTGCGGGAGGAAGTCGCTTCGCCGCACCCGCTCCATCGACACGCGCACGCTGTCCTCGACGTTGCGGAACGCCTCCACCGACCAGGTGGGCCGCAGTCCCGTGGCCTGTTCGAGCTCGTCCTTGAAGTCGTCCTCGGTCACCATCGACAGGCCGCACTCGGTGTGCTGCACGATCAGGACCTCGCGGGTGCCGAGCTTGCGCTGGCTGAGCGCGAGGGAGCGGATCATGTCGTCGGTGACCACGCCGCCGGCGTTGCGCAGCACGTGGGACTCACCTTGGATGAGGCCGAAGATCTCGAACACGCGCACGCGCGCGTCCATGCAGGTCAGGATGGCCACGTGCAACGAGGGTTTGGGCGACGAGCGGTCGCCTGGCACGACGTTGCCGAGTTCCTCGTTGCGCTTGAGAAGAACGTCGATGGAGGTCATGGTCACCTTTCGGCCACGCTTCCCCGACTACGCGGGCGGTCCCTCCCATCGAACCCGTCCGGAGCGCCCGTTACAACGGGATAGGTCCGAAGTCACGGGAAAACAGGGGACCCGTCAGCCGCCGAACCACGGCTCCTCGACCGTCCGCGGCGGGGCTGACGTGCGCCCGATCCGCAGCTCGGTGGGCAGCGTGATCACCTTCGGGCCCACGCGCTCGGCCGAGCCGAGCAGCAGCCGCCCCGCGACCTTGCCCTTCTCGAGCACGGGCTGGTGCACGGTGGTGAGCCCGAGGCGCTCGGCCTCGGCGATGCCGTCGAAGCCGGTCACAGTGAGGTCGAGCGGCACGCGCAGGCCCCGTCGTTCCGCTTCGGCCAGCGCGCCGAGCGCGAGGATGTCCGACGTGCAGATCACGGCCGTGACCTGCGGGTACGCGTCGAGCAGCTGGCGGGCGCCGGAAGCGCCGTCGTCCACGGTGTGGTCGAAGCGCTCGACCACGGGCACGGTGGCCCAGTCGACACCGGCGGCGGAGAACGCCGTGGCCAGGGCTTCGAGGCGGATGCGCTGCACGTGGAAGTGGGCGCTGCTCTGGCGCTGCGCGGTCACGAAGTCGTCGTTGCGCTCGCGGGCCAGGCGCATGCACAGCACGCCGACCTGCCGGTGGCCGAGTGAGACGAGGTGCTCGGCTAGGCGCGTGACGGCCGCCGCGTCGTCCGGGCCGACACGGTCCACACCTTCGATGCGCGGCTGGTCGATGATCACCGTGGGGACAGGCCGCTCCAGCACGGCGGCCAGGTGCGGATCGTCGTCGGGCACGGAGTAGACGACGAATCCGTCGACGCCGGCGCGGTGCACGGCGGCGACGTCTTCGCGGCCGGGGCTCGCGGGCACCAGGTGCAGGCCGACCCCGGCGTCCTCGCAGGCGAGGGCGAGGCCTTCGAGCACACCGACCGCTGCCGGGTCACGGAACGCGTACGACAGGTTCTCGGTGAGCAGCAGTCCGACCGCGCCGGCCTTGCGGGTGCGCAGCGAACGCGCTACGGGGTCCGGGCCGGGGTAACCGAGGCGGCGGGCGGTCTCGAGGATGCGCCGGCGCAGTTCGGGAGACAGCTGGTCGGGGCGGTTGTAAGCGTTGGACACGGTGGTCCTTGACACCCCGAGCTCCGCCGCCAGCGACGCCAATGTCGCCTGCCTCCGGGTGCGAATAGGACGGCCCATCCGCAAACCGTAACGGTTCAGATCGTTTTCCAGAAGCGACACCCCTGTGGTGAGTGTCTCGATCCGCTGAGTGACGGACGGGCCTTCTGCCACCCGGTGGAGCGGGTCCTGTCCTTCGGATGGGGTAAAGTGAATCTGACAACGATTTCCATTAGCTGATCGGTTCGACCCAGGAGAGTCTTCGATGAGTTCCCGCCTGAGTACCCGCCGCGCCCGCGGCGTGCTCGCCGCCGCTTCGGCTCTGACCGTGCTCGCGCTCAGCGCGTGCTCCGGCACCGACTCGGGTGGCGCCGGCACCGGTTCCGGTTCCGGCGCCTCCACGTCGGGCCAGATCAACGTCGTCGCGGCGACGGACGTGTGGGGCAGCGTGGTCACGGCCGTCGGCGGTGACAAGGTGCAGGTGAAGTCGATCATCCACGACCCGACGGCCGACCCGCACTCGTACGAGTCCACGGCCGACGACGCGCTGGCGGCCAAGAACGCGCAGCTCACGCTCGCCAACGGCGGCGGCTACGACGACTTCTTCGCCAAGCTGGCCGACCAGGCGCCGGGCGCGAAGAAGCTCGTGGCCTACGACATCGCCGCGACCGGCGACGAGAACGAGCACGTCTGGTTCGACCTGCCCGGCGTGGAGAAGGTGGCGGACCAGGTCGCCTCGGCGCTCGGCACGATCCAGCCGGCGTCGAAGCAGACCTTCGACGACAACGCCAAGGCGTTCAAGGGCCAGATCGACGCGCTGGTCAAGAAGACGGAAGCCCTCGGCGCCGCGCACCCGGGCACCAAGGTCGTGGTGACCGAGCCCGTGGCGCACTACCTGCTCGAGACCGCGAAGATCACCGACGCGACCCCGAAGGCCTTCTCGGACGCGGTCGAGAACGAGACGGACGTGCCCGCCACGGCCGTCAACGACTTCACGCAGCTCATCAAGAACAAGCAGGTCAAGGCCCTGATCAACAACGTCCAGACGGTCACCCCGCTGACCCAGCAGGTGGTGTCGGACGCGAAGGCGTCGAACGTCGCCGTGGTCGATGTGGCCGAGACGCTGCCCGCCGACGTCACGGGTTACATTGACTGGATGACCAAGGAAGTGGACTCGCTGTCCGGGGCTCTGAACAGCTGATGTCCGCCGCGCTCTCGACGGTTCGCCCCGCGGTTCGCGTCCGCGGGGCGGGCCTGGCGTTCGGCAGCCGCACCCTCTGGTCCGGGCTCGACCTCGATGTCGAGCAGGGCGAGTTCCTCGCGATCCTCGGCCCCAACGGGTCCGGCAAGAGCAGCCTGCTCAAGGCGTTGCTCGGCATGCAGAGCCTCTCGGCCGGCAGCATCGAGATCGCCGGCGGCCGCCCGGGCGGCGCCAACCGCAAGGTCGGCTACATCCCGCAGCAGCGCGCGATCGACGACGGCCTCACCCTGCGCGGCGTCGACCTCGTGGGCCTCGGTCTCGACGGGCACCGCTGGGGGACCGGCGTGTTCGGCATGCGCGACCGGCGGCGTCGCGTCGCGGAAGCGATCGAGGCCGTCGGCGGCACCGCGTACGCGAAGCAGCCGATCGGCCGGCTTTCCGGTGGTGAGCAGCAACGCCTCCGGGTGGCGCAGTCGCTGGTCGGTGACCCGTCCGTGCTGCTGTGCGACGAACCGCTCCTTTCGCTCGACCTCGCGCACCAGCGCGCCGTGAGCGAGTTGATCGACCGGCGCCGGCGCACGGCGGATACGGCCGTGCTGTTCGTGACGCACGAGATCAACCCGGTGCTGCAGTTCGTCGACCGCGTGTTGTACCTGGTCAACGGCTCGTTCCGCGTCGGCAAGCCCGACGAGGTGATGAACTCCGAGACGCTGTCCGAGCTGTACGGCACGCGCGTCGAGGTGCTGCGCGTCGGCGGGCAGATCCACATCGCGGGTTCGCAGAGCTCCCTGTGCGAAGACCAACCACACCACCACGAGCAGGAAGCAGTGGGCTGAGCCTTGGACGGCATGTTCGACTTCGCCAAGACGTGGGAGCTGATCACCGAGCTGGACGGCGTGCAGACAGCGCTCATCGCGGCTGCCGTGCTCGGGTTGCTCGCCGGCATCCTCGGCCCGCTGATCGTGATGCGCCGCATGTCCTTCGCGGTGCACGGCACGTCGGAGCTCGCCTTCACCGGCGCGGCGGGCGCGCTGCTGATCGGTGTCGGCGTCGAGTACGGCGCGCTCCTCGGAGCCGTGGCCGCCGCGCTGCTGCTCGGCATCCTCGGCACCCGCGATGCCGACCGCGACTCCGTGATCGGCGTGATCCTGTCGTTCGGCCTCGGCATGGGTGTGCTGCTGCTGTCGTTCTACAAGGGACGGTCGGCCAACAAGTTCGGCATTCTCACCGGCCAGATCATCACCGTGGACTCGACGAACCTGACGTCACTGGTGATCTCGGCGGTCGCCGTGCTGGCCGTGCTGGCGTGCGTCTACCGGCCCCTGCTGTTCGCCAGCGTGGACCGCAACGTCGCCGTCGCGCGCGGGGTGCCGGTGAAGACCCTGACGGTGGTGTTCTCCCTGCTCGTCGGCGTCGCCACGGCGCTGAGCGTGCAGATCGTCGGGTCGCTGCTGGTGGTCGCCCTGATGGTGACCCCGGCCGCGGCCGCCGCCCGCGTCACGGCCAGCCCGTTGCGCGCAACGGTGCTGTCGGTGATCTTCGCGGAGGTCGCGGCCCTGGGCGGCATCATCCTGTCGCTCGCCCCCGGCAAACCGGTGAGCGCCTTCGTCACGGCCATCTCGTTCCTCATCTACCTGGTCTGCCGCGTCATCTCCTGGGCGCGCGACCGCCGCACCGGCGTCCGCGTGACCGCACCGGCCGAACGCCGTCCGGTCCCGGTCGGCTGACTCCGTAGCCCTGCACCCAGGCCGTGCAGACGACTTCCTGGTTGTCCGTGATCGGGTTCGGGAACCAGGCGCAAGCCCGGTAACGGGGGCCGCCAATCGGCCGGCGGTAATCCGTGTAGCCCTGGCCGACGGCCAAGTGGTCGGTCCGGTCGCTGTCGATCCACACGTCGGCCGGCCGGCTCTTGGCGGCTTTCACGGTCCCGGGGTAAGCGATGACGCTCACGAACCCGCCGTTGGCCGCGGTGCGGCAGTTGCGATAGGCGCCATGGTCGCTGCAGCCCTGCAGTGTCGTTGTGACCGCTTTGCCTGGATCGGGTGATCAGCCCACCGGGTGGGCGGCCATCGCCGTCTTCACCGCGTTGATGAAGCCGTCGTTCGTGAACGGCACGAGGCCGCCGACGACGTTGCGTTCCACGGCCTGCAGCACGACCACCCGCGAGTTCACCAACTCGTTGACCGCTGCCGCCTGGGGCGTCTTGTCGGTGGAGTAGGCGAGGTAGGTCAGGTTCGTGAACGCCGCGGAGAGGTAGCGCGAGGACGCGAGGCTGAACGAGTCGCCGTAGACCAGCGTCGGCTCGGCGATCGTGCCGGGCAGGGGCGCCGAGGTGCGATGCACCGGAGTGTCGATGTTGGAGATGAAGCCGGCCGCGCGGTCGGTGACGCCGTCGGGCTCGAGGGTGTACTGCGTGTTCGACTTGGTGCCCGACTTGCCGATCAGCAGCGGCAGGTCGGCAACGCCGTCGTACGTGCCGTCCGGAGTGGACAGCCAGCTCTTGGTGACCCCGGGCTGCACCGCCTCGGCGACGGTGCGCGTCAGGACGAGGCCGCCTTCGTCGCGCCAGTGTGTGTCGTTGGGGGCGTAGATCGGGTGGCCGACGCGGGCGGCGGACGCGGCGAGCGCCGGGCGCAGGTCCAGGGAGTGGCCGACGGTGGTCATCTTGTACCAGTCGTTCGGCGCGGCGGCCTGCGAGCACTCCTTGCCCGGGTAGCTGCCGGGGAGGAACTGGGGCACCATCGTCGTCTTGTCCGGTGTCACCACGAAGATGAACTTGCGCCCGGACGCCTCGACGGCGGTGCGCAGCTCGTTGACCTTCTTGAGCGTGGTGTCGATGTCCTGCGTGGGCGTGCACTTCGCCTCGGCGTCGTAGCCGTAGTACAGCCAGCCGTCGAGGCCCTGCACGACCTTGCGGTAGCCGGCCTGGTTGCTGCCCGGCAGGCTCGGCGTGGCCGGGCCCTGGTTGGGCGCGCCCGGCTGCTGCAGCGGCGGCGCGGGGATCGGGCCGGAGTCGGACGACGAACCCTGGTCGAGGGGCGCGTCCTCGCCGAAGATCGCGCGGCTGACGCCGTCGGCGGCGTTGATGGCGCTCGCGCGGAAGGACAGCTGGTCGACGGCCCACGTCGGCAGGCCGGTGAAGAAGCCGAAGCCGTCGGAGATGCTGGGGAACCCCGCGAGCTTGTGGTTCTCGATCTCGGTCGGGCGCACGCCGAACACCCACAGCAGCGTGGGCGTGGTGAAGAACAGCAGCGCGCAGATCAGCGCTGTGAGCTGCCGCTTGCCGTGCCGCGGACGGTGCAGCGCGTGCTCGCGGGGCAGGTACGCCTCGTGGACGGCTGGCAGCTGATGGGGTTGGGACGCCACTCGATCACGGTAGCCACTTCGGGTGAACGGGGTGTGGGCAACCACCGAAAAGTCAGCCGAGCATGAGCAGGACCTGCAGCTCACCGACGATGAACCCGATCACACCACCCACGGCGATCAGCTTCCACTCGTCCTGGCGGAACGCCGGGCGCAGCAACCCTTCGAACTCCAGGGGCGTCATCGCGAGCATGCGCTGCTCGATGACCTTGGCGACGTCCATCGCCTGCGTGAGGTAGCCCTCGGCGTAGCGGACGGTCTGCGGCAACTCCGCCAGCGCCCGCCGCGCGGCCTCGTGCTTCATCTCCTGCAGCCGGCGCCCGCCGACGGCCAGCGTGAGCACGGGCTTCGCGAGACTGGCCTGCTCGTCGACGGCGTGGCCCACCGCGCGTTCGACCATCGCCACGAGCCGGTCGGACTTCGGGCCGCGCAGCAGGGCTTCGAGCAGATTCGCCGTGGTCAGGACTTCGCCGGCGATGAGCTCGCCGTACTGCCGGGCGACCTCCGCGCGGCGGCGCTGGAACTTGCCCTGCAGGATCACGCGGCCCACGCGAACGGGCTCACGGGGTAGGAAGATCATCTTGATCGCGAGCCAGTCGGTGAACAGGCCGATGCAGCCGCCGAAGATCGGCAGCACGAGCGGCTCGCGCGTCAATGCCCACACGATCGCCTGCACGATGCCGAGGCCGAACCCGAAGAAGATGCCGGCGCGGGCGATGAAGGCCATCTCGGGCCGCGAGGTCTCGCGGATCAGCCGCACGAGCAGGGCCTTGTCGCGGGTGAGGCTTTCGACGGTCATGTGCCGCACGTCGAGCACTTCGTCGAGGTTGTCGCGCACGTCCTCCAGGAACTCACGCACGAGCCGCGGCGCGTTGGCCTGGACCTGCTTGATCAGCAGCTCCTGTGCGAGCGTCGGCAACACTTCCCACAGCCTCGGGTGGTGCTGCTCCAGCACATCGCGCGCGATCGCGTCGACGGCCCGCAGCAGCGGCTGCTCCAGCTCGCGCGTGACGATGACCGGGTCGATCTTTTCGAAGATCTCCTTGAGGTCGAGCAGGTTCGTGGTCAGCAGGTCGGTGGCGATGGCCGCCATCCGGCCGCCGTGCTTGGGCACCACGCCCTGCCACCCGAGGAACGGCTTGATCCCGACGAACTCCAGCGGGCGGAACATCATCTCGATCGCGACGCGCTTGGTGACGTAGCCGATGAGCGCGGCGATGAACGGCATCGTGGCGTAGATCGGCCAGTGCCGCGCGAGGTCGTCGAGGACTGCGTCCAAACCGGCCTCCCTCCACTCGCCGGAGAAACCGTATCGCAGTTGTCAGTGCAACAGGACCAGCGCCTGGAGCTCGCCCACCAGCCCGCCGATGACCGCGCCGACGGCGATCAGCTTCCATTCGTCCTGCCGGAACGCCGGGCGCAGCAGTTGTTCGAATTCCCACGGCGTGAGCTCGCGCATCCGGTCGACGATCGTGTTGCGCACGTCGAGCGCGTTCACGGCGTAGTCCTCGGCGTGGCGGATCGTCTCGGGCACGCGTTGCGCGGCGATCGCGGCGGCCGTCTGCTTCATTTCCTGAAAGCGCTTCGTGCCGACGGCGATCGCGACGAACGGTTTCACCACGCTCGCCTGCGCGTCGATCGTCTTCTGCACCTCGCGCGTGATCATGGTGAACAGACGGTCGGACTTCGGGCCGCCAGCACGGCTTCCAGCAGGTTGGGCACGGTGATGATCTCGCGCGCGATCATGTCGCCGTAGTCGGCGGCGACCTGGTCACGGCGCTTCTGGAACACGCCCTGCCAGATGAAGAGGCCGAAGAACCGTTTCGTCTCGCGGGGCAGGAAGATCATCTTACACGCGAGCCAGTCGGTGAACCAGCCGATGCCGAGACCGAACAGCGGCAGCACGATCGGAGATTTCGTGAACGTCCACACGAGCAGCTGAACGCAGCCCAGAATGAAGCCGAACACGATTCCAGAACGCGCGATGAACCGCATTTCGGGCTTCGAGATGTCCCGGATCAGGCGGTTGAGGAGCGCCTTGTCGCGCACGAGGTTGGCCACGACCATGTGCCTGAGGTCGAGCACATCTTCGATGTCGGCCGCGATTTCCCGCATGATCTTCGTGATCCCGCGCGGCGCTTCGGCCTGCACGCGCTTGAGCAGCAACTGCTGCGCGGCCGTCGGCAGCACCTCCCACAGCCGCGGCTGATAGGTCTCCATCACCTCACGCGTGACGTCTTCGACGACTTCGAGCAGCGGTTCTTCGATTTCCTTGGCGACCTGCGCGGGGTCGAGACGTGCGAAAATCTCCTTCGGATCGACGAGGGTCGTGGTGAGCATTTCCGTCGCGGTCGTCGCCATGCGTTCGGCGTTCGCTGGCAGCACGCCCTGCCAGCCGAGGAATGGTCTGATGCCGGCGAACTCCAGCGGGCGGAACATCATTTCGATGGCCACGCGCTTGGTGACGTAGCCGATCAGCGCGGCGATGAACGGCATCGTCGCGTAGACCTGCCAATGGTGCACCGCGCTTGCCTCCCCGTATCGCGCTCACGCGCACGGTAGCGGGCGGCGGGCACTGCGTCGGGGAGCCGCGTCGGGCGTTCACCGGTTCGGGCTCTGCCGGCTTCGGGCTTGCTCGGCCGCGGATCAACGGTGGCGGCTCGCCGGGGCCACGAATTCACCGGACTCGTGCCGGTCGGGCCGAAGATCGATCCGGCGCGGCGGCGCGGACCGTCCATTCCGGTCTCCCGTCGTTTCCGTATTGTTCGCCCTGTCGTCCCTCCTCGTCTGCGATGCCATGCGTGACCGGGGGTTGTGCGTTTTGTAATGCAGCCGTTTGGCGGTACGTAAACACGGACCTGCCCTCACTAAGGTGGCCCGATGGTCGCGCCTGAGAAGTCCGAAGCCAACCCCAAGAGCGCCCCGTTCGCCGTCGCCGTCAGGGGTTACAACCAACGCCAGGTCGACGAGCGGCTCACGGCGCTCTCGCGCGAGCTGAGGGAGACGTCCCACAGCCGTGACGAGGCCATCGCGACGGCCGGCGAGTTGTCCAAGGCGCTCACCACCACGCAGAACGAGCTGTCCGAGACGAAGGCCGCGCTCGTGCGGCTGAGCTCGAGCCCGTCCGGCGCCGGCGCCATGGCCGAGCGCGTGCGCATGATGATGCAACTCGCCGAGGAGGAAATCGCCGACCTCCGCGCCGCGGCTGAAGCCGACGCCGCCGCCACGCGCGCCGAGGCCGACAAGTACGCGCACGAGTCGCAGCGCACTGTCGAGCGTCTGGGCAAGGAGGCGGAAGCCGAGCGCGAGCGGCTGCTGTCGGAGGCGCAGGAGGACATCGCGTCCCGGATCGCCGCGGCCGAGGCGGACATCGACGAGCGCACGGCTGCCGCGGACGCGGACATCGAGCGTCGGACCCGGGCTGCCGACGAGGACATCGCTTCGCGGACGGCTGCGGCGAATGAAGACATCGCTTCGCGGACGGCTGCGGCGGACGAGGACATCGCGACGCGCACGGCGGCGGCGGACGAGGACATCGCGACGCGCACGGCTGCGGCGGACGAGGACATCGCGACGCGCACCGCCGCTGCGAACGAAGACATCGCCACGCGCACCGCAGCCGCCAACGAGGACATCGCGACCCGCACGGCCGCCGCCGACCGCGCCCGCGCGGAAGCCGACGAAGCCGCCGACCGCGCCCGCGCCGAAGCCGACGAAGCGGCCACCCGCGCCCGCGTCGAGGCCGACGCCGCCGCCGAAGCCGCCTCCGCCGCTGCACGCGCCGAGGCCGACCGCGTCGCGTCCGAGGAGATCGCCGGCAAGCGCTCGCAGACGGACGCCGCTCTCGCCGACGCGCTCGAGAAGCAGACCGAGGCCACCGAAGCGCGCACCCTGGCGCTCGACCTGCGTGCAAAGGTGGCGGACCGATTGGCGGCTACCAATGTCGCCGTTCAGGAAGCCCTGCGCCTGCTGAATCCGGCGGACCAGGCGGCTACGGAGCCGGAGTCCGTTGAGGACGCTGCTTCCGAGGACTCGGCTGCCGCCACTCGCTGACCCACCCTTTCGCGGGCCCACCACACCGGTGGGCCCGCTTTTTTTCGGCTTCGCCTCGCGCACCATGGCTGTTCGCCCTGAGAATGTCCCAGTCCACCGGCGCCGGGCTGCGGAGGTTTCGTCTGTTGATCCTCGAAGACGAACGGGCGGCCCTCTGCTCCTACGCCCGCCGCCTCGCGCCGGACGGCCTGGCCGTCGCCACCTCCGGCAACCTCTCCATCCGCGACGGTGCGCTGGTCGCCGTCACCCCCACCGGCGTGGACTACTCGACTTTGGCGCCTTCGGACATCCCCATCGTCGGCCTGGACGGGGACGTGGTCGACGGCCGTCTCCGGCCCACCAGCGAACTCCCCATGCACCTGACCATCTACAACCACGCCACCGAGCCCGACGGCGCCCCGGTCAACGCGGTCGTCCACACGCACTCCGCCCACGCCACCGCCGTCTCGACGCTGGTCGACGAGCTCCCACCCATCCACTACCTGGTGGCCACCATCGGCCCCTCCGTCCGGGTCGCCCCCTACGCGACCTACGGCACCCACGCCTTGGCCACGCACATCCTCCCGGCGCTGGACTCCCGCCGCGGCTGCCTGCTGGCCAACCACGGCACCGTCACCTACGGGTCCACGCTCGCTGCGGCTTATGACCGGGCTCGGCAGCTGGAGTGGCTGTGTCAGGTGTGGCTGCTGGCACGGTCGGCCGGCACGCCGGCGTTGTTGCCGGCGGCGGAGATCGAGCAGGTGGTGGAAAAGCTGCGTGGTTACGGGCAGGGTTGAAGCGTTGCCCGCAGCCGCTCGATGTCGCGCAGCACCCTGTCGCGATTCTTCGCCGCTTTCAACCACACGGGCAGCTTGGCGACCATCGTCATCCTCCGCCGCCACTCACCCTCGCCGACAACGACCTTTTCCCGAAGCCTCGCGCTGACAAAGGCCTCGAGGTAATCAAGGTGCGCTTCGTTGTACGCCCACAGCACATTCCCGCCGCAATCGCCCTGCAACCACAGCGGCTCCCTCAGATACGGATCGCACACAGTCCTGGACGGCGCCGGCCCATGTCGCGCTCGGCCCCTCTGGCCCCGCGCATACCCGCACCGCCCACACACCAGCCGCCGGGCCTCGCACAGGTCCGCATCCGCCCCCGGCACGACAACCACCCGGGCGCATTCCGCACAGCGTGGGCACCGCACCAGCACCTCACCGGCGGCGAAATGCCACGCGGTCAGCCGCTGGTCGCGGAACCGCCGCTGATCGGCCGTCAAGTTGGCCCCTTCGGCCGTCAGAACTGACCATGGAGCTCTAGGGTACGCAGGCGGCAGCCGGTTCTCCTTGCCATTTTCGGCCGGTTAGAACTGGTAGTACAAAAACGGACTGAACGTCCCGGTAGCCACCAGAATCGCGGCATACACCAGCCCCGCCGTCATCACGCCCACGCGCAGAGCCGTCGCCGGACGCGTCCGTGAGGATTCGAGCAGCGGTCCCGTGACCGGGTGCGCCGGGAGGGCGAACACGGTGAGGGCCAGGAGCAGGATCACCAGGCGCTGGTTGGTCAACGCGCTCGAAACCACGTCGCCGAGGCCGCCGAAGTCCGGGAGGAGCATGTGGCCGATCATGCTCAGCGCGTGTGGCAGGTCGGTGGAGCGGAAGAAGACCCAGCCGAACACCACGAGGACCAGAGTCAGCACCCGGCGGGCGATGCGGGCGACCGGGCCGGCCGGGGTGTCGCCCAGGTTGAAGCGGCGTTCGATGACCAGCAGGGCGCCGTGGTAGCAGCCCCAGACCAGGAAGGTCCATTGGGCGCCGTGCCAGAAGCCGGTGAGGACGAAGACGATGCAGAGGTTGCGGTAGGTCTTGCCGGCGCCCGAGCGGTTGCCGCCGAGGGGGATGTAGACGTAGTCGCGGAACCACCGGGACAGGGACATGTGCCAGCGGCGCCAGAATTCCGTGATGGTGACCGACGAGTACGGCCGCGCGAAGTTCTCCGGCAGGCGGAAGCCGAGCATGCGGCCGAGGCCGATGGCCATGTCCGAGTAGCCCGAGAAGTCGAAGAACAGCTGCAGCGTGTAGCCGATGGCGCCGAGCCAGGCCGTCGCGAACGTCATCTGGTCGGGGGGCGTGGAGAAGCACGCTTCGACCATCGGGCTGAGCGAGTCGGCGACGATGGACTTCTTGCACAGCCCCAGGGCGAACCGCGGGAAGCCGGCGGCGATGTCGTCGAGGCGGTGGGAACGTTGCTGCGGCAGCTGGTCCGCGATCTCGCGGTAGCGCACGATGGGACCGGCGATGAGCTGCGGGAACATCGCGATGTACGCCGCGAACGACACGGGGTTGCGGAGCGCGCGACGCTCGCCGCGGTAGATGTCCACGATGTACGAAATATGGTGGAACGTGTAGAACGAGATGCCGATCGGCACCACGATGCTCGCGACGCCGACGTCACCGCCGAACCAGTGCGCGACGGCCGCGATCTGCTGCGTCGCGAAGCCCGCGTACTTCCAGATGACGAGCACCAGCACGTCGAGCGTGACGAGGCCGATGAGGATCCGCTTGCGCCGCTTGCCGTGGACGTCCCAGGGGCTGGGCTCGAGCGCCGGCCCGGCGAGGAAGTTGACGGTCATGCAGCCGAGCAGCAGGAACAGGTACGGCCCGGCGCCGATCGTGTAGAACAGCAGGCTCGCCACCGCGACGATGCCGTTGCGCCAGCTGCGCGGGCACACCAGCACGGCGACCAGCACCGCGGGCATGAAGTACCACAAGAACAGCGGCGAGACGAACGACATCGGTGATGGACCCCCTCGGTTCCGGAGCTGACCTTAGCCCGAGTGGGTGGCCCAGTGGAGTGAAGCCCGTCGGATCCCGGTGCGAATCACTGAGGGTGGTGGCTGAAGGGGCAACCGGGCCGGTCACACCGGGGGGTTCAGACCACTGCCGGGCCGCCTCGACAACAGGCAGCCCGGCAGCAATCGACCAGAAACGTCAGCTCAGCCGGCCCGCCACCCGGCGACGGCGCGCTACCTCCGCCAGCAGCACGCCGGCGGCCACCGAGGCGTTGAGGGACTCGACGCCCGCCGCCATCGGGATGGACACCGTGGCGTCGCAGGTCTCGCGCACCAGGCGCGACAGGCCGCGGCCCTCGGAGCCGAGGACGATGACCAGCGGGTCCGCCGCGAGCTCCAGGGAGTCGATGTCCACGGTGCCGTCCGCGTCGAGGCCCACGATCATCAGGCCCTCCGACGCCCACGCCTTCAGCTGGCGCGTGAGGTTCGTCGCGACGGCGATGGGGAGCTTGGCGGCCGTGCCGGCGCTCGTGCGCCACGCGACGGCCGTCATGCCGGCGCTGCGGCGTTCGGGCAGGAGCACGCCCTGGGCGCCGAACGCGGCCGCCGACCGGATCACCGCGCCGAGGTTGCGCGGGTCCGTCACGCCGTCCAGCGCGACGAACAGCGGGGTGTTGCCGGAGTCGCGCGCGGCTGCCATGAGGTCGTCCGGGTGGGCGTACTCGAACGGCGGCACCTGAAGGCCCAGGCCCTGGTGCATGGCGCGGTTGGTCTTGCGGTCGAGCTCCTCG
This sequence comes from Amycolatopsis sp. NPDC049253, assembly GCF_040678995.1. Taxonomy (NCBI): domain Bacteria; kingdom Bacillati; phylum Actinomycetota; class Actinomycetes; order Pseudonocardiales; family Pseudonocardiaceae; genus Amycolatopsis; species Amycolatopsis sp. NPDC049253. The sequence continues at coordinate 495,157 of NZ_JBFAQX010000005.1, read as the reverse complement.
CGCGGGATCTCCAGGATGGAGATGCCCTTGTCGGCCGCGAGGCGCACGGCCTCGTTCACGCGGTCGTCGATCTCGATGTTCACCGCCACGTACAGCGCGGTGCCCGGGACGTCGGCGCGCAGTGCCTCGACGACCGGGTTGCGGCCGGCGATGAGCTCCGGGCGGTCGGCCTTCTTCTGCCGCGCCTGCTCCCGCGTCTTCGCGGCGTTGGCGGCGCGGTACGCCTTGTGCCCGGGCCGGTCCTCGGCCTTCGGCGTGGGGCCCTTGCCCTCGAGCGCCTTGCGCCGCTGCCCGCCGGAGCCGACGACCTGGCCCTTCTTGGTGCCGGTCTTGCGGACGGCGCCCTGACGCCGTGAGTTGCCTGCCATGTGTAACCGAGTCCTTAATCCACCGCAGTGGAACGGATCAGGAGTTCCTGACCGTCCACTGCGGACCGTTCGGGGTGTCCTCAACCACGATGCCCGCCTGCGTGAGGCGGTCACGAGCGGCGTCCGCGCGCGCGAAGTCCTTCGCGGCGCGCGCCTCCTGGCGTTCGGCCAGCAAGCCTTGCACGAGCTCGTCGAGCGCTTCGCGGACGGGGGTCTCGCTGCCGCCGCCGTCGGCCCAGCGGTCCGAGAGCGGGTCGATGCCGAGCACGTCGGTCATCGCGCGCACCGAAGAAGCCAGTTCGAGTGCCTTGGAGGTATCGCCCGCGTCGAGCGCGGCATTACCGTCACGCACCGTGTTGTGCACCACGGCGAACGCGGCCGGCGTGGCCAGGTCGTCGTCCAGCGCCGTGGCGAAATCCGGCTGCACGGCGCCCGCGAGCACCTCGCCGGCGGCCGCCGCGCGCCGCAGGAACGCCTCGATGCGGCGGTAACCCTGCGCCGCCTCCGCGACCGCGCCGTCGGAGTACTCGACGGTGGAGCGGTAGTGCGGCTGCACGAGGTAGTAGCGCAGCTCGGGGGCGCGGTAGCGCTCCAGCATCGCCGGGATCGACACGGTGTTGCCCAGCGACTTCGACATCTTCTCGCCGGACATCGTCACCCACGCGTTGTGCAGCCAGTACCGCGCGAACGGGTCGCCGACGGCGTTCGACTGCGCGCGCTCGTTCTCGTGGTGCGGGAAGACCAGGTCGACGCCGCCGCCGTGGATGTCGAACTCCGGGCCGAGGTAGTTGGTCGACATCGCCGAGCACTCCAGGTGCCAGCCCGGCCGCCCGTTGCCCCACGGCGTCGGCCACGACGGCTCGCCCGGCTTCGCGCTCTTCCACAGCGTGAAGTCGCGGGAGTCGCGCTTGCCGCGGGTCGGGGTCTCGCCCTGCTGCACCTCGTCGAGCTGCTGGCCCGAGAGCTTGCCGTAGCCGTCGAACGACTTCACCGAGAAGTAGACGTCACCGTCGGCCGCGTACGCGTGCCCGCTGTCGATCAGCCGCTGCATGAGCGTGATCATCTGCGTGATGTGCCCGGTCGCGCGCGGGTTGACCGACGGCGGGAGGCAGCCCAGGTCGTCGTACGCCTTCTCGAACGCGCGCTCGTGCGTGGTCGCCCACTCCCACCACGGCCGGCCCGCTTCGGCGGCCTTGGTGAGGATCTTGTCGTCGATGTCGGTGACGTTGCGGACCAGGAGCACGTCGAGTCCACTGTGGAGCAGCCAGCGCCGCAGGACGTCGTAGTTCAGCACTCCCCGCACGTGCCCGATGTGGGGCACGCCCTGCACGGTGGCGCCACACAGGTAGATGGACGCCGTTCCGCTGCGGACGGGAACGAACTCCCGAGGGGCACGGGTCGCGGTGTCGAACAGGTGTAGGGCCACCCATAAAGGGTACGGGGTCGGTGTGGGCGATGTCGCAAGACGTCAAAAGACGTCGTGCTTGCGCAAAGCCCCGAGAAGTGCGTCCGGCCGTTCGGCGGTCGGCAGCGGGTCGACGAGCTCGAACGCGCAGCCCAGCGCACGGGCGCCGCCGTCGGCCTCTTCGCTGTCGCCGACCATCAGCGTCTCTTCGGCGCGCACGCCCAGCTGGTCGAGGGCGGTGCGGAAGATCTCGAGCTGCGGTTTGACGGCTCCGACCTCGAAGGACAGCACGAATCCTGCGACGTGCGCGTCCCAGCCGCGTTGGGTGAAGGCGGGGCGGATGTCGAAGGCGATGTTGCTGAGGACCCCGACCTTGCGGCCGGCCGAGGCGCCGAGTTTGAGGGCGGCCTCGGTGTCGGGGTAGGGCGTCCACTCGCTGGGGGTGATGAGCCGGTTGTAGAGGGCCTCGGCCTGGTCGCGGTGGGGGACGCCGGAGCGGGAGAGGACCTCGAGGTAGACCTTGCGGTGGAGGGCTGGGTCGAGGTCGCGGTCGTTCCAGGCCTGTTGGTATTCGCGGTCGAGTTCGACGACCTGGCCGACGGGTGCGGTCATGCGGCGCATGAGTTCGGTCTGGGCTTCGAGGTCGAGGGATTGGCCGTGGTCGTCGATGACGTCGGTGAGCCAGGAGGAGTCCTGCTCTAGGCGGAAGAGGGTGCCGGAGAAGTCGAAGAGGACTGCGTTGATGGCCACGGGGGTCACTTTAGCCAGGTGTGGGATTTGCGGGAGCTGGTCTGATGGGGTCGGGTTCTTGGTTCTTCGCGGGTCCGGCGTAGGTCGGCGTAGGTCCGTCCCAGGTCCTCGCAGGGCGTGTTGCGTCGGGGGTGCACCCCGAAGCTGGATTGTGTTGACAGGAGGCTTCGGATCGGGGTGCGGGGGAGGGGCTGGGTGCGGGGTTGGGTCGCGTGGGTGGGTGGCGGTTGGTGAGGGTGGACGCGGCCTGGGTGGGGCGCAAGTTGGGTGGGCGGGTGGCGGTTGGGCAGTGGCCGGAGCGCCCCAATGTGGCGTTCGGTGCGTTGAGCGCAACCAATGCCGCATTGGTGCGTTCGGTGCAACGAACGCCGCATTGGGGCGTCTGGTGGAGCGAATGTGGCGTTGGTGCGTGGGTGCGCCCGATGCCGCGTTGGGGGCGAGGGGCGAAGAGGCGAGGTCAGTCGCGGATCAGCAAGGCGGTGGCGATGGCGGCGATGCCTTCGCCGCGGCCGGTGAGGCCCAGGCCGTCGGTGGTGGTGCCGGCGACGCCGACCGGGGCGCCGAGGGCGGTGCCGAGGGTGTCTTGGGCTTCGGTGCGGCGTTTGCCGATGCGGGGGTGGTTGCCGATGATCTGGACGGTGGCGTTGGCGACGCGCCAGCCTTCTCCCTCGATGAGCGCGCGGACTTCGGCGAGCATGTCGGTGCCGTGGGCGCCGTCCATGCGGGGGTCGCCGGTGCCGAAGACGGCGCCGAGGTCGCCGAGGCCGGCGGCGGACAGCAGGGCGTCGCAGAGGGCGTGGGAGGCGACGTCGCCGTCGGAGTGGCCGGCGCAGCCGTCGACGCCGGGCCAGAGCAGGCCGGCCATCCAGCAGTCGCGGCCGGGTTCGATGGGGTGGACGTCGACGCCGTTGCCCACACGCAGGTCGGTCACAGCGGGGCCTCCTGGTCGCCGCCGGCCACGAGGGCTTCGGCGAGCGTGAGTTCGAAGGCGCTCGCGACGCGCATGGCGTCGGGATCGCCGGGGACGGTGGTCGCGCCGGCCACGGAGTCGAGGCCGGGGGTGGGGCTCGAAGCCAGCGCCGCGCGGAACGCGTCGAGCGAGAAGCCGATGGGGGTCTGGGCGGTGCGCAGGCCGTCGCGGTCGACGGTGGCGGTGATCAAGCCGGCGTCGGTCGCCTTCACGGTGTCCGCCATCGGGAGCACCGGGACTACGACAGACGCACCTGCACGGACCGTGTTCAGTACATCACGGACAGTCCGTTGTGGAGTAAAGGCGCGCAGGGCGTCGTGGACGAGAACCACCGCACCGGGGGAAAGTGAGGGCTCGACGGCAGGGAAAACCTGCCGGAGCGACGCGCCGGGGACGAACCGGCAGCGATCGGACAGTTCCGGACCGAGGTCCGACGCTGTGCCCGAAAACAGAGCGTCCGAAAACGACTCAGCACACCGAGAAGGGGCTGACACGAGCACCAGATCGAGCTCCGGTGTGCCGAGCAGCCCCCGCACGGTGTGCTTGAGAAGAACTTCACCGTTCACCGTCGTGAGAGCACGCTCTTCATCGGCGGTGTGGTGTGCGACAGTCACGAACGCGACGCTCTGCACCTGCTGGTTCATCGGGTCGTGATCGTAGAGAAGTGGCTGCCCGGTGCCTCCGCCGGGAGCCGGTTGACCCCGGGGGTCAGACCGTCGCGGTTTCCAGAACTTCGTCGAGGAGTGTTTCCGCCTTGTCCTCGTCGGTGCCTTCCGCGAGCGCGAGCTCGCTGACCAGAATTTGCCGCGCCTTCGCCAGCATGCGCTTCTCGCCGGCTGAAAGTCCGCGGTCCTTCTCTCGCCGCCAGAGGTCGCGCACCACTTCGGCCACCTTGTTCACATCGCCGGAGGCGAGCTTCTCCAGGTTGGCCTTGTACCGACGAGACCAGTTCGTGGGCTCTTCGGTGTGGGGAGCACGCAGTACGTCGAAAACCTTGTCCAGTCCTTCTTGCCCGACGACATCACGCACACCGACGATCTCGGCGTTGTCAGCAGGCACGCGAACCGTAAGATCCCCTTGCGCGACTTTGAGGACGAGGTACTTCTTCTCCTCGCCCTTGATCACGCGGGTCTCGATGGCTTCGATGAGTGCGGCACCGTGGTGCGGGTAGACGACGGTCTCTCCGACCTTGAAAACCATGTGTCCTCTGCCCCTTTCGCTGATGCCATCTTAGCACGGTCTTCAGATGGCCACCTAGCGGCCCGGGATCGTCGTCGCAGGTCAGCGGCTTGGCGGGGGTTGACAAACCTGAATCGCCCGTGCTCATGCAGGTGATGGGGAAGGCGTTGATCAGCAGGTTCGAAATCCTAAATGGACGGTTGATCTTGGGTCTCGGCGCACCCGTTGGGCCCACCGGTTCCGCGTGCGTGCGGGCGCCCGGCTAGTCTTCGTCGTGACGAGGCCGTGAGATGGAAGGACTCCGACGTGAGGCTGCAGAAACGTCGCGTGCTCGGCGCAGGTGTGTCGGCGCTCGGTGCCGCGCTGGTGCTCGCCGGTTGCGGGGCCGGTCAGATCACCCAGACCGACACGCAGCAGCCTGCGGTCAACGGCACGTACGCGCAGGTGAAGACCCTGGTGCTGCGTGACGCCGCGGTGCAGTACCCCGCGCAGGGCGCCGCCTACTCGGCCGGCCAGCCCGCGCCGCTCACGCTCACGATCGTCAACCAGGGCGCCCAGGACGACCAGCTCGTCTCGGTCAGCTCGGAGGGCACGAAGTCGCCGGCGCAGATCAGCGGCGCCACCGACATCGTCGCCGGTCACACGCTGGTCATCGGCCCGGACGACGCCGTCGAGTCGACCAACGAGCAGGCCGCGCCGACCACGTCGAGCTCGGCTTCCACGCCGCCCACCGACACCTCCTCGGGCGCTCCGACCGCCACGAGCAGCGCGTCCCCGGGCGACGGCGGCGCGGCCACGAAGCTGGGTCAGGGCACGGTCGTGCTGCAGGACCTCACGCAGCCGCTGTGGCCGGGCATGACGATCAACGTCACCTTCACCTTCCGCAACGCGGGCCCGATCACCGTCGCGATGCCGGTCGCCGCGCCGGCGCACGTCGAGCCCTGACGGATTTTGTCGGTACCCGCCGATAGCCTCGGCGCGTGGTGAAGAAGACCAACACCGTCTACCGGTGCGCGGAATGCGGGTACGAAGCCGCGAAGTGGCTCGGCCGCTGCCCGGAGTGCCAGGCCTGGGGCTCGCTCGAGGAGCGGGGCGGGGTCAAACCGGCGATCACGCGAGTGGCCGCGGGTGCGCCGAGCGCGCCCGCGCGGCCCATCGGCGAAGTCGACGTCGAGACGGCCCGCGCGAAGGCGACGGGCGTCTCCGAACTCGACCGCGTGCTCGGTGGCGGGCTCGTGCCCGGCGCCGTGGTGCTGCTGGCCGGCGAACCGGGTGTCGGCAAGTCGACCCTGCTGCTCGAAGTGGCGTTCCAGTGGGCCAAGACGGCCGGGCGCTCCCTGTACGTCACGGGTGAGGAGTCGGCCGGACAGGTCCGCCTGCGGGCCGAGCGCACGGGCAACGTGCACGGCGAGATGTTCCTCGCGGCCGAGAGCGACCTGTCGGCGGTCCTGGGCCACGTCGATGCCGTGAAGCCGGGTGTGCTGATCGTCGACTCGGTGCAGACGATGGCGTCACCGCAGGTGGAGGGCTCGCCGGGCGGGGTCACGCAGGTGCGTGCGGTCGCGGCGGGGCTCGTGGCGCTCGCCAAGGAACGCGGGCTGCCCGTGGTGCTGGTCGGCCACGTGACGAAGGACGGCTCGGTCGCCGGTCCGCGTGTCCTGGAGCACCTCGTCGACGTCGTGCTGCAGTTCGAAGGCGACAAGCACTCGACGCTGCGCATGGTGCGCGGCATCAAGAACCGCTTCGGCGCGGCCGACGAGATCGGCTGCTTCGAGCTCACCGAGGGCGGCATCGTCGGCGTGCCCGACCCGTCCGGGCTGTTCATGAGCCGCACCGCCGAACCGGTGCCGGGCACGGCCATCACGGTCGCCATGGAGGGCAAACGCCCGCTGCTGGGCGAGGTGCAGGCGCTGGTGTCGAGCACGAGCATGCCGCAGCCCAGGCGCGCGGTGAGCGGCCTCGACTCCTCGCGCGTGGCGATGGTCCTCGCCGTGCTGGAGAAGCGCGGCCGGCTGAAGCTGGGTGACAAGGACGTCTACGTCGCCACGGTCGGTGGGATGAAGATCACCGAGCCCTCGATCGACCTCGCGCTGGTCCTGGCGCTCACCTCGTCGATGCACGACGTCGCGTTGTCCCAGCGCCTGGTCGCCGTCGGCGAGGTCGGGCTGGCCGGCGAGGTGCGCCGGGTGCCCAATGTCGCACGCCGCCTCGCCGAGGCCGCGCGCCTCGGCTACACCCACGCCCTCGTGCCACCCGACTCCGGCAAGCTGCCCGACGGCATCCGTGCACTCGAGGTCGGCGACGTCGCCAGTGCCCTCAACGCCGCCAACCACGCGAAGTGATCACGACCCGAATTCGCTGGTGATCTCGAAGCTGAAGTCCGCGGCGCTGAGCGGCTCGCCTGGGCGGATCCCGTAGAAGTTCTGGTTCGTGACGTTCTTCGCGCTGATCAGCTCGGAAGTCGCGGTGTCGACGTGCACCACCAGCTGGTGGTTGCCGTAGCTGACCGTGTAGGTCTCGGTGCCGGCGTCCGCCTTCCACCTGGTGGCCTGGCCGCGCAGAAGGTCGATGATCGCCGCCCGCACCGGGCGCGGCGCGAGTCCCGAGGACAGCACGGTGAGCAGGCGCATCTGGGTGTCGCCGGGTGCCGCGTAGGCCGCGACGGCGGACCCGGGGCTGGGCGGCTGCGGTGTCTTCGCCGTGGTCGTCGTGCCGGTCGGCTCCTCGAAGAGGCCGGGGTACGACTGCATGGGCGGGAGGATCTCGGTGGCGCTGTCCGAGAGCCGCTGGGGCGGAGACGACGTGCTCGTGACGTCTTTCAGCAGCGCCGCGGGAGCCGTCGGCAGGTTTTCGACGAACGCCGGGGTCGGCCGGTCCCAGCCGCCGGGGACGTCCCCATTCCAGCCGCCGGGGTAGGGGAACGGCGCCTTGAAGTCGCCGCCCGCGGCGATCTGCGTGGTGGAGTCCGGGCCGGGCAGGCTCGACTGGTCGTACTTCTGGCCCGTGATGACCACCGGGTCGCCCTGGCGGGTCCACTTGCGCATCCACAGGTCCGACCGGTCCGCCGGGATCCAGAACTCGACCTTCTGCTGCACGGCGAACGCGCTGCGGTCGGCCACCCACTCGATGTCCGTGTAGGTGTTGGTCACGTGGGTGTACTGACCGGGACCGGGCTGCACGTCGGCGGTCGCCGTGGCCGCCGGAGCGACCGTGGCGGGTCGCTCGGCGACCTCGCGGGCCACGACCACGCCACCGGTCACGACGGCGACGGCCGCGGCCACGGCGATCCAGCGCCACGTGCCGGCACGCTTCTTCCTCGCCGGGGAAGCGATGTGCGCGTGGCCGGTTTCGGCGGCGGCGGCCCGCAGCAGCGTCGCGCGGGCGCGGTCCAGCTCCGCGGGGTCCGTGCGGACGTGGGGGTGCAGGACGTCGAGGGCTTCGTCGAGCTCGGCGTCGGACCACAGGTGGCGCACGTTGTCGTCGTTCACAGTTCCTTCGCCTCCTCGGCGGTCTCGGTGGTGCTCTGGACGGAGGCGGCGTTGGCCCGCAGCCAGCGCCGGATGCGGTGCAGCCGCGAGCGGATCGTGCCAGGCGGTACGCCCAGCGCTTCGGCGACCTCCGTCGGCTCGAGCCCGGCCCACGACACGAGCAGCAGCGTGTCGCGGTCGGCGGCGTTGAGCTTGGCCAGCGCGCCGGCGAGCTGGGCCGCGCGGGTCTGCGCGTCCACTTGCTCGGCGACGCGGCCATCGTGCCCGGCCGTGGCGTGCTCGCCGGTGGCCGCGAGCCGCGCGGTCGCCCTCAGCGCCCGCGTCTCGCTGCGGATGTGGTGGCGCAGCAGGTTCGTCGCGATCCCGTACAGCCACGAGCGCGCCGTGCCCAGGTCCGGCCGGTACGACTCGCGCCGCCGCAGCGCGACGAGGAACGTCTCGGCCACGAGGTCGTGGGCGGCGTCGTCGCCGACGCGGCGCGCGAGGTAGCGGTGCAGCTGGCGCGAATGTGCGTCGAAGAGCCGCCCGAACACGGGCGCCGGATCGGGAACGCCCAGGTCGGGACGGTCGAACGAGTCCGGCAACGCCGCCTCCGGACCGTCGTGGATCACCTGCATGCCCCGTGTTGCCCGCAGGTCTCCGCAGCGTTCGCAGCGGCGCTCACGGAGTGACCGGACTCACCAGATCGGGTGGTCGCTGAACTTCTCCAGCGTTGTGACGGACGGGCGGACGTAGAACAGGCCCGCCGCGTAACCGAGCACGCCCAGGGCGAAGTTCGCGAAGGTGGCCAGCAGGTCCGTGGCGCCGAGGCGGTCGTGGTCGCTCCACAGGTCCACGAGCGCCGACGCGGTGAGGGCGAGCAGGCAGGTGACGACGGTCGCCGTGAAGCACGCGACCAGCGCCGTGCGCGCGGCTCGGGCGCGGGCGACCACGAGGTAGTCGCCCCGCAGGCAGCTGCGGCAGGCGAAGACGACGATGGCCGTCAGCACCACCGCGAGCGTCGGCAGCAGCAGGCCGATGACGCCGACGGGCGCGTCGGGGAGGCTGTGCCCGTGCAGCGGGCGGTTCACGAACGCGGTGAGACCGAACACGAATGCGGTGCCGACCAGCAGGGCGATGCCCGTGATCACGGAGCCGCTGCGCACGCGGCGGGCGAAGAGCGGGGGCAGCGGGGCGTAGTCCGTGGCTTCGCCGTAGTACTGCTTCATCCCGTCACCTCCTGCACCGACCTGCGTCCGAGCGCCGAATGAACGTGCAAATGCTCGTGAAGGTCACCTTAAGGGACGGTGGGTCTCTCAAGGTGACCTTCACGGCACTTGTCACCGACCTGTGCTAACGCGGTTAGGCCGGTGACAGGTGTTCACAGCTTCTCGGCGAGCAGGTTCGCGCACCGGATGAGGCCGATGTGCGAGTACGCCTGCGGGTGGTTGCCCAGCGAACGCTCGGCGATCGGGTCGTACTGCTCCGGCAGCAGGCCGGTGGGGCCCGCCGAGGCGACGATCTGCGTGAACAGCTCCTCGGCCTCGTTGCGGCGGCCGGTGATGAGGTACGCCTCGATCAGCCACGCGGCGCAGATGTGGAACCCGCCTTCGCCGCCGGGCAGGCCGTCGTCGCGGCGGTAGCGGTACACCGTGGAACCGCTGCGCAGCTCGGCCTCGATCGCGGTCACCGTGCGCTGGAAGCGCTCGTCGGCCGGGTCGATCAGGCCGGTGAGGCCCACGAAGAGCGACGCGGCGTCGAGGTCGGTGCCGTCGTACGCCGTGGTGAACGCCTGGACCTCGTCGTTCCAGCCGTGCTCCAGCACGTCGGCCTTGATCTGCTCCCGCAGCTCCGGCCACGCGGCCGGCACGTCGCGGCCGTACTCGTGGCCGAGCTTCACCGCGCGGTCGATCGTGACCCAGCACATCACCCGCGAGTACACCCGGTGGCGCGGCACGTGCCGCTCTTCCCAGATGCCGTGGTCCGGCTCGTTCCAGCGCCGCGTGACGGCCTCGGCCATCGCGCGCACCATCTGCCAGTCCTCGTCGCGCAGCTCGCCGCGCGCCTCGGCCAGGGTGACCACGAGCTCCACGACCGGGCCGAACACGTCGAGCTGCACCTGGTGGTTGGCCAGGTTGCCGACGCGCACGGGCCGCGAACCGGCGTACCCGGGCAGCGACTCGATCACGGCCTCGGCGCCGATCACGCTGCCGGCCAGCGTGTACAGCGGGTGCAGGCGCTCCGGACCGGCCAAAGTGGACAGCACGCCGTGCAGCCACTGCAGGTAGCCCTCGGCTTCCTCGTTGGACCCGAGGTGCACCAGCTCGCGCACGGTCATGGACGCGTCGCGGATCCAGCAGTAGCGGTAGTCCCAGTTGCGGACGCCGCCGATCTCCTCGGGCAGCGACGACGTGGCCGCCGCCAGCACACCACCGGTGTCGGTGTTGACCAGTCCGCGCAGCGTGAGCGCGGAGCGGCGCACCAGCTCGGCCTGCACCGTCGGCAGCTTGAGCTTGGCCGCCCAGTCGCTCCAGTACCGGCCCGCGCGGTCGCGGCGGTCTATTTCGGACAGTTCGTGGGGGCCGAGATCCGTGGTGCCGCAACGGAGTTCGAGCACCACCGGGTTGTCCGGCGTCGGCTGCACGAGCGCGGTCGCGGTGTCGTGCAGGCCGTCGGACGTGATGGTCCACTCCACGCCCGGCGAGCGGAGCACGAACGGTTCCGACGTGCCCAGCACGCGCAGCCCGTCGCCCTCGGCGACGAGCTTCACGGGCACCCCGCCGAACTCCGGCCGCGGCGCGAACAGCACGTCCGCCGCGGTCTCGCCCGAGATCACGCGCACGATGTCCGTGCGGTGCGAAGGGCTTTCCGGCTCGAGGTAGTCGGTCACGAGCAGGCGCGACCAGCGCGTCTCGACCGTCATCGTGTTCGGCAGGTAGCGCTGGCCCAGCGGCAGGCCGTTGCGGTGCGGCTTGATCGAGAAGGCTCCCGCACCGGGCCCACCGAGCAGGTCGGCGAACACGGCCGGCGCGTCGGGGCCCGGGTGGCACAGCCACGTGAGCTTCGCGTCCGGCGTCACGAGCGCGACGGAGCGCTCGTTGGCCAGCATCGACAGCCGCTCGATGGGCGGCGCCGACTCGCCGTAGAGCCAGTTCCGGCGTTCCTCCAAGAGGAACCCGAGCACCAGTGCGACGTCGACGGTGTCGGGCACGCGGTAGGTCGCGAGCGTCTCGCCCTCGCCCACCTTGATGCCCAGGTCCGGGCCCGACAGGCGCGCGAACGCCTTCTCGTCGGTCACGTCGTCGCCCAGGAAGATCGCGGCGGTGGCGCCCACCTGGTGGCGCAGGGTGTCGAGCGCGCGGCCCTTGTCCGTCTGGACGACCGCGAGCTCCACCACCTCCTTGCCGTCGGTGGTCGACACGCCTTCCCAGGTCGACGGGCCTTCGTGCACGTCGGCGAGCACGCGGCGACCGGCCTCGTGCTCGGCCCGGCGCACGTGCACCGCGATGCTCGCGGGCTTGACCTCGAGCGACACGCCCGGCACGTCGAGCACCAGGTTCTCCAGCTCCGCCTCGAGCCGGCGGTGCAGCGCACGCGCCTTGTCGTCGAGGGCGTGGATGAACCCGATGTCGAACTCGGAGCCGTGGCTGCCCACGAGGTTCACCTCGGCGGGCAGGCGCGACAGCGTCGCCAGGTCACGCAGCGCACGACCCGAGATGACCGCTGTGGTGGTCTCGTGCAGGCCGGCCAGAGATCTGAGTGCGCCGACGGACTCCGGCAGCGGCCGGGCCTCGTCGGGGTTGGCGGTGATGGGGGCCAACGTGCCGTCGTAGTCGCAGGCGACCAGCAGGCGCGGGGTACGGGCGATCTGCACGATCGCGCGCCGTAGCTCCGCAGGCAACGCCTCGGCGGTCAACACTCCTCCTCAGGAGGTCCAGCGCGGTACGGGGGAGGTCAGTCGACCGGCTCCGCACCCAGCGCCTGCAGGAACGAGCGCGCCCACCGGTCGACGTCGTGGGTGAGGACCTGGCGACGCATGGCGCGCATCCTGCGTCGGCCCTCGGCGGGGTCGAGCGTAATAGCAGCCACCAACGCGTTCTTCACCCCGTCCAGATCATGCGGGTTGACCAGGAATGCGCTGGTCAGTTCGGCGGCCGCGCCGGCGAACTCGCTGAGCACGAGTGCGCCACCGAGATCGTGGCGGCAGGCGACGTACTCCTTGCAGACGAGGTTCATCCCGTCGCGCAGCGGCGTCACCACCATCACGTCGGCCGCGGAGAAGAAAGCGGCCAGCTCGGTGCGGTTCACGGACTGGTGCAGGTAGTGCACGACCGGGTGACCGACTCGCGCGAACTCGCCGTTGATGCGGCCGACCATCTGCTCGATCTCACCGCGCATGCGCTGGTAGTGCTCCACGCGTTCGCGGCTCGGCGTGGCCAGCTGCACGAACGCGACGTCCTCGGGCTGCATGCGCTCCTCGTGCAGCAGCTCGTGCAGCGCCTGCAGCCGCAGGTCGATGCCCTTGGTGTAGTCGAGGCGGTCGACGCCGAGCATCACCGCCTTCGGGTTGCCGAGGTCTCGGCGGATCTGCTTGGCGCGCTCGATCACGCCCTTGCTGCGCGCGAGGCTGTCGAGGCCGGCGGCGTCGATCGAGATCGGGAACGCACCGACGCGCACGGTGCGGTCGCCGACCTGCACCATGCCGGGCCGGGACCGCACGCCGACGGCGCCGCGCGTCGGCTCGAGGCCGACGAGCTGGCGGGCCAGCCACAGGAAGTTCTGCGCGCCGCCTGGGCGGTGGAAGCCGATGAGGTCCGCGCCGATGAGCCCGCGCACGATCTCGGCGCGCCACGGCAGCTGCATGAACAGCTCGACGGGTGGGAACGGGATGTGCAGGAAGAAGCCGATGCGCAGGTCGGGCCGCAGCTCGCGCAGCATCGTGGGCACGAGCTGCAGCTGGTAGTCCTGGATCCACACCGTGGCGCCGTGGGCCGCGACCTGGGCGCTGGCCTCGGCGAAGCGGCGGTTGACCTTCACGTAGCTGTCCCACCACGCGCGGTCGAACACCGGCGGCGCGACGACGTCGTGGTAGAGCGGCCAGAGCGTGGCGTTGGAGAAGCCCTCGTAGTAGTCGCGGACCTCGGCGGAGGAGAGGGTGACGGGGTGCAGGACCAGGCCGTCGTCGTCGAACTCCTCGACGTCGACGTCCGGGACGCCGGGCCAGCCGACCCACGCGCCCTTGCGCGAGCGCAGGAACGGTTCGAGCGCGGAGACGAGCCCACCGGGGCTCGCCGTCCAGCGCTGGCCGCCGTCCGAAGTGCGCTCCAGGTCGACGGGCAGCCGGTTGGCCACCACGACGAAATCGGCGGACGGTGCGGTCTTCTGCTCGACAGTCACTACAGCTGCTCCCTCGTCATCCGCGGGTCGCGGCCCCAGTGAAACCCTATCGCGCGCCAGGTGACCGGCTGGTGATCAACCGGCTACTCCAGACGGCGCTCCGGCGGCTCCAGCGGTCCCGCCATCCGTGGTCCGGCGAGCTTGCGTTCGAGCCGCCCGAGCCGCATCCGGACGGGTTGCGCGAGGTATTCACCCAGGACAACGCCCGCTGCCAGCGCGAGCCCGATGGCGACGGCGGTCATCAGCGTCGAGATGTTGCCGCCGGGCTCGACCCCCAATTGGTATAGACCACGATAAGTGGACAGGCCGGGCAGCAGGGGAGTGATCCCGGACACGGCCACGACGAGGGGCGTGACACGCAGCCGCCGAGCCATCAGGCCGCCACAGAAGCCGACGAGCGTGGCCGCGATGGCCGACGAGCTCACGGCGTCGAACTGCGTGAGCATCAGCGAGCCGTACACGAGCGCTCCGATGGCGCCCGCCGCCGCGGCGACGAGCAGCGCGCGCAGCGTCGAGTAGGAGGCCAGGGCGAAGCACGCGGCCGCGCCGGCGCCCGTGATGACCACGATGGGCAGCTGCTGCGGGGTCGAGTTGATGACCTCCGGCAGCGGCGTGCTCGGCAGGCCGAGCATCACGGCGATCTTCAGGGCCAGCACCACGCCGGTGATCAGGCCCGCGGACATCAGCGCGGTCTCCATCGTGCGGCCGGCGGCCGTGACGTTGTAGCCGGTGATCGCGTCCTGGACCGCCGAGACGGTGGACAGCCCGGACAGCAGCACCGTGACGGCCGCGGCGACCACGAGTGTCGGGCGGTCCGTGGTGAGGACGTTGCTGCTCACGATCGCCATCGCCGACAGCGTCGCGACGAGCCCGCCGACGACTTGCTGGAAGAAGAACGGCAGGTGGTAGCGGTTGAGCAGCCGGCCGAGCCGGTCGACGACCGAGGAGATCACGAACGCCACCACGGCCACGTCGGGGCCGCCGCCGAGCAGCAGCGTGATGAACGCGGCCAGCCCGCCCCACGCGATGGTGGCGACCCAGCGTGGGTAGGGGTGCGGCGCCGCCGTGATGCGCTCCAGCTCCGTGTGCGCTTCCTCGGCGCCCATGTTGCCGCGGACGATCTTGCGCACCAGGATCTCGGCCTGCGTGAGCCGCGTGTAGTCGAGGCTGCGGCTTCGCACCACGCGCAACGCGGTGACCGGCGCCAGGTCCGTGCCGCGGTGGCAGGTGACGGTGATCGACGTGAAGATCACGTCGACCTCGCAGTGGGGCAGCCCGAGCGCGGCGGTGAGCGCGAGGATCGTGGCGGTGACGTCGGACGCGCCGGCGCCGCTGGCCATCTGCACCTCGCCGATGCGCAGTGTCAGGTCGAGGACGAAGTTGACTGTCGCGTCGTCGGGCGGCTGCGGGCCCAGTGCCTCATCGCTTTCGACGGCCGGCTGTTCAGCCGTCGGCGCCTCGAGGATGTGCCACGCGCGGCGCCGCAGGAGGTTCGGCCGGTGCCGCTGGTTCGAACGCGGCCGGGGAGGCTCCAGGATCGGCCACCGTCTGCGGTGAATCCCCTGGTCGGCGCGTTCGTTGATCTTCATGATCGATCCCACCTCCTCGTCCATCTGGCGTCGTTCTCCTCGACGTTCCCGGGGACCATCGGCCGACGCGTCCCGACCGTTGCACTGATCCGGAAGTGGTGTGCACCACGTCTGCTCCTGATCGTCTCGCAGGGTCGTCCAGGGCGCTCGTTTTCGGGGGTTGAGCTGGGGGGTTCGGGGTGGTCTGGGCAGGCTCGTGCCGGGGTGTTCCGGCCGGCGGGTGCCACGAGTGCGGAATTCCTGGGTGAAACCGGTTTCGAAAAGTGTTTTCCGGAATTCCGCTGAGTGAATCTCGAGTGCCGTTTTCTGGGCTCATCTACGCTGGTAGAACTGGTTTTGACCATCGGTAAATCGCGGTCGGTGTCACTCCGTATTTGCGCCGACTCGCGGCCAGGAATTGTTGATCTGTGCCGCTGATCACTCTTTGGTGCATTCTCATATTTCGTTTCGTAATGTGCCCGTGTTCTCGCAGTTACCTGCGATTTCGGTCCCCCGAGAAGGAGCCCTACCCCGACATGGCACTCCACCGATTCGAAGCTCGATCCGAAGCCGCGCCGTCCCGCAAGCGGCGCTTCGTCCGCGCCGCTCTGACGGCGACCGCCCTGGCCGCCGCGATGTCGGCCACCGCCGGCCCGGTCCTCGCGAGCACCGCGTCCGCCGCGACCGCGGCCCCGGCCGCCTCCGCGTCGGCCAGCGCTCGGGTTGGCGCCACCGCGCTGAGCCGCGCCCTGACTCAGCAGGGCAAGCCCTACGTCTGGGGCGCGGCCGGCCCGAACGCCTACGACTGCTCAGGCCTCGTCGTGTGGGCGTTCAAGCAGGCCGGCGTCGCGCTGCCGCACAGCTCGCGCCTGCAGTCCACGGCGGGCGCCCCCGTCTCGAAGGCCGCGCTGCAGCCCGGTGACCTGGTGTTCTTCTACACGCCCGTGAGCCACGTCGGCATCTACGCCGGCGGCGGAATGGTCCTGCACGCCAGCCGGCCCGGAGTCCCGGTGAAGCTGTCGCCGCTGTCCTCGATGCCGTTCCACAACGCCCGCCGCATCTGACGGGCCACGCGCTGCGGCACCCGGTCGCGCGGCTGTTCCCCCGCAGCCGCCTTCCGGGTGCCGCCGAGTGGTGGCAGGCCGATATACTTCTCCCGTCCTGGGCTGCTGCGCGGGGCGTCGGCCGGTATAGCTCAGCTGGTAGAGCATCTGTCTTGTAAACAGAAGGTCAGGGGTTCGAGCCCCCTTGCCGGCTCCGATCTTCTCCTCGCCCAAGCCTGTTTCAGTCCTCAATGGACTGAGATGCGGCTGTCCGGCGGGGAACGGTCCGCGGCCCGGCAGGGGAAACGGCCGCCATCATCGCGATGTAGTGGCCGTGTGGTTCGGCATGGTCCGTGACCACCGACGGTGAGCACAGTCGGGCGCGTGCCCGGGCATTTCGCGCGAGATCGCCGCGAGCGGCAGCCGGTTCGAACCTCGGATCCCGAGTGAGCGGTCGCGGCGCCGGGCGGGTGACTCATGTCGGACCGCCCACGTTCAGTGACCGGGCCTGGGATCGGCCGTGGCGAGAGCCGTCACGAGATCGGCGAGCACCGGCACATCAATCCGCGCGCGGTGAAGCACCACATCACGTCGATGGTGCGCCGGCGCGACGTGCACCGCCGCACCGAGCTGGTGCGACCGGCGTCGGAAGCTCCCTTGCCCGGGTGACGGTGTGCTGAACCGCGCCGAGCGGAGCTTGATCAAACTTGCTGGCAGGAAAGGCTATCGAGCCGGTCCGGCCGCCGCGCGTCAGGACGCGGCGGCCAGCCGGACGCGGCGGTCGCGGGCGTAGGACACGAGCTCGCGCACCTCGTCCGTCGTGATGATGCGCACGGCGTCGTCGAGGAGTTCGGCGGTGGCGACCTGCAGGGGCCAGCCCGCCAGCCCCGGGACGGGGACGTGCCAGAACCACTGGCCCTGCGTCAGATCCTCGGCGGCGACCTCGTCCACAGCGTCGCCCATCGTGTTCCCCACGGTGTTCCCCCCGGCGTTGTCGAGAGCGGAGTTTTCCTCGGAACTCATGGGGGAACCCTAGCGACGACCACCGACAAAAAGCCGTCCACCGTGGACGAGCGGCTGACCCGCGTTTTTGCGGCCGGGCGCGCGCTGGCCTAGGCTGCGCCGATCACCGGAAGAACAGGAATGGCGAGATGCCCCTGCTTGACTCCGGGTCGTACCGTGATGTCGACCTGCCGACGATCGTCCGCATGGAGCGGAGGCTGCCCTGGTTCGGGTGGCCGCACCTGCCGCTCGGCCTGCTGGTCTGCGTCGCCGCGATCCTGGCCGCGTACCGCGTGCCCGTGTCGTACCACACCACCACGGCGCTGGTCGCCGGCGGCGGCGTGCTCGGCGGCTTCTGCGGCTACGGCTGCGGCCTCGTGATGGTCAGCACGCCCGACCTCGTGAAGACCGGCCGCCTGCGCTGGCGCCGTGCCCGCGTGCTGCGGGGTCTGCTGTTCGCGCTGGGCGTGTTCTCCGCCGCGTCCCTGGTCGTCGTCGCGGTGTGTCACTTCGTGCTGCTGGCGGGGGCGTCGGGGCTGCACCCGTTCACGCTCTCACTGCAGGCCGGCGTGTACCTCGTGCTCGCGGTGGCCAACACGGTGCTCGCGGGGCTCGAGGCGCGAAGCCTGACCAAAGTCCTCAATGGAGTGTCCATCAAGGACGGTGAGCTCACCGCCGCCGCAGCAGGACTTCCTGCGTGACGGAGGCCACCAGCCGGCCGTCGGTGGTGTAGAACTCGCCGTGGGTGAGGCCGCGCTCGTTGGTGAAGCTGCGGCTCTCCATGTCGAACAGCAACCACTCGTCGGCGCGGAACGGGCGGTGGAACCACACGGCGTGGTCGAGTGAGGTCAGCTGCGCGCGCCCAGGCTCGTCGCGGTGGGGCAGCGCCGCGGTGCCCGCGAGGCGGATGTCGGAGATGTAGGTGAGCGCGCACACGTGCGCCAGCGGGTTGTCCGGCAGCCGGCCCTTCGCGCGCACCCAGATGCGTTGGCGCGGCCCGCTGCCGACGTCCGGCAGCCCCGCCGCCGGGTCGCTGATGAACCGCGCCTCGATCACCGAAAGCATGATCGGCAGCTCGTCCTCGTCGCGGACCTCGACGTCGTCAGGTGCCGGGACTTCGGGCATGCGCGCCTGGTGTTCGCTGCTGTCGGCCGGTTTCTGGAACGAGGCCGAAAGGCTGAAGATCGTCTCGCCGTTCTGGATCGCGGCCACGCGCCGGGTGGTGAACGAGCCGCCGTCGCGCGTGCGCTCCACCTCGTAGACGATCGGCAGATCCGTGCGACCGCCGCGGATGAAGTAGCCGTGCAGCGAGTGCACGTGCCGGTCCTCGGGCACGGTCGCGCCCGCCGCCGTGAGCGCCTGCGCCGCCACCTGCCCGCCGAACGCCCGTTGCGGCGAACCCTCGTGGCTGGTGCCGCGGAAGAGGTTGCGCTCGAGCGGTTCCAGCTTGAGGAGCTGGTCGATGCCGGGGTGCACGGGGTCGGTGATCACCCCGTCATCCTAAGGACCGCTCACTCGCCACGTGGGGTGAGCTGCGTCAACAACGGCAGCAGCGCGGCGGGGTCCGCCACGTGGGCGTTGTGCCCGAGGCCGGCCAACGTGACGGAGCCGGCAGCCAGCGCGCGCAGCTGCTCGGGCCGCGACATCGGGTCCTCGGCGCCGGCGGCGAGCACGACGGGGCACGTCGCTTCGGCCAGCAGTCGCGGCATGTCCGGCGCGCCCACGCCGAACGCGGCGGAGTCCAACGCCAGCCGCCAGCCGTCGGCGGTCTCCACCACGCCATCGGGATCGGCGGGCGCCAACCCGGTGAGCCCCGAAACCTTCAGATACGCGACCTCGGCGTCTTCCCGCGAGGCGAACCGCCGCGGCGGACGCGCGGCCATCGCGGCGGTGCGCTCCAGGTCCTCGGCACTCCACTCCACCTTGACGCCCAGCGCCAGCACTCCGGCCACGTCCAGGCCGTGCCGCCCGGATGCCAGCTCCAGCGCCACCACCCCACCGAGGGAATGACCCACGACGACCACCGGCCCGGCCTCGTCGAGCACCGCGGCCACCGCCTCCGCCAGCGCCGGGAACGAGTAGGCCGGCAACGGCGCCGAACCACCGTGACCGGGCAGGTCGGGCACGAGCAGGCGCCGGTCCAGCAGCTCGGCCAGCCCGTCCCACACCGTGCCGGTCGCGCCCAGCCCGTGGAGCAGCAGCACGGCCGGCTCGCCGGACCCGTCGGTGCGCAGCTTCAGCGTTTCCACCAGTCGGATCTTTCCCCAGGCAGGGGTTCCGGGGCTAGGGTCGAGACCGTGTCGAGTGCCCTGATCGCCGACCCGGACACCTACGTCGAAGGCGTGCCCTACGACGTCCTCGCGAAGCTGCGCCGCGAGACGCCGGTGACGCGGGTCGGTGACTTCTGGGCTGTGCTGCGCCACTCCGACGTGCGCGATGTGCTGCGCAACCCCGCCACGTTCTCGTCACAGCTCGGCGGCACGCAGATCCGGGACCCCGCGACGCCCGACGACCTCGGCTACGTGCGGCGCATGATGCTGAACATGGACCCGCCCGAGCACGGCCGGCTGCGCGGGCTGCTCACCAAGGCGTTCACCCCGCGCGCGATCGGCCGGCTCACCGAGCGCATCGAAGGCTGGGCCCACGACCTGGTCGCGGCCGTCGCGGACCGCGGCGAATGCGATTTCGCCAAGGACGTGGCCGCTGATCTGCCGCTGCTCACGCTCGCCGAGGTGTTCGGCGTGCCCGAGCAGGACCGGCGGCTGATGTTCGACTGGAGCAACCGCGTGATCGGCTTCCAGGACGCCGAATACGCGGTGAGCGCCACCGTCCGGCCGGAAGAGCTCACCGACCTCGCCCGCGCCGCCCTCGCCGTGCGGCCCGAACCGGGTCCGGACGGCTCGATGCCCGATCCGCGCACACGCGCCGGGATGCCGGACCTCTACGCGTACGCCAATGCCCTCGGCGAATACAAGCGCAGCCACCCGGGCGACGACGTGATGAGCAACCTCATGCAGCACGTCGACGACGAGGGCGGCCGCGTCTCGATCGCCGAGTTCGAGAACCTGTTCTGGCTGTTTTCCGTGGCGGGCAACGAAACCCTGCGCAACGGCCTGCCCGGCGGGCTCGCCGCGTTGCTCCGCCACCCGGAGCAGTACCGCAAGCTCCTCGACGACCGCTCGCTGCTCCCGGGCGCCGTCGAGGAGATGCTGCGCTGGTGGACGCCCGTCATGCACTTCCGCCGCACGGCCACCGAGGACACCCGGCTGTCCGATGTGGACATCAAGGCCGGCGACAAGGTCGTGGTCTGGTTCTCCTCGGCCAACCGCGACGAGACCGTGTTCGCCGACCCCGACGCGTTCGACGTCACCCGCGCGCCGGGCGAGCACCTGACCTTCGGCCACGGCCCGCACTTCTGCCTCGGCTCGCACCTGGCGCGCGTGCAGATGCGGGCGCTCTTCGAGGCCGTCCTGGAGCAGCTCGGCGAGGTCCGCCTCGCGGGCGAACCGCGGCGGCTGCGGTCGAACTTCCAGAACGGCCTCAAGAGCCTGCCCATTCAGTGGGGATGACCGCGGGTCACGACGAGCTTGGCGACTCCGGTCGAGGTGAACCCGAGGAAGACGAACGCCAGGATTCCATACTGCACCAGGGAATCCCTGGCGAACCCCGTGGACAGCTCCGCGATCAGCAGACCCAGCATCAGCAGACCGATCACGACGTACGCCCAGGCCGTGCCCCGCGTGCGGGGAAGCCACCGAAGTCCCATGTCTACCTGCCGGAGTTGAGGTCGCGGATCAGGTCCTGCACGGTCTGGCGCAGGTCCGAAAGCGCGTCACGCACCTCGGTCGTGACGCCCACGTGGTGGTCGACCGGCCCGGCCACGGGGTGCACCTCGTCCTCACCCGGCAGCGGCACGCCAGGGCACGTGGTCGAGGCGGGTCGCGAGTTCTTGGTGAGGAAGGTGTTCACGAGCCCGTCGACGCACGGGTTGCCGTTGATCGCGTACTCGCCGTGGAAGGGCGCGTCGTCCACGGAGATCAGCGGCACGCCGGCCGCGCGAGCCGCGGCGCGGCCTTGTTCGTAGCCGGTCTGCGGGTCGAATTCGCCCTGCACCACGAGGACGTGGCTCTTCACGGACGCCGGCAGGTTCGGCAACTCGTGCTGCGGCGCTTCCGACCAGTAGCCGCACGGCTCGCTGAGCCCGTAGGACCAGCCGTAGAGCGGGTCGGCGGGACCTTGCCGGTCGCTGAGGTTCTTGTACCAGGCCGCCGACCGCGTCGGCTGGTCACCGCAGGCCACGGCGTAGCGGGTGCCGCCCACCGGGGCGTAGTCGGGCGTCGCCGCGACGACCTTCGCCACCGTGAGGTCCGCGGCCGGCACGCCGAACGCGGTGCGCGACTCAGCGTCGAGGTCGGCCGCGAGATCCTTCGGCGGCGCCGGTGCGGTGCCGTCCAGCGCGGCCGCGCCCTGCGTGAAGATCAGCGCGCCCAGCAGCCACTGGAGTTTGCTGCCGTTGCCGACGAAAATGTGGTCGAAGTTGTCGGGCGACATGCCCTTCCCCGCGTAATACGCGCGCACCTGTTCGTACTTCTGCTTCACCGCTTCCGGCGTCTTGCCCAGCTGGTCTGGGAACTGGCGCGACAGCCACGGCACGTACACGTCGTCGAACTGGCGCTGGTCGACCTCGGGGAACGCCTCGAAGTCGGCCTGCAGCCGGCCCTCGAAGTTCACGCTGGAGTCGAGCACGATCTTGCCCGCGTGGTCGGGGAACATCGACGCGTACTTCGCGCCGAGCCAGGTGCCGTAGGAGTAACCGAGGTAGTTGAGCTGCTGATCGCCCAGCAGCGTGCGGATGAGGTCCATGTCGTGCGTGGTCTGCCACGTCGTGATGTACGGCGTGAGCGCGTCGCTCTGGCAGGCCTCGGCGATCGCCCGCGGCGTCGCCTGGTGGGCGGCGATGCTGGCGGCGGAGCGGTCACGGGCGTCGAGGGCCGTGGTGGGCAGCCGGCCGGTCGGCACTTCACACTGCAAACCCTTGTCGCTGCTGCCTTCCTGGCCGGTGCCGCGCGGGTCCATGCCGATGAAGTCGTAGCTCGCGCTCACGGACGGCTCCAGCCCCGCGAGCGAGCCGGCCAGCGAGGTGCCCTGGCCGCCGGGGCCGCCGGGGTTCACGAGGATCGCGCCCAGCCGGTCGCCGGTCGCCGCGACGCGGCTGATCGACACCTTGAGGTCGGTGCCCGCGGCCGGGTCGGCCCAGTCGCGTGGCACGGTGATTTCGGCACATTGTGCGGGTTTCGCCCCGGTGGCCGGTTTGAACGCGCAGTCGCCCCACGTGATTTTCTGGCTCGTGTAAGGCGCGAGCGGGTCGTCCGCCGCGCTCGCCACCGCCGGGACCGACGCGGCGGTGGCGGCCGCGACCACCGCCGAGACCAGTACTGCTCTGGGAGTTCGCACCGGGAAGTCCTTTCGTCCGTGATCCGCTTGCCGTCGAGTCTCGTGCGCGCGCGGACGCCGGCGATCAGTCTCGCGGACGAACTTCCGGTGCCGCCTCGGCCGTGCGAACGAGGCGGGCCAACGCGCGCGAGGCTGCCGCGGCGGGGAAACTGGGGTCATGACCATTCCCGCGCCCGGCCCCGGCGTGGTGGGCCGGCGGGTCGTGCAGCGCGTGCTCGACCAGCTGCTCGCCACCGTGCCCGTGGCGGTGGTCGCGGTGCTCGTCGTGCTCTACCTGCACCCGCCCGGCTCGCTGCTCACGTTCATCAAGGTCGTGGCGTTCACGACGTTCGGGATCTGGGCGCTCGCGAGTCTGTACCTCGAGATCTGGTGGCCGCACCGCCACCGCGGGCAGACGCCGGCGATGCGCTGGCTGCGGATCCGCGTGGTGCTGCCCGACGGCGGGCAGCCGCCGTTGCGCGCCTACGTGATCCGCGCGGTGCTGATGGTGGTCGACGGGTTCTGCTGGGGTCTCGCGGGTGTGGTGATCATGCTGGTCAGCCCACGCCGGCAACGCCTCGGTGACCTGGTCGCGGGGACCCTGGTCGTGCGCGTCCCAGCTTCAGCGGACGAGCCCGGTCTCCCAGGCCCAGATGGCGATCTCGGTGCGGTTGCGAGCCCGCAGCTTGCGCTGGGCGGCCGCGAGGTGAGTCTTCACGGTGGAGAGCGACAGGACGAGTGACTCGCAGATCTCGGCGTTGGTCTGGCCACCCGCCACGGCTTTCACCACGTCGAGCTCGCGGTTCGTGAGCGGACCGTCCGGTTCGGACCGTTCCTTGCTCGCGCTGCCGACGAAGTGGGCCAGCAGCCGTGTGGTGATGGCCGGCGAGACGAGCGCTTCGCCGTGCGCGGCCGCGTGCACGGCCTCGATCAGCAGTGTCGCGCCCGCGTCCTTCAAGAGAAAACCGCACGCGCCGGCGCGCAGGGCCGCGTGGACGTTCTCGTCGAGCCCGAAGGTCGTGACCATCACGACGTGCAGCGGATCGGCGACCTCGGGACCGGCCAGGAGTTTCGTGGCCTGCAGCCCGTCGATGCCGGGCATGCGGATGTCCATGAGCGTGACGTCGGGACGCAGCTGCCGCGCCAGCCGTACGGCGTCCTGACCGTCGGCGGCCTCGCCGACCACCTCGATGTCCGGCTCGCCTTCGAGGATCAGCCGGAAGCCGGTGCGGACCATCGCCTGGTCGTCGGCGATCAACACGGTCACCGGCACGGGTTCCTCCTGCTCAGGCTGTTTCGAGCGGTAGCCGCGCGGCCACCAGCCAGCGGTGCCCGGCCGCCGGGCCCGCGGAAACCGTACCGCCGACGGCGGTGACGCGTTCGGTCATGCCGATCAAGCCGTAGCCGCCGGGACGCGCGGGCTTGGCGGCGCCGTCGTTGCCGACCTCCACCACGAGGTCGCGCAGGTCGCGGCGCACGCTCACCCGCACCTCGGTGGCGCGTGGCGCGTGGCGGCGGACGTTGGTGAGGGCCTCGGTGATCAGCCGGTGGACGGTGGTCACGACCTCGGGTGTCGCGCTGAGGCCGCCGAGGTCGTCGGGCACGTCGAGGGTGACGGTGCCGTCGTCGGGCACCGCGCGGTCCACGGCCGAAGCGAGCCCGGACGGTGGACTGAACAAGTTCTCGCCATCGGTCCGCAGCGTGCCGACCAGCCGGCGCATCGACGCCAGCGCCTCCGCGCCCGCCTGCTCGATCTCGGCGAACGCGCTGGTGTCGCCGCCTTGCCGTTCGGTCACGCGATGCGCGGCCTGCACGCGCACGACGATGCCGGTGATCTGGTGCGCGACCAGGTCGTGCAGCTCGTGCGCGAGGTTCAGCCGTTCCGCCGCGCGCACCTCGACGGCTTCGGCGCGGGCGCGCGCGTCGGCGTCGCGCAGCAGCAGGCCGATCGCGAGCGCCGCACCCCACGCGACGGCCGCGGCGGCGGACAACAGCGCCGCGGGCGAGCCGATGCCGTAGCGGAACACCGGCGCCGCCACGGCCGCGATCCCGCCGAGGACGGACAACGTCGCGGCGGGCGGGCGTTGCAGCCGATGGCAGCAGGCGCCGACGACCAGCGCGATCGCGAGCGCCTCCGCGCCGCTGGGTTGCACCGGCAGCCGCTGGCCCAGCGCCGCGACGCCCGCCGTGACGGCCGTGCCGAGCAACGACAGGCACGACACCGCCGTCGCCACGAGCGCCACGTGGTCCGGGAATCGGCGCCGCAGCACGGCGAGCACTGCCACCACGGGCCCCAGCCCGGGTGCGAAGTCCACGGCGATCAGCGCGAGCGTGCCCTGCGCCGGCCCGGAGCGCGCGAACACCACGGCGTCGAGCACCACGAGTGCCCCGAGCGCCGCGATTTCGGCGACCAGGGCGATGCGCGGGCCCACGCGCTGGGTGGTCATGGTCCTGATCGTCTCGTGCCGGGGCGTGCTTCGCCTCCTGCGCGGGTGCGAAGTGCCTCGGCCGGGAGGCTGAGCCGGGTGTTCAGCCGAAGCTCACCAGCGACAGCCAGGTGTCGAGGAACGCCGTGTCGCCGGTGACCTTCGCGGTGGTGGCGGGCACGCGGGCGTAGACGATCAGCAGCAGGTCGGTCAGCGGTGCCTCGACGGTCACAGCCGGGGCCTCACCGGCGCCCGGGTGCCACGCGGGCAGGTCGCCGGTGAGGTCGACGGTCCACGACGCCGCGTGGTCCGTCGGCGCCAGGTGGATGGTGTGGCCGGGTCCCTGCAGCGCGCGGCGTTCGGGGAAGTAGTCGAACATCACCGGCAGGGAGCCGAGTTCGAGCCACTCGTCCAGGGTGTCGCGGGCGATGTCGCCGTCGAGCTGGAAGCTCCGCCCGAGGGCGAGCGTCACGTCGGCACGGTGCATCGCCGTCTCGTGCAGGAATCGGCGGGCGTAGAACGCGGCTCGCGGCGCTCCGGCGGGGACGGGGGTCCAGACCTCGGCGTCGGGCCCGGCTTCACGCAAGGTCGTCGCCAGGGCCTCGGCGCCGTCGGTGAGCCAGCTGCTCGGCCGGATTTCGTGGCCGGGGTTACGCAGGTAGTCGTCGGCGGGGGCCGCGGACGCGCGCGTGCGCACGATTGCCTCGGCGTACCGGTGCCCCGCGCCGACGTGGTTGAGCAGCCGGCCCAGGCTCCAGTCCGGGCACGCCGTGATCCGCGTGGCGAGGTCAGCGCCTTTCGCGGCGGCTCGCAGCAGCTCGGTCTGCGCCACGATCTCGGCGGCCCGGCGTTCGAAGTCCATGGTGGTCGTCCTTCCGGTTCGGCTCACCACGGAGTCGGAGCCGGTGCCCCCGACCGGACACGGTGGCTCAGGATTGCTCCGGAGCCGGGCCGAGGGCCACGGAGCGGGCGAGCGTCTCCAGCGGCGCGAGGGCGTCGAGGCGAGCCTGCAGCGTGGCGGACAACGCATCGAAGGCGTCGCTGCTCAGCGGGATCCGCAGCGGCGGGTGCTCCTGGGTGCTGAGGTCGTGGATCGCGCCGGCGACCTTGTCGGGGTCGCCCTGGTAGAGATCGAGGCCCGCCGTGCGGAAGTAGCCGCGCACGGCCGCGACCGCGCCCTCCTGGTAGGCCGGGTTTCCCTCGGGGAAGCTCGCCGCGTGGTGGAAGTCGGTGCGGATGGCACCCGGCTCGATGATGGTGACGCGGATGCCGAACTGGGCCACGTCCTGGGCGAGCGACTCGCTGAAGCCCTCCAGGCCCCACTTGACCGCGTTGTAGACGGTGTTGCCGGGGAAGGCCGTCTGGCCGCCCATGCTGGAGATCTGGAAGATGTGCCCGCCGCCGTGCTCGCGCAGGGCGGGCAGCACCGCGCGCGTGATCGCGATCGGCGCGTGCAGCATCGTGGTGAGCTGGCTCTGCACGAGCTCGGGGCTCTGGTCTTCGAGGGCACCGATCACGCCGAAGCCGGCGTTGTTCACGACCACGTCGAGCGGCCCGCGGGCCAGGACCCGGCCGAGGACCTCGTCGATGGCCGGGAGGTCGCTGACGTCGAGCTGTTCGACCTCGATCCGCGAGCCGTACTTCTGCTCGAGGTCGGCCACGCTCTCGGGCCGCCGGACCGCGGCGACGACCCGTTCGCCGCGGTCGAGCACGACCTCGGCCAGCGCCCGGCCCAGACCTCGGGAGGCGCCGGTGACGAACCAGCGACGGACAGCACTCATCTGCGACTCCAGGAACTCGCGCGGCGGGGAAGGCGAGCGCGAGGCTGGGAGGAAGGGGTTCGGCGCGGCACCGGCAGCGTGGCGGCGGAGGCTTTCGGGAACACGTTGTGTCCGTCGGCCTCGGGCTTTCCTTCCCGGGCTCGGCAAGCGGGCGACTGTGCTACTCACTCAGGCCGGGTCCGCGCCGAACGCGATGGACCGCGCGAGCTCTTCCCGCGGCTCGATCGCGCGCAGGCGTTCGCGCAACGCCGCCGTGACCGCGTGGAACGCGTCCCCGCCCAGCGGCATCCGCAGCGGCGGCCGGTCCTGGCGGCCGACGTCGTAGACGGCGCGGGCGACGGCAGCCGGATCCCCGGTGAACCCCTCCGGCCCGGCGTCGCGCACGAACGCCCGGAACTCGGCGAGGGCGCCGTGGCGGTACGCGGGGAGCTCCTCGGTGAAGCGCAACGCCTGGGCGAACCCGGCCCGGATCGACCCGCGCAGGAGGCCGGGGTGGGCGTCGGCACGCGCTACCGCCACTTCGCCGGCCGGGCCGCGCTGGTGGCGGCGGTGTACCTCGCCGATCCGGAGCGGTTGTGCGATTCGGTTCCGGTCTTGCTGCCGGCACGCGGCCCGGCCGGCGCGTCGCGCGAGGGGCTGGGCTCGTGCGTCGAGCACCGCGCACGAAACGGGGGTTGCCGGAGGCGTTGCGCCGGGCGGTCGGCGAGGACGGCGAGCGCCCGGTGGACACGTTGCTCGACTTCATGCTCGACAGCTACGCCGCGCGTCCTCAGGAAGTGACGCGGTAGGTCAGGTGCGTCATCGTCGGGGTGGTGACGGCGTCGGTGCGCTCCAGCGTCACGCGGTGGTCGGCGAGGGCGTCGAACAGGCGCACGCCGTCCCCGAACAGCAGAGGCACGAGGTGCAGGCGCAGCTCGTCGACGAGGCCGAGGCACAGGTACTGGCTGATCGCCGAGCCGCTCATGATGACGACATCGCGTTCGCCCGCGGCGTCTCGGGCTTGAGCCAGCGCGTTTTCCGGGCCGTCGGTGACGAAGGTGAACGTGGTCTTCCCGCGCTCCAGCGGGTCGGCCGCGCGGTGGGTGAGGACGAACGCCGGCCGCTCGAAGGCGCCGTCGGGGCCCCAGACGTCGATGCCCATGTCGAACGTGGTGCGCCCGAGCACGAAGGCGCCGGTGTCGGTGAAAAACTCGGCCATCACGTCGTGGTCGGTCTCGTTGCCGTCGGCCATCCACGTGTGCAGCAGCTCGCCGTCACGGCCGAGGCGGTTGTCGGTGTCCGTGCCCGGGCCGGCGACGACCCCGTCGAGCGACATGCTGATTTCCGCGACGACCTTCCCCATCGGACTACTCCTTCGTGGTCCAGGCATCGCCCCATTCCGCGTCGCGCGCGGCGCGGTAGCGGGGACCGTGGCGTTTGGACACGGTGACGCCGGAAGCGAGGCCATCCACCGTACACAGGTCGAGCTGCACGAAGCCCTTGTGCTTGCGCGGGTGCCGCAGGATTCGCGCGTCGGCGCGGTCGGCCGTGACGCCCGCCGGAGCCGCGACGACGTAGGAGAACTTCTCGTCCTCGAACCCCAGCGTGCCCGCTTTGATGCGCCGGTGCACGCCACTTCGCGGCAGGCGCGCGGCGAAGTGGCACCAGTCCTCGCCGGGTTTGACGGGGCATTCGCCGTCGTGCGGGCACGGCGCGAGCACCGTGTGGCCGAGGCCGCGCAGCACGTCGCGCGCCGCGCGGACGCGGGCGAACCCGGCGGGCGTGCCGGGCTCGATCAGCGCCACCGCACCACCCGACGCGGCGAGCCAGCGCACCACTTCGTCACGTGTGCGTTCCGGCAGCTCGCCCAGGACGTACGACAGCGTCACCAGGTCGGCCGCCGGCAGCGGCGACGCCGGATCGATCAGCCCGCGCTGCCACGTCGCCCCGCGGACCGCCGCGTCTTCGGCGCTCGCCGCGAGCTTGCGGCCCAGGGTGAGCGCGCCGGCGACCTGCTCGACGACCGTGCACTTCTCCAGCGTCGGCCACGCGCCGGCCGCGGCCCAGATCGCCGCGCCCGTGCCGCCGCCGATGTCGAGCTGCGTGCGCGGCGTGAACTCGGGGGCGGCCGCGGCCACTTCACCGAGCACCGAGCTGACCGCCGCGTACGTCGCCGGCATGCGGTAGCCCGCGTAGGCGGCGACGTCGAGCTCCGAGGTGAGGATCGGTGACGTCGCGGCTTCGCCGGAGCGGTAGCGCGAGCTGAGCTTGTCGACCGCCTGGGCGAGCCGGGATTCGGGGAAGCGGCCGAGCTCGTTGTCGAGGGCGGTTCGCAGGTCGTCGGGAAGGTGCGCCACGACGGAGAATTCTCCCACGCCCGATTTGTCCCCAGGTAGGTGCCTGACCTGCTAGTTTCGGCCGCGGGAAAAAAGTTCGGGGGCCCTGTCGATCCAGTGGCCGCCCGTTCGACGTAAGCGTGACGGCACAAACCACAGAGAGAGGATCTCCCGATGCGGTTCATGGTGATCATGAAGGCGAGCGAAGAGTCCGAGGCCAGCCAGCTGCCGACCACCGAGATGCTCGCAGAGATGGGGAAGTTCAACGAGGAGCTCGTGCGGGCGGGCGTGCTGCTCGCCGGTGAAGGCCTCACCTCGAGCGCCGACGGTGCGCGCGTGCGTTTCGCGGGCAACGCCGAGCCGACCGTGATCGACGGCCCGTTCGCCGAGACCAAGGAGCTCGTGGCCGGCTTCTGGATCCTGCAGGTGAAGTCGAAGGAAGAGGTCATCGAGTGGGTGAAGCGCGTGCCCAACACGGACGGCGCGCACCACGAGATCGAGATCCGGCGCATCGCCGAGGCCGAGGACTTCGGCGACAACCTGACGCCGGAGCTGCGCGAGGCCGAGGAGAAGCTGCGCGCGGAAGCGGCGAAGAACGCCTGATGCGCTTCCTCGTGATGGTCAAGGCCAACGCCGACTCCGAGGCCGGGGTCATGCCGAGCGCCGAGCTGATGGAGCAGATGGGGAAGTTCAACGAAGAGCTGGCGGCGTCGGGGCACCTCGTGCAGGCCGAGGGCCTCGCGCCCAGCTCGAAGGGCGCGCGGTTGGTCTACTTCGACGGCGAGCCGCAGCCGCAGGTGGTCGACGGGCCGTTCGCGGAGACGAAGGAGCTCGTGGCCGGGCTGTGGATCCTGCGCGGGGAGTCGGTGGCGGAGATCGTCGAGCTGCTCAAGCGCGCGCCCAACCCGGAGTTGCAGGCGGGGGTCGTCGAGATCAGGCCGCTCGTTCCGTGACGCCGCGCCCGCCCGAGGCTTGCTCTCGGGCGGGCCAGCCTGTCTGATGGGCCCGTGGAGACGCACGGTGCCGTGGAGGCGGTCTGGCGGATCGAGTCGGCGCGGGTGATCGCGGGCCTCGCGCGGATGGTGCGCGACGTCGGGCTCGCGGAGGAGCTCGCGCAGGACGCGCTGGTCGCCGCGCTGGAGCAGTGGCCGGAGACCGGCGTGCCGCGCAACCCCGGCGCCTGGCTGATGACCACGGCCAAACGCCGCGCCATCGACCAGTTCCGACGCAACGAGACGTTCGGGCGCAAGCTCGACGAGCTCGGCCGCGAGCAGCAGGTCTTCGAGCCGGACCTCGACGAGTTCGACGCGGTCCTCGACGAGGAACACATCGAGGACGACATCCTCCGGCTGGTCTTCACCGCCTGCCACCCGGTGCTGCCCACCCAGGCGCGCGTCGCCCTCACGCTGCGCATGCTCGGCGGGCTCACCACCGACGAGATCGCCCGTGCGTTCCTCGTCAAGGAATCCACTGTGGCGCAACGGATCGTGCGCGCGAAGAAATCGCTGGCCGACGCGAAGGTGCCCTTTGAGGTCCCCGTCGGCGAAGAGCGCATGGCCCGCCTTTCGTCCGTGCTGGAAGTCATCTACCTGATCTTCAACGAGGGTTACTCCGCCACCCGCGGCGACGACTGGCTGCGCCCCGCCCTGTGCGAAGACGCCCTGCGGCTGGCGCGCGTGCTCACGGGGCTCATGCCGACGGAGCCCGAGGTCCACGGGCTGACGGCACTGCTGGAGATCCAGGCCTCGCGGTCGGCCGCGCGGACCGGCCCGTCCGGGGAGCCGGTGTTGCTGCTGGAGCAGGATCGGGGTCGTTGGGACCAGTTGCTGATCCGTCGCGGGCTCGCGGCGCTGGCTCGTTCGGAGGAACTCGCCGAGGGTGCGTACGGGCCCTACTCGGCGCAAGCGGCGATCGCCGCGTGTCACGCCCGGGCGCGGGTGCCGGAGGAGACGGACTGGGCGCGGATCGCGGCGTTGTATGCCGGGCTTGCGCAGCTGACGCCTTCGCCGGTGATCGAGCTGAACCGGGCCGTGGCGGTGTCGATGGCCGAGGGGCCTGAGGCCGGTCTCGAGCTGGTGGACAAGCTGAAGGACGAGCCGGCGTTGAAGAACTACCACCTCCTGCCGAGTGTCCGGGGGGATTTCCTGGTCAAGCTGGGCCGGTTGGCCGAAGCGAAGGCCGAGTTCGAACGAGCGGCGGACATGACGGGCAACGCCCGGGAGCGCACGCTGTTGCTGGACCGCGCGGCGGCTTGTTGATCTGCGGTCTCACGCCTCCACGAACACGATCCGCTCCGGCGGCACGACGAGCTTCACCGTTTGACGCTTCACCTCCACCAGCGTGGCGAGCTCCGTCGAGTGTCCATCCGGGACGGTGAACAGCCGGTCGTCGCGGGTGTCGAGGAAGTGGGCGAA
Source organism: Amycolatopsis sp. NPDC049253 (assembly GCF_040678995.1). Classification (NCBI taxonomy): domain Bacteria; kingdom Bacillati; phylum Actinomycetota; class Actinomycetes; order Pseudonocardiales; family Pseudonocardiaceae; genus Amycolatopsis; species Amycolatopsis sp. NPDC049253. The sequence goes on along the minus strand of NZ_JBFAQX010000005.1, from coordinate 463,639 downwards.
GCCGGCCAGTGAGACGCCGCCCGTCTCGTCCAGGGCGAGGTAATCGGCCAGCCGGCGGAAGAGCTTGGGCAAAAGCACGAGCTCGTCCTGCAACTGGGCTCGAGACCGGAGCCGGAAACCCGAAGTCGTCACATCCGAAGCCCACACCCCGCTGCCCGACGAGCGGGCCGACGACGCGGCGTCGGCAAGCGCCTGGCGGAGATCCACGTACAGCAGCGAGTAGAAGGTCGGGTAGGTGAGACCTTCGGAAACCAGCTGGAAGTTGACGGAGTTCTTCAGCGTCTTCGCGTCGAGGAACACGTCGCTGCCGTCCACCGAACGGCCGGGGCGCTGGCCCGGGAAGGCGAACGCGACCGCGCGCCCGTACTTGTCGGCGAAGCGCGTGAGGATGTGCCCCGCGACTTTCTCCGGCTTCGCCGCCGTGACGACGCCGTCTTCGTCCCTCGTCACGGACGTGAAACCCAGCAGCGACACGAGCCGGTCGGCCGCGGCGGTGCCGAGGGACGCCGGCTGGTGCAGCATTTCGCCGCCGCGCGGGCGGTAGTGGGTCTCCAGCGCGTCGATGGCGTCGAGGCGCAGCTGCATGCCGCCGCGGGAGTTGAGGCGGACCCGCAGCCCGGCGTTCTTCGTGGCGGCCGGGTCGTCGGGGTAGAACCGCACGGAGTCGCCGTCCGGTGCGGCACCGAGGAGCTGGAACGTGCCTTTGATCAGTGTCAGTGGCATGTGCACCACGGTAGGTCGCGCGGAGCCGGGTGTGTCCGGTTTTCATCCGGACAGCCCAGTCACCGCCCACAGTGGACGGTGACTGGTTGCCCGGAAACGCCGAAACCGGGTCAGGGGATCATGAAGCCGAGCACGGTCGCCTGCAGCAGTGAGATGACGCCGACCACGGCGGTGAGCGCGAGCGACCACAGGAACGTCTGGCGCAGCAGTGATCCTTCCTTGCCGCTCTGCCCGATCGCCGTCGCGCCGATCGACAGGTTCTGCGGCGAGATCATCTTGCCCATCACGCCGCCGGACGTGTTCGTGGCGCCCGCCAGCACCGGATTGAGGTGCAGCTGCTGCGCGGAGATCACTTGCATGGGACCGAAAAGGCTGTTGGTCGACGCGTCGGAGCCGGTCAGGAACACGCCGAGCCAGCCGATGTAGGCGGAGAAGATCGGGAACAGCACGCCGGTCGTGGCCAGCGCGAGGCCCAGCGTCTGCGTGGCGCCGGAGTAGTTCATCACGAACGCGATGGCGAGGATCATGAAGATCGTCGCGAGCGCCCAGCGCATCTGGTGCAACGTGTCGCGGTACGTCTGCACCAGTTGCTTCGGCCGTGCGCCCATCGCGAAGCCGGCGATCACCGTGGCGATGAGCGCGACCGTGCCGGGGGAGAACAGGAAGTCGACGGTGAACGTCGCCGCGTACGGCGTGTCCTTCGGCGTGATCGGGGCGTGCTGGATCACGTGGTTGTGCAGCCCCGGCCACGCGAACACCCAGTCGGCCTTGTGCAGCAGCTTCGTGAGGTCCAACCACACGGGCAGGTGCGCGAAGATCGTGCCGATGCGCGACAGGAAGATCGCGAGGATCAGGATGACGTACGGCGTCCACGCGTAGAGCGCACCGCGTTCGGACTTCGCCGCGCCCAGGCTCGTCGACTTGACGGGTTCCTCGCCCGCGAAGCGCCACACGGTCTTCGGCTGCCAGAACCGCGTGAGCACGTACAGCGCGGCCATCGCGGCCAGGGCGGCGAGCACGTCGACGAGGCTCGCGCTGATGTAGTTCGACGCCGCGAACTGCATGAGCGCGAACGCCAGCCCGGCCGTGACGACGGCGGGCCAGACCTCCAGCATCTTCTTCCAGCCGGCCAGCACGACGATCAGGAACGCCGGGATGATCACCGCCAGGAACGGCACCTGCCGCCCCACCATCGAGGAGAACGCGGCCGTCGCCTCCTCCGGCTTGAGGTGCATGATCGGCCCGGTGAGGCGGCCGAGCACGATCAGCGGGTTGCCGAGCCCGCCGAACGCCACCGGCGCGGTGTTCGCCAGCAGCGCCAGCACCACGGCCTTCACCGGCGGGAACCCGAGCGCCGCCATCATCGCCGCCGTGATCGCGATCGGCGACCCACCGCCCGCGACTCCCTCCAGCAACGCCCCGAAGCTGAACGCGATCAGCAACGCCTGCAGCCGCCGATCCTCACTGAACCCGGCGAGCACACGCTTGATGCCGTCGAAGCGGCCCGTGGTCACCGTGACGTTGTGGAAGTACACGGCGTGGAACGCGATCCACGCCACCGACCACACGCCGAAGACCACACCCATCACCGCCGAGTCGAGCGCGAGCCCCGCCGGCATCCGGTAGAGCAGCAGCGCCACCCCGAGCGCCGTCACGAGCGCCAGCGCCGCCGACAGGTGCGCCGACAGCTTCACGACGCCCAACGCCACCAGCAACACGATGATCGGCAGCGCGGCGAGCAGCGCGGACACCCACAGCCCGCCCGCCGGTTGGTAATCCTGGATCCAGGTCACGCGTCAGCCCCTTCGCTGATCCGTCCGGCCCTCCCGACGGCGGCGGTTCCGGGAGACCCACGGGTTTCGTTTTCCTACCGGCCACGGCGGACGCCGAGCCGGCCTACGCTGGCGGCGGGTGTTCTCGGCTGCGGCTGGCGCCGAGCCTGGGGTGGGTGGATTGGTCGGGTTGTCTGCGGCGAGGTGCGCCGGGCTTTGTCGGCTGTGGCGGCGCCGGGCCTTGTGGGCTGCGGCCGCGCCGGCCGGAGGCCGGTGGGCTCTGGCGAGGCCGAGCCGGGGTTGGCGGGTTCACCGGACGCGGTGGCGGCCGGGCGGGTGCGGTTCGGCTGCGGTGGCGGCCGCGTCGGGGGTGGGTCGGGCCGGCCTGTGGCCGGCCGCAGGGAGCCGAGAACTCGGATGCGGCTGGCGGATGCCCGGTTCGGTGAGGCGGTCGGCCGAGGCTGAAACCAGAGCGGGAGTCGCAGCCCGGACTCG